>CAZPBJ010000014.1:0-53045 GCA_964584685.1 uncultured Christensenella sp. | reverse complement strand
TATCCTGAACCCAATCACACTATCGATGTGTCCGCAAATTCGGTACCAGACCAATCGGGCGAAACAGTATCCAGCCTCACCAGGGCGATGCTCTTGTCCAGCCAGTTATGTTCGGGTGTGCCGGGGGCGGTAAACGTCGATACCAGGGCCCATCCCGGCGCGTTGCAGGAAATGTGGATGCCCGAGATAAACCCGAAAGGCGAGTCGTTGTCATAGTAAAGCCGAACCAGGGGCGTATGGCCTGAATCCCCGTACGGTTCCCCATTGGATCCGGTGACCGCCCGCGTCGAAGGGTCCAGCAGCACCATGTCGATATAGTCGGTTCCTGAGTTCTGCATCACAATCACCTCATTTCCGGCGCTGTCCAGGCCGACGTCGGAATGGGTGTCATCGCTGCTTATCTTGTGAAACCCGGAAAAATCGCGGTTGGCAATCACTACCCCGGTCAGGGGGGCGCCATTGTCAGACTCGCATCCCAGTACAACCCAGTTGCCCAGAGCGGACATGCCAATCCAGCCGATCCTGCTTACAGATTCCTCAAGGGCGTACAACCCGGGCACGGTATCGGTATCCCTGTCCCAAGTGAACAGGTACCTTGGCCGGTAATCGTCTGCGCTGCCCTGCAGCATGAGCGCCCACCATCTCCCGTCCATGGAACACTCGCCCTTTTCTTTTGTGGTGATACGGTACAGGTCGCTTTCTGCGGCAATGACAGGGCCAATGACAGGGTCAAGGGAGAAGTCCTTTACGACCGTCACCGAACCGGTCGTCACGTCGCAGCGGAGGATCCGCAAACCGTTCAGGCCGGTCAGAAGACGCGGGTCGCCGGGATCCCAGCGCGGCTCTTCCATATCAAGCCGACATAGAAAGTTTCCGGGGGCATCATAGGGAATAACCGTGCGGTGGACATTGAAAGCCCCGATGTTGTAGTCATAGAGCAAAATGAAGGACTTGTCCGCGTTGAAAGGGTCGAAACGCGCGTACTCATGCCTGACGCCGGGAGTCGCGGTCACGCGCATGCAGCGGGTGCCAAGGCCTGAATCGCTGAAAGCTTCGCCCACGGCGGGAAAGCCCGCGCTTTCGGGATAAAGGGGATTTTCCCCCGACAGCGGATCGGGGACTTTGACCAACCCGGCGATTCCTTCAGCTGTCCCCGGTATTGCCGCGATTATCAGCAAGGCTATCATCCCCAGGATGATGATTCGCTTTTTCATCTTTTCCTCTCTTCCACAGCGGCACAGACTGACTGCGCTTGTGTTGTTGATCATTGCATATCCAGCCGCATGAGGAATATCTTGAGCTTGCCAGGTTCTGCGCCGAAGTTCGCCGCCCACAGCACCGTCTTGCCGTCCCTCGTGATGGTTCCGTTCGTTTGCTCCCAGTAGTCTCCGGACAGGTTATGGGTCTTGGCGATCAGGTAGCTTTTCGGGGCCGAAGGATCAAGCCCAACGAGGACGATGCTTTTGTCCAGCCAGTTCTGCTCGGGTGCATCCGGGGCACAGTAGGTTGATATCAGGGCCCATCCGGGCGCGCCGCAGGAGATCTGGATTTCCGAGCCAAAGGGATGGCCGCCCGAGTAATCCAGCCTGACAAGGGGAATCCGGCCTGTGCCGGCATATGCGGTATCGGCGTATTCCGTGACCGGCAGCGTGGACAGCCGCAGGGGGAGCATGTCTATATTGGCTGTATTTGTATTGTACATCACGAGCACTTCATTGCCCGCCGAGTCCAGCCCGAGGTCGGCGCAGGCGCTGTCGGTATCGATCTGGTGGAAGGCGGTCAGTTCCCTGTCCGCGATCACCATGCCGGTCAGCGGCTCGCCATTGTCGTATGCGCAGCCGATCACGGCCCAGGTTCCCTTGGGCGACATGCCGACCCAGTCGATCCGGCTTGTGCCGGACTCAAGTTTGAGAAGTCCCGGTACGGCATCGCTGTCACGGTCCCAGGTAAACAGCCAGCGCAGCTGGTATTCCCCTTCGCTTCCCTGAAGCGCCAGCGCCCACCATCTCCCGTCCACGGAGCTGCCGCCCGCGCCCCTGGCCGTTACGCGGTACAGGTCGGGCTCCGCCGCGATAACAGGGCCGACCCTTTGGTCGAGCGCGAAATCCTTGACGGTCGCGGCTTCGCCGGTCTTCACATTGAAACTGACGATGCGAAAACCGTTCAGGCCCGTGATGATATCCGGGTCGGATGGGTCCCAGCGCGGCTCCTCCAGGTCCAGCCGGCATACGAGCTTGTCCAGCGCATCGTAGGGGATCACGGCCCGGAACACGCTGAATACCCCTTCATTGTAATCAAGCAGGATGATGAGGGACTTGTCGGCATACTGACGGGCTTTCATCATCACCGCAAAGTAAGCGAGCTGCACAGCGCGCTTATCAATGTCCAGCCCGTGCAGGTTCTTCTGCACAATCAGCTGGGCAGCGTCCCTGGGCGTGAAGCCTTCGGACTGATAGATGTCCATCAGCACATCAAAGGCGTACACCAGGATGTGGCCCGAACCCATACAGGGATCCAGAAAGCTCAATTCCTCAGGCGAAACGATGCTCAGTGATTGAGAAGCGCCGTTGCCATCGGGCACCCGCATCAGGTACTTCCATTTGGCTGCCAGCGCGTCATTTGGGTGGCTGTCCAGCCAAGCGCGCCCGAGGCTGTTCTCCACCATGTATTTGACCACCCACTCAGTGGTGAACAGCTGCGTTGCCGCAGGAATATCTTCTTTGGCGACAGTGCCCTTGTAGATGTTGATGATTTGGTCATGCTTGTCGGAGATGTAGTACTGGTACATCCAGCCGATGATTTCCACCTGCCCGATGGGCTGCCCCTCCTCATCCATCGCGCTGACGTTGAAGTAGGCTTCGGGGATGTCCAGCAGTCTGCTGACAATTCCTTCCTGGTCAATGCAGGAAATAGGTCAATTTCATGTTTTAGAAATATTGATGACAAGTCAACTTATGTGAGACAACAAATACCCATTTATTTGAAGTTTCCATAAAAGTAACTCACCATACAATCATATTGGGCTGGCTTAATCCAGTCATGGTCTTTCCGCTAAACCCGCAATATCCGTGTATATTCTCAAAACGACCCCGTTTTCCCTGCCCTTGACAGCCCCGCCATCCTCATGCATGATACCCTCGTTCCCTTTCCCCTTCCCGCGAAAGGAGACTCCCTTTGACACTGGACAAACTCGCCACAGGCAAACAGGCCGTCATCACCAGGGTGGGCGGTACGGGCCCCTTGCGGCTGCGGCTGCTGGATATGGGGCTTATCCCCCGCACCACCGTCACGATACAAAAGGTCGCGCCCATGGGCGACCCGATAGAGATCACCCTGCGCGGCTACGCGCTGACCCTGCGCCTGGAAGACGCGCGCGGCGTGGAGGTGAACGAACTGTGATATTCGCCCTGGCCGGCAACCAGAACAGCGGCAAGACCACGCTGTTCAACCAGCTGACGGGCGCCAGGCAGCACGTGGGCAACTTTCCCGGCGTAACGGTGGCGCAAAAGACCGGGCAGATCCGCGGCCGCAAGGACGCCCGGGTGGTCGACCTGCCGGGCATCTACTCCGTGCGCCCCTACTCGCAGGAAGAGGTGCTGACGCGCGACTTCATATTGAACGAGCGGCCCGATGCGCTCATCAACATCGTGGACGCCACCAATATCGAGCGCAACCTCTACCTGACGCTGCAGCTGCTGGAGATGCGCATCCCCACGGTGCTGGCGCTCAACATGATGGACGAGGTGCGCGCCAACGGCGGCAGCATCGACATCAGAAAACTGTCCGAGGGCCTGGGCATCCCGGTGGTGCCCATCAGCGCGGGCAAGAACGAGGGCATCGAGGAGCTGATCGACCAGGCCCTGATGGCCGCGCAGGCGCGCAAACTGCCCCTCAGGGAGGATTTCTGCGATCCCGGCCCCGTGCACCGCTGCATCCACGCGGTGAGCCTCGCGGTGGAGGACCACGCGCAGCTGCACCGCATCCCCCCGCGCTTCGCCGCTACCAAATTGATCGAGGGCGACCCGGAGCTGGCCGGGCGCCTGGGCCTTGACGACAACGAGCTGGAGCTGATCGAGCACAGCGTGGTGGAGATGGAGCGCGAGTGCGGCATGGAGCGCAACGAGGCCCTGGCCGATATGCGCTACACCTTCATCGGGCATCTGTGCGGGGCTTCCGTCAAAAAGGGCGAAGAAAGCCGCGAGCGCCGGCGCAGCGTCAGGATAGACCGCATGCTGACGCACAAACATCTGGCCATCCCGCTGTTCTTCGCGATGATGCTGCTGATATTCTACCTGACCTTCAACGTGATAGGCGCCCGGCTGTCCGACCTGCTGGCCCTGGGCATCGACGCGGTGACGCTCCATGTGAGCGGTCTATTGCAAAGCTACGGCCTCAACCCCGTGGTGCGCTCGCTGATCATCGACGGCGCCTTCGCGGGCGTGGGCAGCGTGCTGAGCTTCCTGCCGCTGATCGTGGTGCTGTTCTTCTTCCTGTCGATACTGGAAGACACCGGCTATATGGCGCGCATCGCCTTTGTGATGGACAAGCCCCTGCGGCGCATCGGCCTGTCGGGGCGCAGCATCGTGCCCATGCTGATGGGCTTTGGCTGCACGGTGCCGGCCATCATGGCCACGCGCACCCTGTCATCCCGGCGCGACCGGCGGCTGACGATGCTGCTGACCCCTTTCATGAGCTGCTCGGCCAAGATACCCATCTACGCCGTCTTCGCGGCCGCCTTTTTTGGCGGCAACAGCGCGGTGGTGATGCTGTGCCTGTACGTCTTCGGGCTGGCGCTGGGCATCCTGATGGCCTGGCTGTCCAAACGCAGCCTGTTCAAAGGCAACGCGGCGCCCTTCATGATGGAGCTGCCCAACTACCGCTTCCCCTCGCTCAAGTCGGTGGCCCTGCTCTTGTGGCAAAAGGCCAAGGACTTCATCCAGCGCGCGTTTTCGGTCATCTTTGTAGCGGCGCTGGTCATCTGGTTTCTGCAGAGCTTTGACATGCGGCTCAACCCGGTCGCGGACGGCACCGACAGCCTGCTGGAAGGCATCGGCCGCCTGCTGACCCCCCTGTTCGCCCCGCTGGGCTTTGCCGACTGGCGCCTGACCACGGCCCTGATCAGCGGCCTGACCGCCAAGGAAGCGGTGGTCAGCAGCCTGGGCGTGCTGCTGCACACCAACACAGCCGGCCTGCCCGCCGCCCTGCAAAGCCTGCTGACGCCGCTTGCCGCCGTCAGTTACCTGGTGTTCATCCTGCTGTACACGCCCTGCGTGGCCGCGATGGCGGCGCTCAAGCGCGAGATGGAAAGCGGCTGGCTGACCCTTGCCGCCGTTATCGGCCAGTGCGTCTTCGCCTGGCTGATCGCCTGGCTGGTCTATGTGACCGGCTCCCTGTTCGTATGAGGTATGATCATGAAACTTGTTGACTGGATCGCCATTGGTCTCGTTCTGCTGCTGGCCCTGCGCGCTGTCATGCGGGCCAGGAAGCTCTCGAAAACCTCCTGCGGCAGCTGTGAAGGCTGCGCGCAGGCGCAAAACTGCGGCAAAAAGCCGGAATCGTAACGCCAATGGGTGGTGTCGGAGGGTCGATACCCTTCGACTGCAACCCGTCCCAGCGACATGCGCGGTGGGACGGAAAGCCTTGCGCAGCAAGGGTCACATCGCCATCCGGCGCCCGGGAGCGCAGCGACAGCCGAATGGCCCATCGTCTCCCCACCGAGTCAAAAAGATTGCCGCAGCACTTTTTTGACTCGAAAAAGCCGGAGGCTTTTGTCCTCCGGCTTGATAGGTAAATGCTAAAGCTTAGTTGATCAGATCGGTCAGTGCGCCAACCAGGCCCTTGAAGAATTTTTGGGTCTCGGGGTTGGTGATCTTGCCGTCTTCATCGATAAGCCCCGTCATGTTGCTCAAATAGGCTTCGGGCTGCTGGACAACGGGCATATTGAGGAAAGCCAGCGACTGGCGCAGGTGATGGTTGGCGCCAAAGCCGCCCATGGCGCCGGGTGACTGGCTGACCACGAGGGCGGGCTTGTTGTTCCACACGTTCTTGCCCCAGGGGCGCGAGGCGATGTCCAGCGCGTTTTTGAGCGCTGCGGGCACGGAACGGTTATGCTCGGGCGTCACAAAGATGACAGCGTCGGCGCCGGCGACCTCATTGCGGAAGTCAGTATAGCTCTGTGGGCTGGCCGCGTCATAGTCCTGGCTGTACAGGGGCAGATGCCCGATCTCCACCATTTTCCCCTCATAACCATGGGGAAGCGCATCGATAAGGTTTTGCGCCACCAATCCTGAAAAGGAGCCTTTGCGGAGGCTTCCCGAAATAACTGCGATCTTCCTGGACATAAAAAATAAATCCCTTTCTTGCTGAACCCATCATTATTGTTTCATGGGAGACACCTTTAATGTACCCGGCGGTGCACCAGCGTAAACATGCCGGCAGATAGTTTATATGACTGACTATTGTGTGAATAACACCGTGTCACGCTCCGGGAAGTTTTCTATTCAAAAGAATTCCGCAGCAAACAGGTTTTCCACTTCCCCATTATCGTTATGACGGTACTTATCTCACGCTCTCGTTTGCACTGGGTTTACAGGATATTGTGAGGATCCTGCCTGGAGCCGAGAAACTGAGTCCTGAAGAACTGCGGGGATTTGAACTGATACGCCATATGAAAAGAATCAACAAGATTGAGTTTGCCAAGGAATTGGGATTATCATCAAAAACTGCACAGCGCTTACTTGGCAGCCTGAAAAGAAAGGGCTTCATTACCGACAATGGCCTTGCGCCCCAGTCTAAAAACTTCGCTTACATGATTGAAAAGCGATTTATAGAATGATCATGGACACCAATGTCCTTTGTCTGTCCATGATAAAGGAATTCTTTATCGGTTATCAGTGATCATGGACAACATCATGGACAAGCTGTCCATGATGAGGGCGATACTTTGAATTACAAACTATTGCCATGTTGAACAATATCAGCTAATATGTCCCTTGTATTCAGGGCAAGGGAGGTACCACGTGGCAGTAGTCTGGGTCAGCGGCGCGTCAAGCGGACTGGGTCTTTACACGGCCAAGGCGCTGCAGGCCGCAGGTTGGCAGGTGGTGGGCGGCGCGCGCTCCTTCTCGGTGGTGGAAGAGCCCGGCCTGCTGCAGCTGACCCTGGACGTGGACCGGGATGTTAGCGTTGAATCCTTTTGCCAGGCCGCGCTTGAACGCTATGGCGCACCCGACGCGCTGGTCAACTGCGCGGGCATCGTCACCGCGGGCGCCTGCGAAGACTACAGCATGGAAGAGCTCAAGCACGTAATGGACGTCAACTTTTACGGCATGGTGCGCATGATACAGCAGGTACTGCCCATAATGCGTACGCAGGGCGGGGGCAGGATCGTCAATTTCTCCTCCATCAACGGCCTGCTGGCCACTCCTTTCCAGGGGGCTTATACGGCAAGCAAGCACGCGGTGGAGGGTTTCAGCGAGGCGCTGAGGATGGAACTGGCGCCCCAGCATATCCAGGTGATGATTGTGGAGCCGGGCGACCACCGGGGCGGGCAGGTCAAGTACCGCACGCAGGCCGAGCAGACCTCCTCAATCTACCGTGACGCGCTGGCCCGCGTGCGCGCCGTCATTGCCAGGGACGAGGCAGGCGGCCTTGACCCTGCGCGCCTGGGCCGCAAGGTGGCCGCCGCGATGGCAAAGAAACGCATGCCGCTGAGGCTGCGCGTGGCGGGCCTCGGCCAGCACGCGGGGGTCTGGCTGCACGACCTGCTGCCAAGCCGCCTGTTCACCACATTGTTGGCCATCTACTATCATATCCCCGGCCGCAAAGGCATCGCAGCCCCATCGGCCGTCCCATCAAAGGAGGATACATCGCTTTGACCACCATCGATATCGCCGCGCGATCCGAAGCGCTCAAGCGCGACA
The DNA here is from genome assembly GCA_964584685.1 of uncultured Christensenella sp. GTDB lineage: Bacteria > Bacillota > Clostridia > Christensenellales > Aristaeellaceae > UBA1038. The sequence goes on along the minus strand of CAZPBJ010000014.1, from coordinate 45,123 downwards.
TGACGCTTGCCAACCTCTTCAGGATATCCGTGCAGGATGGCGCCCTGGTTGCGGCGCGCTGGCTGGAGGGCGATGAAGAGAAGGCCCTCAGCTACGCGCAGTACGAGGTAATGACGTACAGCTACGCCGCCCACCTGCGCCATGCCATCGGGGAGAAGAACAAGGGGCATTTCGTGGCCGTCCAGATGGACACCTCCCGGCACTGGTTCCCCACGTTCTGGGGGTTGGTCGCGGCGGGCTATCAGGCCATCCTGCTGGACGCCTCACTGTCGGACGAGATGACAAGCCACATGCTGGGCCAATCGGGGGCGGTGGCGCTGATCGTCAAAAGCCGGCGGCAGCTGCCGGGCAAGTATATCCAGGTGCTGCACGAGGACCTGTTCAGCGCGCCGGAAGAGAGCGATTTCAAGCCTGCCTGGGGCAGCCTGGTGGCGCTTTGCACCAGCGGCACCACGGCAACCAGCCGCATCTTTGTCTACAGTGAAGAGGCGATCAGCTACCAGTGCCTCAACTCGCTGCTACTGCACCAGGCCAATCCGCGGCTGATATCGGGCGAGCCCGAGCGCAGCCTGGCGTTTTTGCCCTTCCACCATGTGTTCGGCTTCATGGTCAACCTGATCTGGAGCCATTTCATCGGGTTTGAGACCATCTATATGAAGGACAGGGCGCCGGAAACCATCCTGTCGGTGGCGCGGCGCTTCAGGATCACCTTCCTGTGCACGGTGCCGCTGCTGGCAAATTCCCTGTCGGTGTCGCTGGGCAAAAAGGTGGCGCTGCAAAAGGCGTCCAAGCGCGCCGCGTTCAAGTTTGCCCGCTGGCTGTCGCTGACAGCGCAGAGCATCTCCCCCGAACTGGGCATGGACCTGGCGCGCAAAGTGCTGTTCAAGGATGTGGTGGACAAGCTGCTGGGCCCGGATGTCAAGGCGATCGTGCTGGGCGGCAGCCACACGCCCGAGGAGCATATGCGCACGATCGCGGCGCTGGGCTACTACACGGTGAGCGGCTTTGGCATGACGGAGACGGCGCTGACCAGCGTGGAGACCTCCATGCACCTGAAGACCCGCACCTCGGGCTCGGTAGGCAGGCCGATGGCTTCGGCTGAATACCGCGTACAGTCGGACGGCAAGCGGTCCAACTCGGGCGAGATGTTCATCCGCGGCAAGAGCATGCATACCGCAAGGCTGCAGGACGGCAAGCTGATTGGGCCCGCGGTGGACGCCGAGGGCTGGTACCCCACGGGGGATATCGTCCGGCTGGAAAAAGGCATGCGCATGTATGTCGAGGGCCGCAGCAAGGACGTCATCATCAACGAATCGGGCGAGAACATCTATCCCGATGAGATCGAAGACAGCTTTGGCGTGCTGGAAAACGTGGACCAGTACTGCATCCTGGGGGTCAAGAACACGGGCGTCAGCCGCGTCAACCGGCTGAAGCGGCGGCGGCACACCAACCCGGACTACGAGGATATCACGCTGGTGCTGAGCGTGGGCGACAGGTACCGCGACGATCCTTTCCTGACGAACCTGATGCGCCAGGTGGCGCAGCTGAACAACAGGCTGCCGCTGGTCAAGCGCGTGACGCGCGTGCTGGCGACGCCCGACCGCTTCCAGACGGCCAACGGCATCAAGGTCAAGCGCATGGCGCTCAAGGACATGGTAGAGAACAAGAAGATCGCCTACCGTGACCTGGACCTGAAGTCGGGGGCCGGCCCGCTGGGCGAAGTGGCGCCCATCGTCAACGAGGAGGCGGCGCCCAAGGACCTGGCGTTTGAGGATATCCGCCAGAAGATCCGCGGCGTATACGCGGAGACACTGCAACTCGCGCCCGAAAACGTGCCCGACGACGCGCACTTCATCACGGACCTGGGCGGGGACAGCCTGCAGGTGCTCAGCGTATCGCTGAAGGTGGAAGAGCTGTTCTCCGTGCTGATCCCGGTGGAAGAATACGGCCTGTGCACGACGGTCAACGAGATGGCCAGGCTGCTCAACGAGAAATTGAACGGCGCGCCGGAACAGAAGGTCCCGGAGCGCAAGGCGGGCGGGGTAAAGCAGGTCACGGACTTCACGCAGAGCCCCGAATACAAGGCGTTTGCCAAGCGTACGCAGGCGCTGCTGGGCGAGGGGATGGAAAACCCCTACTTCGTGGCGCATGACTCGCCGCTGAGCAACACCAGCATCATGGCGGGCGTGAAGGTGCTCAACTTCGGCTCGTACAACTACGCGGGGATGTCGGGGCGCAAAGAGGTGCAGGAGGCGGCGAAGGCCGCGATAGACAAGTACGGCACGTCGGCGTCGGGAAGCAGGCTGCTGGCAGGCGAAAAGACGCTCAACCTGGAACTGGAGGCGGAACTGGCCAGGTGGAAGCACACGGAGGCCGCGGTGGTGCTGGTGGGCGGACACTCGACCAACGTGACGTTCGTGGGCAACTTTTGCGGCAAGGACGATTTGATCGTCTATGACGCGCTGGCGCACAACTCGATAGACCAGGGATGCAGGCTGAGCGAGGCGACGGTGAAGCCCTTCCCCCACAACGATGTGCAGGCGCTTGACTCGCTGCTCAAGACCCAGCGGGACAAGTTCGCCAAGGTGCTGATCATCATTGAAGGCGCGTACAGCATGGACGGCGACATCGCCGACGTGCCCGCGTTTGTGAAGATCAAGAAGAAGTACGGCTGCTTTCTGATGGTGGACGAGGCGCACTCGACGTGCGTGATAGGCAAGACGGGCGGCGGCGTGGACGAGTACTTCGGCCTGGAGCCCGACGACATCGACATCAAGATGGGCACGCTTTCCAAGGGCCTGGGCACCTGCGGCGGCTATCTGGCGGGCAAGAAGGCGATGATCGATTATTTGAGGTACAACCTGCCCGGGTTCGTGTTCTCGGTGGGGATCTCGCCGCCGCTGGCAGCCGCCACGCTGGAGGCGATCAGGCTGATGCAGACGGACCATACGATCATGGGGCGGATGGAAGAGAACATCGCGACGTTTGTGGAAGAGGCGCATAAACGGGGCATGAACACCTGCCTGGCAGGCAAGACGGCGATCATCCCGATATTGGTAGGATCGGACGAGGATACCTTCCTGCTAAGCAATATGCTCAGGCACAGAGGCGTGTTCGTGCCGCCGGCCGTGTACCCGGCGGTGCCCAGGGGCAAAGCGAGGCTGAGGTTCTGCGTGATCGCGGACCATCACAGGGAAGAGATCATCCAGGCGCTGGACACCCTGCAGGAAGCCGCGAAGGAAGCCGGGATACAACTGCCGGCGTAAGGATGGGTCAAGGGAGGAACTCCCTTGTAGGGGTTTGGGGGTGAAACCCCCATAAACCTTTGGCCACAGCCAGTAAACAGCGAGCAAAGACAGCGAAGCGAATCTTTGCGGCAGGCTGCAGCAACAAGACATCTTCTTTCAACTTAACCCAATACCTCAGCCGCCCCTGTTTCCAACAAGCACTGGCGGCTTTTTCAGCGCGAAACATTCGTAAATTCATATCCATCTGAATTAACCCGCTTGAATCCGCACAATCGGGTATATTTAGTTTCACAAACTAATGATCAGCCTTCCCGACCGACCGCGAGACAAGATAATCATCGCCTGATGGGCCACCTATATATTCTGCGTGACCCATAAGGCTTGACATATCATCCTGCACCATGCAATACATCAGATAAGGAGGCATCCAATGAGAAAATCACTGAAAGCCATTGCAGCTGTTGTGCTGTTTACACTCACGCTTGGCTTTATTGGCCCCGGAGGTCTTTTCCTGTCCCCCTTAAGGGTCAAAGCAACCGCCTTTGCGCCACTCAATCTGGATCAGATACTGAAGGATTCCCTCATTCCGGTGGTTCCAATCCCCACGGCCACGCCCAAACTGGTATTGAAGACCGACAAGCCCCTGTACACCCGCATTCCACGTCCTACACCGAGTCCTACCCCAAAGCCCAACACGCCCACCAAAAAGCCCAGCGATAAACCCAAAACCGGCGGCGGGCAGTACATGACCAGCGAAGGTCCGCTGTTCCTGAGCTTCCGCGCAGACCTGACGGACGAACTCTACATGTTCACGCCCATGGATCTCTCCGTTGACGGTGAATACCGCTTCCCCCTGGTCGGCAGCAGCCTGCAGGTGATCGGCGAAGCCAAGGTGACAGTCAATACCGGCATGGCGATCGTCACCTACCTGCTGGTGAGCGGCGTTCAGGTGGATGAAGAGGATGAGTTCTTCACCTTCTTCCCCGATATCCGCGGCGTTCCCAGTGTAAAACCCTCTGAATTGCAGCCCGTCAAACTGCGCTTTGGCATCCCCTACAGCGTCGCCGGCTGGCTCAACAGTGACGCCAAGGTCCTGCTGTACATCAACACGCCTGTCTCCTACAAAACCAGCCTGAGCGGCCTGGCCCCCTTCTCGTTGAGTGACCCGGGATACCTCCAAAGGGTCATCGAGTCCCTGGCGCTGATGGACTGAGCCACCCGCCAACTTACCGACTTATGCCGCGCGAGCCCTTGCCGCGCGGCCTTTTTGATAGGTATCAAAGCCCATCGCGGCAACCAGAATGGTTCCCTTGGCGATATACTGGGCATAGATCCCAAGACCGATCAGCTGCATGCCGTTTGCCAGAATCCCCAGGATGAAGGCGGCTACAACGACGCTCCACACCTTGCCTTCACCGCCCTGGATGGCAACGCCGCCCAAAACGGCGGCAGTCAGGCAGGTGAACTCCGTGCCTGCGGCCATGGTCGCGCTGGCAGAGCCGGTCCGTGCTGTCAGCATGATGGCGGAGATGCCAAACAACAGGCCGCCGATGGCATACACGATAAGCCTGGTCCGGGTGACATTGATGCCGGCAAGCCAGGCAGCTTCCGTGTTGCCGCCTACGGCATAGATGTAGCGCCCAAAGTACACCTTCTTCAGCAGAAAGCTGATGAGGGCTATAATCAGCGCCATGATCAGCGCCGGAATCGGCACTGCGCCAAACAGCGACCCCTGCCCGATGACCTTGAAGCTGTCCGGCAGGTTAAAAATGGCTTTTTGGTTTGTAAAAGTGTTTGAAACGCCCGAAAACACAGTCATGGTTCCCAGGGTCACCATCAGGGAGTTGATTTTCAGCTTGATTGACAGCAGCCCGTTGATGATGCTGAGCAGTACGCAGGCCACGATGCCTATGAGGACCGCAACAAACACAGGCAAATTCCACCAAACCAGGGCGGCCGCCGTAAGCGCCCCGCCAAAGCTGATGGCATACCCGGCAGACAGGTCAGTGCCGCCGCAGATCACCAGCACGGCCATGCCAAGCGAGGCGACCACCAGATAGGAGTTCTGCCACAGAATGTTCAGGATGTTGTCCGTTGAGAGGAACTTGGGGTTCAGGGAACCAAAAATCACAACACAAATAAGGAGAACCAGCAGGATGACATACTTGCGAAGAAGCTCAAACATCAAATTGGCTCGTCCCTGTGCGTCAGCCGGATTGCGAGGCGCCATAACGATTCCCTCCCAAAGTTAATTGCCCGATGCAAGCGCCAGGATGCGTTCCTGGTCAAACTCCGCCTTTTCAAGCACGCCGGCCTGCCGTCCTTCCGCCATAACGACGATGCGGTCGCTCATGCCCAGCAGCTCTTCCATATCCGAAGAGACCATGATGATCCCCTTGCCCTGAGCGGACAATTCGCGCATGATCCGGTAGATTTCCATTCTCGCGCCGACATCGATGCCGCGTGTGGGCTCGTCAAATATCAGCACCTCGGTATCAGCCGCCAGCACTTTTGCGAGGGCCACCTTCTGCTGGTTGCCCCCGCTGAGGTTGATCACCTTCTGATCCAGCGAAGGCGTCTTTATCTTGAGCTTTTCGTGATAGAATTCCGCCTGCTCTTCTTCCAGCCGTTTGCCAAGCACCTTGTTTTTGGAGATTTTGTGAAGGCTTGAGATGCAGATGTTCCAGGCGACGGTATTATTCAAAAATACCCCGCTGCGCTTTCGGTCTTCGGGGATGAGCCCAATGCCCAGCTTGAGCGCTCGGGTGGGCGTCGTGATCCTGACGGGTGAGCCATTTATCAGTATCTCGCCGCTTTCCCGCTTGTCCGCCCCGAATACCAGGCGCATCAGCTCCGTGCGGCCCGAGCCGACAAGGCCGGCAAAGCCAAGGATCTCGCCGCGGTTGAGCCGGAAGCTGACATCACGGATAAAGTTCCCCGACATATGATTGACCGCCAGGACAGTCTCTCCGGTCGATTCCACCGGCCGGGGATAGGTATTGGTAAGCTCCCGGCCCACCATAAGCTGGATCAGCTTATTGCGGTCCAGCTCCGAAACGCGCCGGGTATCGATGTGCCTGCCGTCCCGCAGGACGCTTACGCGGTCGGCAATCGCGAAGATCTCATCAAGCCTGTGGGAAATATAAATGATCGTGATCCCATTTGCCTTCAGCTCCGCGATAATCTCAAACAGCTTGTTCACCTCATCCACTGACAGGGGCGCGGTTGGCTCGTCCATGATCAGGATTTTCGCGTTTTTGTGGATTGTCTTGGATATCTCGATGATCTGCTTGTAGGCCGGGGTAAGGGAATTTACCTGCGCGTTGGGATTGATCTTCACATTGAAGCGCGCAAAGATCGATTCAGCCCGCTTCGCCATCTCGCGATAGTCAACAAAGGGCCTGTCGGAAGGCCGCTCACCGATAAAGATATTCTCGGCGGCCGTCAGGGAATCAAACAGGTTGAACTCCTGGTAGATGACGGAAACGCCTTTTTCAATCGCCAGCTGCGGCGTCATGCGGGCGTGGACCGCGCCATCGATCACGATCTCCCCCGAATCGGGTTGGGCTGCGCCGGAAATCACCTTGATCAGCGTTGATTTGCCGGCGCCGTTCTCGCCCATGACCGCGTGAACTTCGCCCTTTTCAAATGAGATGCTGACGCCGCAAAGCGCAGCCACGCCCGGATACGTCTTTGTAATGTTTCTCAGTGCCAGAACCGCGCTGCCCATCGGGACGCACCCCCTTTGGAAACATGGGCCGCCAGCGCTCATGAAGCATCTGGGCGGCCCATGCTCATCTTGGTATCCTTGCCGTTTGCCTGACGGCGCCTTACATTTCGCCCTTGTCGGCGGCTTCGACATTCTCGGGGGTCACCTTGAACAGCTCGGTGTAGGCGTCCTTTTTTGTCAGCGTGCCATCCAGGGCAGCCAGGGTATTGCCGACCACGTCATTGAACATCGCTTCCAGCGAGCTGCCCATCATGATCGTGCCGCGCCAGATGCTCTCATTGTTCACGGATTTCTTGATCGCGTCGCTGGCAGCCGGGTTGAAGTCGGTGGAGAAGGTCGCGAATGTTGACTTGTCCTTGACAGCCGAGTTCATGCTCATCACATAGGCGTCAACACCCATAGCGGTATCGGCATTGTAGCTGATGATCACCTTGACGTCGGGATTGGTCAGCAGCAGGTTTTCCGCGGCGGCCTGTCCGCTGGCGTTGGAGGTGTCAACCGGTACAGTGGCAACAAGCTTGGCCTTCTTGGTCAGGTTGACGATTTCCTTCAGGCCGTCGGAACGGTTGGCGGCGCTGGGCTTGTCACGGTTTTCGAAGACGGCCACTTCAATGCTGCCGTCGGCTGCGTCGGGAAAGGTCTTCTCAATCCACTCGGCAGCCATTTCAGCTTCGACCTTGCCGTTGAGCAAATCATCTGCGCCAAGGAAAACATCATAATAGGCTGTCGGCTGGGAGAAGGCGATGATCTTGATGCCCTTGTCCTGGGCGCGCTTGAGCACGTCATCCAGGCTGGACGGTTCCACCGCCATGACGATCAGGCCGTCAACGCCAAGGGCTATGAAGTTCTCGATCTGTTCGATCTGTTTGGCAGGGTTCAGGTCGGCAGAGGCCACCTGGAACTTGTGGCCAAGCGCTGTGAACCGCTGCTCGTACACGGTGGCCAGCAGAGCCATGAAGTCGCCCTGGGTGGTCAGGGTCGAATAGCCGATAAAGTAGGACTTGGTCTGCGCCGACACGGTGAGGGAAGACATGGTCAGGAGCATGACTGCCACAAGCAGCAATGCGGTGATTTTCCCAAGTTTCATGAAAGTTCCTCCTGTTTTTTGATTGTGTTTAGAAATGGACGGTCTCGTTGCGCTCTGCGGAGCGGTAGATCGCTTCCAGGATTTGAGTCACCACGAGAGCCTGGCCGGGCTTGACCAGCGGTGAAGTCCCGCCTGCGATTGCACCCAGCCACTGGCGTGCCTCCAACACGCCAGGCTTGTTTGCGCTGCCCTCAAAGTAAGCGACGCTGCCTCCGCCCGATATTCTCTGTTCCATCAGTTGGCCGTTCTTGCCGCAGTTGTAGATCAGTTCATTGTGCTGGTAGCTCATGCCGCTGTGGATCTCGGCGCCTGCTTTTGTGCCGCACAGCGTGGTGGCCGCTTCGCGCGACTCCAGCAGGTTGATGGCCCACGCGGCTTCCAGGTGGATAAGCGCGCCGTTTTTCATCTTGATGAAGCCCATCGCGCTGTCTTCCACTTCATAGGTGACCGGGTCCCAGGGGCCAAACAAATTGCCCTGGGTCGCCGCAGGGTCATTGCCCATCTTGTAGAACACCTGCCCAGAAACGCTCTCGGGCTCGTAATTGTCCATCATCCACAGGGTCATGTCCAGCGCGTGCGTGCCGATGTCAATCAGGGGACCGCCGCCCTGCAGCGACTTGTCCGGGAACACGCCCCAGGTGGGAACGGCGCGGCGGCGCACGGCATGCGCCTTGGCATAGTAGATCTCGCCCAGCTCGCCATCCGCGCAGGACGTCTTGAGCGCCTGGACCTCGGGGCGGAAGCGGTTCTGGTAGCCGATGGTAAACTGCCTGCCGCTCTTCTTCCAGGCATCCATCATCTTGAGCGCGTCGGCGCTGTTGTGGGCCATGGGCTTCTCGCACATCACGTGCTTGCCCGCTTCAAACGCCGCCACCGTGATGGCGCAGTGGCTGACGTTGGGTGTCAGGACATGCACCACGTCAATGTCCCCGTTCATCAGCATCTGCCTGTAGTCCGTATATACCAGGCTGTCCTTGGCGCCGTATTCGGCCTTGGCTTTTTCGGCGCGCTCCACGATGATATCGCAAAAAGCGGTGAGCTCACACAAATCCCCGCATGCCTTCAGCGAAGGCAGGTGCTTCTGGTTTGCGATGCCGCCGCAGCCGACGATCCCCACTTTGAGTTTGTCCATTTGATGATCACCCTCCAGCATTGGTTTAGTCAGCCTGACTATAGCGCAGGCGGCGTCCCGGCGCTTCACTTGATTTGCTATGATTATCGATTGTTTTTGTCCGTTTGCCGCCCATAATGCGCCTGGGCAAAAATATGCATCATATTTTTCATGTCCGTGTAAACCGCTGGTGGCTTACGATTCCTGATAGGTGACCTTCAGCAGCTGGATCTCATTTTGATCAAGGATGGTCTGCAGGGCCAGGCGGGAGTCACTGCTCGTCACCCTCTGGGAGCTTTGACGGGGAACGCAGGCGCCTTTGAGATAGTCCAGCTCATCCCTGTCCAGCACGTCGGGATAACCCAGGCGCATCCACTCTTCCAGCAAACTACCGGCGCTTTGGTTGATAAAGTGTTTGGTGACCTTGTACGTGCCTTCCCGCACATTGAGCAGTGAGATTTTCACCGTCAGGGACTGCTCATCGCCGGTGTGGCGATAGTCCGCCTCATGCTCGTAGCGGTAGAAGTACTCCATGTTCAACCGGCCCGTATGATGGCAAACGATATAGTAATTGTCATGCCCGTCCGATGAGACGACATAGTTCCCATCCTTGTGCAGCAAGTGTGGTCCCAGCTGGTTCATGAACCGCAGCGCGTACAGGGAGGGTTTCCTGATGCCGTCCTTGCTCAGGAGGCCGTAACCGCCGCTGATGGTCCTGTACGAGTCATAATGCTCAAACTGCAGGTCGGTGCTGCCGTAATAGGCCATGACATCCACATCGTCCATGCATTCAATGAGCGTTTTGATCATATACGCGCCTTTGTAGCAGCTGTCGTTGATCAGGCTGCGACAGGACAGCGACAGGTTCCATCTGCCCACATACAAAGGCAAGCCCTCAAACCCGTGCCTTGCCATGATTTGCTTGGCCGTTTCAAGCTTGCTGCTCATGTAGCTTTCATCCCGCGAGAAGCGCATCCTGCGGTATTGACCGTCTTCAATCAAATCGTAAGGCGTCAGCCAGATGGTCAGGAATTCGGGCTTATAAGGAAACCGGCTCCACTGCTCAAGCACCTGCTCCAGTCCGCTGCCGTTGTCATACAGGAACACAGCGCCGCCGCCGATGCGCGCGTTTGGCAGCAGCTGTTTGACAGTGTGGTAAGCCGTGCGGAAGAACGAAAGGAAACTCAGCTCACCGCCCGCTATCTGCAGCCGCACGTCACAGCCCTGTTCAAAGGTCCACCGCTCCACGCGTTCCACGCCATAGCGCTTGATGCAGTGCCTGAGAAACGCGCCAAGCAGCCGTGCGTACTGATCCATGTTCTCAAAACCGATATCATGCTGCTCATAGTATATCGGGTCTTCGCCGCCGCTGTAGAGTTCCTTGGGGTGCGACGCAAAGTCGATAAGCGGCGTGATGTCGTTGTCATTGAGGAAATCCATCACACTGTCGATGCGGCTGAAGTTGAACTGGGCCGCGTGGATATCGATGAGCATTTCCTTGACGAACAGGCTCCAAATCGCCATGCTGCCTATCCCCAGCTCGCGCTTGAGGATAAGCAGATGATCACGGACGCCCGAATCCAGCAGGTCTTCGGCGCAGCCGATGCTGCAGTATTGCCGCCAATTGCACTTCAGCGGGCGGTGGCGGGTGACATCAATCTCGCATGATGATGCCTGCGCCGCGTCCTTCAGTTCCCTGAGCGGAAAGTCCTTGAAGTACTGCTTGAGGCTGGCAATCTGCCCGCTGCTCTTTTCGGCGCTCCCCGGCTCCGCCGCGGCACTTACATGCTGCTTTTTGTACTCAGAGGGCGTCATGCCATGCTGGTCCTTGAAAACGCGGATGAACGAGCTTAAATTTGAAAACCCGTTGTCGTAGGCGATGCGTGTCAGGGAATGCGCGCCGCGGTGCAGGTCGTCGACTGCGTGGTACAGCCTGAGGTCATTGACATAGGTCACAAAGCCTTTTCCAAGGAGCTGCTTGATGTACTTGGATAGGTAGGGCACCGACAAGTGCAGGCGCTCACCCAGTTCCTGCAGACTGATCGCCTGGGTATAGCCTGACTGGATATACGCCATAATCGCGCCGTCACGGTCATCCGTGCCCGCTTCCCTTGCCTGCGTACCGGCCGCGCGTGACAGGGAATAACGCGATACCAGCAGCAGCAGGATATCATACAGCTGGCGCTGCATGCGGATGCGGTTAAGCTCATTGGGATAGGTATGCGCCAGCAGCATCCGCTTGACCTGATAGCGCAGCAGCGTGGCTGCCTCGTCCTCCCCCTCAGGCGAGCGGCAATCGAACTTCAGCAGCGGGTTCTTTGTCAGTTCCTCGATAGCGGACCGGTAAATCTCCACGCACACGGCCAGCGAGCCGGCCGGCAAGGTGTACCTGTGCGCGTCGCCCGCATTGAACGCGATAAAGCCTTCACCGGCAAGCCTGCAGGATACCCCGGCGGAGAATATCATTTCGCCATAGACCACATAGTAAAAGAGCAGGTTTCTGCCCGTGACGCTGACGCTGTCACCGCTTGACAGGATGTGGACTTTTGCCGGGTACAGCTCCTGCACGGTTTCACCTTTTCCTTTGCTGATTGCCTATCGCCAATATAGCAGAATAACGCAAATAAAAAAAGAGCGGCGCAGTTTGCCGCTGCGCCGCCCCGCTTACTCTTAAACCAGTATCATCCGCCGTTGATGGTCGCCATAGCTGAGCACCTCATCCATCGAAGGCGGCAAATAGGATGAGCTGAACCGGAAACTGAGCCCGACATCATGGTATCCGCTTGCCAGCCCGCCCGGCCTTTTGATGATCAGCGTAGCCGGTTCGGTGACACACCAGTGCTCATCCCCTATGGATAACATTTCATCCTGCCCGTACACCTTGCCGTTGACCTGCCAGCGAATTTGGTCTCCGCTGTACGTTTCTCCATCCACAATCACCGTGGCGGGCCTGAGCTGCGACAACCACAAGCCGCGGTAGTAGAGGGAGCGCACATTCAGGCAGAAACCGCTCACTTCGCCCTGCTCTGTAAAGTTATGGAACCCACGCGTTTGGATACAGTCTTTCTCAAGCATCTTCTCTCCTCCTATTGGCCCAGCAGCCGCTTCATCATGACGTGGTGCCGCCTGATCTGGTCTGACGTGTAACCGGGCACATCCGCATGGGGGCCTTCGTATTCGCTGAGCATATAGCCGTCCCAGCCATGGCCGGCAAGCGTATTGATGATGTCTTCATAAGGGATCACCACTTCATTGAAGTTCTCATCCATCTTGAGGAATTTGGCGTGGCAGCAAAACACATAGGGCAGCAGCGGCACGATGTCCTCAACCGGACTGTGGTCACACGGCGGACCCACAAAGTCATTTGGCCCAAAGCCTACCAGGGCGCTGTCCCCGGTTTGGAAAATGCCGAAGTCAACGTTCAGGCCAAAGTGCCTTGTGCCGGTTTTCTCAATGAAATCAACATAATCATCGACCATTTTTGATTTCAGCAGGGAAGGGCTGTGCAGTTCCGGGCACATGCGCACATCATATGCCTCGGCCATGGGCAGCGCCTCACGAATGAACTCGGGCCAGTTCTCAACAGGCGTTAGCGTTTCATCGATGACACCAAGCTTGGTGCGTAAAATCTTGAAGCCCAGGCGGTTGGCGAGCTTGAAATCGCGCTCGAGCATCGCTACCGACTCCTTGACAGACAGCGTACGGCCTTTGTACAGCCGCGAGTCCACCCAGTGTCCGTACTCAACGGGCACCACGCCATACTGCTTGAGCATGGCGTCCCAGGTCTCAAGCCACTGCTCGCTTGGATTGGGATACTTCTCAATATGCGAGTTCGCCAGTATTTCCAGCCCTGACGCGCCCAGATCGCTGATCTCCTGGAATATATCGCGCAAATCCATTGTTACGCCGTACTCGCCATGATAGCTGTAGGCGCTTACGCCGCGCTTTGGTCCCTTTCGGTCCTTCCCGTTCATGTCAATCCCTCCGCTTTGGTCCAAATAAGCCTTTTTCACGCAAGATCAGCATAACAGACTGGCAGCCTTTTCGCTGTACGTTTTTATCCGGAATTGCGCTTGTTTTCTCATCCCAAGCGCTGAACGGCGCGCTATGGGCAAAAATCAGCAATGCTTTTTTATTCGGATACGCGGTGTCCGCATGAAAAAGATCCGGACTCCTTTTCAGAAATCCGGATTCCGTGATGCGTCATGTGATCAGGCCATATCGCGGGAAGGGGTCAGCAATCGCGAGAGCTGCGGGCTTGAACCGGGGAGCTCACTCCTCGTCTTCGGCTTCGCCTTCCTCTTCCTCGTCCAGCTGCTCAAGGAAAAGATCGAAGACCGCCTGCAGCTTCTCCTCATCCTCAAGCGAGACATAGATGTCCTCGCCCTTTTCATCCTGCTCGATCTTCATGATGACGACGCCGCCCTCTTCGTCTTCCTCGTCATCCTCTTCGGGTGCCATCAGCACGATGTACTCGTCGCCCTCATACTCGATGGTGGCCTGATACTCAAAAGCGGTGGTGACGCCGTCCTCATCGGTGAGTTCCACGATGTTGGAATCTTCGTCATATTCGTCCTGTATGACTTCGGTCTCGGGGATCTCGTTTGAAGACTGGTCCTTCTTATGCTCATCCATGGGTTTGTCCTCCTGAAAGTTGATGCGCCCTTGGGCGCTATACAAATCCCGGCTCGCACCGGGTATCTGTCCGTTTGCCTGGCTGTCCAGCCAGCTTTGCAGGATAAGCGCGGCGGCGACTTTGTCCACCGTGCCTTTGCGCTCCTGCCGGCGCATGCCCCCCGAGATCAGGGCCTGCTGGGCCGACTTGGTGGTCAGCCGTTCATCGATGTAGCGCAGGTCCAGACCCGCCTTGGTCAGCTGATCGCCCAGCGCCTTTACCTTTTGCGCCTGGGGGCCCAGGCTGCCGTCCATGTTGTAGGGCAGGCCCGCCACCAGGTAAACTGCCTGCGTGTCCTGCGCAAGCTTTACAAAGAACCGCGTGTCAGGCCCATAGCCGACACGCTCGTACACGCTGTGCGGACTGGCGATGCGCTGCCCGGGATCGGACAGAGCTATGCCAATGCGGCTGTCCCCGATGTCAAGGCCCAGTACGCGTCCGCTCAAGAGCCAAAGTGGTGCGTAACATAGTAGCGTACCAACTCTTCCAGGATCTCATCGCGCTCCAGGCGGCAGATGAGGCTGCGGGCCGCATTGTGGCTGGTGATGTAGGTAGGGTCGCCGGTCAGGATAAAGCCTGTCAATTGGGCGATGGGGTCGTAACCCTTGTCCTGAAGGGCGCCATAGACATGCTCGATAATGGAGCTGGCTGTCGCGGTGCCCGGATTGACCGGCTGGTGTTTGGTTGTCTCGTTGAGCTCAGGCATCGGCATCCCCTCCTTTTGTTCCATTATACCCTAAGTATCGTGCGCGTGACAATGGCCTGCGCAGTTATTCGGTATGCGCAGGCCATGTTTGACATCAAGTCAGTTATCTTGTTCCGATGATAATCACAATGATCAGCGCAATGACCAGTGCCCCGATGATCAGGTCAATGGCCCACAGCGGCAGCTTGACCTTGTCATACAGGCGTTCCTTGGCGCCCTTGGGCCGCCCTTCTTCCTGACCCTTGCCGATGCCCTCCATCGGGTCTCTCGGGGTTGCCATCTTACTTCTTGGCCAGGTACTTGCGCAGGTCAAGGGCAACGGCGATGATGATGACCAGGCCCTGGACGATGTAGGTGTAATCGCTCTTCAATCCCATGAACTGCATGGCGATCTTCAGCACCTCAAACACCAGCACGCCTATCAGGATGCCCGATATCTTGCCGACGCCGCCGTTGACGGAGACGCCGCCGATGGTGCAGCCCGCGATGGCTTCCAATTCATAGCCCATGGCCGTGTTGACCGAAGCGCCGCCCGACTTGGCCGCCAGCAGGAAGCCGCACAGGCCGTACATCACGCCCGCCAGGGAGTAGATGAGAATCTTGGAACGCAGGACATTGACGCCCGCGACTTCGGCAGCCGCCTCATTGCCGCCGATGGCGTACATGTACTTGCCGTAGCGCATCTTGTTGTACAGCAGCCACATGACCACGCCCACGAACAGGGCGATGAGGGCAATGTAGCTGACGATCTGGTTTCCGATGTATCCGGTGGCTATGTCGGTGTATTCCTTGCGCAGGCTGCCAAGGGGCTGCGCGCCCGTGTACACCAGCGCGATACCGTAGACCAGCGTCTGCATACCCAGCGTGGCAATAAAGGGCGGCACCTTGAAGTAGGCGACCACCGTGCCGTTGATGGCGCCTATCAGGGCGGTCATCCCCACCACGAATGCCAGCACCGCGATGACGGGCAGGTCGCCCAGGTTGGGGTAGAACTTGTTGGCGTAATCGGTGCGCTGCAGCAGGATGGCGGACACGCAGGCCGCAAGGCCGGCCGTACGGCCGGCGGATAAGTCGGTGCCCTTGGTGATCAGCGCGCCCGATACGCCCACCGCGATGATGAAGCGTACCGCCGTGTTGCCCAGCAGGTTCCTGATGTTCGACTCGCCGATGAAGTTGGGGCGCAGGATGCTGACCACGACAGCCAATACGAAAATGCCGATGATGATGACGTTGTCCATCAGGAACTTGAGCGCCCTGCGCCCGGTGAAAGGCTGTTTTGACAGTGCTTGCATTGTTCTCTCCCGCCTTTACTCGAATTGGGTGGCCAGGGCCATGATGCTTTCCTGCGTGGCCTGGTGGGCGTCAAGCTCACCCGTCATCCTGCCGTCGCACATGACCAGGATACGGTCGGACATGCCCAGCAGCTCAGCCATCTCGGAGGATACGATGATGATGGACTTGCCCTGCCTGGCCAGTTCGGCGATGATGGTATAGATCTCATACTTGGCGCCCACGTCGATGCCGCGGGTGGGCTCGTCCAGGATAAGGATGTCGGGGTTGTTGGCCAGCCACCTGGCCACCAGGACCTTTTGCTGGTTGCCGCCCGACAGCGACTTGATCAGGGTCTTGCTGGACGGCGTCTTGATGGAGAGCTTGGCCACATTTTCCTTGACCAGCTGTTCGATCTTGCCTTCGTTGAGGTAGAATCCTGCCTCCAGGTAACGGTCCAGGCTGGCGATGGCGACATTGTCCGCCACCGGCAGCACGCCAAAGATGCCTGTCGCGCGCCTGTCTTCCGTCAGCAGGGCGATGGAGCGCTGGATGGCGTCGCGCGGACGGCTGATCTTCAGCTCATTGCCCTTGTAGGAAATGCTGCCCTGGGTGGTGGAGCGGATACCGAAGATGCCCTCCATCAGTTCGGTGCGCTGCGCGCCTACCAGGCCCGCGATGCCCAGCACCTCGCCTTTCCTGAGGCTGAAGGAGATGTTGCGGAAGGATCGCGGGTTGATGGATGTAAAATTCCTGACCTCAAACACGATTTCGCCGGGTACGCTGGCCTTGGCGGGGAAGAGGTTGGACAGCGGCCGGCCCACCATCTGGGTGATGATCTTGTCGGTGGTCAGTTCCCTGGCGTCCCAGGTGCCGATGTACTTGCCGTCGCGCATGATGGTGACCTGGTCGGATATGCGCAGGATCTCATCCATCTTGTGGCTGATGTACACGATGGAAACGCCCTCCGCCTTCAGCTCGGCGATGATGGCGAACAGGGCGTCCACCTCGCGCTGGCTGAGCGAACTGGTGGGCTCGTCCAGGATCAGCACCTTGCAGTCGGCCGAAACGGCCTTGGCGATCTCAACAGACTGCATCTGCGAGACGCTCAGCGACCCCAGCCTCTGCTTGGGGTCAAAATTCATATGCACCTTGTTGAGCAGGTCCTTGGTGTTTGAGTACATCCTGTCATGGTCCACGACGGGGAAAAAGCCAAGCAGCTTCTTCATGGGATAGCGCCCGACATAGATGTTCTCCGCCACCGAGCGCTCCGTGATGGGCTGCAGCTCCTGATGCACCATGGCGATGCCAAGTTTGAGGGCGTGCAGTGGGTCGGAAATGTTGACCTTTTTGCCCTCATAGATGATTTCGCCCTCATCCATCTTGTAGATGCCAAACATGCACTTCATCAAGGTGGACTTGCCCGCGCCGTTTTCCCCCATCAAGGCATGAACGGTGCCGGGCCTCAGCTTGAGCTGGGCGTGGTCCAGGGCCTTAACACCGGGGAATGATTTGGATACACCGATCATTTCCAGTCGATATTCGTTCATCGCCAGGCCTCCTTTGACTTGGATATGACAGGTGCGTGTGCAGCATTGCACACGCACCTGTGTTTGGCCAGCCGGGTTTACTGCTTACTTGGCAGCGAAATCAGCGGCGTTGGCCTGGGTGACCTTGACGTAGTCAACGGTGTAGTTCTTTTCCAGGGGCTCGCCCGCGGCCGCGAGGATCGCGACATCTGCGGCCTTGTGACTCTGGCCGATATGGTCGTTGAGCACGGTGCCGGTCATGCCGCCGGCCAAAACCAGCTGCACTGCCTCGGGCAGGGCGTCAACGCCAACCAGGTAAATGTCCTTGCCCACGGTACGGCCCGCGGCGGTAATCGCCTGCACGGCGCCAAGGCCCATGGCATCGTTGTTGGCGAAGACCACGTCAACCTGGCTGCCGAACTGGGACAGGGCGTTGGCGGTCAGTTCCTGACCCTTTTCCTGGGCCCAGTCGCCGCGCTGTTCAAACAGCTTGTTGACTTTCAGGCCGGCGTCTTCAAGGGCCTTGATGGAGAACTGGGTGCGGTACTGGGCGTCAACGTTCTCGGGATCGCCAACCAGCATGACATAGTCGACCACGCCGTTGCCGTTCCAGTCGCCCTTGTTGGCGGTTTCAACGATGATTTCACCCTGGAAGGTGCCGCTCTGCCTGGCGTCGGCGCCGACATAGGCGATCTTGTCCCACATGGCCATATCTTCCACGGTGGGCTCACGGTTGATGAACACGGTGGGGATGCCGGCGGCCTTGACTTTGTCGATCATGGTGGCGGCAGCGGTGGACTGGACCAGGTTGATGATCAGCACGTCCATCTTGTTGGCGATAAAGGAGTCGATCTGGTTGGTCTGTTCGGCCTGGTCGCCCTTGCCGTCCACGATGGTGACCTCATGGCCCAGCTCTTTGAGATACTTCTCAAGCTCGGTGCGGTAGAGGGTCATGAAGTTGTCGTCATACTTGTAGATGGCGACGCCGATCTTGAGGGCCTTGGCTTCTGCGGTGGCAACGGACATCATGCCCAGCGCCATCACGGCGACCAGAACCAGTGCAAGCAGTCTTTTCATTAGGTAAACCTCCTGTTTATTTCGGCAGGGTTTTGCCCGGCCGTTCATGCATTCAGTATACCACGGGGTTTAGAAGTTAAAACCGGAAATCTTCCTCAAAACTATCGAATTTCTATTCGGGCAGTTTCGCTTCGATTGACAGACCCGTAAAAACATAGAATAATGTTCGCATGTACAAGCTGCTGCTGGTGGATGATGAATCGGAGATCAGGGAGGGCCTTCGCGAGGTCATCCCTTTTAATGAGCTGGGTTTTGAGGTGGCCGGCGAAGCCGCAAACGGCGTGGAAGCGCTGGCCCTGTGCGAGAGCCTGCAGCCCGACCTGATCATCACAGATATACGGATGCCCCTCATGGACGGGCTGACGCTGTGCCGCAATGTACGCCGGACCGCGCCGGCGGCGCAGTTCATCATCCTGTCTGGCTATGACGACTTTGATTACGCCAGGCAGGCCATCGAGAACAAAGCCATGGGCTACCTGCTCAAACCCATCTCGGCCATGGAGTTTACGGAGATGCTCAAAGGCGCCAGGATGACACTGGATGAAGCCGCGCGCCAGCGCAGCGATGTCAGGCGCCTCAGGCAGCACTTCCACCAAAGCCTGCCGCTGCTGAAGGAAAGCCTGATGGCGTCTCTCTTGTCGGGCGAGATGAGCCGGGAGGAAGCACTGAGCCACGCCAGTCGCTACGGGCTTGATCTCGCGTCCCCCTTCTACGCGGTGTGCATGATGCACATCGGCCGCGAAACGGGCGAAGACAGGATAGATGATCCCGAACTGCTGCCTTTTGCGGTGATGAACATCGCCGGCGAAGTGCTGGGCAACTATCATAAGTGCCACCTCTTCCACTTTGGCGGCAAGGTCGCGGCGCTGCTGGCCCTGGATGAGGACACGCCCGAAAGCTTCAGCGCCGTGCAAAACCACATCGAGGAGGCCAGGAAAACAGTCGTTCACTATCTCAGCTGCGAGCTGTTCGTTGGCATATCGACGCCATGCCGGGATATCGCCACGCTGCCCGCGGCCGCGCGCCAGGCAATCAGCGCGCTTGACCAAAGCGTGCTCAGCCTGGCAGACCATGCCTTGTGCGTGACCGATATCGAGCGGGGCTCAAACACCGACCTGATCATGGATGAGTACCGGCTGCGCCAGCTGTCCAACTACATCAAACTGGGTGAAAAAAAGCGCGCGGAGGATCACCTGCGCGCCCTGATGGACCGCTGCCGCCGGGACAAGCCTTCAGCCCGCGCCTACCAGACCTACCTGATGGAACTGTTCATGGCCTTTGTGCGCATGGTGCCGGGGATGTCGCCGGAGGCTGGTGACTATGACGAGGATTTTGATAAGCTGACAAAGGCCATCTTCCGCCGCGGGCTATCCGTTGATGAGGCGGAGGCCTCCTTTTTGAAGCTGCTGCGCCGTCAGGCCGACGCGGCGGGCGACTCCAGGCGGAACTCGGGCCTGCTGCTATCAAGCGCCGCGATGGATTTCCTGAAAGTGAACTATGAAAAGGACGACCTCTCGCTTGAAACACTCTGCCAGCACCTGCATGTCTCCCCCAGCTATTTCAGCGCCGTGTTCAAAAAGGAGACCCGCAAGACCTTCCACCAGGTGCTGACCGAGCTTCGAATGGACAAGGCCCTGCATCTGCTTTCCTCGGGCGATCTGCAAACGGCGCAGGTCGCGCAGGCCGTCGGCCTGCCGGATCCCAGCTACTTCAGCTACTGCTTCAAAAAGCACTTCGGCTTCCCGCCGTCCAGGGCGCGTAAAAACAGGGAGGGGAAGGCATGAACGGACCAAAGGCATGGGGAGGCCGCAGCCTCCAAAGCGTGCTTATGACCACCTTTCTGCTGTGCCTGACCGTGATCCTCGTATTCATCATGCTGTCCGTGGTGCCAAGGGTCAGCGGGATGCTGCAGGCAAATGCCGTGGAGCGCACGAAGGAGACCGTGCTGCAGGGTGTTTCGGGCATTGATATTTACGTCAGTTCTTCCCTGGCCGCGCTGCATTACGCCGCAAGCCTGCTGCCCGAGAATCCCCTGGAAGGCAATACAGGCTGGCAGCAGCAGCTGGCGTTCATGAAAAGCAGCCGGCCCGAGACCGTGTGCCTTGCCTTCTTCTCCCAGGAGGGCGCTCTCTTTTACAGCACTGACGGCGCGCTGCGCGTGCCCGAAGAAACGGTGCGGGAGTCTGACTGGTTCAAGAAGGCGCTGGCCCGGGAGGGCACGGTCACCGGCTTTTCGCTGCCGCATGTGCAAAACCTGTTCTCCGCCCAGCGGCGCTTCGTGATCAGCCTCAGCCGCGGCATTCCCTATCTGGATGCGGGCACGCAGAAGATGGGCGTGCTGCTGATGGACAATGACTACACCGCCTTCAGCCAGGTAGCCAACCGCATGACGCTGGGGGAGTCGGGTTATGTCTATTTAATGGACGAGCAGGGCGCCCTGGTGATGCATCCCAAACTGCAGCTGATCTACAAAGGCCTGTTTGAAGAAGACAGGCAGGCGGTGCTTGACAGGACAGTGGGCATCGCGCAGGACCGTGCGGGAGGCCGCGACAGGACGCTCATCATCGCCACCCTGGGCCAGACGCGCTGGCGGCTGGTAGGCGTGGCGTACGCCGATGAGATCCTCACCCTGCAAAGCGCCTTCATCCGCATTATCAGCATCGTGCTGATGGCGGCTGTGCTGCTGAGTCTGGCCGCGGCGGCCGTCATGGCCTATGCCATCACACGGCCCATCCGCAACCTGGAAGAGAAGATGAGGCTGGTGGAAGCCGGCGACCTGCACGTCACCATCAGCGAAGAGGGTTTCCGCGAGATCCGCGGCGTGTCGGGCGCCTTTAACCATATGCTCTGGCGCATCCGCCTGCTGATGGACCAGATCGTGGTCGAACAGGAGACCAAGCGGCTGCATGAGCTCAACGCCCTGCAAGCGCAGATCAACCCGCACTTCCTGTACAACACGCTGGATTCCATCATCTGGATGATGGAGCGCGGCAAGAGCCAGCAGGCGGTGATCATGGTATCGGCGCTGGCCAGGCTCTTTCGCATTTCCATCTCCAAAGGCCGCAATGAGATCCCGGTGCACGAGGAACTGGAACATGTGCGCAACTACCTGATCATCCAGCAGATGCGCTTCAAGGACCGTTTCACCTATGCCATTGAGATGGAAGAGGAGGTGCGCAACCTGCGCACCCTCAAGCTGATTGTCCAGCCGCTGGTTGAAAACACCATCAACCATGCCATGGATGAACTGGCCGCCGCGCCGCTGAATATCCGGGTGCGTGCCTATAAAGAAGAGGGCAGGCTGTGCTTTACGGTGCAGGACGACGGCGTAGGCATCCCCCGGGACAGACTGGATTCCCTGCTCACGGCGCCCGCGGGGCAAAGCGGCATCGGCATCAGGAATGTGCATGAACGTATCGCGCTCACCTATGGGCCGCCCTTTGGCCTGCACATTGACAGCACTGAAGACGAAGGCACCTGCGTGCGCATCCTGCTGCCCCTTCACGGGGAGGACAAGGCATGAGACGCGTAGTGATATTGAGCGGCGTATGCCTCCTGTTGTGCGCGGGGCTGATGATCTGGGGCTTTGCCGGCACAGGGCCGCAGCAGGCCCGCATCAAGCCGATGGAAGTGCTGCTGCTGGCGGCGGATGACACGGGCAGTTTCCCCATGCAGCTCAGGAAAGGCCTGCAGGAAGCGGTGCAGGGCCTTGGCGGCCGGCTGCATACCGAGACACTGGCGGGCATCCCGCGGGACGCGCCCGATGAAGCCTTCCTGCCCTATGACGCCGTCTTTTTGCTCATGCCTCAGCCCAAGGCAATGCTTGAGAGGCTTGCCGGCCTTTCAATTCCCGCCATATTGCTGGGTGAGGAGATCCGCGGAGAAAACTGCGTGATTTTTAATGAGGAGGAAGGCGCGCGGCAACTGGGCCTGCTTGCCGCGCGACAGCAGCGCGAAGGCAGCCTGCACATCCTGGCGAATCAGGCTGACCCGGTCCAGGCGCTGCGCCTGAAGGGCCTGATGAAGGCGCTTGAGGGACGAGAGCTTGTGCTGCATGAGGGCGGCGCTTTGCCCGGACAGCTGTACGGCGCGGCCTGTGTGCTGGCGCTCTCGGGAGACATGATGGAACAGGCGGCCGCGCTGAAAAAGGCCGGTGAACTGCCCGGCGGTTTGTCCCTGTATGGCTTTGAAGGCGAGGAAGCACGCGTCAAACTGATGGAGGAAGGCCTGCTGCAGGCGGTATCGGCGGGCAGCCCCTACGCCATGGGCTATACGGCCGGGGAAATGCTGAAGCTGCTGCAAAAAGGGGAGCTCAAGCCGTCGGTGCGCCTGGTGGCGCTGCGCCTGGTAACGCCGGAAACGCTCTATGACGCGGAAAACGTCAAAGAGATGTTTCCGCTGCTGCAATAGGAGAGGACCAATGAAGAAAACGGCGGCCCTGTGCCTGCTCATCCTCCTGCTCTTTTCAAGCCCGGCCCTGGCGCAGCAGCCGCGGATAGGGCTTTGCCTGTACTCGGGCAAGGACACCTTCATCGCCAGCCTGGGCAATGAGATCAAAAGCCATATGCAGGGCCTGGCCGAGCTTGATATCGTCTACGCGCAAAGCGACCAGAACCGCCAAAACGACCAGGTGCAGGCGATGCTGGACGGCGGGTATGACCTGCTGATCGTCAACCCGGTCGACCGCACGAGCGCCATATACCTTATCCGTCTGGCTAAGCGGCACGATGTGCCTGTCATCTTCATCAACCGCCAGCCGCTGCAGGAAGACCTGGACAGCTATTCGAAAGCCTATTATGTGGGGATCGACCCCAAGCAGCAGGGCCGGCTGCAGGGAGAACTGGCGGCGCGTTACTTCAGGCTGCACCCCCAGGCCGACCGTAATGGCGACGGCGTCATCCAGCTGGTGCTCCTGCGGGGCGAACCGGGACACCAGGACGCTGAACTGCGAAGTTTGTACGCCATGCGCGCCCTGGCCGACAGCGGCCTGAAGGCTGAGAAACTGGGCGAGGAAGTGGCCTCCTGGGACAAGGCGCTGGGACAGGAGAAACTCACCGTGCTGCTCAACAGCTTTGGCGGCAGGATAGAATGCGTATTGGCCAACAATGACGACATGGCCCTGGGGGCAATCGACGCCCTGAAGGCGGCCGGCTGGTTCACCGCTGACAAGACCATCCCCGTCATCGGCGTGGACGCCACCGCGCCGGCCCTTGAGATGGTCGCGCAGGGGCCGCTGTACGCCACAGTGCAAAACGACGCCCAGGCACAAGCCCGGGCGGCGGTCGATCTGGCGATGCTGCTGGCCACAGGCCGGGCGGTCACGCCGGACAATTATGCGTTTGTAATGGAAAACAAGGTGGTCTATATCGCGTCCAAGGCGGTCAGCAGATAAGCTGCCTCACGTTTGCCCTTGTTTATGAAAAGGGTATCCGTACGGGTTTGCTTGACTCCGGGTGTGTCTGCTCGTAAAAGACCACGCCGCCGGGATAGACCTGCACGTCCCTGAAACCATTGTTGGAAAGTATCCGCGCGGCGTTGTGCGCGCGAATGCCCACGCCGCATACGACAATGGTCTCCTTGGCCGGGTCCAGCTCGCCAAGGCGCGTGCGCAGCTCGCCCAGGGGGATATGCTTGTAGCGCGGCAGGGCGAAATCGGCGATCTCATAGGCTTCCCGCACGTCGAGCACCTGGCTGGCCGGATGCTTTTCAATCACGTCCCAGGCGGACATGTGGGTCAGGGCGTCCAGCATGTTCTCTGCCACAAAGCCGGCCATATTGACGGGGTCCTTGGCGGAGGAATAGGGCGGCGCGTAGGCCAGCTCCAGCTGGCTCAGGTCCCGCACGGTGGCATTGAGCCTGATGGCCACGGCCAGGGTGTCGATGCGCTTGTCCACGCCCTCCTGCCCGACGATCTGCGCGCCGAAGATACGGCTGCCGTCCTGGGCAAAGAGCAGTTTGATGGTCATGCGGGTGGCGCCGGGATAGTAGCCCGCGTGGTGGTTCTGGCTGATGATGGCGCGGCCGTAATCCCGGCCAAGCAGCAGGCCCCGCCTGATCAGGGTCTTCTCATTGACGCCCACGGAGGCGGCGGTCATGTCAAAGACCTTCACCACAAAGGTGCCAAGGCTGCCCGCGTAGCTTGTGTCCAGGCCCGCGATATGGTCGGCGGCAATGCGCCCCTGCTTGTTGGCGGGACCGGCCAGGGGGATCATGGTCGCGTCGCCGAAGATGCGGTCCTTGACCTGCACCGCGTCGCCTACGGCATAGATATCTGGGTCGCTGGTCAGCATATGTTCATCCACCACGATGCCGCCGCGCCCATTGACCTTCAGGCCGGCGGCCTTGGCCAGCTCGCTGTTGGGGCGCACGCCGATGGCAAGGACGACCATCTGGGCTACCAGTTCCACTCCGCTTTTAAGGGTGACGGTCACCGCGTCGCCCGTATCGTGGAAGCTGTCCACGCCGTCATCAAGCGAGAGGCGCACGCCGGCAGCGCGGATATGCTGATGCAGGATCTGCGCCATCTCATAGTCAAAAGGCGCCAGGACCTGGTCAAGCATTTCGACCAGGCTGACCTCCAGGCCCGCTGCGCGCAGATTCTCCGCCGCCTCCAGGCCGATGAAGCCCCCGCCGATGACGATGGCGCTCTTTGCCTTTTGAATGTCGATCATCCCGCGCAGCCCATCGGCGTCGGGCACGGTCCACAGCGTCCTGATGCGGGGCGAATCGATGCCCTTGATGGGCGGACGCAAAGGCGATGAGCCGGTGGCGATGATCAGCTTGTCATAGGTTTCGGTATAGCTTTCGCCGCTTGCCGCAACGCGTACGCTGACCTGCCTGCAGGCAGGGTCGATGGCGGTCACCTCGTTGCCCACGCGCGCGTCGATATTGAACCGCTCGCGCAGGCTCTCGGGCGTATGCAGCAGGAGTTCGTCGCGGTCCTTGATGACTTCTCCCACATAATAGGGCAAGCCGCAGTTGGCGTAGGAGACGTAAGGCCCCCGCTCCAGGATGATGATCTCGGCCTTTTCGTCAAGCCTGCGCAGTCGCGCGGCCGCGCTTGCCCCTCCGGCCACGCCCCCGATGATCAATACTTTGGGCACTTTGCACTCCTCCACTTTCTGTTGGCATCAAGGTTTAATTTACCCGGCTGACACAGTGATAAACTGCCGGGGAATGACAGGTAACGTCCCGGAACCTTGACATCCCGTTGACGAATGGATAAACTTCCTGCTGTCACTATCTGCGGACAAAGCCGGGCTCATTCACGCGAACCACTCTATATTGTCAAACAGGAGACCTTATGATCATTGACGCCTTTGACCCCGTAAGCCCGGCGATCTTTGGCCCGGAGCAGGTATTTGGCACGCGTGGAGACCTGGCAGACGCCTGTGTGCTCACTTTTTCGCTGACAGCTTTTGAGCATGCCGTCGTGCGCTTCCGCCCAAGGCAAGCCGGATCCCTGCCCGCCCTCAACGGCGAGCGGCCCATCTGCCTGATTGAAGAGGAGGGCCTGCGCATCGCTTTCCTCCTTTGCCCCATCACCTCGGCAGGCGCCGGCGCCTGCCTGGAGGACGCAGCCTGGCTGACGGGCGCGAAGCATTTTGTGGTCTACGGCTCCTGCGGTTCGCTTGACGCGAGCCACACCGAGGGCAAACTCATCGTCCCCACCGAAGCTTACCGCGACGAGGGCTTCAGCTATCACTTCGCCCCCGCGGCAGACTACATCAAAGTTAAAAACGCGGAGCTGACGGCATCTGTCTTAGGCAGCCTGGGGCTGCCCTGCGCCAGGGGCCGCTGCTGGACGACCGACGCCCTTTACCGCGAGACCAGGGCCAATGCGCAAAAGCGGCGCGATGAAGGCTGCATCGCAGTTGACATGGAGTGCGCGGGCCTGCAGGCGCTGTGTGATTTCCGGGGCCTTGAATACTATACCTTCTTTTACGCGGGCGACCTGCTGGACGCACCGAAGTGGGAGCAGCGCATATTGGGCCTTGGGGCGGAGAAAGACCACCAGCTGGCGAACTTCATGGTCGCGCTTGAAATCGCCAAATCGGCCCTCAGGCGGGGCTGAGAAATAAAGACGGGAGCAGCTTGACATGGATACAATACAGTCCCTGCTGACCAAGGTCCTGCCCGTCCTCATCGCGCTGATGATCGGCGTGCTGCTGCGCAGGTTCAAACTGCTGGACGCAAAAGGCGTCACGGTCATCAAGACTTTGGTCACCCGCGTAACGCTGCCCTTTGTCATTTTCCAGGCCTTTTACGCGGTGAACTACAGCCCGGACACCCTCATCGTGGCGCTGTGCGTGCTGTTGATCTGCCTGGTCTTGTTTGCCCTGGGTTTTGTCATCAAGAAGCCCATTAAAAACCTGACGACCCTGCTTCCCTTTACCCTCACCGGCTTTGAGATGGGCATGCTGGGTTTCCCGCTGTTCCTGCTGCTGGCCGGGCAGGAGAGGATGGGCAGCATCGCTGTTGTTGACCTGGGGCAGGAGGTCTTTGTCTTTACTGTCTTCTTATTCATGCTTCGCCGCCAGACCGGTGAAAAGAAGACGCCGGCAGAATCGCTCAGGGAAGTGATCAGAAACCAGGTCATCATCGCCGTCCTGCTGGGCCTGCTGGTGGGCGTCACCGGCCTGGGGCGCCTGATGGCAGGCACCCTGGCGGGCGATGTGGTCAATGGGGTATGCGCCTTTGTCAGCGCGCCTACCGCCGCGCTCATCTTGTTTTCCATCGGTTACGACCTGAAACTGGACCGCAGGGTCCTCAGGCGGGCCGCTCAGACCCTGCTG
Source organism: uncultured Christensenella sp. (assembly GCA_964584685.1). Lineage (GTDB taxonomy): Bacteria > Bacillota > Clostridia > Christensenellales > Aristaeellaceae > UBA1038. The sequence continues at coordinate 17,896 of CAZPBJ010000014.1, read as the reverse complement.
CTGCGCTTTGCCCTTGTGGCCCTGGTCGGCGGCGGTTTCACCCTGCTGCTGTTCAGGCTGATCCCCTATGACCCCACCCTGCTGCTGGCCATCCTGCTGATGCTGATACTGCCCGCGCCCTTTGTGCTGCCGGTCTACTCACAGTCCCCGCAGGAAGCGGAGTTCGTCTCAATGTTCCTGTCCCTGGGCACGCTGGCGTTCATCGCGCTGTACGCCGTGCTGATCATTGTCAAGCCGATGATAAGCGGGTAAGGCGGCAATATTATCTTCAGGGAGGACAACAAATGCTGGAATTCAAATTCGACGTCCAACTGCTCATCGAGGGCGAAGACCTCTCGGAAGAAGCCGTCAACGACTACTTCAACAACAACCTGCGCGGCGACTGTCTGCTGGCGGTTGGGGATGAGGAACTCATCAAGGTCCATTTCCACACCAATGAACCCTGGGCGGTGCTGGAATACTGCGCCTCCCTTGGCGATATCCATGACATTGTGGTGGAAAACATGCAGCGGCAGACAGACGGACTCGAAGGATAAGGCTAAAAGCAGGCGATGTTTGAATCGGTGCGGCCTTCCGTACCGCCTGTCAGCACGCCGTTTTCCCCCTTCAGGATGATCTGCCCCCGGCCGAAGTGCACGCTGTCAAGCGCTACATCCACCTGATGGCCCTTTGAAGCAAGCTGTTTGGCGATCTCGCTGCTGAAGCTGTGCTCCACCAGGAAGCGCTTGTCCTGCATCCACTGCCAGCGGGGCGCGTCGAGGGCCTGCTGGGGGTTCATGCCAAAGTCGATCAGGTTTTGCACCACCTGCACATGGCCCTGCGGCTGCATATAGCCGCCCATGACGCCAAAGGGCCCGACAGCCTCGCCGTCTTTCATCAGGAAGCCCGGAATGATGGTGTGATAGGTCTTCTTGCGCGGCGCCAGGGCATTGCGGTCGTCCGGGTTCAATGAGAAATCGTGCCCTCGGTTTTGCAGCGCGATGCCTGTGCCGCGCACCACGACGCCCGAACCAAAGCCCATGTAGTTGCTTTGGATATAAGAGACCATGTTGCCTTCCCCATCCGCCGTGCACAGGTAGACCGTGCCTGACTTTGGCGGCATGCCGGCCGCGGGGGCGGCCGCGGTCGGGCCGATAAGCGCCGCGCGCGCCTTGCCATAAGCGGGATCAAGGAGCATCCGCGGCGTCAGGTCCATGCGCGCCGGATCGGTGACATAGTGTTTGCCATCGGCAAAGGCCAGTTTCATCGCCTCCCACTGCAGATGAAAGCTGTCAGCGCTTTCCCGCTGAACAAATTCAAAGTTTTTCAGGATGTTGAGCGCCATTAGCGCGACGATGCCCTGCCCGTTGGGCGGTATTTCACAGACATCATAGCTGCGGTAATTGACGCTGATGGGTTCGACCCAGCTGATCTCAAATTCGGAAAAATCCTCCGGGCAGAAGAAACCGCCAAACCCGCGGCTGTCTTCCACGATGCGCCGGGCCAGCTCGCCTCTGTAAAAATCCTCCGCCCCGGAGTCCGCGATCAGCTGCAGCGTGCGCGCGTGCTGCGGCAGCCTGACCATCTGCCCGGCCGCAGGCGCTTTCCCATCAAACAGGAAGGTGTTGAACCACTCCTCAAAAATCGGGTCACCCCGGAGCGCTTCATACCTTCCGGCCGCCAGCTTCCACATGCGGGCAAGGTTGGCGCCGGCTGGGTAACCATCACGGGCATAGGCGATGGCGGGTGCCATCACCTCTGTCAGCTTGAGTTTGCCAAAGCGGGCATTGAGCACGGCCCAGCCCTTGGGCGCGCCGGGCACCATGGCAGGCGCCCAGCCCAGGGTTGGCATCCCGTCGCCCCTGGGTTTGCCTGCAAGCACCTTTTCTATGGATATGTCGCGCGGGGCCCAGCCGCTGGCGTTAAGGCCGTAGAGCTTTTTTTCCCGCTCCATCCAGACCAGCGCGAAAGCGTCACTGCCGATGCCGTTGGCGGTAGGCTCCACCACTGTCAGCGCCGTAGCGGCAGCTATCGCAGAGTCAACCGCGTTGCCGCCCCTGCGCAGCATGTCAAGCCCCGCGGCAGAAGCCTGAGGACCGGAAGCCGCCACCATGCCCTGCCTGGCGTACAGGGGGTATCGGGTGGAAGCGTAGGGTACGAAGCCCGGGTCAAAGCGCATCATCAGTCTTCTCCTTTGGCTGCTGGTTCAGGCGCCGGGTGCAGGAAGCAGGCGGTATAGTGTCCGGGCTCGGTTTCCAGCAGCGGCGGTTTTTGTCGGGCGCATATGTCCATGCAGTTTCCGCAGCGTGTATGGAAGGGACAGCCGTTGGGCGGCGTGACCGCGCTTGGCACCTCGCCCTGCAGCACCTGGTCCTCTCCCTTGTTTTCCCTCACCACCGGGCGCGGCACGCTTGCTAAAAGCGATACGGTATAGGGATGCTGAGCCCGGTGGAAAATCGCGTCAGTGCTGCCCAATTCGCAGACATTGCCAAGATACATCACGACCAGCCTGTCACAGAAATATTTGACTACGCCCAGATCATGCGTAATGAACAAATACGTCAGCTGCCTATGGCTGCTCAAGTCATTGAGCAGTTCCAGCACCTGCGCGCGCACTGAGACGTCCAGGGCCGAAACCGATTCATCCAGCACCACAAGCTTGGGTTCCAGCGCAATGGCGCGGGCAATGCCCACGCGCTGCTTCTGCCCGCCCGAAAGTGAGTGAGGATAGGAGAAATAGTGCTCACGCTTCAGTCCCACCTGCTCAAGCAGCCGCATAGTCCTCTCCCTGCGAACAGCGGAGGGGAAGCTTGTGTTGATCTTGAAGACCTCCTCAATGGCCTTGCCCACGCTTTGGCGGGGATCAAGGCTGGCGGCAGGGTCCTGAAAGATCATCTGAAGGTCATGGCGCAGCCTGCGCATCTCGCGGCTGCTGAGTTTGCCCAGGTTGATCCCTGTCTCATAATTACCGTCAAGCTTGCGCAGATAAGCGGGATCCTGGCAGCGTTCGGTGATGGGCAGCACTGCCTTGTCAAGGCAGCCGAAAGCCTGACCGCGCAGATCCCTTGCCTTGTTATTCTGCTCCTCTGCCTGCCGGCGCAGCCCGTCGATCTGCTGCTGCAGCGCCGGGTCGGGTTCAAGGGTCAGGCGGTTCTTCTCCTGTTTCGCCTCAAGTTTGGCGCAGGCGCGCAATGTCCGGTGTGCCTCGGTCAGCGCCTTGTGAGCCTGTGCGAATAATGCCTGAATACTGGGTAATTCGGCGCTGGTGATCAGCGAGCCGCAGGTGCGTGAACCTTCGCGAAGCTGGCGGGAGGCCTCCTTTTTATACTCCTTTGACTTGCCGGCAAGCGCGTCCGCCTTTCCTTTTGACGCAGACGGCGAATTGCGCAGCGCCTCAAGCCGGCTGTCCGCAGCCTCCGCCTTTTTGAACAGGCGCCCGGCCTTCCTTTGGTACCCGGGAAGACGGGCGATCTCGCGCTTCAGGTAGCGCGGCGCGATCTCCTCAAGCGAAGTGCCATAATAGATGCTGACGCCGCTTGTCTGCCTGTAGAGCTGGAGCACGACGCGCCCCAAAGTAGATTTTCCGCAGCCCGACTCGCCCACAATACCAAACTTTTCACCCGCATAGACTGTGAGGCTGACATCCTCCAGCGCCTTGATGCTGGCCCCGCGCCTGAGAGGAAAATGCTTCTTGAGCTTCTTGAGCTCCAGGATTGGTTTTGCTTCACTCATGCGCGCTCCCTCTCCACCTTGTGGCAGCAGACAAAGTGTCCATCGCCGTACGCCTGCTCGGCGGGAATCTCCGCCTTGCAGCGCTCAAAAGCCCAGGCGCAGCGCGGATGGAAGCGGCAGCCGCCGATATCCTCTGTCAGATTGGGAAAGACACCGGGGATGGCGCTGATTTCAAAGGTATCGTCATCCACATTGGGCACGGCGCTCAGCAAGCCACGCGTATAAGGGTGAAGGGGATTGGTGAAGATATCGCGGACATAGCCTTCCTCCACCTTGTGACCCGCGTAAAGAACGACCACGCGGTCAGCGATCTCAGCCACAACCCCCAGGTCATGCGTGATAAAAAGGATACCTGCCTTGAGGTCCTTTTTGAGGTCCTTGAGCAGGATGAGCACCTGCTTTTGGATGGTGACATCCAGAGCCGTCGTGGGCTCGTCAGCTATCAGCAGGCTTGGCCCCAGCGAGAGCACCATGGCGATCATGATGCGCTGACGCAATCCGCCGCTGAGCTGAAAGGGATACTGCTTCATGCGCTCCGCGGCGTTTGCGACGCCTACCCGCTCAAGCGCCTGCCTGCACCGTTCCTCCGCGTCCTTCCTGCCCATGCCGCGGTGGAAACGCAGGCCTTCCGTCATCTGGTAGCCGATGGTGAGCAGCGGATTGAGCGCTGTCATTGGCTCCTGGAATATCATGCCCATCCCGGTGCCGCGCACAGCGTTGCGCTCTTTGGCGGATAAGTCGCTCAGCTCCCGGCCGTCCAGTTTGATGCTGCCGGAAACAACCTTGCCGTTGAGGGGCAGCAGGTCCATGATGGCAAGCGTGCTGACGGATTTGCCGCACCCGGATTCCCCTACCATGCACAGTGTCTCGCCGGGCTTGATATCAAAGGAAATGCCGCACAGCACCCGGTAGTCCTTCTGTCCGATACGGAAGGTGGCAACCAGGTCCTTTACTTCCAGGGTCTTTTCCATGCGCGTTTCCTTTCACACGGGATGACAGGGGCCCGGCCGCGGGTGAGTTGTTAACCCGCGGCCGGGCAGGTCATGTCATTGCTTGATTGTGATGTCCTTGAGGTAGAAGGTGCCGTCCACACCGCGCGTAATGCCCTCATAGGCATTGTTGAACGCGAAGAGGTTTTCGGCGTTGTAGACTGGCACCACGCAGGCCTCGTCCAGGAGGAACTTGTTGGCGGCCTCCAGCTTTTCCAGGCGCAGCGCTTTGTCGGAGGTGGTTTTTCCCTCATAGACCAGTTTGTCAAAGGCCTCGCTGTTGACCTTGGAACGCGCGCTGACCTTGGATTCCCAGTTGGGCTCAAGCAGTTCGGTGCCGTCACGGGTCACATTGGACCAGGCGGCCAGGGAGATATCAAAACGATTGTCGACCTTGCTCTCCGTCAGCCATGCCGACCAGTCGATGGACTCGATTTGGACATTGTTCAGGCCGATCGCCTGGAGGTTGGACTGGAAATACTCACCCATGGGGGTGTAGGCAGGGGTTGAAGGCACAAGGAACTTGATGGCCTCGTTGGCCCAGCCGTTCTTCTCAATGATGGCTTTTGCAGCCTCGGGATCATACTTGTAGCCATAGGCCTCGGCAGCTGGCGTGTAGCCAAACACATTGGGACCGATGATGCTGGCGGAGTGGCTTGCATAGCCCTCCATGACAAATTCGGTGTAGCCCTGCGTATCAAAGGCCATAGCCAGCGCTTTGCGGAACTCGAGATTGCCCATCACCGGGTTGATCGTGCTGTTGGGCCTGATCATTACGTAGAATACCTGCGCAGCGGGGGATGTGGCGAATGTCACGCCGGGGATCCCCTGCAGGCGGGGGATCTGCTGCACGGTCACGTTGGGCATGAAGTCAGCTTCACCAGTCTCCATGCGCGCGATGGCGGTGGATTCTTCGGCAATGATCGTCATCGTCACGTTCTTCACAACAGGCGCGCCGCTTCGATAGCTCTCATTTGCCTTGAGCACCACATTGGCGCCGGAGACGCTGCTGACAAAAACGTAGGCGCCGGTGCCGACCGGCTGTACCATCAAATCCTGATTGGCCTGGGCGGTAGGGGAAACGATGGCGGAGTTGGTGTGGGCCAGCTTTGCCAGCAGCACGCCATCCTCGTATTTGAGGTTCAGCTTGATGGTATAGTCATCAAGTACCTCCATGGTGTCAATGGAAGCCACAATGGAAGCTCGGCTGGAGCCAAACGCCGGATCCTTGATCAGGCTGAAGGTGTACTTGACCGCTTCCGCATTAAAGGGTGTGCCGTCATGGAAAAGGATGCCCTGGCGCAGTTTGATGGTGGCGGACATGCCGTCAGATGAAAACTCGGGCAGCGATTCTGCCAGCAGGGGTGTATAGCTGCCATCGGGCGCGATGCGGTAGAGGGTCTCATAGATCTGGGCATTGATGTAGGTGGAGACCGCATCATTGGTGCGCAGCGGGTCAAAGCCTGTAAATGGGGCGGTGAGGACAATGTTGAACATCTTGTCGGGGGCAGGCGCGGCCAGGGCTGCGGCGCACATCATAAGCATCGCTGTCAGCAGGGCCAGGGTTCTCCTAAGATACTGTCTGTTCATGGCGGTTCTCCTTCAAGTATTTATTACAGCCCGCCTTGCGGCAGGCGCAATATTCAGTCCCTGAGGCTGGGATCCAGGATGTCGCGCAGCTTGTCGCCCAGCACATTGAAGCAGATGATGGTGACCATCACCGCAAACCCCGGGATGACGATAAGGCTGGGACGTTTCCACATATATTCCTTGGCGGTGGCGATCATGCCGCCCCACTCGGGCGCAGGCGGCGGAACGCCCATGCCCAGGTAGGACAGCGTGGAGATGGAGATGATGGAGGTCGCCATGCGCATGGTGGCGACAACAATGATCAGGGGCAGGCAATTCTTGAGGATGTGGACCAGGATGATCCTGCCGTTGGTCGCCGCTACGGAGCGGATAGCCATGATATAGTCCTCTTCCTTGATCTGCAGCACACGCCCGCGCACCATGCGCGCAAAGCTGGGGATGGACCAGATGCTGATGGCAAGCGTTGCGTTGAAGGTGCTGGCACCCAGCATGGCGATGATCAGCATGGCAAGCAGGATGCCCGGGAAGGTGAACAGCAGGTCCATCAGGCGCATGATGGGGTTATCCAGCCTTTTGTAGTAGCCGGCCAGCAAACCAAACACAACGCCGACAAGAAGGCCTGCGCCCGTTGAGATCAGACCCACCAGCAAAGAGACGCGCCCGCCCCAGAGCAGGCGGGAGAGGACATCGCGGCCCAGGTGGTCCGTACCCAGGAGATGCCCGGTCTTGAAGCTTTCCCTGACGGCAGTGTCTGCGCTGTATTTGGCCCAAAAACCTGGCGCGAGTTTGGCGCGGATATTGGTAGCCTCCGGGTCAAACGGCGCCAGCAGCGGAGCAAACAGGAGGATAGCGATCTCCATCATCAGCACAACAAAGCACAGGGTAGCCAGCTTGTTCTTAAGCAGCTTGCGCAGCGCGCCTGCCAGGGGGCTTTCCGGTCTGAGCAAAATCGTCCCGGCAACGCTAGTTTCCATCACTGTCCCCTCCCTTCCTGTCAGCTGTACTGAATGCGCGGGTCAATGACCACATAGAGCAGGTCGACGATCAGGTTGACCACAATGAACATGGCGGCAATGATCAGCACGGTGCTCTGCACAACAGGGTAGTTGCGTGTATTGATGCCGGTGATAAGGTAGGTGCCAATGCCGTTGACGACAAAAACCTGTTCGGTGATCACAGCGCCGCCCAGAAGGCCCCCAAAGCTCGTGCCAAACTGCGTAAACAGCGGGATCAGCGCATTGCGCAGGGCATGGATATACACCACGCTGCGGACTGGCAGGCCCTTTGACTTGGCCGTGCGGATGTAATCAGACTGCAGCACTTCAAGCATGGCCGAGCGTCCGATGCGTGTGAAACTGGCAATTGTGGCGGTTGACAGCGCGAATGCAGGCAGGATAGCCTGCCTGAAGCCCACGGCAGTCCAAAAAGGCGCGGTCATGCCGCCTGAGGGCAGCCAGCGCAGCACGACGGAAAACAGATAGATCAGCATGGTCCCCAGCCAGAAGTTTGGGATGGAGATGCCCACCATCGCGCCTGTGGAAATAACGTTGTCCAGCAGTTTGTCCTTGTTGAGCGCAGTGACGATGCCCGCAGGCACCCCCACGACGATCGACAGCAGGATGCTGGCGGCCGCAAGGTTGAGCGTGTTGGGCAGGCGCACCGCGATTTCACCAACAATAGGCTGGCGTGTGGTGTAGGACATGCCCAGGTTCAGGTTCAGCAGGTTTCTAAGGTAGGTGGTGTATTGGATCAGAAAAGGCCTGTCGAGGCCCAGGCTCTGCCGCACGCGTTCCACGTCCTGGGGCGTGGCATTGAGGCCCGCCACCATCTCTGCCGGATCACCGGGCGCGATGTATAAGCTGCCAAAGACAATTAGGGTCATCCCCAGCAGGAGAAATACCATCATCAACAGCCGTTTGCCAATGTATCTGCCCACGCTGTCCTCCCAACCCGCACTGACCGGCCGCATGATACCCGCATGATTATTCATTCGCAGGAAACAATTAGGGAATATAGCACAACCCGTCTGCCGCGAACAGGCAAAATGCAGGAAAAGAACAAGGAATATCGCGGTTGACAGGCACAGCTGCAGCGCCTATTATAAGTACTTGCGCAGGCTTTTCCGCATCGCGCGGGGAGGCGGGAGGAGGAACGCGGATGAATATTTATTTAGACATATTCCTGACCTTTGCCAGGGTTGGCGGCCTGACCTTCGGAGGCGGTTATGCCATGCTGCCCATCCTGCAAAAGGAAGTCGTAGAAAAGCGCAAATGGGTCAGCCAGACGGATGTGATGGACTACTATGCCATCAGCCAGTGCATGCCCGGCATCATCATGGCCAATACCTCCCTGTTTATCGGCAACAAGATCAGGGGCGCCCGGGGCAGCGTCGCGGCGGTGCTGGGGGTGGTTGCCCCCTCCCTGATCATCATCATGCTCATCGCGGCGTTCATCAGCAGCTTTGCGCATCTGCCCCTGGTGCAAAACGCCTTCGCTGGCATCCGGGTCTGTGTCTTTGTACTGATCATCAACGCCATCACGAAGCTTTTCAAGGCAGCGGTCATTGATTGGGTAAGCGGCGGCATCTGCCTGACCGTGCTGCTGCTGTCCGTGCTGACAGACATCAGCCCCATCATCCTGGTGGTCGCGTCGGGGCTTGCCGGTATCCTGTATCAAGGCAGAAAGGCGGTCAGGAAAGCATGATCCTGCTGCGGCTGTTCATCGAATTCTTCCAAATCGGGTTGTTTGCCATCGGCGGGGGCCTGGCGACGCTACCCTTCCTGGAAAAGCTGTCGGTCAATACCGGTTGGTTTACAATTGCCCAGCTGACCGACATGATTGCCATCTCAGAGTCAACGCCCGGCCCAATCGGCATCAACATGGCCACCTATGTGGGCTACACCTCGGCCGGTATCCCCGGCGCCGTGATCGCTACGCTGGCCGAAGTACTGCCCTCCGTCATCCTGGTGCTGATCATCGCGCGCTTCCTGCGCCGCTTCAGTGACAACAATATCGTGCAGGCAGTATTCTATGGCCTCAGGGCGGCTTCCGTCGGGCTGATCGCCGCGGCCGGCTTCAGCGTGCTGAAGGTTTCCCTGCTCAACCTGCCGATGTGGAAGGAAACGGGAAAACTACCCGACCTGATCAGCTGGCAGGGCGTGATCCTGGCGGCCGCCGTCTTCTTCATTATTAAGAAGTGGAAACCCCATCCGGTCGTTACCATCGGAGCATCCGCGATCGTGGGCATCGTGTTCAGGTTCGCGGGGATATAACGGCCATGCGTTTTGAAGAAAAAGTTGTCACGCTGACCGGCGGTCTTACCCTGACCCTGCGAAGTCCGCAGGAGGAGGATGCCGAGGGCACGCTGGTTTATCTGAAGACAACCGCGGCGGAAACGCATTTTTTGCTCAGAACGCCCGAGGAAGTCACCCTGACCGTTGAAGAGGAAAAAGCCTTTTTGCGCGCCGTCCTTGACGACAGCCGAAAGGTCATGATCTGCGCGTTCCTAGACGGCGAACCTGTCGGCAATCTATTTGTATCCCCTGTCGGCGACAGGAAGAAAGTCAGGCACCGCGGCGAGTTTGGCATGGCGGTCATCAAGGCGTACTGGGCCCGGGGCCTCGGGAGCCTATTGCTCAACGAAGGGCTGTATGCCGCAAAAAGCCTGGGTTTTGAGCAGCTGGAATTGTCCGTCTGCGCGGATAATGAGCGGGCCATCCGGCTGTATGAAAAGTTCGGGTTTGAACATTGGGGCAGCATCAGGAACGCGTTCAGGCTGGCGGATAATGATTATCGCGACGACTTGCTGATGGGGCGGTCACTGGACGGCATTCAGCCGGGTAACTGAACCGGGGAAGAAAGGTATCTATAACGATGAAGAATCTGGCTTATTACAACGGGCGGATCACGCCCCTGGACGAGATGATGATCCCCATGAACGACCGCGCCGTATTCTTCGGCGACGGCGTGTATGATGTTGCGTATATCCGCCATGGCGTTTGCTTTGCCCTGCAGGATCATATTGCCCGTTTTTTCAGCAGCTGTTCCCTGATGAAGATCGATCACGGCATGACGAAAGAACAACTGGCCGGCCTGCTGACAAGCCTGGTCTTAAAGATGGACAGTGATATTCCCGATGCCATCATCTACTTCCAGATGTCCCGGGGAACCGCGGTTCGCAGGCACATATTCCCCGACCCGCCGGTCCCCGCCAATTTGCTGATATACATCCAAGGGGTCGCCGCGCAGATAGGGAAGGAATTCCGCCTGATCACGGCTGAGGACACCCGCTTCGCTCACTGCAACATCAAATCGCTCAATCTGATTCCCAATGTGATGGCGGCCCAGCGCGCGAAGGAGGCAGGCTGCGATGAGTGCGTGCTTCACCGCGGGGAGTATGTCACCGAATGCGCCTACAGCGGTCTGGCCATCCTGACTGAAGGCAAGCTTGTCACAAGGCAGCTGGATGAGTGGATACTGCCCAGCGTCACCCGCAAACACCTGTTGGAAACCTGCCGCGAACTGTCGGTTCCGGTCGATGAAAGGCCCTATACACTGGACGAAATGACGCGCGCCGACGAGGTTATTGTTGTCAACTCCCTGAATCTCTTCAGCCGCGTATACGAAATTGACGGCCGGCCGGCAGGCGGGCATGACCTGCCGCTGTTCAATCAAATAAACGATGCCTACATGAACCGTTTCAAGCGGGAGACAACGCAGAGGGCATAGCCTTTCAATCCCTTTACTTTAAAGCCTTCCGGTGATACACTTCAGGCAGGGAATCCCTTTTGCATATATGACCGTCACGGGGAGGAACATCATGAAGAGCATCAAAAAGCCGCTAAGCATATTGCTGACGCTGTGCCTGCTGCTGGGACTCAGTCCCCTGAGGGCATATGCCCATACGCACGACTATGGCGGACCATGGATTACTGACCTTGAGCCCACCTGCACAGCGCTTGGAAGGCGGTACACCACCTGTACGGCCGCCGGCTGCTCCGACCCACCCTATACCCTATACGACGATCTGCCTGCCCTGGGACATCTGTGGGGCGCCTGGGGGCCGGGCATACCGGCAGGCTGCACCACGCCCGGCACCACGATACGCACCTGCAGCCGCTGCAGCGCGAGTGAATCAAACCCCACCACGGCCCTGGGACATGCCTGGGGGCCCTGGGTAGTGGGCACGCCTGCTACCTGCACTGTGTCCGGCTTCACACAGCGCATATGCAGCCGCTGCGGCACGAGTGAAACCACTGCCATCGCAGCGCTGGGACACCTCTGGGGACCCTGGGTGGTGGGCACGCCTGCCACCTGCACGCTGCCGGGCATATCGCAGCGCGCCTGCAGCCGCTGCAGCATAAGCGAAACAAGCGCCATCGCGGCCCTTGGCCACCTGTGGGGTCCCTACGCCGAGGTATCCCCGCCCACCTGCACCCTGCCGGGCACCAACGAACGCGTCTGCGCCCGCTGCAGCGCCAGACAGACACAGGTCGTGGCAGCACTGATGCACCTTTGGGGTCCCTATGTTCTGGTAACGGCGCCCACCTGCAGCGCAAAAGGCAGGGAAGAGCGCACCTGCTCCCGCTGCAGCCTGGTGCAGGGCCGTGACCTGGCGCACCTCAGCCACATATTCGGCCCCTGGACCGTCGTAAGCCCCGCGGCCTGCGGCGTCAAGGGCCAGGAAAGGCGTGTCTGCACCCTGTGCGCCAAGGAGGAGACACGTTCAATCCCCGCCCTCAAACATATCTCCGACGGCGTCTGGGCCGTCGTCAAAAACGCGACCCTCGGCTCACGCGGCACCCAGGCCACCCACTGCACTATCTGCGGCCAGCAGGCGCAGACCCGCAGCTTCGCTCCCCGCGGCTACCGGTACGACGTTGCTTTCAACGCCTTTGGCCCCATGATCGGCAGCCTTGTCCCGGCGATGGGAAGCCTGCCCGATCAGCTGATCTACGTTGACATGGCCATAGACGGCGTCCGCCGCATCCCCCTGGTGACCCAGGACAACTACATGATCGGCGAGGCCGTTCTGACTGTCGCGGGCGGCACCCTGCGCGTCTCCCTCACGCAGCTGTCCGAGCCTACGCGCCTGCGCGGCCTGCGCTGGCTTGCCTTCGAATCGCTTGAGGAAATCTCTGCGGGCGCGTTCTCCGGCTTCAGCCAGCCCTTTGACCGCGCGCTGCCCATCCCGTCAGCCAGCTGCATCATCACCGTCAGCGGTGTATGCAATTACTACCAGGGCAATGAAAACAAGGCGTTCACCCCCCTGATGGCCAATCCCGACGGGCTGGGGAGCTACGCCGACCTGGAACTGACGATGCTGGACGCGATGACAAAGGAATAGAAAACACAGACCTTATTCAAACGCCTGCGGCATCGGCTGGCAGTGCGGGCAATAGTACACATTCCCGCCCAGATAGCTTTCGCGCCGCACAGGCCCGCAGCAGCTTGGACAGGGTCCGCTCAGCGTTGTTTTGCTCATTAGTGTGGTATAGCCCCCCGGCAGCCCGTACAGGTCCTTTTCCGTATCGCGGCCGCCCAGGGAGCTCATCTCCAGCAGGGTATCGCGCACCTGAAGATATAGTTCCTCCGGCTTTTTCGGGCTGAGCGTTGACAATTTGACCTTGGGATGAATGCCGGCGCGAAAAAGGATGTCCTGCAGCGTGCCGTTGCCCAGGCCGGGGATACGCTGCTCCGTCGCCAGGAAAGCCTTTGCGCTCAGCTTTGGGAATGCCGCCGCCATGTCCAGGAAATACTCCCGGGTGAATGCGGCGCTCAGCGGCGAAGGCTTTTCATGGGCCGCCTGATGGTACACGCTGTGGAACTGCCCCGCGTGGCACAAATGAATGCCCGCGTACATCTGCACCGTGCATACCAGCGTGGATCCGTCGCTCAGCCGCAGCAGCAGCTGATGCTTCTGCGGCGGAGTGCCGCCGGCTTTCAGCAGCCGCAGATTTGCGCCGTCGCTAAGCAGGAGCAGCAAGCCATCCAGGTCTATCTCCAGTATGCCGCCAAAAGACGAGGCGCTCCGGATCTCCCGGCCTTTCAACCGCTGCGCATAGTCCCCGGGATTTCCTGTAAAGAACGCGAATTTGTGCGGCGTGCCGGCGGCGATCGCTTCTTCGATACGCAGGCCGCGGACCACTTCATTCAGCTGACGGGCAAGGGTCGCGCTTTCCGGCAATTCCAACATAGAGGCCACCTCACTATTGATATCTTCTATGTGAATGATATCACGGATGTCAAGCGCTGAACAGAAGCTCTGACTGAACACTGCCATGATGTACCTATTATCGTGGATGACTAGAGGTGTTATCATTGGGAAAAAACAAGGATGGCCTGCTGTTTGACGCCATAGCGCCAGTCTATGGCTTGTTTTACCATCTGCAAAAGAAGCGCTTTGCGGAGGTAATCCAAAGCGTCCGCAAAGAGATTGATCTGACCGCGTTTAAGTCAGTCCTAGATGTCGGCTGCGGCACCGGCGCCTTGTGCTCCGTCCTGAGCGGAAAAGGTTTGGCGGTAACCGGGGTCGATCCCGCGATAAAAATGCTCAATATCGCAAAACGGCAGCGTGAGAACAAAGATATCGATTTTATTCAGGCCAGCGCCCTTGAACGGCTGCCGTTTGAAGACAAGTCATTTGATATCGCCATCGCCTCCTATGTAGCCCACGGCCTGCAAAAAGACGAGAGAAAGCAGTTGTATTCCCAAATGAGCAGGGTGGCCGGGCACAAGGTGATCATTTACGACTATAACCAAAGCCGCAGGCCCTTGATATCCATGATCGAATGGCTAGAGCACGGCGATTATTTCAGCTTCATCAAAGTGGCCCATGACGAGATGAAAGACTGTGTATCCGATATGCGGCAGTGCTTTTCGGACGTCAAGGCGGTCAACGTCAGCGCCCACGCTGCCTGGTACATCTGCAAGCCAAAAGAATAGCGTAAGCCTTCATTCACGCCATGTATTAAAATATTACTGTTGTGACAGATCCAATACCGCCAGCGTAGCCGGCATCTCATGGGCCGTATTCACCTTCTGGTCGTCAACGACCAGGTCAAAACAGGACACAATCAATTTGCCGTTCCAATAGCAGGGCTCTCCGGGCTCGTCCAGGCCGCCTTCCAGGCCGGTGCAGTCGGGGCTTTGCGCGATGCGGGTGATTTTCCCGTCAACCGAGACCTTTGCGATGGCGTTGCGTGAGAAGTCTGCCACATAGATATTGCCCTGGGGGTCGATGGTCATGCCGTCGGTTGTCATCATCTGGGCTGTATCCACACACCACAGTTCCTTGTCGATCATCCGGTCGCCTTTTTGATTAAGGGTCAGGCGCCACAGCGACCCGTCCCCAAAGTTGCCGATGACCAGGCGGCCGTCCTTGTCAAAGATGATGCCGTCAACCCCGTACTGGCACCTGGGGTTGTCGGTGATGAAAGTGCACAGGATGTCTTCGTCGTCCAGGGTGTTGGTGACCTTCACGTTCAGGTCATCCAATCGGAAACGGTACACGCAGCTCAACAGTTTGCCGCCGGGCGTCTTGACCAGCTCCATGGTCGACTGCGTCACGTACAGATAATCCCCCCTGATGCGGATCCCGTTGGGGTGCTCCATCCCCTCGGCGATGACCCTGACAGATTCGATGCCGTCATCCCGCATCCTGACCCTGAGGATGCGTCCGGTCCGCACCAGGTCGGGGCGGCCGGTCCAGCCGGGATTATCCACAAGGTAGAGGTCCCCGTCAGACCCGATCTCAATGCCCATCGACCGTGCCTCGCCGGTCCTGGGGTTCAGGGGCACATCAAACAGTTTGTGCAGCTGTTTGTTTTTATCAATGGCCAGGACGCAGCTGGGCATGGCCATGTCGGCAAAATTTGGGCAGGACAGCAGGAGCCGGCCTTGATGGTCGACTGCCATACCGTCGGGCGTGGACACCAGATCTTCAGGAAGGGCCATGAATAATCTTGATTCCAGCATTTATGCCTCACTTTCGGGGTATACCACGATCCCCTTCTTGCTGATGCCGCGGTTCTCCAGCTGCTCAAACGCCCTCAGAATATCCTCAAAGGGAAAATAGTCGCTGATGAAATCCTTCAGGTCGAGCAGGCCCGCCGCCAGCCACTGGATGATCTGGCCGTGCGCCAGGCCTTCCTCCGCCTTTGAGGGAAATTGCTGAAACTGCATCTGCCAGTTATAAGGGGCCTGTGACCAGTCGATCTGTGCGGACAGATTGGCAGAGATCCCGTAGCAGCAGATCTTCCCCTGGTCGCCAAGCAAAGGCATGGCCTGGTTGATGATGGCGGAACTGCCGACCGCATCGATGACAAACGCAAGACCCTCGGGGTAAATTCCCCTGACCGCGGCCGCGCAGTCCACCTCTTTGCTGTTGAAAGCATAATCCGCGCCCATGGTCTTCGCGTCCAGCAGCTTATCGGGGACAATGTCAAAGGCGATGATCCCCTTGACGCCCAGGAGCTTCATGATCTTGATGAAGGTCAGCCCGACAGGTCCGCAGCCAAAGACGGCAACCGACGCGTCTTTATTGATGCCAAACCTATTGACGGAGGACAGCACCTCGCGCAGGGTAATGATCATGGCCGCGTCCGCGGGATCGATGGCTTCGGGCAGTACAAGCTGCGCGTAAGCGCATTCGGGAACAGGCCCATATTTGGCGGTATCCCAGGCGTCCTTGTCACAGACCACGCCGTACTGGCTGAAAGCGCCCCAACCCGAGCCCAGCCCGGGCTGCGCGTCGGCAAAAGGAAGCAGGACAAGGTCACCCAAGCGGTACGACGTGACCTTTTCTCCAAGCTTCACAACACGGCCCACCCCCTCATGCCCAAGCATCAGGGGGTATTTTTCGGACCCAAAGTTCTTGAACGAGCGATGGATCAGCTTGGCGTCCGTCCCGTTGCAGATGCCGCAGCTTAGAGTTTTCACCAGCGCCTGGCATTCGTTGAACCCGGGGACTTGGGCTTCCTGCACATGAAGGCCGCCATACTTGTCAACAACGAGTGTTTTCAATGATATGCCTCCTGATGAAGATGTCCCGGTTGGGCTGACGCCTAAAGCATCTGGCTGAATTCAACTTTCTCGTGGTTTGGCCCTTCAATGGTGAAAAAGCGGACGCCCCTTTCCCAAAACGGCAGGAAATTGACCTCTGTATCGAGCATCTTGTATCCCAGGGCGCTTACCTGATCAAAGGCTGCCTGCACATCGGCGACATCCAGCGCGATGTGGTCGACAGCGCCGTTGCGCATGGCGGCCTGATGGTTTTCATAAGTTTCTATCGTGAGGCCGTGAAGCCTCAGGAAAGCGACCCGCTCGGATCCATTGACCGTTTCCCAGGCGACGTCAAAACCAAGGCTCTGATAAAAGCCGATCGTCTTTTCGATATCGTCGGTGGGCAAACCCAGGTGCTGCAAGCCCGTGATATTCTGCTTCAATTCCATATTCATTGCTCCTGTACGTTGATGAGGACCTTCATGGTCTGCTCGCGGTGTTCGTCGATATACCGGTAAGCCTGCAGGTATTCCCTGAGGGGGAAGCGGGTGGTGACCAAGGCGCGCAGGTTGATGCGCTGTTCGTCCACCAGTTTGATCGCGTCCAGATAATCCTCATGGCGGTACATCATCGTGCTCCTGATATCCAGCTCATGGTCATTTGCCACCGCCAGATCAACCGTTGCCATGCCCGCGAAGACCGCGACCAGGATGATGACAGAGCCTTTGCGGGCATGCGCGATCGCCTGCCCCATGGTGGTGTTGTTGCCGGCGCAGTCATAGATAAAGTCGGCTTTGTCAGGGCCGAACACCCTGAGCATCGCGTCATTGAAGGGCTCCGCCGTGGTGTTGACGCATTCATCTATCCCGCACTGCCTGGCGATGCCCAGCCTGAAATCGCTCACATCGGTGATCATCACCTTGCGGGCGCCCATGCCCTTGGCAGTCTGGGCCACCAGATTGCCGATCGGGCCGGCTCCCAGAACGACAATATCCTTGCCATTGATGTCACCGGCTTGTTTCACCGCGTGCACGGCAACAGCCATGGGTTCGATCATCGCGCCGTCTTCCAGGGAAAAGCCCTCAGGCAGCGGCGTGACCTTGGCCGCGTCCACAGCGAAAAACTGCATGGCCGTGCCGGGCGCCTGAAAGCCCATGACCCTCAGCTGCTCGCAGAGGTTGTATTTGCCATGGCGGCAGGGATGGCACTTGCCGCAGACCAATTGCGGCTCAATGGTCACCTTTTGGCCCACGTGCAGCCCTTTGACATCTTTCCCGAGCTTTTCGATCACCCCGGATACCTCATGTCCCTGGGTGACCGGGTACTTGGTAAAGGCATGCTTGCCGTGGTACACATGGATATCGGATCCGCAGACCCCGATTTTCTCGATCCTGACAAGCGCCTGGCCCTCTTTGATATCCGGCACCGGCACTTCCCTGATCTCAATGGCTCCCGGAGCGGTCATGACTTGCTGCAGCATAGCTCTCTCCTCCGATAAATTTCTTCTTACAGGCAGGTGTATCCGCCGTCCACGATGAAATCGCTGCCAGTCGTGTAGCCCGACGCGTCGCAGACCAGGCTCAGGATGGCGGGGATGAGTTCCT
>CAZPBJ010000013.1:0-54461 GCA_964584685.1 uncultured Christensenella sp. | reverse complement strand
AGCCCCGCTTGGCTTCTCGGATCCTTTTCTGCTAGTGAAGTGTCAAACGCCCGAGGTGCATAATGTGACATGACGTATGCAATTTGTCATTGACATTTTTGTCAACATCGATGACAATGGGAATGGCCTTATCTGGACTATTCTGCGGACCAAATACATTTTTCCGGCATAATGCGGCATGCGCGAACGACTTGATAGCTTCCCCCGGATGGCGGGGCCTTACGCATAGAGGATATAAGTATGTTCAGTGAAAAGCTGGAATTGCTGATGCGCCTGACAGCCACAAGGAACAGTGTGCTGAGCCGCGCCCTTCATATGGATGAGGCGGCGGTCAGCCGGCTGCGGTCCGGCAAGCGCAAGCCGCCGCGCGATCCCGGTTACCTGAAGCCCATGTGCATCTACTTTTTGGGCCAGATCAGGCAGGACTATCAGCGCCAGACAATCGCCGAGATGACCAATCCCGGCGAGCCCTGGCCTCTTGAAACGGATCAGGCATACGAGCGCTTGTACGCGTGGCTGGGCAGCGACCAGCCCCACCCTGACGCGGCGCCTGACAGCCGGAGCGGCGCCAATGCATCCGCGCGCGGGCCGCGAAAAGGTCAGCCGGTCTGCACCAGCGCCACGGAAAATGACCTGTTCTACTATGGGATGGAGGGCAAGCGCGCCGCCCTGTCCGCCTTCTTTGAGACAATCATGGCCGCCGGCAAGCCGCGCACCATCCTGCTGTTCTCGGATGAAGCCATGGCGTGGCTGACCGGAGACAGCGAGTTCACCCGCCGGTGGGAAAATCACGTCCTGAATGCCATTGAGGCAGGGAACCGCTTTCGCGTCATCCACATGATCAGCCAGCCGCTGGATGAGCTGGTACAAACCATTTCCCTGTGGATGCCGCTGTATGTGACGGGCAAGTTCCAGCCCTATTTTCATCCGCACCTGCGCGGGGGCATCAACAAGCGCACGCTGTTTGTGGCGCCCGGCCTTGCCGCGCTCATCGGCACGTCGGTGGGTGACAGGGTGGACGCTTCGCTTACCCAGCTGGTGATTGAGCCGGAAGCCGTCAAGATGCTTGAACAGGAGTTTGACGTGTACCTGCGCATGTGCACGCCCATCACCCGCAGCTATAAAAGCGGCAGCAACGGTGACCTGCAGAAGCGCTGGCTTGCCATGGATGAGGCCAAAGGGGCCAGTGTCAGCGCGCACAAGGCGCTGTCGCTTGCCACCATGCCGGCCTCCGTCGCCCAAAGCATCGCCCGCAAGTACAACAACCCACAGCTGCCGCAGCTGGCTGAGACCTGCCTGGCCAACTTCCGGGCGAATATTGAGCATCACAGCGTAGCTGAGATCATCATCCTGCCCCGCATGGACAGTCCCGAGGGGATGAGGAGCAGGATAGCCCTGCCGGGTTACCCGGGTTTGCCCCCTTCCTTCTATACGAGGGAGGAGTTCGCCGCCCATCTGGAGCATGTCGCCCAGCTGATGTACCAGTATGACAAATATTATGTCGCAGTCAGACAGACCCCTTTCCTGCTGGATGAGGTCACCATTCAGTACAAAGAGCGCTTCGGTGTATTGGTCACGCTCAACAGCGATCCGGATTCCGCCTTCTTCTTTGATGAAAGTGCCCTCACCGCTGCCTTTGGCGAATACCTGAGCCGCTGGATCCCCTATCAGACCGCCTTTCCCAAAGAGAGCCGCGATACCACCATCGCCATCCTGATGAAAACCGCCCAGGATATGCGCCGGGAGTGATTCAATCTACAGGCGCGGGCGTGATATTGCCCAGGATGACCGCTTTGGCCGCGCCGGTGGCGCCGGGCAGGTTGCCGGAGCGGCCGTTCATGGTTTCATAACCCAAGACCGCGAAAGCCATCGCCTCCTTGGCGTCGGAACGAAAGCCCAGGTCTTCCTGGCGCAGGACGGCGCACTGCGGCAGCTGCGCGCGTATGGCGCTCATGAGCGTGTTGTTGTAACTGCCGCCGCCCGAGACGATGACTTCATCGACCGGGCACAGCGGGAAGACGAAGTCATTGTAGCTGCGGGCGATGCCCATGGCGGTGAACATCGTGGCCGTCGCCAGCCAGTCATACGGCGAAAGGTCAGGGAAAGCCGCCATTGCAGCCTGGACGAACTGCTCGCCGAAGAGCTCCCTGCCGGTTGCCTTGGGCGGCGTCAGGCTGAAGAAGGGATCGGTCATCCAGGCAGCCAGCACCCTTTCATCCGGCTTTCCGCTTGCGGCGAGCCGGCCTTCCCCGTCATAGGGCAGATTGAAAAAACGCCGGGTAAGGGAATCGACCACCATGTTGCCCGGCCCGGTGTCAAAGGCGAAGACTTGCCCGGGCGCGCAATTGGCGGGGAGCACCGTCACATTGCCGATACCGCCGATGTTTTGCAGTGCGCGGTTACTTCCGTTCCTGAAGAGCAGCCAGTCAACATAGGGGACCAACGGCGCGCCGCGGCCGCCGGCGGCCATGTCCATCGCGCGGAAGGACGATACCACCGGCAGGCCGGTTTCATGGGCGATGACGGCAGGCTCCCCCAGCTGGAGGGTGGAGGCAAGCCATTCCCCACCGGATTCCGGGATGTGATAGACCGTCTGGCCGTGGGAGGCGACGCAGAGGATTTTCTCACGGGGGATATCTGCCTGCCGGCACAGGGCAAGGGCAGCCCGCGCGAAATAATGCCCCAGTTCCACATTCAGGCTGCAGGTCAGCGCGATATTTGATTTGTCAAGGGAGCAGCAGTCCAGGATCTTCTGTTTGAGTTCCTCCGGCATGGGCAGGAACAGAAAATCGGCCAGTTCGGGCTTCTCCTTCTCAAAGTTCACCAGGGCGGCGTCCGCGCCGTCCAGCGAGGTGCCGCTCATCAGCCCGATGACATAGGGCTTTGGCCGCTTCACTATGCTCATCCTTTCAGCGTGACCGGCAGAATGCCTTCAGCGGCGATCTCGCCGCCCAGCAGGCGCATAAGGGCACGCAGGGCCGGTTCATTGTAGGCATAGGCTGCCACAGCGCTGACGCTTGCCGGCAGGCCGGCCAGGTCGTAGGGATTGCGCAGCGCGACGCAGATGACAGGCTTGCCGGTTCCGGCCAGGGTTCGCACCAGGTCCAGCTGGCCTGTTCGCAGATGGCCGTTGTAGGTGCCGATGACGATGCTGCTGTGCCCGGGCGCCAGGGATGAGATGCGATCAAGCTCCAGTCGGTCCGGGTTCTCGGACATGACGGCCGCTTCGCCGCCAAAGCGCTCCTTCAATGCCTCTGCGAAGGATATTTTTGCTGCGTTGGGTGATGAAGCCTGGGTCGCGACAAAGGGCAGGCAGCCGACAAACAGGGGATTTTCACCCAGGGAGGGCAGCTTTCCCTGCGGCAGACAAGCAGCGGTCAGGGACTGCTCATACAGGTTATCCGCCTGCTGTCTGTGCGCCCGGCTGCCAACCTGGCCAAGTTCCGATGCCTCCGGCGTCTTCAGGTTTGCCTTGTACTGCAGGATCAGGTCTGTGGATGCCTTCAGCTCCCAGGCGTTCATCCGCCCGCCGCGCAATTCCTCCAGCATCCTGTCCGAGGCTTGCGCGGCCAGTTCCACGCTGTGGGAGGCGAACACCAGGTCAACCCCGGCCTTGATCGCCGCCGCCATGCCGCTGACAGTACCGTAATGGTCCTTGATGGCGCCCATCATCATGCAGTCGGACAGGACCAGGCCCTTGAAACCCATCCGCTGCTTGAGCAGACCGGTCATGATCCTGCGGGACATCGTCGCCGGGATATGCTCTGGCTCAAGCTGCGGGAAGAGGATGTGCGTGGACATGACGGCGGGGATGTCCGCGTCCACCGCCGCCTGAAAGGGCAGCAGCTCGCAGGCCAGCAGTTCATCGAGAGATTTGTCAACCAGCGGCAGGCCGACATGGGAATCGACCGCCGTATCCCCGTGGCCGGGAAAATGCTTGGCGCAGCACAGGATGCCCGCGTCCCTGAGCCCCCGCGCCATCTGCAGCCCGAAGCGGATGACCCCTTGCGGATCTTCCCCATAGCTGCGCACGCCGATGACCGGATTGTCCGGGTTGCTGTTGACGTCAAGGACCGGCGCCAGGTTGAAGTTCACACCCATCGCGCTCAGCTCCCGCCCGGTGATGAGACCCGCTGCGTAGGCGTTCTCCGGCTTGCCTGTCGCGGCGATGGCCATGGCGCCGGGAACGATCGTGCAGCCCTCTCCCAGCCTGGATACCACGCCGCCCTCCTGATCGATGGCGATGAAGGCAGGATAACCGGTCGTGTCCAGGACCAGCGCCCGGATCTCCGCGCACAGGCTTTTCAATTGTTCGGGCGCGGCGACATTGTGGGCAAAGAGGATGACGTTTCCGATTTTGCTTTCACGCATCCGCCGCTCGAATTCCGGGGGCATGCGCAGGCCTGTAAACCCAGCAAACAGGTGCTGGCCAATTTCAATGCGCTCATCCATGGATATTCCCGCCTTTATATGCTGTCGTTCCGGGGTCATTATAGGAAGCGCCGCCGGCCCTGTCAATGCGCAGGGCCGCGGCCTTGACCGGCCTGCGCCTTTGATGTAGATTAAAGCCATTGACAGTCACGATGGACAAAAGGGGGCGCCCCGATGAAACTTGAGCGCATCGATACGGAAAAAGCCAACCCGGCGACCATTCATATAGATGAAGAATCGACGGAAGGCATTGTCCGGCTGATCAACGAACAGGACCGGCTGGTCGCGGCCGCTGTGGCCCTCGTGCTGCCCCAGGTTGCCCGGGCGGTCGATCTGATCTTTGCTCAGCTTTCCCGCGGCGGCAGGCTGGTCTATCTGGGCAGCGGCACATCCGGCAGGCTGGGGGTGCTGGACGCGGTCGAATGCCCTCCTACCTTTGGCGTGGACCCCGGCCTGGTGGTCGGCCTGATGGCGGGCGGCCCTTCCGCTTTCGTCAAGGCCAGGGAAGGCGCGGAGGACGACAGGGAGGCCGGCGCGGAGGACTTGATGCAAATCAGTTTCAGCGCGGCCGACGCCCTGGTCGGCATTGCCGCCAGCGGCCGCACGCCCTATGTCCTGGGCGGGATGGCATACGCCGCCTCCCTTGGCGCGCCGGTCATCGGCCTTGCATGCACCGCGGACGCGGAGCTGTCGCAGTACGCCCGGGTGACCATCGCGCCGCTGTGCGGGCCGGAAGTCATCACGGGCTCCACCCGGATGAAAAGCGGCACCGCGCAAAAGATGGTGCTCAATATGCTGTCCACCGCTGTGATGATCAAGCTGGGCAAGGTATGGGGCAACCTGATGGTGGATGTGAAGGCCACCAACCAAAAGCTGGTGCAGCGGGCGGTCAATATCATCAGGCAGACCTGCGGCGTGACGGAAAGCGAAGCCATGGAGGCGCTTGAGCGCTGCGGCGGCAGCTGCAAGAGAGCGATTGTGAGCACCAAATGCGGGCTGAGCTGTGAACAGGCGGAAATTACCCTGGTGAAGGCGAATGGGCGCATCGCGGAGGCTTTGAAGGCCTGCGGGGCTGACCGCTGATGGGCGCGCGTTTCGTTGTCGGGCTTGACGGCGGTGGCAGCAAGACCGCGCTGTGCTGCATGGACGGCGGGGGCAGCGTCATCTGCCGTGACAGCTTCGGGCAGCTGAACATCAACGGGATGGACAGGCCGGCCATCTTTCAGACGCTGGCGGACGCCGCAGGGCGCGTCGCCGATCTCCAAAGCATCGGCGCTGCCTGTGCCGGCATGACCATCGCCACTGCCGGCATCAGCAACCCCGAGTGCGGGGGCATCATAGAAACCGGGCTGCGCAAAGCAGGGTATACGGGTCCTTTTGACCTGAGGGGCGACCATGAGGCCGCGCTGCGCGGCGCTGTGGGAAAGGCCGGCCTTGTGCTGATCGCGGGCACCGGATCCATTTGCTTTGGCCGCGACGCGCAGGGGCAGACCGCCCGCTGCGGCGGTTGGGGCTACCTGCTGGATGACGAAGGGGGCGGCTTTGCCCTTGGGCGCGATATCCTCAAGGCAGTGCTGCGCGCCGCGGACGGACGGGCGAATGAAACCGCGCTGACCGCCATGGTATACCGGCACTTGTCCGCGAAAGGACCCGAGGACTTGATCCGCGCCGCCTATGACCCCGCGCTGGGCAAGGCCAATATCGCTGGCCTCGCGCCGCTGCTGCAGGAAGCGGCGGAGGGCGGCGATGCCGCCGCCATGGCCGTCGCGGACCATGCCGCCTCGGAACTGACGGCCCTTTGCGCCGCGGTGGTGGATAAGCTGCGGCTCAGCGAGTCTGTCCTGGCCTTGTCGGGCGGCGTACTGGGCAACATCGGCGCCCTGCGTCAAGCCCTGGAAATTCGCCTCCGTCAAAAATACCCGCACCTGCGGGTCATCTCCCCCCTGCATGACGCGGCCTGGGGCGCGGCCGACCTGGCAAGGGAGACCTATCTGGAGAACAGTCCCGAAGCCTGAATTATCCCTTGACCGCGCCGACCAGCATCCCCTTGATGAAATACTTCTGCAGGAAGGGGTACAGCAGGATGATGGGCAGCGTGGACGTGATGATGACGGCTGACTTGACGGCGATGGCGACCGAGGATTTCTCCCCAACGCCCCCGGCTTCACCCACCATGGTCGTGCCGTTGACGATGTTGCGCAGCAGCAGCATCACCGGGTACTGGCTGCTGTTCAAATAGATCAGTCCGTAGAACCAGTCGTTCCAGAAGAATACGGCGGTATACAGGCCAATCGTCGCCAGGGCGGCGGTGGACAGCGGCAGCAGGATGCGCGTCAGGATGCCGAAGTAGCCCAGGCCGTCGATGCGCGCGGCTTCCTCCAGCTCCTCGGGCAGGCTCTTGAAAAAATTGATCAGGATGATCAGGTTGAACTGGTTGATGGCAAAGGGGATGATCATCCCGTAGATGGTGCCGGTGAGCTTCAGGTTGGAGATCAACAGGAAGTTGGGGATCAGGCCGCCTGAAAAGAACATGGAGAAGATCACCAGTTTCATGACCGTTTTCTGACCCCTCAGCCGGGGCTTGCTCAAGGGGTAGGCGAAAAGCGTCATCAGCGTCAGGGAGATCGCCGTGCCAAACAAGGTGTAGGCGATGGTGTTCCTGTAGGCGCGGAAGAAATTGGGGTAGGCGAATATCTGCCCGTATGCTTCCGCGTTCAGGCCGACGGGCCACAGGGAGACGCGGTTGTTGAGGATGGCTTCGGAATTGGACAGGGACATCGCGATGATATACAAAAACGGCAGTACGCAGGCAAGGACCGACAGGATCATCACCAGGTAAATGATCAGGTCAAGCAGCGGGCTCCTCTCCCTGATGCGGTAGGAGCGCTTGTTTTTTGTACCGATTAAGCCGCTCATCAGTAGATGCTCTCCCCGGTCAGCCGTTTGCTGAGGAGGTTGGAAGAAGTGACCAGGACCAGGCCGATGATCCCGTTGAAAAGCCCGATGGCGGTGGCATAGGAATACTGGTTGGCGCTGGACTGGAAGCCCATGCGGTAGACATAGGTGTCGATGATGTCGCTGACGACGGAATTGGAGGGCGTGTACATCAGCAGCACCTTTTCAAAACCCAGGGACATCAGGTGGCCCACCCTCAAAATAAACATCACCATGATGGTGGGCATGATGGTGGGCAGGGTGACATAGCGTATCTGCTGGAACCGGCCCGCGCCGTCGATGCGGGCCGCCTCAAACAGGTCGGCATTCACCCCGGTGATGGCGGCCAGGTAGATGATCGCGCTCCAGCCGGTGTACTGCCACATGTCCGTGATGATGTACAGCGGGCGGAAATACTGCTGTTCATTCATATAATAGACGGGCGCCCGGCCCGACAGGCCCTGCAGGAGCCGGTTGAGGGCGCCCGATGAGGGGGAGAGCAGCTCCGTCAGGATGGAGATGACAACCACGGTGGAGATGAAGCGGGGCATATAGCTGACTGTCTGCACGAACTTCTTGAACCACAGGTTTTTCAGCTCGTTGAGCAGGATCGCGAAGATGATGGGGATGGGGAAGTTGATGATCAGGTTGGTGACGGAAAGCGTCAGCGTATTCCTGAAGGCGCTCCAGAAATCCGCCTGGCTGAGGAACTGCTCAAAGTACCTCAGACCCACCCAGCTGACCCCATAGGGCCCCGTCAGGGGCCTGAAGCGGCGGAAAGCCAGGATGTTGCCAAACATCGGCACATACTTGAACAGGATAAAGTAGGCAAATGGGAGCAGCATCATCGCGTACAGCTCCCAGTAGCTGCCCAGGCAGCGGCGCAGGGACGCCGTCCCCTTGTCTTTTTGCATGTTTCCCCTTAATGAACAAGGCAGGGCCGCGCTTGGCGGCCCTGCCTGACAGGCTATTTCTTGTTGTCGTTGTAGATCTGCAGGAACTTCTCGATGCCCTTGTCCTTCATCTCCTGAACATAGGCATCCCAGTCGGTGGCGATGGATTTCTTGCCGGTCAGGAAAGCGTCGTTCCAAACTTCAAACGCGTCAGACAGGGTGGTCTGCAGCAGGGAAGCCTCTTCTGCCGTGATGTCGTCAAAGGACGGGGTGGGCGGAATGTACTGGATGGCATCGGGCATGGCCGCGACGGCTGTGTTGATGGCGGCGTAGTTCTCGTCGTACTTGGTCATCTCACGCGCGTTGTACCACACCAGCTGCAGGGGGTCGGTGCCGCAGCCGTAGGCGTTTTGCATGTACTTGTAGACGCCGTCCTTGGAGGCGCGGATCTCGTCGCTGTAGACGATCTTGTCGCCGTCCATGGTGTAGGTCACGCCTTCGATGCCGATGCACCAGATGCGGGCCGCTTCTTCGGAAAAGAAGATCTCGTCAAGCTTGCGTACGACCTGTTCAAAGTCAGGCCTGCTTGCGGTGCCGATGGGGAAGAGGAGGCCCGAGCCGATGGGGTTCTTGGGCTGGTGGTGCGCGCCGCCGGGGCCCTCAAGCGGCGGATACATCTGCAGCTTGAAGCCTTCGATGGCGGTGTTCTGCGTCCAGCCGCCGATCTGGTCATAGTAGCCGTAGGTCGCCATGGCGGCGCCTGTTGCCAGTTTCTGGGCGGTGGAGGTCGAGTCCTGGGTCATCTCCGGATCCAGCAGGCCTTCGGCGAAGAGCTTGTTGAAGAAGGTGACGTAGCTCTTGTACTGCTCGCTGATTGCGCCGGCGAAATACTCGTTCTTCTCATAGTCCCAGGACAGGGTGTTGGTGCCCGTGGAGGCGTTGAGGCCAACCGAGACGCCAAAGGAGGGCATCGTCATGCGGTAGAGCACCCTGGGGGCCACGATGGTGGTCAGGGGGAAGGAATCGGGGTGGTCCGCCTTGTAGGCCTTGAGGATGGCGTACAGGTCGTCATAGGTCTTGGGCGCCTGCAGGCCCTTGGCGGCAAGGAAGTCTTCCCTGAGGATCAGCCCGCCGTCATAGAAGGGCTTGTCAAACAGGGAGGGCATGTAGTAGCGCTTGCCGTCGCCCAGTTTCAGCCGCTCGATGTTGTTCTGCAGGCCAAATTCCTCCACGCGGGCATTGAAGTTGGGTGTCCACTCGGTATAATCGCTGATGGGCACGATGGCGCCGTTGAGCGCGTGGGAGGCGTTTTGCCCGCCTGAGCTGGAGCTCAGGATGGCGTCGGGCGCGTTTTGCCCGGTGCTCAGGGCCAGGCCGACCTTCGTGGCGTAGTCGGCGATCGGGATGGGCTCGATATTCAGCTTCACATTGTATTTTTCCTGGATGTGCTTGAGCATCGGCCAGTCTTCCCGGAAGGGCAGGGTCGCGTTGTCGGAGTAGTACAGGGAGATTTCCAGCGGTTGTTCAGCCATTGCGCTGAAGGAGCCCATGCCCAGCAGCATCATGGCCGCCAGAAGGAGTGCCAGGTACTTTTTCATCATTCTACCTCCTATTTTTTATGTTTACGCGGCAAGACCGGCCGCGCAATCAACGGGACAAGAGAGAAAGCATACCGCGATGGGAACTTTATTTTCTATGGCTACTTTAGCACAAATCCGGCGATATGTAAACCGGGCGAGCATCTGCTTTCAGCCGGTGCGCTCATCGACCTGTATCCTGCTTGTCGCTGGAACCTGCTTGACGCATACGAATATGTTCATAAATGCCTTTCACTCCTTACTCATACAGGAGGAAGGGCCCGACTGCTTTACTGAAGGCTTCGACCTTTGGCAGATGATGGTCCGTCATCTGCCGCGCGGTCATTTCACCCTTACGGAAAACATCCGTTCCCAAAAGTTTGTCAAGCAAGAAGGACTTGCCTCCGTCCCAGCTGGTGTATTCGAATTTGTCCGGATGCATATCCCGGATTTGCTCCATCAGCCTGAGCGCGGCGAAGAAGGGATCGGTCTCTTCCCGATTGGTGATGTGCAGCTGCACGCCGTGGCACAATATGCCGGTATGTTTGCTGAAGCAGGGCCGGAAAGCCGTACGCCTGAAACGGACGCCGGGCAAGTCCAGCCGGTTCATGCTCTGTTCCAGTTTGTCGGCGTCTATCCAGGGCGCGCCGATGACCTCAAAGGGCAGGGTAGTGCCGCGGCCTTCGGAAACATTGGTGCCCTCAAAAATACAGGTGCCCGCATAGGCAAGGGCTGAGGACAGGTCCGGGCAGTTGGGGGAAGGGGCGACCCAGGGCAGGTCGGTATCGTCCAGGTACATCTCCCGCTTCCACCCGCTCAGCGGGGCGACCCTGAGGTCCAGGTCCAGCTTCAGGTAAGCGCGGACATAGCGCGCGTATTCCCCGATGGTCAGGCCGGTGCGGGTAGGCAGTTCATAGTCTCCCACAAAGGACGCGAACTTGGGATCAAGGATGGTGCCGCCGCGCTTGAGGCCGCCGATGGGGTTGACGCGGTCCAGCACCAGCACGGGCTTTCCGGCTTTCGCGCATTCCTCCATGGCATACGACAGGGAATACAGGTAGGTGTAAAAGCGCACGCCGACATCCTGGATGTCATAGACCAGGATATCAAAGGCGTCCAGCATCTCCCGGCTCAGGCGCTTGGACTTGCCGTAGACGCTGTATACCGTGATACCCGTCCGGGGATCCCTGTAGTCGCTCACTTCCTCGCCTGCCTGCCTGTCGCCGCGCACGCCGTGTTCACAGGCAAACAGGGCGCTGAGCCCATAGCGTTTATGCAGGATGTCAATGGTGCTGTTGAGGCTGTGATCAATGCCCGTGGGGTTGGTCATCAGGCCGATACGCTTGCCGCGCAGCAGATTGTCATACATCCCGATGGCGTCGATGCCGCTTGTTACATGCGCTTTCATGGTCGCTGTTCCTCCCGGCCCGGTCGTATATCGGCGCACACACAGTACAGGGCACATTATCCGGGCATAGGGTATGCCGGTGCACACGCGCTCGCCGGCGCGAAAAGGGCAAAATCACTTGTCATCAGGGTATCACTGACAAGGCGCGGCGTCAATCAACGCAAAGTCATTTGAATACAAAAGCCCCGCATCCAAAGGGAGGCGGAGCTTTGTCTGGCGTTCCCGGCGCGATTCGAACGCGCGGCCTTTCGCTTAGGAGGCGAACGCTCTATCCTGCTGAGCTACGGGAACAGGGGTGCCGGCGCAGCAGACAGGATTGCCCGATGTGCCCGAGCGACATCTTAGCACAGGAAGGACGCTTGGCGCAAGGCGCGCGCGGCCTGAAACCGCGGCCCGCGGCACATCCGGGAACCGTCAGCCTTACGCCTGCGCGCTTTTTGCGGTATCTTCCTTGGGAAGGCGGAACACATTGCGGTTATAGCCCGTCGTGGTCAGATAGGCCTTTTTCTTCTGCCGTTCCATGACGCCGGCGACCACGAAGGCCCTCAGCGAGGACACGTACAAATCGGTGTCGGTGATATCGAAAATGACGCCGCTGTCGCGCAGGATCAGGCATACGTCGTCATTGAGGTCCGTCGTGCATTCCGCCAGGATCTTCTTGCCGGGGTTCTTCTCCACGATCAGCATGAAGGTTTCCTCAATCAGCAGCGATACGTGATAGATGCTGCGGGAACACACGCCGTACTGCGTCAGCAGGTCCTCCTGGCGCTGCACCAGCGCCATGATGCTGTCGGGTGAAAGGACCAGATTGGAGGAGAAGATCAGTTCGTCCCTTGCCTTGTCCAGCAGCAGCGGGAAATTTGCCCGTTTGTACCTGAAATACACGATAAGCGCGGTGACCAGGATGGTCATCACCGGACCCAGGGCCAGGCCCATCCACACGCCGGTGACGCCAAACGCCAGGCCCAGCAGGATGGACAGCAGGATGGGCATCGCCACGTCGTTCTGGCAGGTGATCAGCAGCGCCAGGGGGATCTTGTCCGTGATCAGGTAATAGGAACTGAACAGGTACACCAATGAAGAAAAGGACATCGTGACCGCCATGATGCGCACCGCGGTCCTCGTCATGGCGATGATCCCTGAATCATTGACGCCAACCAGGTGGGCGACTGACTCAGGGTATATCAGGAAGAAAACTGTCAGCAGCAGCCCTTCGAGCACCGCCGTCTTTTGCGCGATGCGCATGACCTGCCCGACGCCCTTGGTGTTCTGTTCACCGCGGTACACATTGATGAGCGGCTGGATTGCCTGCCCGATCCCGTCAAAGACGATGGTCAGGGTGAAGATGTTGACGACGACAGAGAACGCGGACAAAACCTCATCCCCGAAACGGGAAATGATGAACTTGTTGAGGACAAACAGCATAACCGCCCAATTCAGGTAGAGCACCGCGTCAACTATGCTGTATTTGAAGACCTGCATTATGTCTTTCCATTTCAGGTGCCATCTGAACCTGAGGGCATTGCCCTTGCGCAGGAAGTGCAGCATCAGGATAACTGTGCCGATGACGGAGGCCAGGACTGTCCCCAGGCTGATGCCTCCGATGCCCATCGTGCGGCACAGGAAGATGGACAGCAGGACATTGGCCGTTATCTGCGCGGCAAAGGATATGTTGCATATCAGGCTGTCCCCTTCGCCATAGACCGTATCGGTCAGTGTCATGGTGATGGGGTAGATCAGCGCCATGAACACCAAATACCGGTAATATTCGCTTGCGTAGCGGTAGACCTCGCCCGTGGCGCCCAGGAAGCGGAAAAACAGGTCCTTCCCGAAAAACGCGAGCGCAAAGACCGCGATGCCAGCGCCAACGGCCAGAATAATTCCCTGTCCAAAGAAACCGCTTGCCTTTCCCTTGTCAAACCTGCCCATTTCATAGGAGAAGCAGATGGCCGTGCCTACGCTGATGGTCGCGGCAACAAACGCGATCACGGAAAACAGGGGGGTGACCAGGTTGATGCCGGCGATGGCCTGCTCACCCAGCATATTTCCGGCGATGATGTTGGCCGTCAAAAGCTTCAGGTACTCGATTGCCATGGCAAAGGTGGCGGTCATCAGCATGGATCTGAACTTTTTTTCGCAGAACAGCTTTTCTTTTTTCATACCGTTCCCCCGGTCAAACGGGCAAGGCCAGCCTGGGGCGCCGGCCGGGTTATCGCTCGATCGTCAGGATATCGTGAAACCCGGTCATCTCGAACACTTCGGTGATGGCTTCGTTGACGTGCCTGATGATCATCCTGCCCTGCCTGTTCATCGCCTTTTGCGCCGACAGCAAGACACGCAGCCCCGCCGAGGACAGGTATACCAGCGCGCGGAAGTCCAGCACCAGGCACTCTACGCCGGTGATGCCGTTTTTCAGTTCCGCTTCCAGCTGCGGGGCCGTCAGCGTATCCAGCTTGCCGATGAGGGAGAGGATCAGCTCCGTGCCGTTTTGTGTCTTTTCAATTGTCATCATGGTACCTCAAACCGGTCGCGCGCCGGGCGGACTCGTATCGGTCGTCATCTTTGCCGATATGCTTGTGCAATCAATATAATGATTATTGCCCGCCCTGTCAATGATTATCGGCAAATCAAAATCTTTGGGAACCGCATTGTCAACACAAGCATGATCGGCTCGCCGCGCCGGAAAAGGAAGGCGCGCAGGCATGGCCGGAAAGCCCTCGGCAGTTCTCCGCCCGTGCCGCTGTCAGAGGGCTGTTGACAGTTTACGATATACCCAACTGCCGAAAATCTCCGGAAGCGCTCTTTCCGTTGCTGTGCAGTTGAACACCCCGTCATTGCGGTTTCCTGAGCGCCTCCTGTGAATAAAGCAGCGCCTGCGTCTGGGGCGTTGCCACGCCGTCGGCGGTCAGGTTATTGACCGTCTGGAAGGATTTGACCGCCAGCGCGGTCGCCAGGGTGTAGAGATTGCCCTGCTGGCGAATCTGCGTATAGCCCAGCTCAAACAATCGGATTTTTATGCGCAGCACCGCCGGGTCCTCATCGCCCAAAGATATGGCGCGATACCCCGCAGCCTGCGTTTCTCGGGGTTCGGGCGGCTCTGCAGCGGGGCGATGTGTCGGGCCGGCGGCTCCCGACGGGACAAGGGGTATTTCAAGGCCATTCCCGTGCGTGTAAGGCAGGATACCCGCTGCCTGACTATCGTAGTCAATGAGAAGCGACAAGTACATCAGTACGCTTGTATCCCCCAGCAGTCCCTTTTTGATGCTCAGCGGCTTGCCCAGCGGGAAACCCCAGTCTGCGAGCTGCGAGGGTTCGATGGTCACCACGCTTTCGAGGTCGGAAAAGAAGGTGAGGAACTCACTGCGCACATTGACCCCCTGGATATCCAGTTCATAGCGTACCGTTACGTTCCCGCCCTGTGACGAAAGCAGCACCGAGCCGATCACGTACTGGTTGGATGCGACCAGCGGGATGGTGAGCGATCCCTCACGGCTCAGGTCCAGCGGTGTGTACATATACCACTCGTCCGTCAGCTTTGGCCGCTCGTCACGGAAGCGAGGACCCCGGGAGCAGGCTGTGCTCCCATATTTGAGGCCCAGCTTTGGAATGGACTCTGACTGGATCCCTTCACCGCAGCGCAGGCAGACCTTCACCTGTTGGCCTTCCCGGTCCCGGGTCGGTTCCCGGATCACTGTCCAGTCGCTGACATCATGTTTTGAATTGGGCGTTGTCGTATGCTCAAGAAGTATTCCGCAGCGCGTGCAAAAGCGGCTGACGGTGATATCATGGACGCAGTCCCCGCCTTCCGTGACCGGGTCGCCCGGCTGGTGTCCCAGCGCGGGGATCGTACAGGGCGGCCCGGCTTCCCGACCGCAGGTACTGCAGCGCTTCTGCTGCATGCCTGCCTCTGTACAGGCCGCAGGCACCAGCACGTCCCAGAATGTATCCGTATGCGTACATTCGGCAGCAGTTGATCCGCACATGAAAGCGGCGGCAAGCAGCAGGGCGGCAAGCGCAGCATAATGCCTTCTAACCATATTCATTTCTCCTTTTTGTCGGTAAAAAGACGTGTTGTCGTGGTCGCCGGTGAATGCGCGAATAGGAAGGCCGGATATTTTCGGGCCTGAATTGGTCGGTTTCGCAGTTCCTGTGTCAAGCGCATTATATTGCAGTGCCCGGGCGCAGTCAATTGCTGCGTAAGCTAGGCCCTGACGCGGTCATCCGCGCTTGCCCGGTATGACCAAACCTATTTCTGTGTTAAACTATGCTTAGCGCCGGGAGACAAGGGAATCACGCCGCGGAGGGGATGGGGCCTCTTTTACTGTACGCCGGCGCGGGCGGGGGAACAATCATGCAATACCTGGCAATTGGCATCATCCTGATCCTGGCGCTGTTTGCCATCCGCCTGTCCAACAGGCACGGCATACCGGCGCTCCTGCTGTTCATCGCGCTGGGGATGGGCTTTGGGCTGATGGGCATCGATTTCAATGATTTTCATATCGCCGACAATCTGGCCACGCTGGCGCTGATGGTCATCATGTTCTACGGTGGCTTTGGCACCAGCTGGAAAATGGCAAAGCCCGTTGCCGGCGCGGCCATTGTGCTGAGTTCCCTGGGCGTGGCGGCCACCGCTGTGCTGACTGGCTTGTTTTGCCACTTCGTGCTTGGGTTCCAATGGCTGGAGAGCATGCTGATCGGCTCAATCCTGGGTTCCACGGACTATGCCAGCGTGTCCAATATCCTCAGGTCCAAAAACCTGAACCTCAAGTACAGCACCGCCTCGCTGCTGGAGCTGGAAAGCGGGTCAAACGACCCGACCGCCTACACCATGACGATGGTCTTTTTGTCCGTCATCCTGGGCTCCAAGCTCTCCGTGCCGCTGCTGATCCTGTCCCAGGCCGCCCTGGGCCTGCTGGTGGGCTTTGCTGTCGCGTATTTCCTGGGGAAATACTTGAGAAGCCTGAACGTGCAGGAAGACGGCCTTTCCGCCGTGCTGATGGCCGCAGCGATCATGGTCACCTACGCTGCGGCTTCCCTGATGGGCGGCAACGGCTACCTGGCGATTTATATCCTGGGCATCAGGCTGGGCAATATGGAGTTCCGCGGCAAGCGGGACATCGTCTTCTTCTTTGACGGCTTGACGGAAATCATGCAGATCGCCCTTTTCTTCGTCCTGGGCCTGCTGAGCAATTTCAATCAGTTTATCCGGGTGTTCCCCATCGCCCTGGCCGTCATGGCGTTTATGACGCTCCTGGCGCGCCCGCTGAGCGTCTGGGGGCTGATGCTGCCATTCAAATTGAAACGCAGCCAGCTTCACATGATCTCCCTGGCCGGCATCAGGGGAGCCGCGGCCATTGCCTTTGCCATCCTGGCGGTCAACAGCGGCGCGGTCTTTTCAATTGACGTCTACCATATCGTGTTTGGTATCTGCGTGCTGAGTTCCCTGGTGCAGGGCAGCCTGATGCCGCCTGCCGCGCGCCGCCTGGATATGCTGGATCTCCACGACACCGTCCTGAAGACTTTCAACTATTACCAGGACAAGGCGGAAATCGGCTTTCTGGAAACCAGGATCCACCATGACAGCTACCTGGTCGGCCGCCAGGTGAAGGATCTGGGGCTGACGTTCAACTTTATCGTGGCCAAGATCGAGCGCGGCGGCAAGACCATCGTCCCCCGGGGCCATGTGGAACTGCGTGAAAACGACCTCATCGTGCTGGCCGGTGAGAAGCATTTTGACCAAAGCGGCCATGACCTGACCGAGTTCACCATCCCCCACGGCCACAAATGGGCCAACCGCACCGTCAAGGAGTTATCCCTGCCCGCGGACAGCCTGATTGTGATGGTGCAGCGCAGCTGCTGCGACGTCATCGTGCCCTCCGGGGATACGCTGCTGCTGGAGAACGACAAGATCATCATGCTCAAGCTGGATGCGCCGCCGGACGCCAAGGGATGAATGCTGCCATTTACACCCCTTGGTGTTCGCCTAAAAGTATCCGGGTCAAATGCACGAAAATCACCGGATGAGTATCACGAAAACGTCTGGTTAAAAATCACGAAAATCAGCAGAGGGGCGACGTCTTCGTCGTTGTAACGATGTTAATAAGTGTTGTTTAGGCGCATGTGCGCGGGGTAATATTTTGTAACCAAAGATTGGAATGTGCGTGCGGCAAAGATTGAATGCCATGTTGCAGGCATAACGAGATGATTGCGCAGCCACTTTGGGAATCGTTAACTCTTGTAGGAATAGCAGTTGCACTTGGGCAATTGCGAACATGTTCGACATAAAGACATCGCGTACTTATCAACTCTGTTTTTCAAACCGGTCAGAACGGCTGCAGGACCCGGCTCCCACTAAGAACGTCCGTAACCAATACTGACATAATACATGATCGACTGAAAACTTGATTGACCGAAAACCTGATCGACACAATGCTTGCCGACCAATCCATGAAGAGGCATAGTTGTTTTTGCGACGCATCCTTTAGGGAAAAGGGTTATGGAATCCGGATAGTCCAAAGTGAAAAAGAGGAGTGAAAACATGAAGCAACACATAAAGATTCTTGTCGCGGTCAGTCTGTCAGTTGTGATGACCTTCGCAAGCATGTCCATGCTGGCTGAGGCATCCGCGGCGTCAGACCCTGTCATCTCCGAGCGCATCGCGCAGATTACCAAGGAAGTAATGGCCAGTGGTCTGGGCGTATTGCTGGAAGTAAGAGTGGGTGAAGACGAATCGGGGAATCAGTTCGTATATGCGGTCTTCACGCCCAATGTCATTGTCGGTCCCAAAGGCCCCAAGGGTGATGCCGGCCCGACCGGTCCCATCGGCCCGCAAGGCAATCCCGGCCCAATCGGTCCCACAGGACCACAAGGCAATCCCGGATCGAATGGCCTCATCGGTCCGCAGGGTAATCCCGGTCCAACCGGCCCCACCGGCCCGAGCGGTCTGACTGGTCCCACGGGCGAAACAGGTCCCAAGGGTGATACCGGCCCGAGCGGCCTGACTGGCCCCAAGGGTGATACCGGCCCCAAAGGCGAAACAGGTCCCAAGGGTGATACCGGCCCGAGCGGCCCCACCGGCCCGAGCGGCCCCACCGGCCCGAGCGGCCCCACCGGCCCGAGCGGTCCCACCGGACCGAGCGGCCAGACTGGTCCGAAAGGCGAAACAGGTCCCAAGGGTGATACCGGCCCGAGCGGCCCCACCGGCCCGAACGGCCCCACCGGCCCTAACGGCCCCACCGGCCCTAACGGCCCCACCGGTCCTAACGGCCCCACCGGTCCCCAGGGTAATCCCGGTCCTAACGGCCCTACCGGTCCGCAGGGCAATCCCGGACCGAACGGCCCCACCGGCCCTCAGGGGCCCACAGGTTCCACCGGTCCCACGGGTCCTCAAGTCTAATAGTGAGATACATGATAACCAAAGAGTCTGGAAAATAAGATTCAAAAGACTTGTCTAGCCATTCCATCGCTTGCTGCCTCCGCCGAGCCAAAGGGTAAAATGAACCCTGACATGGCCGGCGCCGGCGGCAAGCTTGAAAGCCGCACAGCCGGTTGCTGTGATATACACCATTGATATGAAGACACCGCCGCTGAACCTCACGGCTCAGCGGTTTCCTTGAATATAATATGGAGGCATAAAACAATGGAAGGCAGCAATGTTCGAAAAAAGCGAAGCCGGTCCGGCGTGTTTTTCCTTATCTACCGGCGGGTCCTTGCGCTGAAACTTTGGCAGGTCCTCCTGTTTTGCTACCTATTGTTCAGTGCACTGCGAGCAGTGCTCGCCTTCCAAACTACCCTGACGCCGGTGGTGCAGCCGGACGAAGCCATGTACCTGCACCTCTCCAGCTCAATCATCCGGGAAGGCGCCCTGCTGTTTCGCGGACAGCCCATTGGCTATGAATACATCCTGTACCCACTTCTGCTCTCTCCCCTGCATCTGCTGCCGGAGGGAGTCAGCATTTTTCGGGCTGCCCAGGTTCTCAACGCGCTGGTAATGAACCTGGCTGTTTTTCCGGCCTACGCCCTTGCTCGGGATATCACGGGCAGCCGAAAGCGTGGGCTGCTGATCGCCCTGCTCACACTTTTAATGCCCGACTTTTTCATGACGCGGCAAGTGATGACCGAGAGCCTGGGCTTTCCGCTTATCCTGACCACGTGCTGGGCCTACCTCAAATACTATAACGCGCCGCCGCGCTTTCGCACGGCTCTGCTTTGGGGTGCGCTGGGATTTCTGCTGTATGCGCTCAAACCGGGTCATTTAGCCCTGCCGGTCTGCTTTTATCTGATTCTGATCTTCCGTACCGTTAGGAATCGGCAGTGGGGCCGCCTGCTCAATACCCTGACCAGTGTGCTGATCATTGTGGGTTTTTACGGACTCTATCGTCTGCTGCTGGTTTATGGACTGAATATGCTGCCGGATCAGTCAACATTGTACCAGTCGCAGACTCACCCGCTTACTTGGGCGCACCTGGCGCAGATGATCAACGGTCTTTTCATGTATGGCGTATATGTGCCGCTGGCGTTTGCATTTTACCCTCTCCTGCTCCCTATCACCCATCTGCGCGCCTTTGAAACAAGGGAGAGGGATCTGCTGCTGGCGTTCCTTCTGGCTCTCTTCACTGCCGTGTTGGGCACCGTATACATCATTTATTACGATGAGCTGTTTGACGGGTTCAAGCCATATGAGGCCCGCATCCATGTTCGCTATATCTCTGTCTATCTGCCGGTGCTGACTGCCTTTCTCTTCTCCCCCCGGCTGGATGGCCGGCGCTTGAACGCGCATCTGTTCGCTGGGCTGACATTCTCTGTGGTTGGCATCCTGCTGCTGGGATCGGTTCCCATAGGCAGCGGCCAATCCTACAACACGGACGCCCTGCTGCTTGCCATCGCGACGTTCAAAACGGAAGATTTCAGCGGCCGTTTGCTGTGGCCTGCGGTTGCCCTGACATACTTGATGACGGCAGCTTTCCTGATGCATCGCCGAGGCTGGGATGGGTTGGGCAGAAGGCTGTTGTGCGGCTTTCTTCTGCTTTCTTTCATTTGCAGCAGCGCCGTTGCGGCCTGGAACTACCGTTATCACGAGGGATCTCCCTACCCCGCCGCCGCGCCTCAGGCTCTCGCGCTGACAGAGGGAAAGCATGCCCTGGGCGTGGTGCGGGACACAGGCTTTCTCTGGCCGGAAGCCCTTGAACTGGACTTGGCTTCGCGCTTCCGGATGCCGGTCGTGGAGCTGGATGATCTCATTGCCCATACATCAGCGGACGGCAGTATCGGAGCATTTCTGCCCAAGGCTTATTGGCAGGAACAACCGACCTACGCGCTGGATTCACCGGCGTCTTTGGTCCTTGTCGGAGAGACGCTCAACCGCATCATCCTTTCGCAAACCCTTGCGGCGAACAGTCAAACAACTTTGGATGCTGCTTATACCGTGGCACGCCTGGATCCAGGCACCTCCTGGCTGCACAGCGGATTGTCCGGCTTTGATGAGGGTTGGGTGAAGGAGGGCAGCCGCTTCACCTTGTTTGATGCCGCGCTGCGCGCCAAGGGCGCAATGACGCTGCGGCTGCAAGCCCGCATGGGCGAGGGAGAAGGTGCTCTCCTGCTCACCTACGGAGACCGGAAGGTGGAATTGCCGCTCACTGCGATGCTGAACTGGGTGGAGACGACTTTCCCCATAGAGGATCCATCACAACCGGTCACGGTATTTTTTACGCCTCAGGGCGGCAACGGACAGGTATATGTAGAGACCTATCTCGTCGAGTAAGTGGGAAACATGAGGAAATATAAAGGAGCGTCCGTGAATTTCAGGCCGGTATGTGCCATCCGTTTCTCCCTGATGATTTTCGGGGAGAAGGATGGGCTCAAGGCCGTGCCGCTGTATGCGACGTTCTGCATATAATTATGTTACCTCATACATTGTCCCAATAATTCATAGCTTATCATCACATGCCCCTTCGGTCGGGAGTTCCTCAATAATCTTCCGCATCACCTCAACCAGCGCGGCCACCTCATCGTTACGGCCTTCCCAGCTGTCGGCGCATTCCCCGCGGTAGGCTTCTCCGGCCAGGCGCAGCAAGGCAGCGTGCTCCTTTGGCAGGCGGGGCGCCGCCCAACTCGCGGCTTGGTCCTTGGATACGAATTCACCCGTCGCGGCGGTGACCCACATCCTGGCCAGGGTGAGGATGACATTGCGCTCATCGCCAATAGCGCTTTCAACCAGGCCAGGCAAGGACTCTTTCATAGCCCTGCGGACATCTGCCGCAGGCACGGGGTCAAAGCAATCGGCTGCAGCCGGGCCCAGAAGCGGAACACTGCGCTGCCTTGCCTGCGCCAGGATGAGGGCCAGGTCCGGCTCCGGGGCGGGACCCGGGATCAAGCCCCGCTCATAGCCGTCCCTGAGCCACTCGCCGTAGATATATTCCCGCATGGCCGGATAATGCCAAGGCACAATGTCGGCAAGGCTGACCACTATCAATTCAAGCGGACGCCTGCCGTCAGTGCTGCCGGGCTTTGCGGAGACATTCAGCAGCCTGCCGGTCAGCTCATCGACGCAGCCGCGCGTCAATCCCCGGCTGACTGCCGCCAGTATGTCAACGTCACTGTCCCTGCGCAGACCTCCCCTGACCGCGGAGCCGTGCAGCCAGACCCCTGCGAGTTCGCTGCCAAGCAGCGCCTTGAGCACTTCAAGTGCTTGCAGCGCTTCGGTCGGGATGGTCACGCCTGGCTCGTTCTTTTGCTGCTCCGGCGAATACGGGCCCGCGAACATTTTATGCCTTGAAATACGCCACAAGCTCCGCGATATTCTCCTTCCTGACATGGTCTTCCGGTTTGTCATAGGCCGCCAGCATGGCCGCGTCGTCAGGGGACAACTCTTCCTTTTTCCTGCGCCTGAGTATCCTTTTCATCATCGCCAGCATGATCTTGTTCAGGCCATGCACCCTGCCGTAATCAAATCCGCCCCTCAAATAGAAAAACGCCAGCTGCTTCAGCTGATCGGGCGTGAAGCTGGCGTCGCGCACCCGGCGGACGATGTCGTCCCTTGCCTCGGTCGCCCCGACTGCGAACACGGCTGTCTTTTTCCCCTTCAGCAGGTCCAAATTCTTTTTGATCAGGTCCGCGCCGAGGATTTTGTCCGCATGAACGCAGCCGCCAAAGATGACGCCGTCATATCCCGCGAACGCGCTTTTCCCGGCGCCGGCAGCGTCCGTGATGTCAGCGGACAAGGCTTCGGCGATCCACTGGGCATACTTCTTGGTAAAACCGGTTGTTGACCTGTACAGTACGATTGTTTTCATCGAGGGGCCGTCCTTTCATTTGTCCCGGGAATACGCAGAAACAATACGGAAAGTTTCATTCGGTTTTCTTTTGATCTTCCTGCCACTGATAATGGTATACCACATGCCCAAAGCTCTGGCTGTGCACGTCGATGGCCAGCGTGTATCCAGTCTCTCCTTTGGGCAAAAGGGCCGAAACACGGAGGGAATCGCTCCCTTTTGTGATGATTCCCCCTGACCCTGCGACATCGGCATTCCACCTGCCTTTGTCATCCTTGAAACCGAGTCCGCCCACGGCCATCCAGTCTCCTGCGCGGGGCATCCTGCCATTGTCCACATACTGGTCCAGGCTGAGCGAGAAGTTTATATCTGCGTACTGTCCGGGCAGATAGCGCTGCCTGGGTTCTGTCCAGAAAAACGACATGTGCTGGAGCGCATATTCATGATTTCCCCAAAACGGCTCAAAATACACATACTTTGTCGCCATCCCGCGGCTGACCGAATATGTGACATAAGGGTATTCCGGCAGTTCCTTGATTTCCACATTCATCAGTTCCCACCAGCCTTCTGCCTGGGAGACATCAAATTCCGGTTCGTCCATGAACTCATACAGGTAATTGACCGCGCCCAGGTCGGATATATAGATCTGCAGAGACATCCGGTCACCCTTAATCCCACGGGGAAACCGGCTGGATACGTCCATAGCGCTGGAATTCATGCTAAGGTTTGTATTCACCTGTCCTTGTCTGAGCAGGGGCGTATGAGAGGGGCCCGAGCGGAACCTCGCGCTGATTCTTTGAGGCCCTATAATCAAGGCGACGTCTGCCTTATCAGTAAATTCAAGCACTTCAGCGCCAAGGGTTATGGTTACCGGGTCGCCGGCACGATACGTACTTTCCGGGATATCCCAGGTAAACAGTGTTTCGACTTTTCCAGTACCCGATGGTGTTTCCTTTGTCAGGCTGAACCTTGCACCGCTGTTCATGATCACACGTTGGGTGGATTGCTTCATGTCCGTCATGCCTTCATAGGAATGGAAAAACTCCTTGCTGACCCCGACCAGTTTCCAGTAACCCTTTGACCTTTCGGCAGGTTCGTCTGTCAGGACGTCCGCGCAGCCCAAGCAAATAGCGGCTGTCAGTACAAGAAACACAGCCGGGCAGACCCATCGTTTTTTCATCCGATCCTCCTCATCGGCAATGCGGTCGATATGAGCCAAATTGATTCTGTGTTTGCGGAGGCCCTATTCCCCGCTTAGCGCCACCGACTCCCCGTAGGGGATGAACAGGAGATTTTCCGGTTTGAAAGCCGCCGGGTCGGCATTGAAGAAGTGCATCGGGATGTTGTGCCGGGCGCCGATGAGCGCCGCGCAGGCCATCGCCTCTTTGGCGTCCATGTTGTACTGCCCGTCGATGGGCAGGAGGGCGTAATCCACGCCGCGGGGCGCCAGGCTTTCCATCTCTGGGATCTTGCCGGTATCGGCGGCAAAGTACACCGTGAGCCCGTCAAATATGAGCAGGTAGCCGTTGACCTGCGTTCTTTTGTGGTTACGGTTCTCCGCGGGGAAGGGCTCGACCCTCACGCCCATATGCTCAAACGAGTTGCAGCTGCCGTCCGGGTTGATGGTCTGCTTGATCCGGAGGGTCAGGCATCCTTCATTCTGTGTGACGAGGTTGACTTTATTGTGGTCGGAATGTTCATGGCTGACGAGGATGAGGTCCGCCTTTTCGCTGTAGTCGCCGGGATGATAGGGATCAATGTAGACTACCGTGCCGGCGGAAGTCCTGATCTTCACGCTGGCATGGCCGATGAGCGTGAGCATAGCGGATGGCGCGGCCTCGGTTCCTGAAGCCAGGGCGCGGGGCAAACGGACGGCAGCGCTTGAGACGATCAATGCGCACAGGATCAGGATTGCTGCAGCTGTCTTCATATGCTTATCCTTTTCAAGCCTGCCGTTGCGGCAAGGGATTGCTTGTCGAGTAGGATCGGGTTGAGCGGAA
The DNA here is from genome assembly GCA_964584685.1 of uncultured Christensenella sp. Lineage (GTDB taxonomy): Bacteria > Bacillota > Clostridia > Christensenellales > Aristaeellaceae > UBA1038. The sequence goes on along the minus strand of CAZPBJ010000013.1, from coordinate 29,948 downwards.
AAGCGAGCAGATCGGCCGGAATGGATGGACATATCGTTCAAAGAACCGTGATAATTGTACATCCTGCTGGGCCGCCTGTCAAACGATTCCCAAACCTTTGAATACCGCCTTCGGCTGGCTGTTTGCGGCATTTCAGGCAAAACTGCCGGACCCTTGCGCATTTTCCCGCTTGTGCTAAAATGGATATAACAATACATCAACAACAGTGGTCCGCCGCGTGCTTCCCCCAACGACTATTTGCCGGAAAGCAGGAAACAATATGAAACAAACAATGCGATTTGTCGCCCTGTTCCTTTGTGCATCATTGCTGTCCGCAGCCCTGCTGACACCCATGGCAGAGGCTGAGGAAGCCCGGGAGGTGCGCTCGGGAGATTATTCGTATACCCTGAACAGGGACAGCACGGCGACCATCACGCAGTATAGCGGAGATGCGGAGGAAGTCATTGTTCCCGGGATGCTGGACGGGCATCCGGTAACCGCGGTCGGGGATGAAGCGTTTATGGACCTTGGAATCCTCAGGTCCATCGTCTTGCCCGAAGGGCTTCTGAGCATCGGGGACTGGGCTTTTTCCGGGTGTTACAGCCTCGTCTCCGTGACCTTGCCGCAAGGCCTTAAGAGTATTGGGAAACTTGCGTTCTCCCTGTGCGAAAGCCTCGATTCCCTCTCCCTGCCGGATAGCCTTGAGGCGATCAGTTTCAATCCTTTTGTGCAGGCGCCTGTCCATCTCAGCCTTTCCTCCGGCCATGCCCGTTTCACCTTTATTGATGGTGTACTGTTTGACAAGGCGGAAAAGACGCTCATTTCGTATCCATATTACAGCACGGCGGAGGAATACATGGTGCCGCCGGACGTTCGGGCGATTGGAAACGAGGCGTTTGCCGCGTGCGGCAGCATGAGCGCCGTCACCCTGCCCCAAGGGCTCGTGAGCATAGGCAACGGCGCGTTTACCCAGTGCGATGGCCTGGAATCCGTCATCCTGCCCTCGGGCCTGGAAAGCATCGGGGAGAGCGCGTTCTCGTACTGCGAAAGCCTGGTTTCCGTCACCTTTCCCGAGGGGCTTTTGAGCATCGGCGACCACGCGTTTGACTACTGCGGAAGCCTCCTGTCCGCCGTGCTTCCGGTGGGTCTCCTGGAAATCGGCGGCTGGGCGTTTGGCAACTGCGGCAGTCTCCTTTCCGTGACCCTGCCCGCCAGTGTCACGCGCATCGGGGAGTACGCGTTCGAAAGCTGTCCCCAACTGGTCCTGCGCATCACGCAGGGCAGCCATGCCCAGCTCTGGGCGCGGGAAAACGGCGTTCCCGCCCGGTTTGCCTATAAGGGTTCGGCGGACAAAGACGCGCCTTTCATCCCGGACGGCACGCTGGTCCCCCTGGACATCAAGCTGCCCAAGGGCAAGAAATACCCTGTCTATACGGGCCCCGGGGAGGAGTACGTCCGATCCGGCAAAGGCAAAGCCACCGTATCCACCAACGGCTGGGTGCAGGTGTTCGGCCTGGAAGGCGACTGGCTGCTCATCCAGTACGGCATCAATGAAGGGCAGATGCGCTTTGGCTATATATCCGCCAAAGGCCTGAAACTGGAAAATGGCGTTGTTGATCTGGCCTCCCAGTGGGAAGATGTCACCCTGACGCTCAAAGAGCCAGCCATCCTGAGCGATGATCCGCTGGCATCTATGACGGATATCGCGTCGCTGCCGGCAGGCATGCAGGTCCGGCGCCTGGGATGGATGGGCCCCTGGACCTATGTGGAAGTCCGGGACGGCGAGCGTCTCTTGAGGGGCTTTGTATTGGCAGACTTCCTGGCCGGCACCTCGACCCGGAATGTGCGCCAAGCCTTTGACCAGCGGGCGGTCTCATAGGGTCCCTGGCGCCGGATATCCCCCTCAAGAGGCGGCTGAACCGCTGTGAAAAAACAAGCGGGACTCGTACAGCCTTCCAGCCTTTTGTTTCCCAAATACAGCGTCCATCCCCTTGTAAAGGCAGTTCCGATACGATATGATTTTCAGGGTGTGATTGCTCCGTGCTTGCCTGTGTGGCTGCTTTGCCGCGGCGGCTCGAAGCGGATCCCATTGCGGACGGTCACCCCGGCTGCCGGGCGCGGCATGATGAAGGATTTAGGAGGATTTGTCATGGAAACCATGTTCTGTTACCAGTGTGAGCAGACTGCCAAGGGCGGCGCCTGCGTCAGCAGGAAGGGCGTTTGCGGCAAGGAGATGGAGACATCTGCCCTGCAGGACCAGCTGACCGGCGCGCTGATTGGCCTGGCACAGGCCGTCGAGGGCAAGGCTTTTGATGATCGGACTACCGACCTGGTGCTGGCCGGGCTTTTTACCACCATCACCAATGTCAGCTTCAACAACGATACCCTGAAGCCCCTGATCAAGCGCGTGCATGACGAGGCAGCGCAATACGGCGGCGGCCGGGACTATGATTTGGACCTGCTGTGGACGGAGGCGGACGCCGATGTCAAGTCCCTCAGGTCACTCATCCTCATCGGCCTGCGCGGCGTGGCAGCCTATGCTTATCACGCGATGGTGCTGGGATACCGCGATGCGCAGGTCAACGCCCACTTTTATGAGGCGCTGCGCCTGGTGGCGCAGGAGCGGGATATGAATGCCCTGCTGGCCGGCGTGCTGAAGGTGGGGGAAATCAACCTCAAGTGCATGGCGCTGCTTGACCGGGCCAATACCGAGTCCTACGGCCACCCTGTGCCGACAAAAGTGCCCCTGATGGTTGAAAAGGGCCCCTTCATCGTCATCAGCGGCCACGATTTGAAGGACCTTCAGCTGCTGCTGGAGCAGACAGCGGGCAAGGGCGTCAACGTCTATACCCATGGCGAGATGCTGCCCGCCCACGGCTATCCCAAGCTCAAGGCCTACGCCCACCTCAAGGGCAATTTCGGCACTGCCTGGCAGAATCAGCAAAAGGAATTCATGGACCTGCCGGCGGCCGTGCTGTTTACCACCAACTGCATCATGCCCGTCAGGGATAATTACGCCGACCGCATATTCACCACCGAGGTCGTCAGCTATCCCGGCATGACGCACATCGGGGAGGACAAGGATTTTACCCCTGTCATCGAAAAGGCGCTTGCCCTTGGCGGATACAAGGAAGATACCGCCTTCACCGGCATCAACGGCGGCGATCACGTGATGACCGGCTTTGCCCGCAACACCGTGATGAGCGTCGCGGGAAGCGTCGTGGAGGCCGTCAAATCAGGCGCGCTCAAGCACATCTTCCTGGTGGGCGGCTGCGACGGCGCCAAGCCCGGACGCAATTACTATACCGATATCGTCAAGGGATCCCAGCAGGACAGCATCGTGCTGACACTTGCCTGCGGCAAGTTCCGCTTCAACGACCTGGACCTGGGCACCCTGGGCGGCCTGCCCCGCATCCTTGATATGGGCCAGTGCAACGACGCCTATTCAGCTATCCAGGTGGCCCTGGCGCTGGCTGAGGCTTTCAACTGCAGCGTCAACGAGCTGCCCCTGCATATCGTGCTCAGCTGGTACGAGCAGAAGGCCGTCTGTGTGCTGCTGACCCTGCTGCACCTTGGCATCAAAAACATCCGCCTGGGCCCGACGTTGCCCACTTTTGTCAGCCCCCATGTGCTTAACCTGCTGGTGAAGACCTATGGCATCGCCCCCACGGCCACGGCGGAAGCGGACCTGGCCGAGATGACGAAGTAATGGGTTGACCCACCGGCTCTGCCATTATCCGTGGGCTCTTCAACTGCTTATTTGACGGTTATAGCCGACAAAAACGAAATACGCAGCCATATTGTCGACTATACTCGACAATCCTTGCGAATGGCAGGCCATGTCATCTTAATGGACAAGGTTGATTTCAGCCGGGATGGGATCGTCCATTTGAACATTGAGATTTTCCTTGAGACGACAAAAAGGTGAATGCGGCAGTCCGCTCATAACTCAGCCCTCAGCACTCAGCACTCGTCTCCCTCCGTCACGCAGCACTCAGCCCTTAGCCCTCAGCCCTCTCCATCGTGGGTTATTGGAGGTTATTTGCAGTTATTTGCACAGCCCCTGCAGCTAACCCCATGCCCAATTTCCTATATAAATCAAGGCTTCGCGGCTCCCTGAAGGGCCAAAAAGGGGTTTTCGGAGTTTTTTGCATGTTTCGTGCGCTTGTACGGATGAACGGCTTTACACACAGCGCGAAGCGGCCCCGATCTCCCATACTGTGTATTAAAACCATAAATGATATAAGTAAGTTATTATTATCACATATTTTATGTATTTTGGAATCTGTGCCCGGGGACGTTTATATCCGAAAGCCAGCATAGCATGCAAAAAATGCCAATAACCCTTTTCGGGCAGTTTGAAGGCCCGGGAAGCCTTGATAACACTCGCTTTTTGGGCTCAGGGTTATTTGCAGACGCCATGCAAATAACTGCAATTAATGCAAATAACCCCCCTGCTGTCTATTTCCATATCCAATGCAGCGCGCAGCATTGAAGAAGCTCCTGATAGCTGCGCTTTTCTTTCTCTGCCATATTCAAGAGCCTTGCCTTTACTGATGCGGCTTTGTTCATAGAAGCACGTCCAAATAGGTTCTGAGTGCGTCTGTGGCATTGAGTTGGGAAGCATAGCCATAAAGCTTGTTCAGGTCCCGGTTCGCTCCTTCAAGATAGCGGGTTACCACTTCCTTCACTTGCTCAACACCAATCCGCTCTTTGTATGACAGGATATCCACGACGGTTTTTTCAGCATCGTAAATTTTAAACAGATGCCCTTCCTCGTCAATCACTTGCGTGCCCAGTTGATAGCGCGGCTCGTCAAAAAAGAACAGTTCGAAATGAGGCCACTCGGGCCGCGTGTACATCTTGCTGTTTCTTGGCAGGGCAACATCGATGCCCGTAGGACGGATTGTGCTGAGCTGCCAATAGACCGCAGCACTCAGGAGGCATATCGTTCCCTTTGGCGCGTAAACCGGAACATAGAAAAAGTCTGACTTTGTGCCTGTATAGGATATATTCTCGTAGTATTTTCGGTTCAGCTTACGGAGTTTACCTTCCCGGACCAGTTTTGAAACCATGTAGTGGCTAAGCCCCCGGCTTTGAAGCTCACTCATTGTGATAAACAGCCGGTCGAACCGCTCATCCTGAAAGTCCATACCTATCACCCCACTTTTTAACGAACATCCGCGATTTTTCGTTTTTGCAGTCGTTCATGCAAATCATACCACATGACTGCATACTTGGAAAGCAGATGATAGATCCCTAATGCGGTTTTCGCCATTCGTCTTCTCTCAACAACTCAGCCCTCAGCACTCAGCCCTCAGCACTCACCACTCAGGTCGTACATCAACAATTCTTCTGCGGGATGAATAGATAAGTCCAAATAAATATGTATGAAAAGATTAATATTGACTTAACTGTCAGGCGATTTTATTGCAGGAGCACGAGGTGATAAGTTTTAAACGCAAGATTGAAGCACAGCTTCTGGCCTGGAAAGACAGGGGCGCAAGCCGGATGCCCCTCATTGTCAACGGCGCGCGTCAAGTCGGGAAAACATACACCCTCCGTCAGTTTGGCGGGCGGAATTTCAAGAATGTTGTTTATGTGAATCTGGAAACCAACCTGGCGATCGCGTCATATTTCAATGAAAACATATCTCCTGAGAGGATACTGCGTTACCTGGAATCCTCTGCGGGGGAGAAAATTATTCCCGGTGAAACGCTCCTTATCTTTGATGAGATACAGTCCTGTGAACGGGCTTTGACTTCCCTGAAATATTTTTGCGAAGAAACGCCCCAATACCATATTGCCGCGGCAGGCAGCCTGCTGGGTATTGCGGTCAACCGCCAGCGTTACTCGTTTCCTGTGGGTAAAGTGGAAACACTCACAATGCACCCACTTGACTTTGAAGAATATCTCTGGGCAAGGCAGGAGGAGATGCTTTGTGGTGAGATATGGAACGCCTTCAGGTCAATGGCGCCCCTGCCGGAAGCCCTGCACCTGAAAGCGCGGGAGCTTTACCGCGAATACCTGATTATCGGCGGCATGCCGGCCTGCATCAACGCGTTTTTGGCTGGCGGCAGTTTCATCGACGTGCCAATGGTTCAAAGGGGAATCCTGGACTATTATATTGCCGACATGGCAAAGTACGCGAGCCCGGGCGACAGTGTGAAGATCCGTGCCTGCTATGACGCCATCCCCGCGCAGCTGTCCAAAGACAACAAAAAGTTCCAGTACAAGGTCGTTCGAAAGGGCGGCGGCGCAGCCATCTTCGGCGCGGCCATAGAATGGCTGAACCTTGCGGGCGTGGTGCTGAAATGCCAAAGAATCGACCATGCCGCTGAACCGATATCAGTCTATGCCGACCTGTCCGCGTTCAAGCTCTATATGGGGGACGTTGGCCTTCTGACCATGAAGTCCGGCATCTCCCAGCAAACGATCCTTTCGGGGGAGGGAAATACCTTTATGGGCGCGCTGACGGAAAACTATGTGGCCCAGCAGTTCGCCGCCAAGGGATACCCGCTGTATTACTGGGAGAGCAGCAGCATCGCGGAGCTTGATTTTGTGCTGCAGCATGGGAACAGGATCGTGGGTGTGGAAGTCAAGAAGGGCGGGAACGTCCGCTCCCGCAGCCTGAGCGTGTTTATGGGGACCTACAGGCCGGCCTATGCCATCCGTTTCTCCCTGAAGAATTTCGGGGAAAAGGACGGGCTCAAGTCCATCCCGCTGTATGCGGCATTCTGCGTGTGAAAAAAAGGGGGGATGGCAGCCCTCAGCCCTCAGCCCTCACCACTCAGCCCTCAGCCCTCAGCACTCAGCACTGCGTACACCGCCCCTCATCTCAGCGGAAACCCGGCTTTGTCCCTGAACGCGCCAAGGAGGATGAGCAGCAGGTCAACCGTCCAGCCGATGCCAAACAGGCCCAGGGTCAGCATCCAAAGGATACCGGTGCCGGTCTTGCCGACATAGAACCGGTGGACGCCAAAGGTGCCAAAGAAGAGGCACAGGAAGAAGGCCGCCCATTTGCTCCTGTAGGGATAGTTCCCATAGGCGCCGCCGCTGCCGGGGTCCATCATGTTGACGATAATCGGCCGGCCTGTCCGCTGCGCCGCCTGTCCGGCAATCGCCGCGTTTTCGGCCGCCCTGCGCTTTTGCTCGTATTCCAGCTCCAGGCGCCTGGACTCGATGTCCGCTTCCTTCTGGCGAAGCGCCATCCTGAGCGATTCGTTCTGCGCCTCCTTGAGTTCGGCGTCAAAGATCCGCGCGCCGCAATATTCGCAAACAAAGGAGTGCGCCTGTTGATCTACCTTCAGGGGCGCGCTGCAGTTCGGACATTTCGGCAATTTGATCCCCATCACCCAAGCCCCCCAATACCTGCCGGTTTCAATTGTTCCGCCTGGACAGCATCATATGGCACGGGTCCTATTGTGTCAAGCAAACGGCAAACTGGGCATGCTCACACATCCCATCCCCCTGTCCGTCCGTACCTAACTCAGCACTCAGCCCTCAGCACTTAGCACTCAGCACTCAGCACTCAGCCCTCAGCACGCAGCCCTCAGCACGCAGCCCTCAGCACTCAGCACTTCGAACGCCATGACCGATATTATCGCATATTATCGCAGGGGTATCGCGCATATTCACAGCGATCCTGCCGGGGCTCCTCATGGAATCCGCTGTTCGTGCACATGGGACGGTTTGCGAAAACACCAACAAGCTCCCCGGGAGGGAAGAAGGCCCGGGAAGCGTTGATAGATGGCAATGACACCTTACGGCAAGGGTTCAATCCATCCCGCGTCGGGCGGCAGCGGGCCCACGGGCATAATGTTGCGAACGCCGTCCGGAAGCGGCGTTATTGCCCCGCCTACCTCCGGCACAGGCGTGATCATCTGATACATGCCGTCGGGCACCCGGATGGTCGGCGGCTGCGTAATGGCCTGGAACATGCCGTCGGGGAGGTAAATGGTCGTTTCCGGCGGCGGCATGGTTTGTGTCTGCTTGCCCCCGTCGGGTCGCCTCTCATCGCCCTGGGGTACAGCCTCCGGCATCCCGGCGCAGGGGCAATTCTGAAGGCAGGCCGCTATCAGGGAGAATTCACCGGGCACATCTGAATACAACGGAACGCCCGGATCGATTATATCGCTGTATATGGCAAGCTGCCGCATGCCCTGATATTCGCGCCATGCGGCGCGCAGCGCCAGGATGCCGCACAGCGCCTCAACCTGTCCGTAGAATGCCTCACCTATTTGGGACAGGGACTCCCGGCGGTACAGGTTCCCGTACGCCTGGCCCATGGCCATCAAGGTTTCCGCCAGGCGCCCGGTCTCCTCCTCGTTGACAGCCTTCAGCAGGCCGCCGGCAATCAAAGCGAGCCCCAGCGGATGCGTCGCGCACAGCAGGACGGGGCAATCGGGGCCAATGATCGCGCCATGCACACCCGTCCAGAGGGTTTCAAGGCTGCGGGGGCTGAACAGTTCCGGATCCTGATTGCGGGCAGGGTCGGTAAACAGTTCGGCCGCCGGATTGAACCAGGGCTGCTTTTCAAAGCGGACCGGCTGTTCGCCGGCGACCGGAAGGGAAGCGGCAGCCAAGCTGAACACAATGAGAGCGCATACAAACAGCCCGAATGCCTTTTTCATTCGATCCAAAGTGATCATCTCCTTTGATTGTTGCCACGGATGATTAGGGGGATAAGCTGATCATCCCGGGCGGGGGCCTTCGGACGCGTACAGCTTGCTTCATGGCGGCCGCAGGCCTGTGCCGTCAAGGCCCCGGTGTCCGGTGGTCCTGCTCGATATCCGGTATGGGGGTGACAGGGAGCACCCCGGGAATGATCTGGTAAATGGGCGGCGGGGGCACAGCCTCTTCCGGTATGACCGGAACAACGGGCGGCTGTGTGATGACGTCAGCCGGAATGATCGGGATAAGGGGAGTAACCTTCTCCGGCTCCTGAAGGGTTGGATTGGGCTTTACCAGCCCCTGGGGGTCCGTCGGTTTGGGGGTTGCCGTGGTTGGCGGCTGATCCACCGGCTTGAAAGGCGGCTGGCCCGGGGGCAAGTCGGTGACAGGCGCCGGCGGCGGTTCGCCCGCATCGCCGTTGGGCCCGGCCTGCGGCAGGGACGCACAGGGGCACTGCTCAAGGCAGCGGCGGATCAGGGAGAATTCAACCAACTCATCGGTATACAGCGGTACGTTGGGGTCTATCATGTCGCAATAGATCGTCATCCTTCGGCCGCCCTGCCGGTCCTGCATGTCTGCGCGCAGGGCGAGGATCTGGCACAGGGCTGCCACCTGGCTGTGCCAGGCGTCAAGGCTGTCAAGCGGGATCCCCCTGCCGTACCGGTTGCCATAGGCCGCTCCCATCGCCATCAGGATCTCCGCCAGGCGCAGGGTTTCCTGCTCATTGGGGTTTCTGATGAGCCCGCCTGTGATCAGCGCGAGCCCCAGCGGATGCGTAGCGCAAAGCAGCAGGGGGCAGTCGGGGCCTATGGTCCCGCCATGTACGCCCGACCATAGCGCTTCAAGGCCCGAACGGCTGAACAGGTTGGGATCCTGCAGGACATCGGGATTCGTGAACACCTCCGCAGCCGGATTGAACCAGGGCTGCATTTCCGGCCGGACGGGCTGCTCAGCCTTGAGGGGCAGGGCGGGCAGGACAAGGCTGAAGGCGATCAGGAAGGATATGCCCAATACAAGGGATTTTTTGCGGCGGACCACCTTGATCATCTCCTTTTGTATGCAATTGTACTTTGTTGTGTTTTGAAAAGTCGTGCGTTGTTTTGTCGTCCGTTCAGAAGAGCAAGTGTTGTTTGACGGGAGGGCAGGTTGAATGCTGCGGGATCATCACTGCGGTATATGGCAAAGCATTCCCGGAAGGGATAAGCAAAATATAGTCCTGTTTCATATGCGTGTCAATATATCCGTTTCGTCATGCTCACACTGCACATCCCTCTACCCGTCCGTTCCTAACGCAGCCCGCAGCCCTCATAACTCAGCCCTCATAACTCAGCACTCATCACTCAGCCCTCAGCACTCAGCCCTCATCACTTTGCACTTTGCCCTCAGCACTGCGCGTTCAGCGGACACACGCGGGTCAAGGACGGGCGAACGGAAAAGGACGGCGCTGGCGGTGATGGAATGCGGTCTGCGTCACATGAACACATATTTTTGTACAAACCAAAAACCAAATTGCATTTTCGTACGTCTAATGCATGAGGGGATTGATGCCCAGAGCTCATGCAAAACGACCGGTATCCGGTACCGTACAACCGTACCGCAGTGATTGAAGAACAACTCGCAAAGGACGATCAGGAGGTTTCCATGAGAAAGCTATTGGCAGTGATTTCGGTGTTCGTTCTGGTTTCGCTATTACTTGGCGCCGCAGAAGCTGGTTTTGTGATAGTGCCTCGCACGGATGCAATAACCCCAAAGCCAAGTTTTGTGATCGTGCCCCGCACTGACGCTGTAACCCCAAAGCCCCAAATTACCCCCAAGCCCGGGAATAAATCCAAATCCGACAGCGGGCAGTACATGACAAGCGAGGGCCCCCTGTTCCTGAGCTTCAGGGCAGACCTGACCGACCTGTTCTATATGTTCACTCCCGTAGACCTGTCCCTTGACGCCCAATACCACTTCCCGCTGGTGGGCAGTTCCGGACAAGTTGTGGGTGATGTCAAAGTGGCGGTGCAAAACGGCATGGCGATTGTCACCTATCTGCTTGTCAGCGGCGTTGGTGTGGAAGAAGAGGATGAGTTCTTCACTTTCTTCCCCGATATCCGCAATGTTCCTTCTGTCGACCCTGGCAAACTGCAGGGCGTCAAACTTCGGTTTGGCATCCCATACAGCGTGGCTGACTTGCTGAACAGTGACAACAGGGTGCTTTTGTACATCAACTGCCGCGTTTCGTACAAAACCAGCCTGAAAGGGCTGACGGCCTTCTCCTTTGACGATCCGGGCTACATCAGCAGGATGATGGCATTGATTCCGCTGATGGATTAGAACGTTATCCGGTGCAATCATCGCAGGATGCGCACGGGACGGTTTGCGTTATTGTCTCCGCGCGAACTGTCTCCTGTGCTTTGTGACGCTCTTGCTGAGTCTATACTATCACGCCGGACAGGGTTGGCTAATAGTATTCTAAGGTGGCTGGTTTTGTTTGACATTTCGCACGAAAGTGCTATCATCAATTTGGTACACAGATAAATATCTGCGCGTTGTCAGAGGGAGGATCGGCTATGAAGAGGCCCATTTCAGCAACTGTTGCATCCATACTGACACTTTCTCTTGCATTACCGCTTAGCGTCCTTTCTGAGGTAGGCGGCTCACAAGCGCAGACCATTGCCGCTGGACAGGAGTATTCGATTTCATCTCAAGGCGAAAGCGGATGGCGGCTCAATATCCCCAGCGATACTTTCGGGGAGGAAACGTCACTTCTGCTACAGCCCGTACAGGCGAACTCCGCGGCCTTTGAAGGGGAAGGCGTGTCGCTTGTAGGGCAGGTCATGGAGATCAAGGTAGCAGACAGGGAAGCTGTAAGACTGAACCAGCCGGTTCAAGTCACAATGCGGATTCCTATAGACGAGATTCCCACAGCAGAGAACATTGACAACTTCTTTGCTGCGTACTGGAAGGGAACGGAGTGGGAATATATATTTCCCGATCTATCGGCGCTCTACGAAGGAAAGGTGATTTTCCAGACCTATCACTTTTCCTCGTTCGCAACAGCTGAGCTGACAGACGAACAAAAAACCAAACTGTATGCCCAGAAGATAGCCGTACAGGCCTGGGAAACGGAAGAAAAGGAAAAAGCCCTGTCCGAGCAGCTGCAGGGCGCTTTTGATGAGGCCTTCACCAGCATGGGCATTGATGACGACACAGTCAAAGGCGAGTTGTTCAGGTATGTTTCAAAGGAGACTGACTTTGGCACCTTGCTGGTATCAGCCCAGGATGGTGACCTGACAAAGTTCGCTGGCAGATGCAGCAAGCTGGCTGCCAACGCGGTAATCGAAAAATTCTACAGCGACAGGGGCTTTTCAAAAAATCTCGGTAAGTTCATTGGCGCGTCGGGTACAGGCTTGGCAAATGCCGTCCTTCAGCTCAGTGATGGGAATACTGAAGGTGCTCTTAAGGAATTAAACAAGGCGATCATAAACTATTTCCCCGCAGGGCGGGCATTCACGGCGACCGTGGAAGTCATCAACGCATCCATCGCGTCCTGGAAGGACTATGAAATGGATTCAGCGTATCAGGCATACACAGGTTTGGTACACAAAGGCGTTTATGGTTTCACAGTGGACCCAGGCGACTGGACCGCGCTCGCAACGCAAATAGATCCCTACATCAGACAGCTGCAAACCGAGGCCAAGGATCGCTACTGCAAAGTCAACGGCATCAGCCGCGCACAGCTGGATGCCGATAATGCCCTGAGTGAGCGCATCGCGAATCTGACGGTTGACAATCTCAAGATGCAGTTTGAAAAGCGCATCAGCAATGAAGACGCGATCAAGGCGAGAGAAGAACAATACCAGAGACTTATTGCAGGCTTCGAACGGGACGGCTTGCTGGACCGGGACAAATTCCGTTTCGGCAGCCGGGATGACATCCGGGACAGGCTGCGCTCACTGTTCAAAATCCGCGCCAACATCCTGGACATGGTCGGCGGGGAGATACCCTATGAGATGGGGGGAGATCCGGAGAGGAACATGAACGATGCCATTACCGAGTGGATTGTTCGCGGGCCGGAGGACCGGGCAGGCTTTTACGAATGGATGATTGAAAAAGGGTACATCAAAGCATCCCATGTCGAACCAACCTGGTCACCGACGGATCTCAGCGGCAACTGGATTCTCACTTGGTTAATGCCTGACGGCAGTGCCAATGAATTCCCAATGACCATTCAGATGAATCAAGATAATACTGGGATTGTCTCAATTACTGGTATTGATGGCACCCAAACAATTGTTATTGAAGATAGTGCAATAACAGTTAATAATTCATGGAAAGGCAGAATATTCAGTTATAATTTTTTGATAGAATCGAAGAACGGTGATGTTACCCTTACGGGAGGCGCAGTAACATATTCGGGCAAAAAGGGCTCAGGCAATATTGGTACGGCAACCGTAGTGAGAGCAGAGTAATGGTTCGGAAGAACCCACCGTGTTACCAGAGATATCACTAAAGCCGGGAATGTCAATAATCTCCTGTTCAAAAAGCTATATATACAATGGCCTGGTGGTCTTATCCACAGGCGAAAGGGGGTTTCCTGTGTTTCTGGTACGCATGGGCATGTATTTGCGTCAGCCCGTCCCTGGGCGGGCCGGATCCATCCGACACACCGCTTGTTTGATGTTCGGGGGAATTATTGGTATTTCCGGTACATTTCCGGTACGGCGCGTACCAGAAACCATGGCCTCAAAAACCTATATGGATCAAGGGCTCAGGGCCTCATCCACAGGCGGAAGAGGGTTTCCGGTATTTCTGGTACGCATGGGCGCGTATTTGCGTCCGCGCGTATCCATCTGCTGTGTATAAGGGAATGCACTATCAGTTCGCCCTTTGTGAGCTGGAAATATATCAGCTTGATGATGGAAGCCGGCTCATTGTGCCGCAGCTGACGACCAAAACGCGCATTATCACCAGAACGCTTTATGAAACCGCGCAGGCAGGGAGCTTGCAGACGGATCCGGAGGAATCAGTTACTCAGCCTGAATCCGTACGCGCAAGGAGCACAAAACCCAGATATAGGGATATAGAGGAATGGGCAAGCAATACTAAATTGAAGCATGTTTCCCCGGAGGATATGATTGCATTCGCGAATGATATGGAAGACCTGGGCTTTACGATGAACCCCGGCACTGCGGATTTCGGCATCGATTTACGTCTGAACGCTACCGGAAGACCTTGAAATGCCTGATGCTGTTCCATGATGGCGAAACCGCGGCGATTCAGCCAAAGAGCTTCTATGCGTTTCTGGAGCAAACGGACTACGCCAAAGCGATCGCGGACAAGCTGCTGGAAGACATGAGAGGACATTTGATTCCAAATCAGAAAAACATCCCATATGAACGCCCGGAAGGATACTATTACATCACCTTCAAGCGGCTGATTGAGCATAAGAATGAGATTGTTCAGGCTTTTGAAACATTCATACGGAGCCTATAGTATAGGTATAAACGGATCCATGTGTCCCCCCTTGATTAGCGTGAATCCTGACATTCCTGCGATTGACAGCCATTGTTTCCCACCGTAAGATTCAAAAGACCGGAAGAACCGCTGAAGGAAAGCCGCTATGCCCGGCGTAGTTCGCAAACGAAGGGATTCGGGGATTGACCCTGTGATGCCGCGATGCATCAACAAACAGCGCATGCAGTACAAAGGACCCAATGACAGGGAGGCGCACATGGCATTCATTCTGAAACACTTCGATACGCCGCTGCTTAAATTCAATGCTTCGGCCGATCCCGGCGGTAATGATGCAGAAATCGTTTGGGTGAATGAAGAAAAAAAGGAACTGCTGCCGCTTGACCTGAAGCTGACACCCGAAGGATTGGACAGATGGATCAGGCGACGCGCCATCCCGCAAAATCGTGCCTATGTCCATGCTTTTCTGGCAAAATGCGGCCTGAGCATCAACCGGCCGATGAACATCATTTCCGTATGCAAGGGACTTTCTTTGACTGACTGCTATTGGGTCGTAGCCGATGGATTTGAAGGTGTCTTTGCAAAGTATAATCTGTATGACAACAACCTGAGCCGGATTCTTGCCTATGTCGCTTTCACCGGCTTGGGCAGCAATATCCGGTCATCCCTGGCATCCAGCCCGGAATTCACAACCAACGGCATGCTGCCCAAGTGCTGGCGGCGGCTAAACGGAAAGGTGCTGCTTTACAAAGGCGGGACATCAGGCGCATCCAACACGGGAAATGAGCCATTCTCAGAGTATTATGCGGCACAGGTCGCCGGGGCCATGGGCGTTAACGCGATAGCGTACAACTTGTCCAAATGGAAGGGGAATCTCTGCTCAAGCTGCGAGTTGTTTACGAGCAAGGATTATTCCTTCATGCCGGTGGGGAGTATCATAACAAGCGGCGGCTTTACTGCCGTGGAAAATTACCATAAAAAGCTGGGGAATGCATACACTGAGGCCCTGCACAGCATGATGATATTCGATGCAATTATCTGCAACACAGACCGCCACTATGGAAATTTCGGTTTCCTGGTCGATAACCATACCAATCAGATCGCTGCCCCGGCGCCGCTGTTTGACCACGGCAATGCCTTGTTCAATCTCGCGGGAGGGGATGATTGGGATACTGCGGATCATCTGGAAAAGTATATCGCGTCCCTTATGCCGCGGGTTTATGATGACTTCATCGGCGCCGCGAAAAGTGTTATGACCGCTACAAACCATGAACAGCTGCGGCATTTGCTTAAGTTCACATTTAAAAGACACCCCAAATATAATCTGCCGGAAAAACGCCTGATGATGATCGAGCAGCAAATTCAAAAGAGGGCGAGACTTTTATTGAAATAGGATCAGTTTGCTGTGAAAAAGCAATGAACATGAAGGGATTAACTTGTAAAAGCACATGAGCATTTATCTGGATCGATTTGGCGCTGACGCGTCCGGTTTGCGCGGCAAAAGGCTCTTCCTCCTGGACATGGACGGGACGATCTATGAGGAAGACCGCTTATTTGAGGGCACCCTTGAATTTCTGGACAAGATCGGGGAAATGGGCGGGCGGTATGTGTTCATCACCAACAATTCCTCCAAATCTGTCACCGACTATATCGCGAAAGTCAGGCGCATGGGCATTGACGCGAAGCCGGAGCACTTTTTTACCTCCGCGCAGGCGGCGATCCAATTGCTGAAGCAGCGGCATCCCGGGCAGCTCGTCTATTGCCAGGGAACCCGGTCATTGCTGGGCGAACTGAGGGAAGCCGGGATATCGGTGACCGACAGGGTGGCGGACGATGTCGGCGTGGTGCTGGTGGGGTATGACACGGAGCTGACCAGCGCGAAGCTTCGCAATACCTGCGAGATCCTGCTGAGGGATCTGCCCTACTACGCCACCAATCCGGACCTGACATGCCCCGTCAGCTTTGGCTTTGTGCCCGACTGCGGCTCGATGTGCATCATGCTGGAGAACGCCACGGGCAAAAAGCCGGTCTATATCGGCAAACCGGAGCCAACGATGATTGATATCGTGCGCGGGCGGTTTGGCATGAGCAAAGAAGAAACGGTCGTTATCGGCGACCGCCTGTATACGGATATCGCCGCCGGCAACAATGCCGGCGTTGCCAGCGTATGCGTGCTGAGCGGTGAAGCGAAGCTGGATGATATCGTGCATGGGGGTATCAGGCCCACCTATACGTTTGACAGTGTCAGGGAGATCCTTGACTGTTTGTGAGCGTCGTCAGACTGCGCCATTCATGCTGATCAAAATGCAGGAGTATTAATAATGTCCCCGGCCATATTGCAGATTTGTCCCGAATATTATATAGTATTCGGGACAAGAGGGAGTGAACAGGATGACTGGGAGTTATGCCGGACAAATTCGGCATCGTATTGAGAAATCTATGGAGGGAACAGTGTTCATCAGCGCTGACTTTGCCGATATTGCAGACACTGAGATCATCCGAAGAAACCTGAATCGGCTGACACAGGATGGTGTCATCAGGCGGGTACTCAATGGGATCTATGAAAAACCAAAGTTCAGCGGCCTGCTGCAAGAATATGTTGCCACCGATCCGGATGCCGTGGCGAAGGCTCTTGCTCGCAATTATCAATGGACCATCGCTCCCGGCGGAAACACTGCTTTGAACCTATTGGGCCTGTCTACCCAGGTTTCAGCTGTTTGGACCTATATCAGTGATGGTCCCTACAAGACATATGAATGGAATACCACCAGGATTGAATTCAAGCACCGCACAAACAAGGAGATTACGGGGCTGTCCTATACGACCGTTCTTGTTGTGCAGGCGCTAAAAACGCTTGGAAGGAATAACTTGACACCTGACATCATGCAAACACTCTCCGCCAGACTCAGCGAAACGGAAAAGTCGATCCTCCTGAAAGAGGCAGCGAAATCTACAGACTGGGTCTATGATACGATCAGAAAAATCAGCGGAACTGAAGGGACAGTCAGCACATGAAAAAGCAGACAGATAATGATAAAAGCAGCCGTCTTACATTACGCAGCTCCGCTGCAGAGTACCTTACCTTTGTAGCCTCCACCGGCGAGGATATAGACAGTGTGGAAATGCGCTATGAAGATGAAAACATCTGGCTGAGCCAGAAAATGATGGCGTTGCTATATGATGTGGATGTGCGCACTGTTAATTACCACATCAAGAAAGTATTCGCGGACAGCGAGCTTCAGGAGGATTCAGTTATCCGAAATTTTCGGATAACTGCCGCCGATGGAAAAAGCTATGCAACAAACCATTATGATTTGCAGATGATTATCGCAGTCGGCTTTAAGGTAAACTCTGAAAGGGCAGTACAGTTTCGCAAGTGGGTGAACCAGATTGCCAGGGAATATACCATCAAAGGCTGGGTGATGGATGATGAGCGGATTAAGCGGGGCACCCTGCTGACCGAAAAGTACTTTGAAGAGCAATTGGCGCGTATCCGCGAGATTCGTGCCAGCGAGCGGATGTTTTACCAGAAGGTGACTGACTTGTACGCCACGGCCATTGACTATGACAGGTATTCCAACTCTACCCGCCGCTTCTACGCCACAGTGCAGAACAGGATGCATTATGCCATACACGGTCATACTGCAGCAGAATTGATTGTTGAGCGCGCAGACAGCACCAGGCAGAGGATGGGTTTGACCACCTGGCAGGATGCACCTGAGGGGAAGATCCAGAAGGCGGATGTGGTGGTCGCGAAGAATTACCTGTCCGATTTCGAAATTTCCCAGCTAAACCGTATGGTAACTGCTTATCTTGACTATGCCGAAAGCATGACTCAGCGCCGCATTCCCCTTTCCATGCAGGATTGGGAAAGGCGGCTGGATGCTTTCATCGAGCTGTTTGAATATGGACTGCTGAAAGACGCGGGCAAAGTAAGCGCGGCGATTGCCAAAGTGCACGCTGAGACAGAGTTTGAAAAGTATCGCATCCTTCAGGATCGGCTGTATGAATCCGACTACGACCGCTATATCAAAGCGCTGATGCAGACGGCAGACCAGCTGAAGCAAATCAATGGTGACCCTGACGGAGAATGAAAAGAACATACGGTTCAATGCGTGCGCGGTGCTTTCAGGCCCACCTATACGTTTGACAGCGTCAGGGAGATACTTGACCGTTTGTGAGAATATAAGAAGCCGAGTCTTGTTCCTTCGTCTCTGTTGACAAATGAATCGAAACCAGCTATCATTTCGATGTGATTGTCAATGAAAGAGGTGTGGCAATATGCAGCGGCAAGATATCATCAACAGCCTGGAAGTGATTGCCGGTCAGAACAATGGCATGATCCGGACAAAAGCTGCAGCAAATAGCGGCGTGTCCAGGGCTATGCTGTCAAAGCTGTACAAGGAAGGCCTTTTATCCCGTCTGGCTGCCGGGCAGTATGTGTTTGCCACTGAACTTGGCGATGAGATGTTATTGCTTAGCCAACGCTCCAACTTCATCATCTTTTCACATGAAAGCGCTCTTTTCCTCAACGGCTTGTCTGAAAGGACGCCGTTTGTGCATACGGTCACGATTCCAAGTTCCGGCACGTTGATCGCGTCTGTCAGGGAACACTGCAAAATATACTATGTCAGGGATGCCTTGCACGGGATGGGGAAAACGATGCTGAAGACAACGATGGGGAACCTTGTCCCGGCTTATGGCCCGGAACGCACGATCTGCGACGTTATCCGCAGCAGGGGCAGAATCGCGGAGGAAACGCTGCTGCCCGCGCTCAAGATGTACGCGGCAGGCCCCCATAAAGACTTGGTGAAGCTGAGCATCTATGCGGAGGCCTTTGGCGTTACGAATGTAGTCAGAGGGTATTTGAAGGGATTGTTATGAGCAGAAGAACGGACAGCCTGAAAGCAAAGATAAGGAATCTTGGCGTACTCAAAGGGATTCCCGCGCAGGTGATCCTTCAAACTTATATGTTTGAGCGGCTGCTTCTTCGGCTTTCGGTGTCAGGGTACAAGGACAGATTTGTTCTAAAAGGTGGACTTTTAGTAGCCTCGATCATCGGATTGGATAATCGGGCCACCATGGATATGGATACAACACTAAAGAATCTGTCGTTAACCCCGGACAGCATCCGGACCGCATTTCTTGAAATATGCAGCATTAGCACCGGGGACGAAATAACCTTTGCTATTCAAAGCATCACACCCATCAGGGATGATGATGAATATGGTGGATACCGCGTTATGCTAAACGCAAAACTAGATACTATCCTAACTCCGCTTTCAATCGACGTTACCACAGGTGATGTCATCACGCCTTATGCAACCAGCCATACCTTCATCGGCTTGTTTGATAAAGGGCTGTCCTTTGATCTATGGGCATACAACATTGAGACCATATTGGCTGAAAAGGTGGAAACCATCCTGCGACGCAACGTTTTCAGCACACGCCCAAGGGACTTTTACGATATGTATATCCTTTGCACGTCGCAGAGGTATGATAAGGCTTTATTTCTCAATGCATTATCTGCGACATCTGCCCATCGGGGAACCCTGGAGCAGATTAGTGATATCTCCTTTCTGATCCGTATGATCAATGACAGCAAAGCACTGGGTGACTTGTGGGATGCCTACAGGAAACAATTTCCTTATGCTGCGCAGATCACATATGAAATGGTCATGAATACGCTGTCAGCTTTGTTGCCTGACAAGCTATCCTGATACTTCATCATTCATGCAGACTATCGTCGCCTACTCCACCCTCACCGTGAACGGCTCCGAATACAGGTAATAATCCCCATACGTTTTCCCATCCAGGATCAGGCTTCGCTTTTCCCGCCACAGCATCATGGCCTCCCCGGCCTTCACCGCCTTGCCGTCCTTAACCGCGTCCCCCTCAAGCGTCATCAGGGTCAGCCCCTGCGCCTCTGCGCTCTCCCCGCTTTGGGTGAGGAGCCGCGGCGGGGGGACCGCCTCGCCGACGGCCAGCGTAGCGTCCCGCGCTGTTACCCTTGTGACCAGGTCGGTGGCCCACCAGGCGAAGTTGGTGGTCAGGCCATACACGCCCTTGAGGTATGCGTTGGCGAAGGCTTTGGGATCGTTGTAGGTCCAGGGCCAGACGGTCAGGCCGCGGTGGCGGCCGGCCGCGGCCATGGCGTAGGTGAAATTGCTCTTGGGGTTGTAGGTGGCGTTGTATGGTTCCAGCACGCGGCACAGCAGGGCAAGGGCGCCTTCATTGCCCTCAGCGGCCGCGACCGCGCCGTAATCCATGAAGCCGGGCCGGCCGTCGCCCAGGTTGGCGCCTTCGGTGCCCAGCGCGCCAACGGACATTTCGGGCCACTGGCGCTTCATGGCGTCCAGGATCTCGGTATTGAAGGTGATGACCACCGTCCGGCCGGTTGCGTCCATCTCTTCGCACAGCGCCCTGAGCAGCGGCACGACGGCGGCCTTGTGCGACTTGATCTCCACAAAATAGACGATGTCCGTGTCCTTGAAGGCTTCAAAGTATTCCCGCAGGGTCGGGATGCGCAGGGAGCTGTCTTCCCGGATCGTACCATAGCGGGATTTGGCCGCGGGCTGGTTGTTGGCGGCGGGCACGCCGTTTGCGCCGTTGAAGGAGAAGGGGATGCTTTGCAGCTCCGCCAGGGTCAGGCTTTCGCTGTCCCGGATATCCCCGCGGTCAAACAGCCGCTTGAGGGACAGGTCGTGGTTGATGAACAGCTGCCCGTCGCGGCTGATGTAGATGTCGCATTCGATCACATCGGCGCCGGCCGAAAAGGCGCCCTGGGCGCTCATGAGCGTGTTTTCGGCAAACTCGCTGGGCATGCCGCGGTGGCCGGCGATAAAGGGCGGGCGCAGCAGCACAGGCGCGTCGTCATTGAAGAAGCCGATGGCGTCATAGGCGGCCCTGTAATCCCTCACCGCCAAGCCGTTGACGCCGCGGGTGAGGGCGCCGATGAGGGAGGCCCGGCCGCTGTCCGCCCAGGCCCATACCGTGATGAACCTGCCCTGCAAAAAGCGCACATTGTCATGGGTGGCCAGCGCCTGGGGGAGGAGGGCGACCTTGGCGCCGTTTGCGTTGGTGGTCTGGATGATCTGCAGCAGCGCGGCTTCGTCAGCGCTTTCCATGCCGCCAAAGTCGACCAGGCCACGGATGTGGGGCAGGCCGGCCAGCCGTTTGATCAGCGCGGCGTCCTTGTACCCCGCCGCGACGAAGATATCCCTGTAACTGCCGTCCTTGAGGAAGTCATGCAGCGCGGAGGCCGCCGTCTCATCCCTCAGATACAGCGCCGGGATCATGGCGGAAGCGGTATCGCGCAGGTATTCGGCAAGGGTCGGGGCGATTTGCTCGCCGGCCACGGTCAGCACGCGCAGCGAAGCGTCCAGGTAAACCAGCGCCGACGACGGCCTGACTTCCTCACCGGCGACGGCCAGGGCGTCCGTGCCCGCCTGCCACAGCACCGTTGCCGCAAGCGGCAGGGAGGTCTGCGGCTCATACACCCGGGCGTAGCCGGAGGCGTCGGGGGCGGCCAGGGCATGGGGCGCCGCGGCTGACAAGAGAAGCAGGGCGCACAGGACCAGGGGAAGTACTCGATGGTGTTTTGCCGTTGATCTGCGGTTCATATAGCTACATTCCTTTCAGCTTGCGGCGGCGGGCGGATATTCGTTCCATTCATTATACCCCGGGCGCAAAGCCCTGCGACGCATTGACATGGGGCCGGCTGCTTGATACAGTGAGGCTGATGCAGTTTGAATAGGAAACCTTCCGCGCGGACCGGCGGAAGGCACAAATTGCGGCATGAAGACATAGTCAGCCGACAAGCCATGGCAGAAAGGAATGTGAACGTATGAACGTGAAAATCTGCGCAAAATGCAAAACGCAAAACCCGGCGGACAGGGCAGCCTGCCGCAAGTGCGGCTCATCCCTTGCGGACATCAAACAGGTCAAACGAGGGCGTCCATGGCAAATATACCTGCTGACCCTCATCCTCCTGGCGCTGGCGATAGGGCTGCTGATCGTTACCAAAACGACGCTGAACTATGTCACGATAGGCATAGCGGGATTCATTAGCGCCCTATTGGCCTATCTGCTGTACGGCGCCCTCAGCGGGAGATCGGGGAAACGCTAATCTTTTTCCCTGCACTCGGCTATCAGCATCTCCCGCACCCGCTGCTTTTCCTTTCCCTCCCACAGGGCCAGTTCTTCCTTCAGGCCTTCAATTTCCCCGGGGATACCGTTCCTGACCCGGGCGCTCCTCAGCCTGTCCTGCGCATAGCTATCCTCAAGGAATTCGTCCAGCGCCTGATTGTGCAGGAACTGGCTTTCCAGGATGCCGATGTCCTGGGGGCTCAGCGGCACCGTGTCCCAGGAGGGGAGGATCTCGCCCGCTTTCTCCTCGGCCTTGTCCAGGGCCCCTTCCAGCAGGATGACGGCCGTCTCTTCATCGGAAGCCGTCAGCAGGTCCATGGCCGTTTTCACGTCCCCGGCGTATTCGCCCACCGCGTTGACCGCTTGCGAGCCTTCCGGCATCAGCCCGCCGACGACTTCCGTCACGTCCTGTACTTTCTCCAGCGCGTCGGGCAGGGACTCGACCGCTTCGAGCGTGAACAGCCTGGCGTAGGTCGTGCCCAGGTCGTAACCGGTTTTGACCGCGTCGGCGGTCAGGATGGAGAGGCGGAAAAGGCTCTTGATCAGGTTCTTCTTCAGCGTGCCCACAAGCGCTTTTTTGAGCTCCCTGGCTTCCCTGCGGACCTGCCCGTTGAGGATGATTTCTGCCTGAAGCCGCAGGGATTCGCCTTCCAGGTCCCCGATCTTCCGGGAGATCAAAGCCACCTGCTGCGCTTCCCAGCTGCGGGATTTCAACTCGATGCGCTCATCAATGTCCGAATACTTCATCCAATCCTTGTCAAAAACGGCTTCATTGATGGTGCAGTCGGGGTTGATGACCTCATTCCCCGTTGACGCGGCGGCCTTTGCCTCGTAGTGCCAGATGACCGTGCAGACGGGGGCGTTCCACAGGCCCGCATGGATCGCCATCGCGGCGCCCGGCGTGGCCGGCGGAGCCGTGAAGGTCCAGGCCTTGAAGGATTCACCCGCGCCTTGCCCGGACGGGGAATAGATCAGCGGCTCTTTGGGATCGAAGACGAAATCCGGGCTGTAATAGGTGAACACAAGCCCGGGGTGCGGTTCGGCCATCGTGCCGCTGTGGGAGAAACCGGCCCTCAGTTCGTAAGGGTTTCCGGGGACCAGGGTTGTCTCCGGCGCGTCAAAGCCGCAGCTGAGGCTCAGGTCCCAGGCGATGTACTCCCGGTCCTGCCAGCGGTCTTTCACCGTGAAGCCGGCCGCGCTTACCCCGTAGACCATCTGCATGTCCTTGAAGCGCTCCTCCTCGAAGAAGCCCGGGGTCTTCCCGCCGCCGTAGTACTCGCGCGGGACCTCATCGGGGTTGATAAGGGTTTGGCTGAGCACCCATTGGACCTCAGTGGCAGAGGCCGGCCTGACCGGCAGCAGGACAAGGAGGAGGGTGAGGGCCGCCAGCGCGAGGGCGGCAAGCGGGCGCGCGCGGGCAGCCGGATCCCATCGGCTGCTGCTGCCGGGCGCCTTGGCGATAAAGCGCATACGGGCACTTCCTTTCAATGTCTCCCCGCACGGGGGCAGGATGAATATGCTCCTGGGCGGCAGTCCGCAGAAGGGATCAAGGTCGGTCGGGCGATGTCATTTTCAATCCATATATATCACCCGGCCGTCCGGCAGTCAAGGGGAACGCCGTTTGCAGTGTTTGTGCTATGCGGGTTATTGACTGCGCCATATAGCAGGTATATAACGTAGATGTCAGAATTATCACATCGGCACGCATCGTCTGTTCAGGCATCGTAAACCCGTATTGGAGGGAACAATATGAAAAGAGCCGCGCTGTTCATCGCCCTTCTGCTCGTGATTGCCCTGTTTCCCGCGCCTTCCACGCTGGCCGGCAAGGCCGGCCCCGCGGACCTGTTCGACTTTTCACCCCTTCCCGACGCGTCAGCCCTGGCGCTGGTCAAGTGCAAGGGCTCGCTTGAAGAGGTCCAAGTTCCGGATACCTTCAACGGGCTGCCCGTGGCCGCCATCGGCGAGAAGGCCTTCTACAAGTGTGATTTCCTGAAAAGTGTCACGCTGCCCGAGGGCTTGAAAGCCATTGGTGACTATGCTTTCTGGAGCTGCAAGGCCATGACCGCGATCGCCTTGCCCCCAAGCCTGGAAACGATAGGAAAATGGGCCTTTGTTGGCTGCGATGGCCTTGTATCCATCCGTATCCCCGCTCTGGTATCCGCGATCGGCGACGCCGCGTTCTCTTCCTGCAAGCGACTTGAAGCGATCGAAGCGGACAGCGCAAATGTGGTTTTTGTGTCGCTTGACGGCGTGCTGATCAATACCGCGGCACAGACGCTCATTGCCTATCCGGGCAATCGGGCCGGCAGCGGGTATGTCCTGCCCGAGCATGTGCAAACGATTGGCGTGCGTGCCTTTGCGGGCAGCGCCCTGCAAAGCGTCACCTTGACGGAAGGCCTGACGGCCATCGCCGAGTCCGCGTTTTATGGCTGTGAAAAACTCCGGGACGCGGTGTATCCCAATGGGCTGAAGACGATCGGGCCGGGCGCTTTCAACGGCTGCCGCAGTCTGTTGGAGGTGTATATCCCCACATCAGTCGAAAACATTGCGCCCTATGCCTACAGGTTCTGCGACAGCCTGAAGTCGTTTCGTGTCGATGAATCCAGCGCGTATTTCTCTTCTCCCGAAGGGGTCCTGTTTGACAAAGAGCAAAGCATCCTCCTGCATTACCCTGCCGCAGGGCCAAAGGACAGCTACGCGTTGCCCGCGACGGTCCAATCGATCAGCCATGCCGCTTTCATGAACTGCGGGAACCTCAAGACGATCACATTGCCCGACGGCCTCACGGAGATTGGCGCGGATGCCTTCAGGAACTGCGGGGGGCTGAAAAAGCTGGCCGTCCCCTCATCGGTTGTGTCTATCGGCAAAGATGCCTTTACGGTGTGGGAAGGCGAAATCATCCTGCAGGTCAGGAACGAATCCTACGCACAGCAGTACGCGGCGGAAAACTTGCTGAAAACGGAAATCATCCGGTGATTTGATAATTATCATAAAACATTCCGCGCCTGGGCTGCCCTGATCCTGACGGCCTGTATCAAGGGCCTTTGGGCCTTGCCCGCGCTGGTGTCGGCAAGCAAGGGGGGCCTGGAAGAAACAAGGCATTTGAAAACATGACCGCCATCAAGGAAGTGAGGCTTCACACCGCCATCGTGTCAATCGGGGAAATGGCCTTCTCAGGCTGCGCGGGCCTTGAAAAGATGACGATTCCCGGCAACGTGGACACAATAGGCCAGCTCGCTTTCTTTGGGTGCACGGGGCTCAGTGAAATTGCGGTTGATGCCGGGAACGCGAAATTCACCGGCATTGGCGGCGCGTTGATCGACAAGATAAACGGCGTCCTTGTTGCCTGCCCGGCAGGGATCGGGGAAAGCGCTTTCAGCGTGCCAAACGGAATAGTGAAAATCGGCTCAGCCGCGTTTGCCAATTGCGGCTCGCTCAGCAGCATCATTTTACCCCCGACCGTTGAAACAATTGATACCTGGGCGTTTACAGACTGCATATCCCTTCAGGGTATCGATTTGCCGCCGGGGCTCCTGGAAATCGCCGACTACCTGTTTGGTAGGTGTAAAAATCTTCAGGAGATCACTTTACCTGAAAAGGTAACTGCGATAGGTACGGAAGCCTTTGGGGATTGCCTTGCCCTCAAGACAATCGGCCTGCCGCCCGGTCTGAAGTCAATTGGAGACAGCGCCTTTCTCGGCTGCGTCAGCCTGGATGGGATCGCCCTGCCCGCGGCTACGCTCTCTATCGGGCAAGGTGCCTTTGAGGGATGCGCGTCTTTACGCAGCGTCGTGTTGCCAGACGGGATGAAAGAGATTGGACGCCACTCCTTAGGCTTTGTTTCGTTATTGCTGAATTACAGCTATATTGTATGTTTGGACTATCTCATCTCTTGAGGCTACCACAGGCCATAAAGCGGTCCCGCAATGTAGAAAGCGACAAAACCTATGGTATTCAGGAACCCATGGACCAGGACAGATGCCCACACGCTTCTATATCGCAAGCGTATGACTGAGAAAAACACACCGTCCACCGCAGCGGCCGCCATGCCGATTATTCCCTGTTCGGTATGGATTGCCCCAAACAACGCTGCGGTTATGCCAACCGCGGCTATGTTGCCCAGCGCCTGGCTTCTGAACAGCGTGATTATCCTGTTATGCATGAAGCCCCTGTAAGCGAATTCCTCGCCAAGCGCTGCTAGTAGCCAGGAAGCAAGCAGCATACCGAGCAGATTGGGCAGGTTTCCCTCAAGCGAAGCGAAGGCATCCACGTTGCGCGAGCCGGTGAACAGATGGTTTTGCGCCGGCAGGATGATGCTATACTGCACCACTGTCCACATCAGCGCCCAACCAAACATCAGGAGGATAAATCGCGCAAGCGTAATGTGCTTTGGCGGTCCGGCGACTGACATCTTCTCCTTTCGGATGAGGACGAACATTACGCCGATCAGCACAATTAAAAGAGATGGGATGAGCAGGTCCAAAACGACGGCTGCTGCCATGAGGATCAGTTCCAGCAAGGCCATCAGGATGTGAAAAGCGCCTTTCTGAGCTGTTCCATGTGTTTCATTGTCAGCATTCATCTTTGGCCAATCCTCAGAAAATGGTTAATAGAAAATCGCGGTTCTTGAATCACTGTTCAGACAGGTCGCAATGCTGTAGGGATAGCCGAATTTCAGCTTGACATCCTGCGGTTTGGATGGCTCGATGGAAGGCACGTTGAGGATGTCGGGGAAGAAGGTGCTCAACTCGTCCTCCTCATAAACATCGACCCGCTGATGACTTCATACGTAACGATTGTCATCCCGTTTCGCACCACCACCTTGGCTTCACCCACAACCTGCCGAGAACTGTCAATCAGCGGATAGCGGTATTCTTTATCAAGAGAAAGGTTCATGGGCGTAAACATGTAGCGTTTTTCGGCCGGTTTAGCCCGGAAAAGGGGGAACAGCGGGCCTTCGCTGGTCGTGTAATGTCTATCTTCTGGAGACCTTGGCCTTGCAGCACGTATCAGAGCGGCATGATGCCGGGGAAATACACCATCCTTTACTTCTTCAACGGGCAAACCGTCGGGGAAACTTCGTTCCAGGTGATTCAATGATCTTCGAACTATGGAGGAACCATACCTTAAATCGGTGACTGCCCGCGCTCAGTGCAGATTCGGGTCGTCGGGATAGCTGTCTTCGCTGTCGGGGTATCCGTCCCCGTCCCTGTCGCTCTCACCGCTTCCGGGGATGGTGTAGGTGGAGGAATAGTACATGGGGAAAAAGACCGACTGGGCCAGGGCAACAAACTCCTCTTCCGGCGCTGTCCAGGAGGACCAGGAAGCGGAAGAACTCCCGCCTGCGAAGCTGTTGAAATAGGACAGGAGAACGGCCTGCAGCATGGTGAACATGTTGCCGCCCTGCGGGTGCTGCCAGCGGACAAACCAGACCTGCGATATCCCGCTTGGCGGCGTGAGCATCAGCTGGGGAAGGATGTTCTTCTCAAACGTGCCTTCCACCTGAAAAGGTGTCTCACCCGCGACCCGATTGAACGCGTAGACCCCCACCTGATCGCGGGACAGCGGCAGCAGGAAAGACTGCATCTGCACATAGTCATAGCATGCCAGCTGCCTGGCATCGCAAGCCAGGCAAGACAGGGCGTCGCCGCTGAGCACCGACCAGCCGGGCGGGTACTGGATGGTCCAGTCCCCTCCCGCATAGAGGTTCCAACCCGGAACGGGTACGATGGGTTTGAGGATCGTTGGGTCGCTGTCCAGGTACGAGGCCTGAAAATCCCTCATCCACTCCTGCAAGGCAGCGGGCAGGGGGGTTATTTCGGCGTGGGCGGACAAGGGGGAAACAACACACAGAAGGATCAATACCATCAGCACCGAAGTCATTTGTTTCAAGATGACGCCCTCCCCGACATCGTCAGTATGCGAAGATTTCTGCCGTTTATACGGCACTGGCTAAACCCGCCTACTCAGCCTTCACTGCCGTGAAGGTGCCCGAATAGCTCAGATTTCTCTTTGGACTGGATTCATGATAGGTTCCCGACATCGTGACGGCGCCGTCCTTTATCTGTACGCTTCCCTTGAAGGTGTCGTCGTTCCACTCGCTGGAAATGCCCATTGTAACGGTCTCGTTGCTGTATGTAAGGGTACCCGTTGTACCGGAAAAATTATTGAAGTAGTACGTTGCGGTTCCCGTGCTGCTGTCCTTCATCTGCACGTCTACCTGCATCTGGTAAACCGTGCCGACCGGATCGCTCGCTTCACCCGTTTTACCGGTCACCACGACGGAGATATTCCATCTGCCGCTGAGGTCCATGGGTGTCCAGGCGGGCTTTTTGACGGTCACTACCGGGCTCATCACAGCCAGGCTGAGATTGCCCTTGGCATCCTTCACCGTGACCTGCATCTGCACCGCGCCCGGGGTGCCCAGCTGCGACCTGCGCTCAGCGGCATCCAGCCAGCCGATGTCCTTGACGACCGCTCCGTCGCGGTACAGGACGTAATGGTAACTGTAAGGCTTCACGCCTCCGGAGACCCTGGGCGTAAAGGTGACGGCATCCCCTGGCGTGATGGCGGTCTTGTCCACGTCGACGGCAGAGAGGATGGGGGCGGTGACCTGCTGCGTGAAGCGGTTGGCGAACGTTGTGCCGGCGGGGTAAACGACGTCCGTTTTCAGCAGCCCTCCCTCCAGGCTTACGCTTACATCCGCCGCCTTGATGGCCGTATCGTAATCCATGCCGGGCTCAGTGCCTGGCAGCTGCCTGATGGCATAGCTGAAAGTCTGTTCGGCGTCAGCTTCAGTGTAGTCGATGGGATCAAAGGAGACCTTTCCGTCCCTGCCGTTACGCCTGGTCTGCAGGACAGTCCCGTCCCGGGACAGTTCAAAGCTGAACTCGCCGTTCTTGATCGTGCGGCCCTCCAGGGTAACGTCAAAGGAGATAAGGATTTCTCCCTGCGCCGCGAAGAAGTTGTTGAATGTTGTATCCTCCGGGTTGGGGACCGTCAGCATCGGCGCGCCAATGCCGCTGGGATCGGGTTCGGCGGTCACGCTGTATTGAATCTCCATCGGGTCATAGGTCACGCCGGGAAGATCTGTCGGCACCTGCCGGATGATGAAGCGCCGTGTGGTCCCGATGTCCGCGGCGGTGAACATGACGTCGTCAAAGACAATCTTCCCGTCCCCGCCGTTGGAGGTGACCTGAAGCACCTCCCCACCCTCCAGCAGCTGGAAGGTGAACTCGGCTTCCTCAAGCGGCCTCCCCTGCAGGTCCACACTTGCCTCAAAGGCCTGCGGGATGGCCAGGGGAACAATGCTGTTGTTGAAGGTGACATCGTCGGGATAGAACACCGTCGCCACAGGCCGCCCGTTCCCGTTGTCGGATACGATCACCGTGACTGTCATCACCATCGGATCGTAGGCCATCCCCGCCTCAAATCCCGCGATCTCCGTCACCGCATAGGTGAACACGCCCCCGATGTCGTCTGCCGTGTAGCGGACGGGATCAAAGGCGACGGTTCCGTCCCGGCCGTTTGCCTTGGTCTGGAGCCTGGAAGCATACATCACCGGGACAAAGGTCCTCGTGCCGTCCAGCGGGTTGACCCGCTCCTCGATGAGGGTGAAGGTTTCGTCCAGGGTGAAGGTGAACTCCCTGTTCTTCAGCGCCCTGCCGTCCAGGGCCTTGACGGCCGTG
>CAZPBJ010000012.1:52603-57054 GCA_964584685.1 uncultured Christensenella sp. | reverse complement strand
TCCTCCTCAAAAGTATACTTTCGGCCCATTAATTGTAGTACATGTTTATTATACTATTTCTTTGGTATCATACAATGGTTGTTTTGGGATGACACGGCGGAATGGTTCGCCTGGCACTGACAGGTGATGGAGGGCATGAGGTGGCAGGGTCACGCGGCAGGAAACGAAGGCTACACAAGCTGTGGACAATCATCGGTGTGCTGCTGTGCGTAGTGCTCATCCCCCTGCTGATCATCAATGTGACCCTCATCGTGAAGTCCTTTACCCAGCCCGAGGAGATACCGGACTTCATGGGCTACAAGCCCTTCATCGTGCTCTCGGGCTCGATGGAGCCCGGCATCATGACCGGCGACCTGATCATTACTAAAGAGACCGAGCCCGGAATGCTGGCGGCGGGCGACGTGATCGCCTACCGTTACGGCGAGGCCTCGGTCATCACCCACCGCATCCAGTCAATCACCCAGACCAATGGACAGCTTGCCTTTGTCACCAAGGGCGACGCCAACAACGTCGAGGACAACGTGATGCCCACCGGGGACCTGGTGGAGGGCAAGCTGCGATGGATCCTGCCCGGCCTGGGCAACGCCGCGATGTTTTTGCAGACCCCCATGGGCCTGATGCTGGCGGCGGGCGTGCCCCTGATGCTGTTCTTCCTGTTTGACCTGCTGCGCAGGCGGCGGGCGGACGGGAAAGAGAAAGCCAAATCCCTGCTGCTGGAGGAAGAGCTGGCCCGTATGAAGCAGCGGCTGCACGATAGCGGGAGTCTCGAAAGGGGCCCGGACAGTAAAGGAGGAGCGGACAACAGCTGACCTGACCCCTGTTACCTACAGCGTCCCCGGGCGCAAGCCCACAATAAAAAATAGGAGAAAGATTATGAAAAAGAACCGCATCCTCAAACTCGGCCTGCTGGCGCTGGCCCTCACCCTGGTCACCGCGTCTTTGGTTTCCGGCACGTTTGCGAAGTATGTGACCACCGTCACTGGGACGGGAACTGTACAAGTTGCGAGGTGGAGAGCGAACTTGTCCGATGGAACAACTAATCAAGGGACAGGTGTTGTTGATACTGTGGTTTTTGATTTGTTCAAAACAATGACAGGTATTGGTGACGTTGACCAGACACCTACGAAACGTGTTGCGCCCGGTACCAGTGGAAGTTTTGTGCTTTCATATACTACAGATGGAACTGAAGTTGACCATGATGTAACGCTTACTCTTACAAAGTCTGGCGGTACTATCCCGGCAAATATGACTTTTACGGTAACTCCTTCAGGTCTGACAGCTACTCCGGCAGTTCTTGATTTTAAAACAGCAACTTCTGGGAGCTTTACAACTAGTATTCCTGCTGAGACTAATGGAGCAACAGGATCGGTTACGGTCACATGGAAATGGCCTATTGGAGCAACAACTGAAGCACATGTTCAGGATACAATAGATGGAGAAACCCTCCACTCTACAGACATCATTTTCAACGCTACTTTCGAGGCTGTTCAGACTAACAGTAGTGCTGCTGCTGTTTTGTAAGAATATCCCCACACTACGACTTAATTATTAGGCATCCCGGCTCTGGCCTATCATATCCGGCCGGAGCCGGTATCTTCCTCTGACATCTGATTAAATGGAAAGGAGACGTGCCAGTGAGCATTGAATCCCAAACATCATCCGCTAGGCCCGTTTCCAACATTCCCACCAGTAAGCGGCATCGCAGCATCTGGCCCTTTGCCGCCGGCTTGCTGGCATTCCTCGTCTTCACCACCGGCATCCTGGGCTACCAGATCGGCCGCGGCGAGTCCAATCGGCTGAAGTGGGAACTGGGGACGACGACCGTCAACCGGGTGCTGGTATCCTCCCTGCGGCCTACCCAGGCGCCCACCACGCTGTTTGACCGGCTGAGCCTGTTTGGCTTTGTGCTGACCCGTAACGGGCAGACCGCGGACGATGCGGCCGTCAGCCTGCTGCGGGGCGGCAGCGTGCTGGCGTCGAGCGATGCCGGCTCGTTTGCTTTTACAGAGCTTGAGCAGGGCGCGTATACCCTCAGGGTCACGCCAAAGGGCGCCCGGCCTGTTGAAGCGGCCCTTGAGATCATCAAGACACAGCGGATGGAATCCGCCTCGCTGACGCTCAAGGATGACGGAAGCTATGAACTCATCACCGCGCCCTCCGCCTCGTCGGCCGCGCTCCAGCTCAGCCTGGGGGATGGCACGCTTGCCGTCGCCCTGTCAGGCGAGGAGCTCATCGGCTTGAAAGCTTATCAGCTGTGGGAGCGCGAAACAGAGGTGCACCTGTTTGACGAGCGGCTGGGCAACCAGGTCGTCACAAGCAGGAACGGCGTCAGCGTCGTGGCTCCCGGCTCCGGCGGCAGCTTCATCTTCGTGGTGGAAAACCCGGACCGCTTTCCTATGGAATGCCGCATCACCCTGACCGAGGAAATCAGCGGCGCCCTGAAACTGCCCATGCGCTACCGCCTGCGGGACGATGTCCTGCGCGGCACCGAGGAAAGTTGGGGCGAGTGGCTGACGGCCGAAGAGATCCTCATCCCCTCTGTATGGATACAGCCCGGCGAGCTGCGCTACTACACCCTGCAGTGGATGTGGGACCCCTCCGACAATGCCCTGGACACCGCCATCGGCTCGCGGAGTGAGGATTTTGATTACCGTCTGCGCGTCAACGTCATTCAGACCATCCCCCAGCCGGAGGCGAATTCCGTTTGAGAAGGTCCGTTCGCCGCGTCAGGCAAAAGATATACAGGGCGGTATACCTGCTGTTGGCACTCCTGCTGCTCTTGGCGCTGGCGTCGCTTGGCTCCCAGATGCTGAACCCCGGCAAGGCGTTGCCCGGCATCCTGGGCTACTCGCAGCTGGTGGTCATCTCTGGCAGCATGCAGCCCGCCATCGACCCGGGCGATCTGCTGATCATCCGGGAGCAGGAAAGCTACCTGCCCGGCGACATCGTGACCTTCATTGACGGGCAAAGCCTGGTCACGCACCGGCTGCTGGACATCAAGGATGGTTTCGCGCTCACCCGGGGTGACGCCAACAATACCGACGACGCGCCGGTGGCGACAGAGAATGTCCTGGGCAGGATGGTCCTGCGTGTGCCCAAGCTGGGCCAGCTGGTGCTGTTTCTCAGGACAAACCAGGGAATGCTGACGCTGACCGCCTTATTGATTCTACTGATTGCCGTGCCCCTCATCATCCGCGGGGGCAGGAAGAAACCCGCCACAAACAAGGAAGGAGGAGACTAATCCTATGGCGCGTAAAAAGCTGCCGCTCCGCTGGGTAATTTACCTGCTGCTGCTGACAATGATGGCAACAGGCGTCTCCCTTTCCCGCTACAGGACCACGATCGCCGGCAGCGCCAGCGTGAGCGTGGCAAGGCCGGTGGTGGAATACGTGCCGGGCGCATGGACGGGCGATCCCCTCGCTTTCAAGCCCGGGGAGACCCTGGCTTACACTTTTTCCGTCAGGAATTATGATGACAATGGGCGTACGCAAGTCACCATGCATTACGATGTCAGTGTGAACCTGACCAGCCCTGCCATGGCAGCTTTCCCGTTCACCAGGACTCTTTATATCAATCAGGGGGGGACCTTTGTTCCCTACACCGCGGCGGGAATGACCTTTGGGTTTACAGGCGATCAACAACATGACTACAAGATCATCTTTTACTGGAATCCGGCAGAAAATAGCGAGGGATACAGGAACCTACAGCAGGAACTGAATGTTCTTGTCTCAGCGTATCAGGTGAATTAGTTGGGAGAACAGCAGGAGACTCATGAAGCGGGGAAGTAACAAGGGCGGATTTTTCAGGGCGATGCGATTACCCATCGTTCTGCTTTCGCTTTTTGCCCTGACCTGCAGCTTCGCCTTCAACACCGGGACCAGCATGAGCAAGTACGTACTGAATAAAGGGGGCAGCCTCACCCTCATGTCCGGTACTTGGATCGTGAACCCATATTATGTGACCATTGGCGATCCCACCTCGGGAGTGAATTTCATAAACCAGATAATTGTCCCAAATTATTCTCTTTCCTTAAAAGAGCTCAGCACTGTAGATACCTCCAGGAGCTGGCAGATGTCCGCAACGCAGGATTTTGCTGCCTATACCGATGTAAGTACGGGAGCTGACTGGATGTCCGGCTGGACGCCTGACCAGATTTCCTATATTGGGCAGTATGTCCGCCTGGTTGTAAAAAACCTGGCTGCTGAAGTGCTGGCAACGAGCAATACACTCCTTATACGGGGGCTTGATTACACCCTGACCGCCAGTTATACAGCCAACCCTCAGCAGATGACGGCAACGCTGAGTCCCATTCCCGGGACGAACTATGCCTACCAATGGATCAGAAGCAGCGGCGGAACGGAAATCATCGCAAGCCAAGGCACATCCAGCAGCGCACAGTTGGTATATCCCATCACAATCGCAGATAATGGCTATTATCTCCGTGCTAGAAC
>CAZPBJ010000012.1:0-52593 GCA_964584685.1 uncultured Christensenella sp. | reverse complement strand
TCTATACCGGCGTTGTAAGAGAGAGCGTACCCTTTGCCGTTCTGGGCGTGACTATTGGTGGCATTCCGGCTGCAGGGCAGGTGCTTACTTCCGCTATTGCTTCACCGATAGGCGAACAATACACTCTTCAGTGGCAGCGAGCCGATACATTATCCGGCACGTACTGGGACCTTACCGGACAGACCGGCGCAACGTATACAGCTACAAATGCAGATGCGGGAAAGTATATCAGGCTGAAGGCTACAAACTCAAGCGGAACAGCCTTCTACAGCAACGTTTCCCTTGGCCCGGTGCTTGGCGTGACAATCAGTTACACGCTTTTGAACAATGGTGGGATATCTCTCACGGCCAATGTGATTCCCAGTGCAATACCAGTAACCTACCAGTGGTATGAAGACCTGACACCTGTGTCTACATCGCAAACATATACAATAAACGGGAACGGATGGAGAAACAATGCCAGTATTACATATTTCAGGATTGTAATCACACCTCCCTCAGGTCCTTTGTATTATAGCACTCCTGTTTCAAACATGCTGACAGATCTTGCTAATGTGACTATGTCAGGTGTAGTGCTTTCATTAGCAACTTCCGACTATGAGCTGCTGCTTACAAACGATTCTCTGCTGCAGCCTGATCCTGGCATGATGTCTTTACTCAGCTTGGGAACCGAATCGGTCAGCGAGATGGATTCATTGAATAACAATGACTTAACGCAAATAGATTCCTTGACGGTTGAGTTGACAGATGAATTTGCGATCGAGCCCATTGACGCTATAACAACAGAACAAACGATTGATTCTACATCAGATCAGACTGATGGACAAATGGTCATATCTGAAACTGAATTAGCCGCGGAACCTACAGCAGATGTATCCGCTGACGTGACAGCCGAGATAAATACCGAACCAACAGTTGATATAGTTGCCGAACAGACCGCCGAGTTGACCGCGGAGCCATCCGTTGAACCCCTCACCGAAACAAGCACTCCCTTGGAAGAAGAAGTCACTTTGTTCTATGCACCGACGGTTGAACCGACGGAAGATACAGCAGCGGAACTTGACGCGGAACCATCTGTTGAGCCTACAGCCGAACTTACTGCCGAACCAAGCGATGAATCGACAGTTGAACCATCTTCGGAACCATCCCTTGAGCCGGACGGGCAAGAGCCAATGGTACCCGTCACTGAAACAGGCGTTTCTATGGAAACAGAAGTCACTTTGTTCTATGCGTCAACTGATGAATCGACAGCAAAGCCGACCACAGAACAAACAGCCGAACCTACAGCTGAGCCAACCGCAGAGGTAACCATTGAACCCTCCGCTGAGCTGACCGCGGAACCAACTGATGAACCTGAAAGCGATCCGACCGCTGATCCAACTGTCGAACCAATCACCGAACCGACAAGTGAGTCTACAGCCGAACCATCAGCCGAACCGACAAGTGAGTCTACAACCGAACCAACAGCTGAGCCGACCGCGGAATCAACAGCCGAGCCCACAGCTGAGTCTACAGCTGAAACAACAGCCGAACCGACTGCAGAGCCGACTGCTGAACCTACAGAGGAACCGACAACAGAACCTACCGTTGAACCCATCTCTGAAACGACTGCTGAGACAACCACTGAACCGACAGCTGAACCAACAGCCGAACCGACAAGTGAGCCGACAGCTGAACCAACATCCGAGCCAACCGCAGCACCGACGGCAGAACCTACCGCTGAACCAACAGCTGAACCCACGGCTACTCCCAAGCCACCGCTGATCCCGCTTAGGATAACGGCTGCCAGCGCACAAAAAGCCTACGACGGCACACCGCTTTCAGCGGCTGACTATGAGGCGAATACTTCCGCATTGTCCGCGGGGCACAGCCTGACGGTCAAGACCGAGGGCAGCATCACCCTGGTGGGCAGTACGCAAAACAAAGTTGCCGGCTATACGGTCACCGATTCGGCCGGCCGGGATGTCAGCGGTGATTATGCCGTTACCCTGATTGAGGGTGAACTGACGGTCACCAGGAATCCGGTCAAGATGACCATCATCGCCGCTTCCGCGCAGAAACCATACGATGGCGGCGCTTTGGAAGATAACACTTACACCCTGAGTTTTAATGGTGCCGGGCTGTCGGCTGAGCTGAAGCCCAATAACACGTATGAACTGTCCACCGGAGATATCCTCAGCGCCGGCATCGCAGGCAGCATCACCGAGGTTGGCATCGCGGAAAATGTCGTGGCTTCCTTCCGGGTCACACGAAGCGGCGAGGATGTGACGTATTGCTACACTTTTGACCCTGCACAGAATGGCACCCTGGAGATCACAGCCGCACCCATCTGATCAATATGGACCCTAACCCGTCTGCTATGACGGGTTTTTTATACTTAACGATGGCGTATGGCATGTCCTTGCGGGAGAAGCGGGGGATATCCAAGGGTCATGCCTCGGTGGGGAAGGTGCTGCCGTGAAGGGTCTCATCATGCACAAGCCTTACCGGCCTAATCGATACAGGTTTGCCGCGTTGTTTTCCATCAGGTTGTCGATGACCTGTTTTGCGTCAGGCATCGACAAGTAGCCGCTGCCGATTTTCTCCTGGAGAACCTTGACAAGAACCGATTGAAAGGCCAGCAGCGCCCCGTAACTTTCTTCCGATGTCCATGTATCGCAGCCCCAGCAGACTTTGTCCGAGGTTCCAACCTCTATCAGCTCGTGGAGTATTCTTTGCGCCGCTGACGGGGACAAGAGCGGCAGCCAGCACAGGTCCGGGTACACATTTGGGTAAACATGCAGAAGCCCGCTGATATCATCCATCCAGGGATAGCTGCAGTGGAAGAGGACAAATCTGGTATGGGGATTGGCCCGGATAACTTCCTTGAGCGCCATGGCGCGGGTGCCTGTCAATTGCCCCAAACCCGTATGGCACTGTAAAGGCAGGGAGAATTCGGCGGCCAGTTCGCATATATAGTAAAAGAGGTAATCCTGGAAATCCGCGATATCCTCCTTTGTGATTTCATCAGCCCTTAACCTAAAGACTTTTCCGGCTTGCTCTTTGGTCACCTTACGAAACGCAAGGCTCCGGTCGTAGGCGACAGCGCTTTTCAGGGCTATGCACCCCGAGCTCTTTTTTTGAGCGGCCAATTGCCTGACCCACATCAGATAGTCCGCCAGATTATCGGGATGTCCGCCATACAAAGTGGCAGGGCTGTTGCCGTCATGGTCTTTAGCGCCCTGCGCATAGGCAAAGAACAGGGGATCCACCCTGAAAACGGGGGAAAACACATCCGCGTGCCCGTTGTCACCGCCCGGCTCCCAATAGGTATCCAGGAGGATATTGGCGTACTTGCAGTCCTCTTTCAGGATACGCAGGTGAAAGGACCCGTCCCGGTGCGAAGCGGTGATAAGCCGGGAAGTCTTCTCCCAATTGTCCGCTGTCAGCGGCTCGTCAAGGCCATACAATTCACCGATGCTTTTTTGAAGCCATATGAAGTAAGACTTGTACCGAACCTTTTCCAGATACGCGCTGCGTCCGGCTTGTGTATTGTCAAACTTGACCCCGCACCAGTCCACATAGGACCGTTTCAGCAGGCTGTCAAGGGAGAAATCCTTGAATGCGCTGTCAGGCAGATGATGCGAATGCGTATTGATTGCCTGATGGCTGCGAACATACGCCATCAATTCATTTCCTGTGTCACTTTGAATGGGATTCATCGGTTCTCCTTATTCCCGGCACGCAAGTTCCTATTCCAGATGGAAAGCCCTTTCGATCTCCCTGACCTCGTCATCCGAAATCATCACCATCGGGCCGATATCCTTGACGGCGATCAAGGCTTTGGCGCTGTACTCCAATACCTCCAGACGGTCATAGGCATTGAGCAGGTCGGCTCCCGTAACCAGCACGCACTCGTTTTCGATGATCAGCACGTGCGTCCGCGGGTTCAGGGCGCGCACAGTGCCTTCAATGTCGTTTTCTGTGGACATGAAGGGCAGTTTGACGAGCGTCCGAAGGCTGATATAGCTTTCCGGGATGATGCGTGAATCGAACTGCGCATCGGTGACGGCAAAGGCCATGATGGCCGGCGCGTGGGCGATGATGACACAGCCGATCCCCGGATGGGCTTGATAGATCGCCTGATGCAGCAGGACGGAGCGGCTGGGCAGCTTGCCGGCTTCGCTCATGCCGTCCCGGATGAGCACCAGGTCTTCGGGCTCCAGGTACTTGCGGTCCTTGCCGTAGGGCGTGATCACAAAAGAGCCGTCACTCAGGCGCTGTGAGAAGGTGCCCTGCGTGGAGGTGAACAGGCGCTGATCGTAGGAGCGGTGGATGAAGCCGCACATGTCGCGCCGCACCGCCCGTTCCTCACTGGAGACAAGATCCGGCACAAATTCTGTCAAAGCGGGGCTGCGCAGGTTCGCGCGGCGGCTGATCTGTTCATCGCTCAGGCTGCGGGGCGCGCCCAGCTTCATGGCGTCTATCTGCAGGCGGCCGCTGAAGTCCAGCGTTTCAAAGGCGCGGAAAGCCGTGAAAAGGTCTTTCGCGCCGATCACGCAGCCGTGGTTCTCGAGCATGACCACGTTATGGCCTTCGGTGAACTTTTTGGCGATGTTGCTGCCCAGCCGCTCGCTGCCCGGCACGGCGTAATCGGCCATGACCACCTCGCTGCAGATCTGCAGCACGTCATAGGTCATGCGGGTGTTGGGGATGGTGCGCGCCAGGCTGAAGGCAACCATGGTGGGCGGATGCGCGTGCAGGATCGCCCGCAGGTCGGGGCGGATGCGGTAAATATCACGATGGAATGGAAACTCGACCGATGGCTTGTGGATGCCCCTGACCTGGCCGTCCGGCTTGACCCGGATCATATCGCCCGCGCTCAGGGTGCCCTTGTCGATGCCCGAAGGCGTGATCCAGATATCGCCGTCGGCGTCCCTGATGGACAGGTTGCCGCCCGAGGTCGTGGTCATGCCGTATTGGTAGATGCGCTGCATGATCATCACCAGCTGATCCGCCGGATGCATTATCTCGAATTTCATGTCATTTGCCTTTCTGCTTCAACGGGTCATGATAGATGGCCGGCCCTGCGCGGGGGATTATCCCCGTAAAGTGCAAATTCATCATACCACCTTTCACTGTCATCGCACAGGGCAAAAGAAGAGCCGGGATCGGCGGTCAAGGCCTGTGCATAACTCACGACTTATCCACAGACATATGAACGAAACTTATCTAAACAAAAGCAAAACCCTTGTCCCGTATGAGAAAACGGGCTTCTTTTTGGCCCAAAAAGATGTCAGTGAATGTCAGTGACACTTTGTGTTAAGGTCGCTGCAGGTGCTTCAGGCACCGGCGCCCGAGGGCGCGGTATCAAATGAAAGGAGAGCATGGCATGAACCAAACGGACAAGGCGGGAGGTGACTTTATTGACCAACATCGACAACCTGCCCGCCGAGCTGCGTGACAGCGGCCTCTTTTGCCTGTGGCGATATGAGGACCGCGGCGATAAACGCACCAAGGTGCCCTATGATCCGCGCACGTGGCGGACAGCGAGGGCAAACGACCCGGATACCTTCGCGCCGCTTGCCTTGGCGCTGACGAGCCGGCTGGGCTATGACGGCCTGGGCGTGGGGATCTTCGGGGAGATCTGCGCCATCGATATCGACCGCTGCATCGATGAGGACGGCCAATTTAACGATGTGGCTGTGAACGTGATGGCGATCATGGGCAGCTATACGGAGCTCAGCCCCTCGGGGAAGGGCCTGCGCATCCTGTTCAAGGCGCCCGGCTTTGAGTATGACAAGGCTGCCTGGTACATCAACAGCGCCAAACAGGGGCTGGAGGTGTATGTGGCGGGGGCAACCAGCAAATATGTCACCGTGACGGGCGACAGGGTGGCCGGCTCCGCCACAACCCTGAACAGCTGCAGCCGGCAGCTGCGGCAGGTGCTGGACAGGTATATGCGGCGACAGGCGGAAGCCTTGCCCAAGCCCGCCCGGACTGAGGGCGGGTACCACGGCGGCAGCGCGCTGACCGGTGCCGATAACGACCTGCAGCTGCTGGACAAAGCCGCCGGCGCAAAGGGCGGCTTGCAGTTTGACGCGCTGTACCGCGGCAGCATCACCGGCTACGCTTCGCACAGTGAGGCGGACCTGGCCCTGTGCAGCAAGCTGGCCTTCTGGACTGGCTGCGACAAGGCGCGGATGGACCGCTTGTTCCGCCGGTCCGGCCTGATGCGCGCGGACAAGTGGGACAGGGAGCAAAGCGGCTCGACCTACGGCGCCCTTACCATCGACAAGGCAGTCCAAGGTTGCCGGGAGACCTGGCAGCCGGCGCCCCTTATGCTGCGGCAGGAAATCGGCCCATCTGCTGAGCCTGCCCAGCCCGACACGCTGCTGGCCGCCCTGCACCCCGAAAACAACGCCCGCTATGGCTGGCATGACCGCGGCAACGGCAACCTCTTCGCCGACTGGAGCGAGGGCCGCGCGGTGTACGTGGCGGACCGCGGCAAGTGGTTTGTTTTTAGCGGCAAGGTGTGGGATGACAAGATCGCGGGCCTTAAGGTGATGGAGCTGTGCAAGGAGCTGGCCAGGGCGCTGATCCTGTACGCGGCGACCCTGACGGATGAGAAGCTCAAACAGGATTACCTGAAGTTCATCGCCAAGTGGCAGGGGCACGCTTACCGCGAGACCATCCTGAAGGGCGCTGCCGGCGTGCGGCCCGTGTGCGCGGATATCTTTGACGCGGATCCCTGGCTGTTCAACTGCCAAAACGGCACGCTGGACCTGCGCGACGGATCTTTCCGCGCCCACAGGGCACAAGACATGCTGGCCAGGCTTTCGGGCGTCCGGTTCGACCCTGCCGCGCTCAGCCCCCGCTGGGAGAATTTCATCCATGAAGTGATGCAGGGGGACGGGGACAAGGCCGCTTTTTTGCGCAAGGCCCTGGGCTACTCCCTGAGCGGGGATACGAGCAGGGAATGCTTTTTTATGCTCTACGGCCCCACCAGCCGCAACGGCAAGGGCACCGCGATGGAGACCTTCATGCGCCTGATGGGTGACTACGGCAGGACCGCCAGGCCCGACAGCATCGCGCAAAAAGGCGCAGCAAACGGCAGCGGCCCCACGGAGGACATGGCGCGGCTGGCCGGCGCGCGCTTTGTCAATATCGCGGAGCCCGACAAGCAGATGAAGCTTTCTGCCGCCCTGGTAAAGTCCCTGACAGGCAACGACACCTTGACGGCCCGCTACCTGCACGAGAACAGCTTTGAGTACAGGCCGCAGTTCAAGCTCTTCATCAATACCAACTACCTGCCGTCCACAAGCGATGTCAGCCTCTTCACTTCCGGCCGCGTGAAGATCATCCCCTTTGAGCGGCACTTCGCCCAGGATGAGCAGGACCAGGGCCTGAAAGCCGAGCTGGCAACGGATGAGAGCC
This sequence comes from uncultured Christensenella sp., assembly GCA_964584685.1. GTDB lineage: Bacteria > Bacillota > Clostridia > Christensenellales > Aristaeellaceae > UBA1038. The sequence continues at coordinate 45,177 of CAZPBJ010000012.1, read as the reverse complement.
TCAGCGGCATCCTGAACTGGTGCCTTGAAGGCCTGCGGATGATAGGGGAGAGCGGCTTTGACATGCCCGAGTCCGTGCGCGACGCCACCGACGAATACCGCCGAAGCAGCGACAAGTTGGGCCGCTTCATGGAGGAGGAGATGGAGGCCGGGGCGGATTACTTTGTGGGCACTGCTGAAGCCTATGTTAAATACAAGTATTGGTGCGTGCTGACCGGTCATCATACGGAGACCCTGGCAAACTTCAGCAGCATGCTGTCCGGCGTGGCAATTGTAAAGCGCAAAAGAGCGCCGGGGAAAGACAGGACTGCCAATGCCGTCAGCACAGTGATCGGCTACAGGTTGAAACCAGATTATATCAGGGTAGATGGGCCGACTCCCTGGGATGAGGACAAGAAATAGCTGTGTGTGGGTGTGTGTTGGGATCTTTATGGTTGGTCAGGATTTGTTATTTCCCTGAGAGGACACAAAAGTACCGACACCGCCCAACACACACCGGGAAGTGAGCTTAATCATGGGATCTTTGCCTGTAGATAACTATCAGGGTAGAGGTTGAAGGCATTCGATGTATGACACTTATATTTATCATGTCAGCCATTGCCTCCTTGCCTCTATACTCGGTGTTTAGGGAAGTGTGCAGGTTCAGACTCGAAAATTTTTTATTGACGGGCGAATGATGCTGTGCTAATCTTATGATATTAATTGCACATTTGAAGAAGCGTGTGCAGAAATTTTAAAGAGGGAATGGAGGGTTTTTTCATGAAGAAATGCTTGTCCCTGATGCTCGTCTTGGTGCTGTCGCTTGGCTTTGTCAGTAATGTGGCAGCGGAAGCAAAACAACCGGTCACCCTTACCTTTGCGACCTCACTTTATGTTGAGGAGCCCCATCAGCGCGCCCTCGACCTGCTGCTGGAGATGTATAAAAAAGTCGCTCCTCATGTGACTGTCGAGATCTACGGCGCAGGTTATGCAAACTACTGGGACAACATGACCACCGAAGTCATGGCAGGCAACGAGGCGGATATCATGCAAATGTATCCCGACAATGTCGCTACATATCACGCCTTGAGGCCAGAAGGAACATTTGTCAACCTTGATCCTTATCTTGTAAAGACGAATCTGAAAGAACTGCTCATCGGTCAGGATGCTTGCGTCTTTGACGGCGAATCACTGGCGCTGTCCAATTACGCCTACGGCACAACGGGCCTGTTCTATCGCAAATCCATGTTGAAGGAAGCGGGCATTGATCCTGCCTCCCTCGTCACCTGGGATGACTTCAAGGCGGCATCAAAACTGCTGACGCATGATGACAAGTATGCCATGGGCATTCTGACCTCATCCCATGCCTTTGTGGTATCCGAATGGGTCCGCCAGCTTGCGCGCATTCCATCCAACGGATTCTACTTCCCGGATGGGGAGTCTGGCCCCTACACCGCCGACAGGATCAATGTGAACAGCGCAGCGGTCAAGTGGGCAGCCAAGGAATGGCAGGATTACCTGCTGGTTGACAAGTGCGGCAAACCTGCACCGGACAAGAAGGACTCACGTGAGTACTTCTGGCATGGTGTCGCTGCCTTTAACCACGATGGCCCGTGGTTCATCGGCATGACCGAGGCGGCCTATCCCGAATTGATGGACGATATCGGGCTGATCCCGGTGCCTGCCGTTGTCTACGAGGGACAAACCTATAAGGGCAATCCTTCCAACTACCCTATCGTGTGTTCAGTATCCAAAAACTGCGAGAACCCGCAGGAAGCCTTTGACTTCCTTGCCTGGATGGCAACGGACGAGGCTCAGCGCGTCATCGCTGACTGCGGCATGATTCCCGCCAACCGTGTGTTCTCCAGCAGCGAAGAGTATGCCAAAAATCACCAGCTTGCGACAATTTTCAACAGCTTCATTGGCAATCAGTACGGCAAGCTGATCAACGATCCGCCCATCGCACAGCTCCAGGCGCTGCAGCAGGTGATGATCGACGCCTGCCAGGCTATGTTTGCGGGCGGCCAGGACGTCGTCTCCGTATTGGATGAAGCCGCTGCAGCCTGCAAGGCGGTCATGGACAAGTAAAGCGTCATCTACCACCGGACCAATGGGTGCAAGAGAAAGGATAACATTCCTTTCTCTTGCGCCTGTAATAATCGTTGAGGGGCAGTTGTGCAGGAAGCATTGACCAAGCATAAAAAAAGATTTCGTGTCAATCCGGGGTATTTCTTTGTGGCACCCCTGGCTATTGTCATGATAGGCCTGCTTGTTTACCCTATCCTAAAGGCCGCCTTAATGAGCGTGCAGTATTGGTATATGCCAAAGTCGGCCGCCAGCGGCAACTATTTCGTGGGTCTTGATAATTTTCTGGAAGTATTCCGGGACAAATATTTCATCAACTCCGTCATCACCACAGCAATCTATATGGGCCTGAGCATTCCCATCCGTTATGTCCTGGGTCTCTTTGCCGCCGTCCTTCTCAACACAAGATTTAGGGGAAGGTCCATCGCGCGAGCGCTTATTATCGTCCCCTGGGCGGTTCCCGAAGTTGTGGCCTGCCTTGTCTGGATACTGATGTTTGAACTGGACTTTGGTGTGGTCAATCACCTGGCGATGAGCCTGGGTATCACGCAGATACCATACGGATGGCTGACGGATACAAACCTTGCGCTGGGTTCCTCCATCGCTGTATCTGTGTGGAAAGGGTTTCCCTTTGTTGCGATCATGCTGCTTTCCGGTCTGCAAAGCATACCGGAGGAACTGTACGAGGCAGCCAGCATGGACGGAGCCAGTGCTTGGCGGCGTTTTCGTGCCATTACGCTCCCCTCGCTAAAGCCGGTCTCGATAGTGGTTTTCCTGCTGCTGATTATCTGGAGCATCAAGGACTTTGGCATTGTTTACCTCCTTGCCAGAGGCGGACCTTCAAGGGTCACGGAAATTCTCACAGTTTACATCTATAAAAGCGGCTTCTCCGGCTTTGACTTTGGCAAAGCCGCCGCAAGCGGCATGGTTATGCTGCTCTTTTCCGCTGTATTCACAGTTATCTACCTTAACATCGTCAACAGGGGTGAAGATGCATGAAAAGGAAAGCATCGAGGCTCATTGTTGTGCTGCTGATCTCCCTGGTATGCGTGTTTGCAGTATTTCCTTTCGTGTGGATTCTCTCGACATCGTTCAAACCGGCCGCCGAGATATACAAGGTCCCTTCGCTTATGCCCGACAATTTGACACTGGAAGGGTACCGGAACATCCTTATGTCCAGCGCAAGGCAATTTGATTTTAAGCAATGGCTGGCCAACAGCGTGACTGTCGCGTCCATTACAACGGCTTTTTCGCTGGTAATCGCAGCTCTTGGCGGATACGGCCTCTCACGCTTTCGTTTCGGGGGAAGGAAGACTCTATCTTATTCGATCCTTATTACGCAGGTGATCCCGGGCTCCCTTTTGCTCATCCCTCTCTATGTCATTCTGAACCTGATGGGCTTGATCAATTCCCTGATGGCGCTGGTGCTGGCCTACACAACTTTCGCCGTTCCTTTTTGCACATGGATGATGAAGGGCTTTTTTGATACGATACCAAAGTCCCTTGATGAAGCTGCTGTCATGGATGGCTGCGGGCACTTCCAGACGTTTCTCGCTATCGTGATGCCATTGACTGTGCCGGGGCTTCTTGCGACAGGTTTGTTCTCGTTCATCAACGGCTGGAATGAGTATTTGTTTGCAAGCATACTGGTGCAGCGGTACAACAAGTGGACGATCACGGTTGGCCTGGCAAGCTTTGTTGGGCAATACTCAACCAACTGGGCAGCCGTTATGGCAGGTGCAACCATCATCACGGTCCCTGTCATATTGGCGTTTTTATTCCTTCAGCGATATTTGGTCAGCGGCATGACCGCGGGTGCAGTAAAACAATAGTTCCTAAAAAAAACGGCCTGATGTATCAGATAAATTCAATTGATAATCAAGTGATAATGAGGTGAAATTGCATGGAAAAGCTGAAAATCGGAGTGGTAGGCGCGGGCGTGTGGGGCGAAACACATGGATCAATTTACCATGAGCATCCCTTGGCTGAGTTTACAGCCATTTGCGACCGGGATATCAGTCGGGCTGAAGCGATCGCGTCGAAATTCGGAGTGAAGGAAGTTTATTCGGATTATCGTGAAATGGCAAAAAAGTCGCATTGTGATGCTGTAGCGGTTGTGACGCCTGACTTTTTGCATGCTGATATAGCAGTGGTTTTCGCGGACGCGAAAAAGGATCTGTTGATCGAAAAACCTCTTGCCACGAATGCCCCCGATATCGAGCGTATTTGTGAAGCTGTCGAACGTAATGGCATCCGCTGCATGGTGGACCTGCATAACCGCTGGAATCCACCCTTCAACAAGGCATGGCAGGAGATCAGGAGCGGCAGACTGGGCATTCCGAAGAACGCTTACATAAGGCACAGTGATATCAAATGGGTCGCCACCGACATGCTTTCCTGGGCGGCTCAATCTTCCATCATGTGGTTCCTTGGCAGCCACAGTGTTGATACGCTGCGGTGGATGTTCGACGACGAGGTAACAAGGGTCTATTCCCTGAAGAGCGAAGGCATCCTCAAAGAACTTGGCGTAGACACGCCAGACCTCTTCCTAACCACGCTGGAGTTTAAAAAGGGCGGGATTGCTCAGATGGAGAACGGCTGGGCCACCCCCAACGGCAATACCAATGTCAATGATTTCAGGTTCAGCATGCTGTGCACTAATGGCATGGTAAGCCTTGACCTGTCAAGCCATAACCTGATTCATCTTGTTGATGACAATAGGGCTTATACACCCGACATCCTGGTTACCAACTATGTGTTTGACAAGTGCAAAGGCCTCTCGTATGAAAGCATCCGGGATTTTGTGGATCGTCTTGCAGATGGGAAGGATTTCCGCGTCACGCTTGAGGATGCACGGCGCGGTGCATTGATCGTTTTAGCTATTCTAAGCTCAGCGGAAAAACGGGAGCCTGTCGATGTAAAGCTGTAAGACGTAATAGTATATCGAGAGAATCAACAGCAACTAATCCCAATATTTTGGTATATATTTAGGATCGTCTTGCGGATTCAAGGCACTGGGCTGTATGTATACCGCCCGGTGTTTTATAATATTTCTGAGTAGAAAGAATATTATCAGTTCATACTGCATTCGGTTACGCAGCTATGATCACACTCAATTCATGACATAGGTCTGCCTGTAGGGATTTTGGCTGTTGGGGGTCACCAGGGTGAAGGGCGTCGCCATGACAGAGTCTGCGTCATGGCCGAACTGCCGGCAAAACAGGGGGATATGGCCGAGGATCCTCACCATATCCTCCCGCGTAGCAGCTGTGGCCGTCACTCGTTCGGGGAAACGGATATCACGGCAATCGCCGCGCAGGAAGAGTTTGCCGCCGTACATGCCCGTGCAGGAAAGCCGCCGACCTACAGAAACAGGATCCCCTGAAGTTAATTAAATGGCGCGCGATTCTGCGATGAAAGCGGTCATGACCTGCCATGATACGCACAACAGTAATCAGACTGCATTGTTTAACGATAGGTCTCCTCAAAAAGAAAACCGGGCATCTGCTTTAGCTTAAATTGATTGCTTTGAAGCAGGGTGTCTATTCTGTTTTTAGTATCGGCGTTCCTGATCCTGCCTGTGCGGATGTACTTGTCAAGCTCAGCATAGGAAAAGCCGAGATTCTCCTCGTCGGATTTTCCGCTGAGTCCGTCGATGGGCGTTTTTTCGATCAGCGCGTCGGGCAAGCCGAGCGTTTTCGCCACGGCTTTGACTTCTGATACAGTCATATTGCACAGGGGACTGAAGTCGCCGGCGCCGTCTCCGTACCTTGTGGCATAGCCCACATAATCCTCCGAAAGGTTGCAGGTATTTGCGACTCGACCGTTCATGCTTTGCGATACAGCGTACAACGCAGCCATTCGTATCCTTGCGGGGAGGTTTGTTCTTGTCTGCGCACTTATTTCCGGCAGCACGCTTATGCCGGCAAGAACATCATCCACCGCGGATTTGATGTTGATCACATAGTAGGGTATCTGCAAGTGCCGGACAAGCAGGCAGGCCATGTCGATATCCGGCTGCTCGCCGCAGGGCATAAGAACACCGATGACGCGCTCCTTTCCCAGCGCCTCCGCGCACAACGCCGCGACCGTAGAGCTGTCCTTTCCGCCTGAGATTCCGACGACCGCATTGCAGCCCTTGCCGTTTGTTTCAAAAAACGCCCGGATCCATGCAACGCAATCGAACTTGGCTTTTTCCGCGTTAAACATTGCCTGACCTCCTAATCGTCTATGGCCGACACAGGTCGCCCAGGTGCTCAAGGGCGCGGAAGGCGTAGAATAGGCATCAGCACTGCCGGTATGCCATTGACTGCAGGTAATCCCGGACACAGTCCATGTGTTGCATACAAGCTTTACCGAATGCCCGTGTATCCCATCAGGAACTCATCGACTTCACGCGCAGCGGACCTGCCGTCAGCAATGGCGCGGACTACCAGCGATTGGCCGGTAGCCATATCGCCGGCAGTGAATACTTTATCCACACCGGTCCGATGGTATCCCGGTATTGTATCCACATTGCCCCGGGCATTGACACTTGCGCCGAACATGTCGGCCGAAACGCGCTGGCATCCCAGAAATCCCGCGGCAATCAAAAGCATATCAACCTGAATGGTATATTCGCTTCCGGCGATCTCTTCCAGGACAAGCCGACCGGATGCCGCATCCTTTTGCGCGGAGAGTATGACCAGTGTGACGGCAGTCAATGCGCCGCGCTGGTCAGCAATGCACTGCTTGACAGTGGTCTGATATACCCTGGGATCGCGGCCGAACAAATCGGCGGCCTCCTGTTGGCCGTAGTCTGTCTTTTTGGTCTTTGGCCAGCGGGGCCACAGGTTGTCCGGCGCGCGATTGTCGGGAGGCTGTGGCATCATCTCAATTTGAACAACCGAGCGGCATCCCATACGGATCACCGTTCCCACGCAGTCGTTGCCCGTGTCGCCGCCGCCTACAACAAGCACGTTCTTGCCTTTGGCGGAAAACAAAACGTTTTGATCAGATCTTTCACCCATCAGGCGCACAGTGACCCAGCGCAGGTAATCAACCGCAAAGAGAATGCCGGCTGCGCCGCGCCCCGCGACCTTCAGATCGCGCGGTTCCGCGGCGCCGCAGCAAAGCAGGACCGCGTCGTACTCAGTCAGGATCATCCCGGGATCCAAATTTACCCCAACGTGCGCGTTTGTGCGAAAATGTACCCCCTCTTCAACCATCAGTTTCACCCTGCGGCTTACGACTTTCTTGTCAAGCTTCATGTTGGGTATGCCATACATCAGCAGTCCGCCCGGACTGTCATCGCGTTCATAAACCGTAACGTCATGCCCGCGGCGGTTCAATACATCCGCCGCGGCAAGCCCGGAGGGACCGGAGCCAATGACGGCAATTTTCTTTCCGGACCTGACAGCCGGGATCCTGGGCTGCATATAGCCGTGTTCAAACGCGTATTCGATGATGGCAAGTTCGTTGTCCCTTATCGTCACGGCGTCATCGTTGTATGCGCATGTGCAGGCGGCTTCGCAGGGCGCGGGGCAGACCCGCCCGGTAAATTCGGGGAAATCATCTGTCTTGAGCAATCTGGCAAGGGCATGTTTCCAGTTTCCCAGATACAGCATATCGTTCCATTCAGGGATCACGTTGTTGAGCGGACAGCCTGTGACCATGCCGTCAAGGACCATTCCCGACTGGCAGAAGGGAACGCCGCAGTCCATGCAGCGCGCGCCTTGCATGCGCCTTTCATCAATGTCAATCTCCCTGTGAAACTCGTCAAAATTCCGGATGCGCGTTTCAGGCGCATCGGACTGATTGTCTTTCCTTTCATAATCGATAAACCCTGTAGGCTTTCCCACCGCAGTCACTTCCTGTCTTTCTTGGTCGTGTAAAAAGCTTCGATTTCTGCCTGCTCACGGTCAAGGCCCACTTTTTCGTGACGTTTGACCATTTCCAGGATATTTCCGTAATCCAGCGGCATGATTTTTTTGAACAGAGGCATATAATGTGTGAAGTTATCCAGAATAGCTTTACCTCTGGGCGATCCGGTTGCCTGTACATGCTCCGAAATAATGCATCTCAATTCTTCGCAGTCCGCTTCGTCCTTGCTGTCTATGCGCACCATGGATAAATTCAGGTTATCCATGAAGCTGTTGTCTTCATCCAGCACATAGGCAATCCCGCCGCTCATCCCCGCCGCAAAGTTTCTGCCTGTCTTTCCAAGTATCACCGCGCGTCCGCCCGTCATGTATTCACAGCCGTGATCGCCTGTGCCTTCAACCACTGCGCAGGCGCCGGAATTGCGGACGCAAAAACGTTCGCCGGCGATCCCGTTGATGAAGGCCTTTCCGGAAGTTGCGCCATACAAGGCGACATTGCCGATGATGATATTGTCTTCAGCTGTGAATTGGCTGCCTTTGGGCGGGAATACAATCAGCTTTCCCCCCGATAGTCCTTTCCCAAAGTAATCGTTGGCGTCGCCTTCCAGTTCAAGGGTCAGGCCGCTGGGTATGAACGCCCCGAAGGATTGGCCGCCGCTGCCGCTGCAGTGGATCAAATACGTGTCTTCGGGGAGGGCGCTGCCCCAGCGCGCCGTGATCTGGGATCCGAAGATCGTGCCGACAGCGCGGTTCGTGCTGCCCACAGCTACGCTGATTTCGCTTTTGCCGCCATCGGGCAAGGCGCTGCCCAGCTTTTTGAGGAATACACTTTCGTCAAGGGTGCTGTGCAGACGGAAATCGTATGTTTTTACCGCCTGCGGGTGCGCGCCGTTATGGGCGGGCACACTTGTACGCGCCAGCACGGCGGACAGGTCCAGGGCAGCGCTGCGCTCATTGCCGGGTATGTGGCGCATACGCAGCAGGTCAGAGCGCCCCACCATTTCCTCAACTGTCCTGAAGCCTGCCAAGGCCATGATCTCTCGCAGTTCCTGCGCGATATAGGTCATGAAGTTGATCACATGTTCGGGTTTCCCGCAAAAGCGCTTTCGCAGCGCCGGATTTTGGGTGGCGATCCCCATCGGGCATGTATCCAGGCTGCACACGCGCATCATCACGCAGCCCAGCGATACAAGCGGCGCTGTCGCAAAACCGAACTCTTGCGCGCCAAGCATGGCGGCAACGGCGACATCGCGTCCTGTCATCAGTTTGCCGTCCGTCTCCAGGACTACCATCGGCCTCAAGCCGTTCCTGACCAGCGTCTGATGCGTTTCAGAAAGGCCAAGTTCCCAAGGCAGACCGGCGTTGTGCACCGATGTCCTGGGGGACGCGCCTGTGCCGCCGTCATAGCCTGATATCAGGATGACCTGCGCCCCCGCTTTGGCAACCCCGGCAGCGATCGTGCCAACGCCGGTTTCAGACACCAGCTTGACGGATATGCGCGCGTCCCTGTTGGCGTTCTTTAAGTCGAATATCAGCTGAGCGAGGTCCTCTATGGAATATATGTCATGATGCGGAGGCGGGGAAATCAACTGGACACCCGGCGTTGAATGCCGCGTCTTTGCGATCCACGGATATACTTTTTCAGCGGGAAGCTGTCCGCCTTCCCCCGGTTTGGCGCCCTGCGCCATCTTTATCTGAATTTCCCCGGCGCTTAAAAGATACGCTGACGTTACGCCGAACCTGCCTGAAGCCACCTGTTTGATCTTGGAACAGCTTTCGCTGTTCAAGCGTTGCTGCTGCTCCCCGCCTTCGCCGGAGTTGGACCTGCCGCCCAGCCTGTTCATGGCGACCGCAAGACATTCGTGGACCTCCTGGGACAAGGAGCCGTAGGACATGGCGCCCGTCTTGAACCTTTTGACGATTTCGGATACGGGTTCAACCTGATCAATCGGGATGCCCTGAGCTGATTCAAACGCGAATTCCAGCATATCCCGAAGCGTATGCGGATTGCTTTTACCGTCCAGCATCGCGGTATACGCCTTGAAACGCCCGTAATCGCCATTGCGCACCGCATCCTGGAGGGCGACAATGGCCTGGGGGGAGTACAGATGCTGTTCCGCGCCATATCCGCTGCGCAGCTGATGAAAGCCCGTGCTGTCCAGCGTCATGTCAATATCAAGGCCAAGCGGATCAAACGCGCGGGCATGGCGAAACGCGACGTCCTGGCCGATCTGGGCAAGCCCGATGCCGCCGACCCTGCTGACCGTGTTTGTAAAGTATTGATCGATCACATCCGCGTGAATGCCCAGAGCCTCAAATATCTGCGCGCCCTGGTAGGACTGCATCGTGGATATCCCCATCTTTGACGCGACCTTGACGACGCCGTGCCGTATCGCCTCAAGATAATGATGCTGCGCAGCGGCGCAGTCCCTGGCCAGCATTTTCCTGTCAGACATTTCGCTGATGCATTCCAAAGCGAGAAAGGGAAATATCGCCTGCGCGCCAAAGCCCAGCAGCGCTGCGAAGTGGTGTACGTCCCTTGGATCCGAACTTTCCAATACCAGGGACACCGCCGTGCTCTTCTTTTCACGGATCAGGTGATGCTGCAAGGCGGATACCCCAAGCAGCGAAGGAATGGCCATATGCTGCGCGTCAACCCCGCGGTCCGACAAGATCAATATATTGGCTCCCCCGCGCAAGGCGTTGTCGCAGCTGGACGCGAGCGCATCCAAGGCATCCCGCAGGTCAGCGCCCCTGGCGTACAGGAGGGTGAGGGTTTGGGACTTCAGGCCCGGAAGGTCCAGCCGCTTGATTTTCAGGAAATCCGTTTCCGACAGGATGGGGCTGTTCAGCTGCAAAAGGAGGCAGTTCTCTGCCCTCTCAGTTAGCAGGTCACCGGATGACCCAAGGAATACCGTTGTATCGGTTACGATCTCCTCGCGGATGGCGTCAAAAGGCGGGTTGGTCACCTGGGCAAACAGTTGTTTGAAATAATTGAACAGCGGCTGGTGCGTTTGGCTGAGCACCGCCAGCGGTATGTCGACGCCCATCGACACGGTCGGTTCAATGCCTGTGTTTGCCATTGGGAGGATAACGTTTTTGACTTCATCGTAAGTGTAGCCAAACGCTTTGTACAGCCTGTCACGGGTATCCTGGCTGTATTTGGGTATGCCGGCGCCCGGTTCGGGCAATCCGTCGATGGGCGCAAGGAAGCGGTCCAGCCATATGCCATATGGCTGTCGGGCTGAGAAGGTTTCCTTCAATGCCTCGTCTTGAATGACCTGCGCCCGGACTGTATCAATGACCAGCAGTTTGCCGGGATGGAGCCTGTCCTTTCTGATGATCTGTTCGGGGGGAATATGGAGGGCTCCGGTCTCCGATGACAGGATCAGCCTTCCGTCAACTGTCTGGCACCAGCGCGACGGGCGCAGGCCGTTTCTGTCCAGCATGGCGCCGACTATGTCGCCGTCAGAAAAAAAGATCGCGGCCGGACCGTCCCAGGGCTCCATGAGCGTGGCATAATAACGGTACATGTCTCGTACGCCGCTGCTCAGACGCTTATCGTTCTGCCAGGCTTCGGGTATGACAGCCATTGCCGCAAGCGGAAGATCCATGCCGTTCATAGCCAGGAATTCCAGCGTATTGTCCAGCATCGCGGAGTCGGAACCTTCGCCGTTGATGACGGGGAACACCTTTTCCAGATCATCCTGCATGACAGGGGACGTCATGGTCCCTTCCCGGGCTTTCATCCGGTCGGCGTTGCCGCGGATCGTATTGATCTCGCCGTTATGAAGGATCAGCCGGTTGGGATGAGCCCTTTCCCAGCTCGGATCCGTATTGGTGGAGAACCTTGAGTGCACCAGCGCCAGGGCGGAAATCACATCGGGGTCCTGAAGGTCGCTGTAAAAACCGCGCAGCTGGCTTACAAGGAACATTCCCTTGTATACGATGGTGCGGCTTGAAAAAGAACAAACATAGGCGTCAGCGCATGCTTTTTCAAACACCCGCCGCGCAACGTACAATTTCCGGTCAAAGGCAATGCCCTTTGCGGTGGTTTCCGGACGCTTGACAAAGCACTGCATGATACGCGGCATGCAAGCGCGCGCCCGGCTGCCTAAAATGTCGGGTTTGACAGGCACATCACGCCATCCCAGCACTTCCAGGCCTTCGCCCTCAACGGCAAGGATAAATTCACGTTTTGCCGCTTCGCATTTTTTCGGGTCCAGCGGCATAAAAAGCATGCCAACGCCATAGTCCCGGGCGGTATCAAGGCGGAAACCCGATGCCGGGGCGCACTTTTTAATGAAGATATGCGGAATCTGCAGCAAAATCCCGACACCGTCGCCTGTACTGCCCTGGGCGTCCCGGCCCGCGCGGTGCTCCAGGTTTTCAACGATGCACAGCGCGTCGTGTACCACGTCTCTTGTCGCAATGCCGTTTATGTTGACAACCGCACCGATCCCGCAGGCGTCATGCTCAAACCGGGGATCGTATAAGCCACAAATTCGCTGCCCCATTCAAATCCTCATCCCTCTGGTTTGTGTGCTTCAAGTATCAATCCGGATATATTTCGTGCGATTTGTCATTCTATAGGCATGGCATCCATAATAATAAACAAAAGCGGGGGCGTCATTGTTTCCAAGGAGCACCCTCGCTCTTGATTGGGCATTCTAATTGCAGCCCCGGTATATGTCAATAAGGAAATTCCATCTGACATGGTTTTGTTCTGCACTTTTACGGTTCAGGTTGGAATATTGTGTTTGGTGTCAGGAAGGCTTTCCAAAACACACGGGACGGTTCTATGTGTTTTCTATGATTTCATTGAGTTTTCAGTCCTTTTCATTGACAGTCATCCTTCCGCGCCTTAAGATACAAGCAGGTCATCAAACAGACAGAGGGGAATCGTTATGCCAAGACAGGCGCGGGTGCGGAGCGATTCGGGGATGTACCATGTGATGATGCGCGGCATCAACAAGCAGCACATCTTCCATGAGTCTGTTGACTACCGGTGCTTTCTGGATGGGCTGCGCATCTACCGCGAAATCTGCGGCTTTCAGCTGTATGCATGGTGCCTGATGCCCAATCATGTTCACCTGCTGATCGGGGAGAGCCCCCGGGGAGAGACCGTCAGCCAAATCATGAAGCGCATCGGCGCCAAGTACGTCTATTGGTATAATCTGCGCTATGAGCGCGTCGGGCCATTGTTCCAGGAGCGATTTAAAAGCGAGGCTGTCAAGGACGACGCTTATTTCCTGACCGTGCTGCGCTACATACACCGCAACCCGCTGAAGGCCGGCATCGCAGATGGTTTGATTGGCTATCCTCACAGCAGCTATGCGTCCTATCTGGCGGAAGATCCGAATTGCCCGCTTGACACGTCAAAACTGTTCTCTTTGATAAGTCAAAGCGAGTTTGAGAGCTGGCATCTTCAAAGCGATGACAAAGCCTGCCTTGACCTGAACGAAAAGGCGGCCGTCCGGGGCATTACGGACGATCAGGCCTTGCTTATCATGAACAAGGCTGCCGGAACGGCTCACCTTGAGGCCTTCCAACAACTGTCCGAAGCCAGGCAAAGCAAGGCCGTCACGCGGATGCGCAAGTCCGGCGCCTCCCTCCGGCAGATCAGCCGCCTGAGCGGCATCAATATGGCAAGAGTGCGGGAGATCCTTGCGGGATAAGGGAAACACACAGAACCGTCCCGTGTGTTCCGGGGATAAGTGCCAGTGACCTGGGTAATAACGTGGGATAACCACCGCAGAAACGGTGCTTTATCGGTACCCGATACCCTCATTACAGTTCAATAACAGGAGAATAGCACAAGAATCATGGCACGCTTCACTTCGCAAAAAGACCAGCGAATGATTTAATAGTTATCATCCCGGTAAATTTCGTAATTGATATTAGCTCGAGAGTCATCCCGTCACTCAAAGTAATTTTCTCAGATTCATCACTCTCGATACTTGTAATAATATCTGGGGTTTCACCATCTGGTAAAATAGTTGATACAAAAATAGTAACATCCTCACCAGTTGCACTTAAAACATATGACCCTGCGGGAATATCCTTTCCGACAACATACTTACCAATAGGGATTTCAACACCGTTCATAATAGAACGACCAAACATAGCCAATTGGACTTTTTCCAGCAAAGCCACTAGTTCTTCATGACTCATGTTATCTACATCAACATCGATCTAAGCGACGCCAACAAGAGGTAACATCATTACGAGCACCAGAGTGATTACCAACAACTTCTTCATTGCAAACCTCCTAATATACTCATTGGTCTTGCAGACAGGATATCACATTCTTTGGAAAGTTTCATCAAGTTTTGCGCTTCCACAGACGCTACCACAGCCAGTGTAATCATATAATTAACATTTGATCATTTCTTTGTGCAAATAGTATCATTACTGAGCTGAGATTTCTGCCAACTTTAGATAAATACGAGTCGTAACCTTCAGATAATATGCGTCATCTGCCACAGAAAGCTGCGTCTCTTCAATAGCATCCATCTTTTGTGTCATATCAGCATATCTTGTCATGAAAGTAGCATAATCGATAAGCAAGTTCAAGTCAGTTTTATCGTTTTCGAATTTCTTCATAAAAGCTATATATTCATCAAAAAAAGCTTCATAGCTGTCCATAGCTGCCCTAAATTCAGGTGTGACTCCTATAACTGAGGACAATAATCCCTTTTTTTCTTCAGTTCCGGAGCCATCCATCTTGACTTCTTCTTCAATTCTGGAATCATCAATTTTAAGCGCATTTGTGACAAATGTCTTAACTTTATCTATAATTTCATTACCGGATGATGGGATGAAGTCCAGCTTTAGCCCGGCAACAGCAACAAAAGCAACTATAACAGTAATGATAAGTGTCATGAGCAGCCAGCACCAATAGGAGCGTGCAAAACTACGGCGGTTGATATTGCTACGACTGAATGTGAGGACGATCAGAAATATAAAGCCGACAATTGGAATGCTGAACAAAATTGTATAGCCAACATATCCCCAAGGGGATAGGGGACGGAACTCATCGGAGCCAGAATAATCGTATCTACTCACAAATTCATCCTTCTACTCTTTGCGAAATATTTCGTTTTACACACCACTCATTTCTCAATATCTTCTGTCACAATGCTCTTGCCGATCAGACCGCCTGTTGACACATCCTTGAGCATCTTGGGAATATCCAGACCTACAGCTGATTTGAGCGCTTCGAATGTCTGCATCATGGAGCCGGTGATATCCCTGGTCAGACCGGTCACCGCGCCTTCGCCAAACAGGATGATCTTTTCGGTCTGGGCAAGGGGTTCCCCAATGGCGCGGGCTACATCGGGCAGTTTGTTGATGACCATTTCCAACATCGCTGCTTCACCGAACTTCTTCATCGCGTCGGCCTTTAGTACAAGCGCCTCGGCCTCGGCCTTGCCCTTGAGCAAAATGGCTTCTGCTACTTTTGTTGCCTCATAGAATTCCGCGTCGGCGACTGCCTGGCGCTCCGCCTTGTCAGCGGTGGCAATGGCGATGCGCGCGTCGCGCTGCGCCTCGGATTTCTCGCGGTACTCCACGTTCAACTTCTGCCGGGAGACCTCAACCTGCTGGCGTTCAAGATCTGTCTGACGTTGAAGCTTGGTCAGTTCGGCCGCTGCGCGCTCTTCCTCGTAGATCTTGCGGGCAGTTTCCTTCTGGATATCATAGGCGATATCGGCGTCTGCTTTCGCCCTGTCCGCCTGGATCTTATAATCGGCCTGCTTGAGCGCCAGATCCTTGCCTTGTTCGGCTATCAGGGCGTCGGCTTCCATGCGGGCCTTGTTTCCCTGCTGATCAGCGATGGACTGCGCAATCTTGGCGTCACGCTGCTTGTCGACGATGTTCTTGGACGACATCGTTTCAACGACGCCGGCGGTGTCCTCAAAGTTCTGGATGGTGATGTTGATGATCTCAAGGCCCATGTTGCGCATGTCGAAGCTGGCCGCCTTGCTGGTCTCGGTGGCGAACTTGTCGCGGTTCTGGACCAGGTCGGCAATGGTCATCTGCCCGATGATCTCGCGCATATTGCCTTCCAGCACCTGTTGGGCGATAGCCACGATACTTTCTGGTTTCCAGTTGAGGATCTGCTCGGCGGCTGTGGCGATGGAAACATCATCCGAGCCGATCTTGATGTTGGCAACGCCGTCAACCATCACAGCGATAAACTCCTGGGAGGGAACCGGCTGTGTGGTGCGGATATCCACCTGCATGATGCCCAAACTCAGGCGGTCGACCCGCTCCAGCAGCGGGATCACGATCGTCGCTCCGCCGCGGACGATGCGGTAGCCGAATTTCTTGATCACATCACGGCCATCCTGGCCCTTTACGCGGTAACGTCTGCGGAAGGGACCGGAAATGATCAGGGCGACGTTTGGCGGTACCTTGACATAGGATTTGGGGATGACGACAAACACCAGTAAAAATGCCAAAACAGCCACAACGACCTGCCACCAGATGACATTGTTCAAGAATTCCATATGAAGACCCCTCTCTTTTATAGATGACACCAAAATCCGTGAATAGCCGTGGGGTCAGCCGGCATTAATTAATTCTTTGACAATGTACCATAAATTTCTGTTTCATGCAATGGTGACAATGTCCCGTTTTTTTTACATCAGCCTCACCCCTTTCCGTTCAAATACTGATTTTTTATGTCCATGACATACTTTTCACTAGACGCGCACATACAAATATGCTATTATCGCAGAAGTGTTTTGAGCAGCAAGGCATTGGAGTGCATTGTGTTTTGATGCTGTTTTTTATGGGACCAGTCTTGCCTGACGAGGGCAGTGAGAGCGCAAGGGGTGTTGTATTCTCGATTGACGTTTTGATACCGGAACAAAGCAGTCATATTAATGTGGAGGCAAAATAGATATGAAAAAGCTGATTTCTTCCATCCTGGTTCTGTTTGTGACGCTGAGCATTCATGGAGCATGGGTGCCGGCTGCTGATGCTCAAACGATCAGCGGCGAGATTGTCATAACTGACCCTGCGCTGGAAGCCCTCGTGCGCAGGCAGATCAACAAGCCCGAAGGACCCATTACCGCGGAGGATGCCGAGAAGGTGGAATGGCTGGATGGCAACGCCGATCCGAACTCGCCGGAGGACACCCGCGTCAGGGACCTGACCGGCCTGAGGTATTTCCCTAATCTTATCGGCATCAAGCTGGACAACAACCTGGTGAGCGACGTTTCGGTGCTGGCGGAAATGCCGAAGCTTCAGCAGCTGTGGCTGATGGAGAATCCGCTGAAGAGCCTGGAGCCGCTGGGGAAACTTACGAAGCTGGCAGGGCTGGGCTTCAGCGCCCGCATGCAGGACGTCGGCTTTATCGGCGGTCTGACGGCGCTGGAAGAACTGCGTATTGACGGCTGCCTGGAGCTGCCGGAGGAACTCGCGCAGCTCAAAAAGCTGAGGGTATTTTGCTCATTGGGCGGCGAGGTGAGCGATATCAGCGTGCTTGCGCAAATCCCGACGCTTCAAGCGGTGGACCTGAGCTGGAACCTGGTAATGGATTTGACGCCGCTTTCGGGCCTGCCGCTCACTGAACTTTACCTGCAGGGGAACCCAATCGAGGATTACACACCCATCAAGGAGCTGTATCCAAAGCTGCTGGGCCGGAACTTTGAGTATGTTGAGTATGCGCAGCCGGAAAACCCGGACGCGGTTGTCACTTTTCCCGACCCGGTGATGGAAATGAAGGTCCGCAAGGCGCTGAACATCCCACAGGGGGATATCACTGCGGGGGATGCGGCGAAGGTCACGAAACTCGCGCTGTCCAATGAATGGATGCCGCAGATCCCTCAGGAGGTTCAGATCAGGGATTTGACGGGAATTGGGTATTTCATCAACCTGCGGGAACTGGAAGCGATGTTCAACGCCATCGGCGATATCAGCCCCCTTTCCGGCCTCTGGGAATTGACGCGTCTGGAACTGGGCGGAAATGCCCTCAGCGATATCAGCGTGCTGGCGGGCCTGACCCGCCTGGAGAGCCTGACCCTATTCGGAAACGGCATCAGGGACATAAGCCCCTTGTCCGGCCTCACGTCGCTGCGTTCGCTGCACCTTGGCGGCATTCCGCTTGTTGACTTAAACCTTCTGGCGGGGCTGACGAAAATTGACCACCTGTACGCGGGCGGATGCGGCATTGAGGATATCGGCGCGCTGGCCGGCATGACGAACATGTACCGGCTGGAGCTTTCGGATAACTACATTACCGACCTGAGTCCCCTTTCCGGTATGGGCAACCTGATTAAGCTGAACTTGGCCAACAACCCGATTCAGGATTATTCTCCGATTGGGGCTATCTATCCGAAGCTGCAGGAAAAGGATTTTGAGCTTGGCCAGGTGTTTGACGTGCAGGTTCCGCTGAAGCCGGACAATCCGGATGCAGCAATCGAAATCAAAGACATCGTTCTGGAGGGCATCCTGCGCGAAGCCACGGGGATCTTTGACAGGCCTTTGACGCAGGGCGACCTGAGCAGGATTGGGAAAATCGCAGGAAGCACAGATGAGATGTGGAGCCAGGTGAGCGATATTTCCGTGTTGAAATAATGCCTGAACCTGGAGGGGCTGCATATCTTCGGTTCGGGGGTCAGCGATTTGGCGCCGCTTGCCGGATTGTCCAAGCTTCGCGTGCTGAGTGTCTGTGATTCTGCCGTGACAGACATTGCTCCCCTTGGCGGCCTTCAGCAGCTTGTCGTGCTGGAATTGAAAGGCAACAAGATAACGGACGTCTCTGCGCTTCAAGCCCTTGCGGGACTGGAACGGCTGAATCTGGCAAACAATCAGATCATGGATTTCAGCCCTTTGTTTGGTCTGAACAAGCTAAGCGTACTCTTCATCAGCAACAACCCGTCCGGGGATACGAGCGGGTTCGAGGGCATCTTCGGGCGCTTGATGGAGAAGGACTTTGAGCCCGGCAAATCCTTGGAGCCGCTTGCCCAGCCCAAGGACCCGGACAAAGCCATCAAGATCCCAGACAAAGTAATGGAGCGGCGCATCCGCGAAGCAATTGGCAAGCCGGAAGGCAAAATCACCGCCGGGGACGCGGCGATGGCAGAGGAACTGTACCTGGGCAACGAGTATCAGGATAAGTTCCCCAAAGGCTCGCAGATTGCCGATCTCAGCGGGATCGAGTATTTCATCAACCTGAAAAGGCTGGACATCAGTTGGAATAAAATCAAGGACATCAAGAAACTGTCGGGACTGACGAAGCTGGAATACCTGAAGGCGTATGGCAACCAGATCACGAGCGTCGCTCCGCTCAAGGAGCTTGTGAACCTGAATGACCTGAATGTCGGGGGCAATAAACTGACGAAAATTGACGCGCTCAAGAACCTCGCGAATCTTAAAGCCCTGTATCTGGATGGCAACAACATCAAGGATTTTTCACCCATAGTGTCAATCTATCCCTGGCTTGAGAACAAGGATTTCACGATGGAGTAGGGTGAAGACAGCAAAACACACGGGACGGGTCTGTGTGCTTTGGCGTTTCAGAAAGGAAGCCCTGTATGGACCGTACAGCGTATCTGAAAGAGATCGACCGCGTGAACCGCGAGGGCACATACCATCCCAATTGGGAATCCTTGGCCGCCCATCCCATTCCCGCGTGGTACGCGCAAACGCGGCTGGGCATCTTTTTGCACTGGGGCGTGTTCTCCGTGCCTGCCTATCATGACTGGTATGCCCGCAATATGTACATCCGGGGCGGCCCTGAGTATGAGTACCACCTGGCTCACTACGGCCACCAGAAGGTGTTTGGCTTCAAGGATTTCATCCCGCTGTTCACCATGGAGAAGTTCGACCCGCAGGAGTGGGTGAGGCTGTTTACTCAAGCTGGTGCGGATTACATCGTGCCGGTGGCTGAGCACCATGACGGCTTTCAACTTTACGGCTCGGAGCTTTCCCACTGGAACGCCGCGGAAATGGGTCCCCGCCGCGATCTGCTTGGCGACCTGCTCAAGGAAGCCGATAAGGCCGGCATGAGCATCGGCGCCTCCTCGCACCGGGTGGAGCACTGGTGGTTCATGGGGCACGGGCGCGAGTTTGACAGCGACGTGCGCGAGCCGCTGCAGCAGGGCGACCTTTACTGGCCCGCGCATCCCGAGCCCAAGGATCATCAGGACCTGTTCAGCCGGCCGGAGCCCGATACGGAGTATTTGGACGACTGGCTGCTGAGCTGCTGCGAGATCGTGGACCGGTACCACCCGCGCATCCTCTACTTTGACTGGTGGATTCAGCACAGCGCGGTGAAACCCTGGCTGCTGCGTTTCGCTGCCTACTATTACAACCGGGCGGAGAAGTGGGGCGGCTGCGTGATCAACTACAAGCACGACGCCTTCCCCTTTGGCTGCGCCGTGCCGGACATCGAGCGCGGCCAGTTCAGCGAGGCAAAACCCTTCCTGTGGCAGTCCGACACATCCGTCATGCGCAACAGCTGGTGCTATTCCGCGCGGGGGGATTACAAGCCCCCGCGGGAAATCATCTGGGACCTGGTTGACGTGGTAAGCAAGAACGGCCGCCTGCTGCTCAACTTCGGCCCCAAACCGGACGGCACCTTCACAGAGCAGGACCACGGGATCCTCAGCGCCCTGGGCGCCTGGATGAAGCGCAATGATGAGGCCATCCATGGCGCAGGCCTGTGGCGCTTGGCGCAGGAAGGCCCTACCGTCATCCGGGAAGGGCAGTTCAGCGACAATGTCGCGCGCAGTTTCACCTCCGAGGATTTCCGCTTTACCTGCCGGGGCGGCAGCATTTATGCCATTGCCATGGTCTGCCCCCAGGACGGCGTGCTTCGCGTCAAGAGCCTGCGCGAGGCCGATGCCGGCAGGCTGCCGCTGTTCCACGGCATCATCACAGAGGTTCAGGTGCTGGGCTATGACGAAAAGCCGGAGTGGCAACGCGACGATGAAGCCCTCACCGTCAGGCTGGGCAGCATAAGCAGCGATCTGCCGCTGGTACTGAAGGTGACAGTTACCTGATTGACAGCCTGCGTGACAGCAATCCATCCCAGCCGATAATTCCCGGACAAAGCAACAGAACCTGCGCAAAAGGTGATATCATTAACTTGGTTTCAAGGGTCCATCACGTCATGATACAAGAGGAGCAAGGCTATGAAATACCGGGAATTCAAGGGTAGCAAGGACATCTCTCCCCAGCGCAAAGCACTCTATTACGGCGGGATGGCGCTGATCGGCATCGGGCTGCTGCTTTTCCTGTCTGGATTATTGAGCACCGCGACGGGCTTTGGCAATCCTGCCGCTTTTAATATTGGGCCCGCGTTCATGCTTCGCGGCATTGTTGGGATTATCCTGATCATTGCCGGGGGCTTCCTCAGGCACGTCGGGGCAAGGGGTTTAGCCGGCTCCGGCATGGTGCTTGACCCGCAAAAAGCCAGGGAAGACCTTGCGCCCTATACCGGTGCCATCGGCGGCATGGCG
This sequence comes from uncultured Christensenella sp., assembly GCA_964584685.1. GTDB lineage: Bacteria > Bacillota > Clostridia > Christensenellales > Aristaeellaceae > UBA1038. The sequence continues at coordinate 23,778 of CAZPBJ010000012.1, read as the reverse complement.
CGGGACGCTGTCGAAGCGTTCAAGGCAAACGGCGGAGAAAATGCCGGAGAAGCTGAACCCCAAGTGATGCTGCGCTGCCGCAGATGCAAAGCCCTGAATAGGGAGGACGCGAAATTCTGCGACCAATGCGGCGGGGAGCTTTGACCTTAAACCGGTGAATGTATCATCATAGACATGAAGGAGCGGATCTCATCATGAAATTCACGGACGGTTACTGGGTGATCAAGCCTGAGTTTGACCTGCATTACGCCATCGAAAGCTACCGGGCGCAGATGACGGAGGATTCCCTGAGCATCCTTTGCCCAACCGTACCTGTCAATCATCGTGGTGATATCCTCAACAGCGCGGCCCTTACAGTGACTTTCACCGCGCCCATGAAGGACATCATCCGCGTCACGGTGGAGCATTTCCGCGGCGCGCTCAGCCGAGGCCCTGAATTTGAACTGTATGAAGCGCCCGTAAAGCCTGTGGTCACTGAAAATGAGGACGGCTATACCTTCACCAGCGGCGCCCTGACAGTTTCCATCAGCAAAAAGAAACGCGGCTGGCGCGTGACCTATTCTGGCGGCGGCAAAAGGCTGACCGAGTCGCAGTACCACGGCATGGCGCATGCCCGGCACAAGGAGAGCGGCAGGAGCTACATGGTCGACTCGCTTGATCTGGATGTGGGCGAGCGCGTCTACGGCCTGGGCGAGCGCTTTACACCCTACATCAAAAACGGTCAGGTCGTTGACATGTGGAACGCAGACGGCGGCACGGCAAGCGAACTGGCCTACAAGAATGTGCCTTTTTACATGACAAACCGCGGCTACGGCGTCTTTGTGGAGAGCAGCGGCGACGTCAGCTATGAGGCAGGCAGCGAGAAGGTGGAGCGCGTCCAGTTCAGCCTGCAGGGTGAAAAACTGGTGTACGACGTCATCTTCGGCGGTACGCCCAAGGGCATTCTGGAGCGCTTCACCGCCCTGACCGGCCGGCCAGCGCTGCCGCCGGCCTGGAGCTTTGGCCTGTGGCTGTCTACCAGCTTTACCACCGGCTATGATGAAGCGACCGTCAGCAGTTTTATTGACGGCATGATCAGCCGCAGGATCCCGATGGGCGTGTTCCACTTTGACTGCTTCTGGATGAAGGGTTACAACTGGACAGACCTGCGCTGGGACGACGGGACATTCCCGGATCCCGGAGCGATGCTCGCGCGGCTGAAAGCGCGCGGACTGCGCACCTGTGTGTGGATCAATCCCTACATTGCCCAGGCCAGCCGCCTGTTTACGGAGGGGATGGCGCAGGGTTTTCTCATCAAAAAGGACAACGGGGATGTCTGGCAGACGGATATGTGGCAGGCCGGCATGGGCATCCTGGATGTGACCAACCCGGAGGCGCGCGCCTGGTTTGCCGGCCATCTCAAAGAGCTGCTGGACATGGGCGTCGATGCCTTCAAGACGGATTTCGGCGAGCGCATCCCGGTAAAGGGCATCGTCTGGCATGACGGCAGCGATCCTCTGAAGATGCACAATTACTATACCTATCTGTACAACAAGATGGTCTTTGACCTGCTTGAGCGGGAGCGCGGCACAGGGGAAGCGGTCCTGTTTGCCCGCAGCGCCACGGCAGGCTGCCAGCAATTCCCCATCCACTGGAACGGCGACAGCAGCGCCAGCTACGTCAGCATGGCGGAAACGCTGCGCTCGGGCCTGTCCATCAGCCAATCCGGCTTCGCATTCTGGAGCCACGACATTGCCGGTTTTGAGCAGACCGCGCCGGCGGATATTTACAAGCGCTGGGCTGCCTTTGGCCTGCTGTGCAGCCACAGCCGCCTGCACGGCTCGTCCAGTTACCGCGTGCCGTGGCTGTTTGATGAGGAGAGCTGCGACGTGCTGCGTACTTTTTCAAGGCTAAAGTGCGGCCTGATGCCCTATCTCTACGGCGCGGCTGTCGAGGCGCACGAAACGGGCATCCCCCTGCTGCGGCCCATGACATTCGAGTTCCCCAGGAGCATCGCGTGTGAAACCCTGGATACGCAGTACATGCTTGGGGCCGATCTGCTGGTCGCGCCGGTATTCCATGAGGACGGGCATGTGGACTATTATCTGCCCGAAGGCCGCTGGACCAATCTGCTTACAGGCGAGGTAATCCGGGGAGGTGCCTGGCGCCATGAGGTGCACGGCTTTATGACCCTGCCCCTGATGGTGAGGGAAAACGTTGTCATCCCCATAGGCGCTGTGGACAGCCGGGCTGACTATGACTACACCGACGGCGTCACGCTGCATGTGTATGAGCCCAAGGACGGAGAACTGAAGCTGTCCATTCCGGACCTGAAGGGCAACACCGCCGCCACCTATCTGCTGCATATCAAGGGCAGTGAGGTCACTGTTGATACCGACAGCAAAAAGCCTTGCAGTGTGGTGACGCACAGGGCTTGATATCAAATATCACGAGCGGGGGCTTTGCGTGCCATCAGATGGTCAAGAATGACAAACACAAAGCCCAGCACAACAAAAAACAGGTTCAATACCGCACCGTTGATCAGCACTTGCCGCCAGCCCAGGGCATCGGCATTGAGGAACGGGTAGGGATAGCGGTTGCCGCCGTAACCGAGGCTTGCCCCAAGCGCTACCCGTATGACGGCATAGATAAAGTAGCCGTCGGGCACAAGGAGCCAAATAAAGGGGGATTTCCGGGAGTAGCGGCCTTTCTGGCTGAACAGCAGCCAGTCCATGACGGCCATGACCGGCACAATATAGTGGAGCAGCATGTTTGACAGGGACAGGGTGCCCTGCATCTGAAAGCTGCCCGACAGCATAAAGTGATACACAAGGCCCGTAATGGTGATGCCCAGCACCACGGCTCCCTTGAGCGCGGGCAGCAGCGTGCCGCCCCTGTTTGCCTCATACACCATCGCGGCAAAGAAGTAGGCCAGGCACAGGGTATTGCTCATCAGCGTATAGTAGTTCAGGACAGACAGACGCAGTTCGCCGCCCAACAGGCCGATCTGGATCAAAATGCCCAGCAGCGCTGCCAGGACCAGGATAAGCTTGAAGATGACGGACAGGCGCATGTTTTTGATTCTCATTGACTGCCGAACCTTATCTCAAAGGATCCGCGATGGCATAAAACGCGGGCTTGGGCCGGCTTTGCCCGTCAAACAGCAGCGGGAATTGGCTTGCCTTCCAGCTCAGGTTGTCCGTCACGCCCCAGGTTTGCACGGCGGTGATATTGTCTTTGTACTGGCGGAACAGTTCCAGGATCTCGCCGTAGCGCTTTGCCTGAGCTTCAAGCTTCTCCGGGGTGTTCGCGTCTATCAGGATGTCCATTTCGCTCATGCGCAGGGAAAGCCCAAGGGCGATGACCTTGTCCATGGCGTTTTGAATCTGGCGGATACCCGGAGTATTCATCTGGTAGTGGCATTGGAAACCATAGCCGTCAATGGTGTCGGCTTTCTTAAGTTCGCCCAGCAGCTTCAATATGCCTGTAAGCTTGGGCTCATAAGGCGTTGAGTAATCATTGTAATACAGCTTGACGCCCGGTGGCGCGTATTTGCGCGCGATGCGGAAGGCCTCAAGCACAAAATCATCGCCGATCACTTTTGTCCAATTGCTCCGGCGCAGTTTGCCCGTCGCGTCATCCACCGCTTCGTTGACTACATCCCAGGATACGATCAGCCCGGGATACAGGCTTTGCGTCGTCTCGAAAACCCGGCGGATGTAATTGTCCAGCCTGGCGATCATGGTTTCCCTGGTGACAAAGGCCCCTGCCGCGTCATATCCTTCACGGAAGAAACCTTCCGGCGTCTGGCTGTGCCATACCAGCACATGCCCATGCACCTTGATGCCGTGTTTGCTTGCGTAATCCAGCAAGGGCTTTGCCGCGTCCAGGCGGACGGCGGCGGCAGCCGGGTCATCCCTGCTCAGCTTTTTGGATGCCGTCAGATCCAGCACAGCGTCGGGCTTCAGCTCATTTTCGTGTGTCATGATGCTGAACTGGGTAGAATAGAAGGCCATCGTGTCCGGGTTCATCGCCGCTCTTGCGCCAACCGCGCAGCCAAAGTCAAAGTAAGGGGCATAGAGGGTTTTCAGGCTTGGAATCTCCTGCGAAGAGGAGCCTTTGGTCAAGTCGGGCATATTGGCGGTCTCCTTTGCCGAAACCTGCGGCACAATCATCATCAAGGCACAAAGAAGCAGCGGCAAGACACTCTTTTTCATCATGTTCCTCACTTTGCGTTGGATATCAGGGCATCAACGATTTGGGGATGTACAAAGGCGAAGGTTTTTCGGTCCAGTATCCCAAACAGCTCCCCGTCTCCGGTGAAGCTGTGGTTGTCCCACCAGAAACAGCTGAATCCCCGTGCCCGCGCCAGGGCGGTATAGACCGCTGTAAAATCGACCCTGGCCTGGAGGTTACCGTTTTTGTCACGGCATCCAAATTCGCCGATGACGATGGGGACCTTCAGTGAAACCGACCTTTGGTACAGGCTGTCCATAAAGGCGGCGATCTCATTGACGTCAAAGGGGTTATCCACGCTGAACTTTTCACGGCTGCCTGATTCCTTGCTTGACTGCAGCGCGAAGTCATAGGGCGTATACGCGTGCACGGACAGCAGGAGCCTGTCTGCGGTGCCGGCCGAATCCGCCGGCATTTCAAAGGCTTCGTGCAGGCAGCCCTGCACCGACGCGGCGTAACCCGGCACCAGCAGGTAACGCGAGGCATTCCCGCCGCCGGACGCGCGCACGATGTCGACAAACATCTGGTTGAGCGCGTTGATGCTCACCACAGCGTCCCGGCTGGCCGGGTCCTTGGGGTCCAGCCACCATTCCAGTTTCGTGCCGGCCAGGCGCGGCTCATTCATGCTTTCCATGATCAGCCGCTCATCATAGTCACGAAATACAGCGGACAGCTGGCGCCATATCGCGCCCAGGTAGCGTTTGGAGCTTTCAAGGTGCTTGCTGTCGGGATATATGAACCCTTCCGCGATGTCATGGTGCGTGTTGATGATGACATACAGGCCCCTGTCCAGCGCCGCGTCGCTGATTTCCTTTACGCGCGCAAGCCAGGCGGGTGAAATGATAAAGTCGTCACCTGATACATGGTTGTGCCATGACACGGGGATGCGGACCGCGCCAAAGCCGGCTTGCTTGAGGAGGTCAAACACGCGCGGATCCGTGGGGACCCCGGCCCAGGCCCATTCATACGCCAAGTCATCCTTTGCCCGGGGCACATTGTTCGCGTCAAAAGTGTTGCCCAGATTCCAGCCGACCTTCAGCGTTTGCGCAAAGCGGAACGATTCCGGGTCCGGGAGCGGTTTTTGTGTGTAGCTCATCTTTGGCACTGTGATATCCTCCTTGGCATCTGACGCGCCCCCGCAGCCTGTGAGAAGCAGCGCGCACATCATGACGGCACAGATTTTGGCCACTTGCATCTTCGTTCCTCAGCGGCGCCTGCCGAAGGTTCAGGGTGGGATGGGGCTGTGCCCCATCCCACCGATAGATGATTCCCTGATTTGCTTCTTACTTGTTGTTGACAGCGTCCAGGGCTGCCTGCCAGACGTTCTTGGATTCCTCAATCTGATCGCTGACTGTTTTCCAGCCGCCGCGGCCGTAGGTGTTCCAATAGAACTGCGGGCCCAGGTCATAGCCGGGCACCATGTTGGAGAGGAAAGTGACGCCATACTCGTTTTTACGCATCATGTCGATGGTTTCATCCACCGCGCGGGCGTCGGAGAAGAAGTTGTAGTAGCTGGACTTCCAGACTTCCGGGTCATCATAGCCCGGTGTCGGGTCGGTGTAGAGGTCAAAGGCAAAGGCGATCTTCTCGGCGCGGTCCGCCTCATAGTTGGCGGGGATGACGTAAGTGTTGTCGGAGTATACTGTCTTGTAGCCGTCACCTTTGGGGCCGACCGGGAACATGACAAAGCCGTAGGGATCCTTCATGCTGCTTTGCAGGGTGCTCTTGAAATAGTCCTGATGGACCGTCATGGCGACATCGCCGTTGATGAAGGCGGCAAAGGTCCAGTCCCAGTTGGCGCCTTCGGGCTGCGGCATCTCATAAGTGGTGGACATTTTGACGACCCAGTTGGCCGCTTCCAGGAAGGCGTCCTCAGAGCTTGCGTCGTAGAGCTTGCCGTTTTCATCCTTCTTGACGAAAGCGGCGTTGTTGGTCGCCAGCGCGCAGTTGTACACGCCGCCTTGCTGGCTGGCTGTCGCGTAGACATTGATCACGCCGTCATTGTCCGTGTCCCTGGTGATCTTGGCGCAGATGTCCTCAAACGCCTGCCAGGTCCAGGTGCCGTCGCGCTGCATGTCGTAGAGGCTTTCCGGGTCAATGCCCGCCTCCTCCAGCAGCCTTTTGTTGAACCAGATGCCGTCGCGCGGTTCGCTGGCGATGGGGCGCATGCCAAAGATGCCCCCGTCGCGGGACATGACTTCCAGTACGCTCTTGTTCCACTTTTCTTTGGTGAAATCAAGCGCCTTGAGGGTTGCCAGATCATAGAACAGCCCGTTGACCATCGGGGTCGCAACGACGTCGGGGCGCATGATAAACACATAGTTCTCGGGTCCGCCGGTTGTGACGTAGTTGGTGAAGAAGTCGGGGTTGTCCGCCCAGCCGCTTACCGCGACCTGCTTGATCTTAAAGTTGTAGGCTTCCTGGATCCACTGCTGATATTCCAGCGTAGCTTCCTCAGCAGCGGTCGCGGGAGGCGCGGGCTCGCCGCTCCACCAGTCGCCGATGATGATTTCCATACCGCCCAAGTCGATGGGCTTCCCGTCTTCGCCGGTTCGGATCTCGATAGACTCGCCATAGCTGAACTCATGCGTCTCAGCCAGGGCAGCAAGTCCGCTCAGCGCCATCATAAGCGCCAGCACCAGTAACAGGGTCCTTTTCATACCGGTTCCTCCTTCTGTTGTTTTGACCTATATCACCCGCTCCCTTTAGGGGATCCGGGGTAATACCGACTTTGGCTTATTCCCTCAGCCCGGTTGAGCTGATGGTCTCGATGAACCAGCGCTGCGCGAATATGTAGATCAGGATGAGCGGCGCGGATACGATCAGCACGCCGGTTGATATCATCTGCATCACATAGCCCACCGGCGGGGAGGTGATCCCCAGACGGGTGGACAGGTAAGTCCTCAGGCTTTCGGCCAGGCCCGATATTCGCACGGAGAGGTACATCACGTTGGCTGTGGGCAGGAACAGCCGGGTATAAAATACGTCCGTCCACTGCCATACGAAGGAAAACAGGAAGCAGCTCACCAGGATGGGGACAGCCTGGGGCAGCAGCACGCGCAGGAAGGTGCCGAGTGTTGAGCAGCCGTCCACATAGGCGGCTTCCTCGAGGGATTGGGGGATGGAATGGAAGTACTGCCGGATCATGAAGATGTACAGCCCGTTCTTCAGCCCCATGCAGGTCGCGCAAAGCATCAGATAGGGCAGCGAAGACCCCTTGAGGTTGATGGGGCTGCCTGTGAGGCTCCTGAAAATCCCCGCTATGTCAAAATACCTGAAGTGCAGGTAAAGCGCGGACGATATGGTCTGCGGCGGGATGACGATCACCAGGATGACGCAGGCAAACCAGAACTTTTTGAGCGGGAATTCAAAGCGCGCGAAGCCGTATCCCACCAGCGTGCAGGCGATGATCTGCAAAATGGAGGTCAGCAGCGACATGAGCGTTGTGTTGAGCAGCGACGTGTCGATGTTCATCAGCAGGGAGGCCAGGCGGTAGTTGTCCAGCATCAGATTTCTGGGGACGACGATGATGGTCGTGTCATACAGGTCGCGCTCCTGCATAAAGCTGACGGAAATCTTGTCAAGTATCGGCTGGATGATCAAAAAGCACAGGCCAAAGAGCATCAGCGCGCGCAGGATGCCGCCTGACTTGCGGCGGATGCTCTGGCGTAGCAGCATCCCGCCGGATTTACTGTTGCGGTACCAAAAGCCGCTTCTTGCGGGGGCCGGGTCCATCCTACTCATAGCGTTTGACCCCCCTGTAGATGATGAGGGAACTGATGCCTATCATGGCGATGGCGACTGCGAAGTAGATCCACGACAGGGCGGAGCTCAGGCCGTAATTGAGGTTGATGAACATCTCCTCGTGGATCTTCTCCATGATCAGGTTATCGGTTTTCATGAAGAAATCGATGATGGTGTAGATCATGTTGACGATCAGCAGGGGGCTGATGATCGGAAAGGTGATCATCCAGAAGCTCTCCCAGGCGGAGGAGCCTTCCACTTCGGCGGCTTCATACATGCTCCTGGGCACAGTCTGCAGGCCGGAGAGGAAGACGACGATCTGGATGCCCGACGCCATCACGATGTCGTAAACGGCGGCGATGAGCTCATACACGATGTCCAGCGCAGACAGGGCGAGGCCCGACGCGCTCAGCAGGGACATCAGCGTGTTGCCGATGTTGAAGCTGTTGGACTCGGCGATAAGGTCTTTCATCCCGATAATGAGTGAGTTGTTGGTCTCGATGCCCACCAGGACGCCCGACGACAGGATGACCGGCAGGAAGAAAATGGCGCGGGCAAGGAAGCGCCCCTTGAACTTCTGGTTGAGCAGCAGCGCGATCATGAAGGCCAGCACCATCGTGGCCAGGGAATGGGTGACCATCCTGACGATTTCATCCACCAGCATCTGGTTGAATTCCGGGTCTACCGTAAAGGCGTAGATGTAATTGGCCAGCCCCACATAGCTCTGGCTGACGCCGCTTTGCGCGCTGAGGCTGACCTCGCTCAAGCTCATGATGACGGATTGGATCAGCGGGCGGATCATGAAAGCCAGGAAGCCGATGATGAACGGGGATATGAACAGATAACCAGACAGAGCCCTGCGTGAGCGGATGGTCCTTGGCTGTATCCCTGCCATTTTCATCTGCTCACCTCCCCTTTGATGACGCCGTAGCTTCTCGCGTCAATAACAAGACCGTCCAGTTCCCGTGCCTCATGGCTGAAGTTCACGATAACACGGGTGCCGTCCTCGTAGCCGGTCACCGACAGGCTGCCGGGCAGGCGTTTGAACGACGTAATGGCCTGGCCGAAAACACCGCCGAGCTTCTCCTTGTATTCCCTGAGGATGCGCTGCGCGTCCTGTTCCCACAGGTCAAAGGAGGCGCCGTAGTACATGGGATAATCCGTGTCATGCAGCGCGAGGGGCTCTTCCTTCATGAAGACAAAGGAGAGGCCTGCACCGCGCTGGGCGCTCAGCAGCAGTTCCTGTTCCCAATCGTTTGCCAGGTTGAGGGGTTTGCCTGTGTACCTGACCAGCCCGTGCAGGGCGATCTGGACAAAGGGCACGTTGTCGTCAAAGACAGCGTAGCGGACCCCTTCCAGGTCGGTATCCGTGACGATATCCGCAAATTCCAGCGCGTAAAGGTTTCCGCCGCGGACCATGACCCCCAGGCCGTCCGCCCTCAGGCGGCTGGCATCCTCCCTTTGCATCAGGAGGACCTCTTCGCGCGTTACCGTTTCCTTTGGGTTGTAGTCGGCGCTCAGCAGCCTGCCCAGGTCCTCAAAGGCGACACCGGACGCCCCGCGGCTGAGGGCGCTTCGCGCAAGGTTCGCGGTCATCTGCCGCGCCATGGCGGGCTTCAGCAGGTAGTAGGGCTCGCGCATGTCCAGCACGCCATACCAGATGTTGGAATATTGATACAGCTTGACCTGCTCGCGCGTCGTGAAGCGCGCCGCGTCGCGCAGGCTGACGAAGCCGTCAAGGGGACCGCTGTCCAGGGCAAAGGCGGTGATGCCGTTCAAGTAAGGCAGCGCGCCGCTTTGCTTAACTTCTTTGATCAGGGCGTCTAGGGCCGCCTCGCCGCCCAGCTGGCCCAGCGGTTTCGCGTTTTGCAGGATCTTCTGCTTCACGCCGCCGTTCATCCAGCCGGACAGGCGGACATGCAATTGGCTGTCGGTCCAGCCGGCTATGGCCTTGACCATCTCAGCCGCCTGAGGGTAGCTTGTCAGCCGGATAGGGGAGGAGACCGGCAGGCCGCCTTTTTGCTGCACCTTGTCGATGGCCCCGAGGATCTCGACGGATACCGGAACCTTTTTGTCATCAAGCGGCTTAAGCCCCGGGTAACGTTCCTGCAAATATTCCCTGTAGGCTTTTGCCAGTTCAACATAGTCGTCCGTTGGCAGGAAGCGGTAGCGCTGAACGATCGCGCCTTTGGGCAGGGCCTGCTCATACATATAGATGGTTTCGATGGTCCTGTCCGTGACGTTGAAAGCATCCGAATGAAGCAGCGCATAGCTGGCGCTGGCGGTATTGAAGCTGTTGGAGCGCCCGCTGATGTCCCCGGCCAGGGAGGCGCTGCTTGACAGTTCCTCCAAAATGCACAGGAAGGCGCTGTCGTTGTTCACCATGCCAAAGACCGGGAAGCGGGCGTTGGTTTCATGGACCAGGGCTGTGCGCCAACTGGCGTAGTCCCAGCCGTAGATGTTGGCGAAATAGCTGTTCTGGGTGATTTTTCCGTTGTTGAAATCAATGATGCCGCCGCCGCCCTCGGGCACGAGGATATAGCCTTCGTCCTTTTCGCCGCCCGCGCCGAAGTTGGGCAGCAGGTTCAGCCTGACCGGCGGATACTCCTGCATGTAGCCGATCTCATCCATGGGCACCTTAACGATCAGGTCTTTGCCCTCCAAGCTGTAGATGACGCTCAGGCTGAAAACGGCCCCCCGGTCGCCAAGGCTCGCGCTGCCTGCCGCCTGGTCTGACAGGTAGTCGTCATAAGTGTAACCGGCTTCTTTCAACAGCGCCTCAAACTCTCCTTTGAGGAATTCCTTGACATTGTCGCGCAGGACGTAGATCACGCCGTTTTCGAGCATAGGGAAGAGCGGGAGCAGTTCCGCTTTTTGACTGTCCGAGAGTTTCGCGGGGTCGTACTTGCGGTAGGAGTCGAGGATCTTGCGACCCTGCGCCTTGGTCAAAGTGCTCAGGAAGCCGTCCATGCGCTCCAGGCTGATGGCGCCGGGGATGATGTATGCGCGCTGGACCTGCCCCAGTGTATAGCTGACCTTGATCTGCTCCTCATCCGCCAGGATCTCATACACCTGGTTTTTGATGGAATACTCATAGCTGTCATACAGCGTGCGCACGCCGTTGTCGGTTGAGTAGGTGAGCGCCAGCGTTGACTGCAGCAGGTTCTTGGTACCCGCCAGGGCCAGGGGATCCGTGGCTGCGCCTTGGGGCACTGAGCGCCATATATGCCCGTCCGCTTTTGCGGTCACGGTGAACTGGGTCGTATCCCCGTCAAGGTCGAAGCGCAGCCAGCTGTTCTCAAGCGTATGGGTAAGGCCCTTTCCATTGTAGAAATGGGGCATGATGTCCGTCTGTTCCCGCAAGTCCTCCCCCTGCCCGTAAAGCGCCCAAACCAGCAGCGCGATGCCGCCTGCGATCAGCAGGAAGATCAGCGCGCGCAGGATACTCAGTCGGGGGGGATCTTTTCTCACACGGCCTCCTAATACAGCCTGAAACTCAGTTCCTTGTAAAGCGAGATGAAGTAAGCGACGCCGTCGCTGATGAGGGAGAAGAACATCAGCATCACAAAGATGATGACCAGCATGCCAAAAAGGGACATCACCATGAAGGCCAGCGTCTTGCCAAGGGAGTAATCGTGGATCATCATCATGGCAAATACCACAAGCAGCCCGCACCACAGCAGGGATATGCCCGACAGGACGCCGTAAAACGCGCCTTCTTCCACCGTGACGGCATTGCTGAGCAATATCAGGGGAAGCTGGATGAGCACATAGGGCGTCAGCGCGTACGCTGTGCCCATGTAGATGTCGCGCATGCGCCCCTTGCCTTCAAACAGGGTGGTCAGGCTCCAGTTGGCAAGGCACCATATCGCGATGGGAAGCAGGATGGAGAAGAACTCGTTGAAGACATTCACCCTGGCCCAGTTGACCCGTAAAAAGAGGAAAGAGGTGTACTGCAGCCGCAAAACGCGTGTCAGCAGCACCATGAAGACAATGAAATTGGCCGCCTGCATGCTGCCGCGGCGCTCGCGCGACAGATCCCAAAACCCGTCAAAGGGATGGACGATCACATGAAGCGCGTACCTGAGCGTCTCCAGGAAACGGTGAAGCCGGCCGCGGCTGAACAGGCCGGCCCGGAGCTTTGGCTGCGTGTATCCGCTCATCCCTGTGCCAGCTCCTTTCTGATCCGCTTGATCTTCCCCGCGGCAAGCGGCAGGGCCAGCAGGACAAACAAGGCCGCAAACATCCAAATGATGTTCTCTTCCACCCAGGTTTTCCGGTATTCCTGGAATGCCTTGGAGTAATTCTTTTCATCGTTGGCCAGTTTGAAATAGCGCATGGCGTCTTCATATTGGCCATTCCTCAGCAGCGCGCGCCCGATGCCGACATAGGCCAGCTCAAAGTTGCCATTTTGGCGCAGCACCTCGCCCCAGCTGGCAGCCGACTGAGCGTACTCGCCGCGCTGATACTGCTCGGTCGCCCGGTAGATCAACCTGCCGTATTGCGTGGGCTCAAATACGGTGACCGAGTTTTCAAGCGAGTCCAGCACCAGCAGGTCATCGTTGATGTGTTCAATGGAGACGGCATTGCGGAAGTATCCCGCCATGTTGCCCGAGCCGCCAAAGGCCCAGAGGTTCCGCCCCTGGTCGTCATAGCCAAACAGGCGGCCGCGCGTGATATCCAGGGCGATGTAGACATCATTGTCCAATACAGTGATATCCGAAAACTTCGATGGGCCGCTGTATCCCGCAGCAGTGCCCCAATCCAGGTCGCCGATGGGCGGGTACTCCCCGTTTTTGACCAGGATATCCGTCCCTATCGCGTTCAGCTTGCGGATGGGCCGCGCCTTGTCCCACATCAGGTCATACTCGGAGAAGGTCGTTGTGACGGAGTAGATGAAGCCTTTCCCGTCGATATAGGCATTGTCAAACTCTGTAGGCACAAAGGATGCCTGCTGCTCGCGCTGCCTTCTGGTGGACAGCAGTCGCCAGATTTGGTCTGAGAGGGAAAAGCTCACCGGCATTGCGCCGACAAACCCGGTGAACCTGCCGTCACTTTCAAATTTGGTCAGTCCCTTGTTCACATTGCGGACCAGCACAAAAGCACGGCCGGTCGAATCGGCCACGACGCGTGTGGGCAGGAAAGAAATCTTCTGGTCAAATGTCTGGTCAAGGGGCTTGGTAATGGTCAGCAGATGGCGCAGGCTTTCATCCAGCTTCAAAACGCGCTGGTTGAAAGTATCGCAAATGAACAGGTCGTTATTCTCTGCCACAAACACATCGGACGGAGAGGCGAAGCTTTGCGGGCCCCGGCCGCCGGTGAAACTTTCGATGATGCGAACCAGGGCAAAACCTTTGCCATGCTGTCTGATCTGCAGGATGCGGTTGTTGCCGCTGTCAACCAGGTACATCATGTCCCCCTTGACAAACAGGCTGCTTGGATTGCTGAGCGGTTTTTCAAGCCCCAGGTCCGCGCCGTAGAGCACCGAGGCGACCCGGTAGGCGTCAGGCGAGTGGCGAAGGTTGGCCCAATAGTCATAAGTGTAGGTATATTGGTATTCATGGCTGATTTGCGCACCGGCATGCAAGTGGGGGAACAGCATCAGCAGGACAGCCAGCAGCGCCGCCGCGCTTTTGCGGCGTTCGCGGGGAAGGCCTGTTAACTGCCAGATGCGCATACCCCTACTCCTTGATGCCCGAAGAGGCCATTGTTTCCAGAATCTGGTTCTGGGACAGGATAAAGATCGTGATGGGCACCAGCATCATGATGACCGTGACGGCGGCTGCCTGGCCTGTGCGTGCGATGCCGCCGGCCTGGATCTGCCCCAGGGCGTAGGTGAGGGTCTTTTTCGCCTCGGAGTAAATGACGGTGGAGGCTTTGCTGTTCCAAAGGCCCTGGACGGAAAAGATGATCAAGGTCAGCCATGCCGGCTTGACATTGGGCATGACGATCTGCCAAAACACCCTCATCTCGCTTGCGCCGTCCATCTTGGCCGACTCAATCAGGGCCATGGGGATGCCTTCCATGAACTGCTTCATCAGGAACAGGCCGATGGGCGCTGCGAAAGCCGGCAGGATGACCGCCAAGGGGGTGTCGACCAGCCCCAGTTTGGTCAGCACCAGATAATTGGGGATGCCGGTGACATAGCCGCTGAACATCAGCGCGACCACCACCAGGCGGAAGAAAGCCTTGCCGCCGGGGAAATCGTATTTCGCCAGCACAAAGGCCGCCATCGACGCGATCACCAGGTGGCCGGCTGTGCCCACGACAGTCATCAGGACGGTGTTGCCCAGATAGCGCCCGAATGGCACCCAGGACTGGCCCATCGTCACCACCAGGTCCGAGAAATTGTCAAACGTCGGGTTGCCTGGCAGCAGCCTGGGCGGGAAGCGGAACAGCTCATCAAGGGGCTTGAGGGAAGCGGCAAGGGCGAAAACCAGGGGGTAGGCCATCACGATGGCCGTGATGCCCAGCATCAGGTAGACAGCCGCATCGCCCCCGCGGGAGCGGTTGGGATGCCTGCGGCCCGCGATGTTTTTCTGTTTTTCCGCCCTTTTCAGCCGTTCTTTTGCCATATCAGGTGCCCAGCCTTTTCAGCATGCCTTGGATGGCCCTGTTGGTCAGGATCATTGTGAGGAACAGCAGGGTGGCGATGGCAGAGGCATAGCCCATGTCAAAGCGCGTGTATCCATAGTCAAACAAATGGGTCACGACCGTATGGGCGGCATAATCCGTGGACGGATAGCCGCACAGCGCCATCGTCTGGTCCGCGACAGAAAACGCCGCCGTGATGGACATGACCGCGCCAAACAGCAGCATGGGACGCATGTTGGGCAATGTGATGTAATAGAGTTCCTGCCAGCGGTTGCGCACGCCGTCAACATATCCGGCTTCATACTGCGCCTTGTCCACGCCCTTCAGGCCGGCCACAAAGGCAAGGAAGCCCGTGCCCATGCTCATCCACAGCAGCACCAGGACCACCACCGGCATCATATATTTGGGGTCCGTCAGCCACAGGATAGGCGCGTTGATGATGCCCATACGCACAAGGAAGGCATTCAGGTAGCCGTATACATCGCCCCTGAAGATGACTGAGAAGATAAAATAGGCGTTCCCCGCAATGGAAGGCGCGTAGAAAACCACCACGGCAAGCGTGCTCAGCCTGCGGGGCAGTTCGTTGATGAACCAGGCGAACATGAAGGACAGGATATAGCCGATGGGCCCCGTGATGACGGCGATGATGAAGGTGTTCTTGACGGCGATCAGGAAGATATCGTCCTGCAGGATCAGGTTGATGTAGTTGGCCAGGCCGATGTAGCGCGGGGGCTCCAGGATGTTGTAGTAGGTGAAGCTGTAGCGGATGGACGTGATCATGGGCAGGATATAAAACGTGATGAACAGCACTGCAAAAGGCAGCAGGAACAGGTAACAGACACGCATCTGTTTGGCTTTGTACATCATCACGGACATACTGCGCCTGCGAAGGTCCGCGTATTTTTGCAGGGTGCTCATTGCGGCGCTCCTTTGCCTGGGCTCAGCCCGAACTCCAGACGCTTCTTTTGGATTTCCCTGTCGATCAGGCGTGCGTAATCAAGGATGGTCTCGCGCGGGTCCACTTTTTCATTGATAACCTTGCGCACGGCGTTGGTGATGTTGCGCCCTGTGAAGTAGCCGCCGGCGATCTCCCTGAAGCCGACCGCTTCCTTCATCGCCTCTTCCAGCACCTTGAGCTGCGCGGCGCTCCATGACAGTTCGCGCAGCGCCTGCGTGTTGGCAGTCGGATAGCGGGTGGAGGAGCCAAGCACCGCCTCGATCTCCCGCCCGAAGCGGACCTGGGTGTCCTTGCTCACCCACCATTTCATAAACGCCCAGCTTTGCTGCTTTCTTGCATCGCTGTCGGATGCGATCATCATGCAGCTGCTGCCTTGCGAATGCACGGAACGGTCGATGCGCGCACCGCCCTGCGCGTTTTCAGCCGGGGTGCCGGGTATGAAGGTGAAATCCCACAACCCCCGGATTTCCGGCGCTGAGACCGCAAGCGCGTTAAATGTTGTGAACTCCGAGATGCCCAGCGGCATCTCGCCCGAGCGAAAACGGCTGATGAAGTCGAATTCCTTGGGCAGTCCGTAATCCGTGTACAGGGAGGTATAAAAGTCAAAAGCCTGTACTGCGGCCTCCTCGTTGATCAGGGTCCTGGTCGCGGCTTCGTCGTAGATCCTTCCGCCATACTGGCGGATGAGGGAATAAAGCGTGAACTGGTTGGGTGCTGTGATGGTGGGGTAGGGGATGCCAATGGACATGTTGTTGCCCTGGATGGTCGGCAGCAGGGCGATCACCTCATCCCAGGTGTGGGGGACTTCAAGCCCGTACTCATCCAGGATGTCCCTGCGGTAAAAAAGGACACTGATGACCTGCGTCTCAGGCAGGGCGTATACCCCGCCCTCCCAGCTGAGCGCTGCGTAGGCGCTGGGGCGAAACTGCGAGATGACGCCGTCAAAATCAGGGAACTGCTTCAGGTCCTCCGCGGCGTTTCGCAGCGCGTAGTTGACCGGGTTCCAGGAATCGGTGGATACGACCAGGTCAGGCCCGTTGCCCGCAACCACAGCGCCAAGCAGGGCTGTGGGGTCGACCAGCTTGATATTGACCTTGATACCGGTATCAGGCGTGAAGGTGTCGTCCACCATGGTCTTGAGCACCATGGACTGGTCACGGCCCGTCAGGATCCAGACGTCCAGCGCTTCCGCCCCCGCGAATACATCCCCCAGGGCATCATAGTCCACAAAATAGGAGGTCGCTGTGGATTTGATCTCATGCCAAAGGCCTGTAAACGCGTTCTCCCTTGGCTTCTCAGGCTCGGTTTTCAAGCCTGAGATGGTGATGCTGTCCACATCCAGCTTGATCTCGCCCATGGCCTGCATCGCGGTGCCCAGGGAGGTGATGTTGTCCTTGAAGTTCGCAAAGGAGGCGGTGATCCTGTAGGGGTCCTGCGCGAACATCTCAAGCTGGGTCGCCAGTGTCTGGGCGGCGGCGATCTTGTCTGACTTTTGACCGGTGTAGGCAGTGGCTTCATCCACGATCCTATAGAGCTTCCTGCTCTCCTGCGCCATCGCCCGGATGACCTCGGGGTATACCTGGTGGAGGTTGTAGTCCCTGAACGTATCCGGGTTTACGCCTGTCAGCACCAGGATCTTGCGGTATATCTGGTTGAGCCTGAACACGCTGTCATCCAATTGTGTGAGGATCGCGCCCATGCCGCCCAGGGTCGCCTCCAGCCGCAGGGTATGCCTGCCCGCGCTAAGGTAAAACTGGTAATCCTCCCCATTTGCATCGCCCAGCGTGTTCATCAGCCAATAATTGCTGTAGCTGAAGGGTATCTCGCCCATCTGCGCAAAAGGCAGCTCCCCGTCAATATACAGCGCCCGGGAGGATATGCTGCCCCTTTGGTAACGCTGGCGGCCTTTGATGCTGACGCGGTAAAAGCCGTCGTGTGGGATGTCAATGTCCCACTGAATCCACTGGCCCGGCGTGCGCCAGGCGTCCCCGCCGATGTAATTGAGCACCACCCGGCTCAAGTCGGAAGGCTGCGTGGCGGGGGAAGAGCGGTCGTAGCGCGCGTACAGCGAGGGGCCGGAACGCAGGGTTGCCGCCTCGCCGGGGATCGTCAGCAGGACGTTTTGCGCGCTGATTTGCTGTGACAATTGCTGCGCGGCGGCGCGGTACGCCGCGTAGTCCGGCGCGTCGGCCAGCGGGCATAGCGTCAGCGCGCGCAGGACAGCCGGTTCGTTCATCGCTTCCAGGGCGATGGTATTTGGGCCGGCCGGCAGATAAAACTCGTAGGGGAGGGCTTCATACCCCAGCGCGTCTTTGAAAAAAGCGGCCTGCCAGCCGAACACTTCAACCTGCGCGGGCCTGATCTGGTTGCCCCGGTTGTCTATGCGCGGCTCGCCGGCGTCTGTCCACATGCGCGGGAACAGCAGTGTGTCCGCGCCCAGGAAGGGGATCTTCCCGTTGATGTACAGCGCGCGTTCAATATCCACGCCCCTTGCGGGCGTTGTCAGGTATTCCATGCGTATCCGGTACATGCCGCCCTGTTTCAGGTCAAAGGCCCAGCTGACTTTTGAGCCTTCATCGGTCATCAGCGTTTTGCCGTCGTCTTGGACATAAGCCCCCGAGCCGGCCTTGAAAGACAGGAGGGGAAGCTCGACTTCCTCAGAGGCGGCCGGTTTGCCCGCATGGGAAGACCTGTACAGCGCGTAGGTATCCTTTCGCCCGATGCCCGCGGCTGATAGGTCAATATCCGCCCCTATATACTTTACCTTGAAATCACCCGAGCCGCCCGAGAGCGTCACCCAAAGCGCAAGCGCCGTTGCTGCCAGGGCAAGAAGAAGGAGACCCGGCCATTTTTGACGAATCTTGTCAAGAATAGGGGTTTCCTCCTTTCTTACGCCGCTGATCGGTCTTTTTATTTCCCGGTTTCTGATTTATCAACAGGTTGAAGTCAGGCGAATTTATATTCCTTGGCAACTAAATCGTTTTATCTGATACAATCATCGCTCATGGCGGGCAATTTGTCAAGGGGTAAATATCCAGCCGGGCATTGTGCTGAAAAGGCGCGGGCAGGCATTCAAAACCGGGTGGCTGTTCGGGACGCTTGACCCCTATGCCGCGCACGTGGTAAATTCATCCTGTCAAAGACCAATAGTCTTTATTTATGGTACCTGATGATACCGGGCAAGGAGTGAAGGGGATGCTCAGGTGCAATGTTGCGGGCCTTATCCCGCTCATGGCGTCCCAAAGATACGGGGGCCGCACGGAAGAGCTTTACGGGCAGTTCAAGCCCGCGCTTGAAGCTGTTATGCGCACCGGAAGCTATTACCTGCTGCGCAAACTGCCTGCGTCCGTCGCCGGGCGGCTGCTGACGCCCGGGTTGGCCGCTGTCCTGAGCGGGCAGCGCAAGGATGGCCTGTGGGCCCGCTCTCAGCGGATAACCTACGACATTCTGTCTGCCATCAAGCATACCGGCGCGGGGGAGATTGGTGAGATCCTGAAATATGACCCCCTGGGCGCCCTTGAGGGCAGCGCGGATCTATACGCCCTTCTCATCAGGAGGCATATCTATAACAAGCCGGGGGAAAGGGACAGCGGGGCGATAGCCCAAATGCTGCGGGAAATCAAGGATAAGCAGGCAGAGAACGGTTCATGGGACGCTACGGTCATCGGGACTGCCGTACAGATGGAAACGCTGCTTGACTTGGGCGCGGACCCGCAGGACGCGGCGGTGCGGCGGGGTAGTGGCTTCCTGTTTGCAAACTTTCATGACGATTTGCAGGGCATGCACACCAAGGCAGCTTACGGCCTTACCGGCCACGGCATGTTTACAAGCGAAGACCGGTACGCCGAATTTGACACCGCGTTAAGGCTGCGGCCGCAATGGATCCCCAGGGCCGTTTGCTTCCGCACGCTTGCCGTCATCCAGACATCGGTGTGCCTCACACTTCTTTTGCGCCTTGGCCTGGAAAGCGACGCGCGCGTCGTGCGCGCACTGGACAATATCCATGACCTCATAACGGCATACGGCGGCCTGTGCGCAAGCAACATCAAAAAGCCTTTCCTTTGACGGCCAATGACGCAGGGGCTTTAATGTCATGCCCTGCGGGCCGGGCGTCCGCTGTCTTGTTTTGCATGGCCGCAAGAATTGACAGCGGCAATGGCACGTAGTATCATCAGGAAGAACTAGTTTTGAATTTGTATACCTGCTGACACGCTATTGGGGGTAGGGATGAGGGAAAGTCTTGCCGTAAAGGGCGTCCGCAGGCTGCTGGCAGCCATTTTCATGCTGTGGACGCTGTTCCCCATCTACTGGATGGCGTCCCTGGCCATCCGCGGCAAGGGGGAGCTATTTGGTGTGCTTGGTCTTTTGCCGCGGAGTTTTTCACTTGAGCATTTTGCGGATCTGTTCAAAACCAAGGCGTTTGATGTGGCGATTCTCAACAGCCTGCAGGTCACGGCGATATCCCTGCTGGCGTCGCTGCTGTTTGGGATGAGCTGCGCCTACATCCTGGCACGCGCGCGTTTCCGCTTCAGGTTGAAAGGCGGCATGCTCTTTTGGGTGCTGCTGCTGCGCATCCTGCCGCCCATCGCCTTTGCGCTGCCCCTGTACATCCTCATGGCGGACGCGGGGCTGCTGTCGACCAAGATCCCGCTGATCCTCTCGCACCTGCTCATCAACATCCCCTTTATTATTTGGTTCATGATCACTTTTTTTGAAGCGCTGCCCCTTGAAGTTGAGGAGAGCGCGGCGGTCGACGGGGCCACCGAGCATCAGCTGTTCTCCCTGATCGTGCTGCCCCAGGTGCTGCCGGGGCTTACCGCCGTAAGCATTCTGTCGTTCATGACCAGCTGGAACGAATACCTCTACGCCGCGATCTTCGTCCAGAGCCCTTCCCAGTTCACCATCCCCCTGGCGCTTTCCACCCTGAATTCGGAACAGGAACTGACCCAGTGGGGGAATATCGCCGCAGGCGGCATGATTTCGCTTGTGCCCATCACGCTGTTTGTCCTGTTCGCGCAGAACTTTCTCATCGTCGGTTTGTCCGGCGGTGCGGTAAAGGAATAAATCGACAACTCAGAAAGGAAGGAACCAACCATGAAAAAAGCCATTGCCCTGCTCCTGGTCCTCATTCTCACACTGTCCCTGACAGCCTTTGCCGCGGCAGAGCCGGTCAAACTCGTCATCGCTGCCCGCGGCGGCTCGCATGTTGACGTCATCAACGCCGTCAAGGCCGACTTTGAAAAAGAGAACAACTGCACCATTGAGGTGCTGGGGCTGGAAAACCCGGACCTCAAGCAGAAGATGGCACTGGACAGCCGCAACGCCAAGGGCGCCTATGACATCGTGATGCTTGACGATCCCTGGATGCCCGAGGTGACCGAGGCAGGCCTCCTGCTCAACCTCACCCAGGCCGGTTACACCGACGACGCCGACTTTGTCGCGACGTCCCTGGCGCTTGGCAAATCACCCTACGGGACCGGCGACACCTACGCGCTTCCCTTCGCCGGCAACGTAACGCTCCTGTTCTACAACGATGCCGTGCTCAAGGCAGCCGGCGCGCAGGTGCCAGACTCCTGGCAGGCAGTGCTGGATATCGCCAAGGCAGTCAACGGCAAGGACGGCAAGATCGGCTATGTCATCCGCGGCCAGCAGGGCAACCCCATCGTGGGCGATTTCCTGCCCATCCTGTGGGCGCACGGCGGTGATATCTTTGACGCGAACTGGCAAGTGCTGGTGGATTCCCAGGAAGCAAAGACCGCGCTCAAGCTCTATATTGAGCTGCTGGCAAACGGCAAGAACTTTGAAAAGAACGACATCGTGTCGTCCGTGGCCACCGGCGCCGCGGCCATGAGCCTGGGCTGGCCCAGCTGGTACATTGTAAAAGGCGCGTCCACGGCAGGCTACGCCAGGATCCCCGGCAAGGCGGCGCCCGATTCCGCGGAGTTCCCCTCGGGCGTTATCGGCAACTGGCTGATGGGCGTCCCCGCCAATACGCAAAACAAGGACCTGGCCATCAAGCTACTCAGCTACCTGACCAGCGCCGCCACACAAAAGGCTGCCGCCGATGTCGGCGCGGTGCCTACCCGCGTCAGCGTGTTCACGGACGCCGACCTGTCACAGAAGTATCCTTTCTACGCGACGCTCCTTGACGCTACCGAAAATTCCCGCGAACGCCCCCGCACGCCCAAGTGGGGCGACATCGAGAACATCTTTGGCATTGAGCTATCCAACGCCATCACGGGCATCAAGACCGTGGACCAGGCGCTGGCGGACGCCAAAGCCGCCATTGAAGGCGCCATCAAGTAATCAAGTCCCAAACCCGGGGGGCCGGCTGACTTGGGCCGGCTCCCCGCAATCCCAAACCTGGCAGCGTGGAGGAATATCGGTGAAGAAGAACAGCCTGTACGCCTATATGATGAGTTCGCCCGCGATGCTCGTCCTCACCGTGCTGAGCGTCTTTCCGCTGCTTTTCATCATCTGGTACAGCATGACCAATTTTGAATTTCTCTACCCGAACAAGACCAAGTTCATCGGGCTTGACAACTACAGGAAACTTTTCGCCGATCCCTATTTCAGGCAGGCGCTGCTCAATACGCTGAAGTTCACGGCGCTCGCCGTCTTTTTTGAGGTGCTGTTTGGCCTGATGGTATCCGTCCTGGTCAAGAGCGTCAGGACCGGGCAAAAGCTGATGCGCACCCTGACCCTGCTGCCCACCCTGCTGCCGCCCGTCACTGTGGCGCTGGTGTGGCAGATCATGCTGTCCAACAACAACGGGCTGATCAACAGCCTGCTGGGCGTGATGGGCATCGGCCCCGTCAACTGGCTGCAGAATATCGGCACGGCGTTTTACGCGATCCTGGTCATCGACATCTGGCAGTACACGCCCTTTGCCTTCCTGCTGCTTTACGCCGCCATGCAGGGCATCCCGCAGGGGCAGTATGAGGCGGCGGGCATGGACGGGGCCGGCAGGTGGGCCCAGTTCCGCTATGTCACCGTGCCCAATATCTCCCGCAACATCGTCATGGTGATGCTGCTGAGGGTCATCGACACTTTCCGCCTGTTTGACAAGGTCAATATCCTCACCAAGGGCGGACCGGCCAACACCACCGCTACGATCACGCAGTATATTTTCCACAACGGCGTCAACATGCTCAAGGTGGGTTATGGCTCGGCCGCGTCTGTCGTGATGACGCTCATCATCCTGCTGCTGGCTTATGGCTATATCCGCCAGAGCTTTAAATCCCACAAGCGCGCATTGAACGGACAGCTGTGATCCCGCAGCCATTCAGGACAAGGAGCTCTTTATGAAACAGCGCTTTGACACCATCGTCATCGGCCCGCTTTCGCTGGACCGCAACATCGACCATACGGGGGAAGAGCGGCGCGAGATCGGCGGCGCGGTTGTCGCCAGCGGCTTCGCGGCGGCCAACACCGGCAGCAGGACCGCCATATTCACCAAGTTCAATCCCGATGAAGTGGACGGGCTGGGCGTGTTCAAAGGCTTGAATGCCGAAGTCTTTTATGCCCGGAGCAAGCAGACGACATCCATCGAGAACCGTTACCTCACCCCCGACAAGGAGCGCAGGCTTTGCCGCTCCCTGGGGCGCTGCGACCCGTTTTTGCAGGAAGAGCTGCCCGATGTGGACGCCGCCATCTGGCACTTTGCCGGGCTGACCTACGGTGACTTTTCGGGCGGGCTCTTCCGCTTTGCCGCCGCAAAGGGCAAGGTGGCCGTTGACGTTCAGTGCCTTCTGCGCCATATCCTGCAGGATGGACAGATGGCTTTCTTTGACTGGGAAGAGAAGGAGCGTTATCTGCCGGTCATCGATTTTTTGAAGACGGACGCCGCGGAGGCTGAGATCCTCACGGGCCTGTGCGACCGCAGGGAAGCGGCGCGGCTGCTGTACGGCTGGGGCGCCAAGGAAATCATGATCACGCACAATACCGAAGCGCTTGTTTATGACGGGCGGCATTTCTACATTTGCCCCCTTATCCCCAGGAACCTCTCGGGGCGCACCGGGCGGGGAGACACCTGCTTTGCCGGCTACATCACAAAACGTCTGACGCAGGGCATCGCCGAGGCGCTGACTTTCGCGTCCGCGCTCGTATCGCTCAAGATGGAGACGCCGGGCCCCTTCCGCGGCAGCGGCGAGGATGTGCTGGCCTACATTGAGGCCGCCAAAGCGGAGCGCGGCTTTGCCGGAACCCTTGTTGAAAGGGACGATCAATAATACGGATGCAAACTTCGCGGGTGACTGGCGTCATTT
>CAZPBJ010000011.1:0-58504 GCA_964584685.1 uncultured Christensenella sp. | reverse complement strand
TTTTGCAAGGAAAGAGAGTTTGGGCTGCCGACGGGTAAGGCTGAATAGTAACTGAAAGAACCTGCTGGTCTAGATATTGAAAAAACGCAAGATTGACATTTACTTGCATAATGCGTATACTCACGAAATAATTGCAGGCGATTCCCCACCTTGACAAGGATCCCTGCAGAAGATTAAAGGAGGAAACTATGAAACTGCGCAAAACCATTGTCGCCCTGATCCTGGCAGTTGCCATGATGGCGTCCTTCGTCCCGGCTTTCGCCCAGACGACCGACACCCCCCTGGTAGTCGCCTACAGCCCGTTCAGCGAGAAGTTCAGCCCGTTCTTTGGCGATACCGCCTATGATATAGACGTGGCAGGGATGACCCAGCTGGGCCTGATGACAACTGACCGCATGGGCGGCATCATTTACAATGCCATTGAGGGCGAGACCGTTCCTTTCAACGGCAAGGATTACGTCTACAAGGGCGCGGCCGACCTGTCCGTCAAATTTGACACGGAGGCCAATGTCACCACCTACACCGCCAAACTGCGTGAGGACCTGAAGTTCTCTGACGGCGAGCCGGTGACCGCTGACGATCTCATTTTCACCTATTATGTTTTCCTGGACCCGGCTTATGTCGGATCCACCAGCCTGAACAGCTATGACATCATCGGGCTGAAGGATTACCGCACACAGACGACCAGCGCGGTATTTGAAAAGTATGCCCAGCTGGTTGACGACATGTACGCGGCCGGCGCCGACCATGTTTGGGCGCAAGGCGATGCCTGGACCAAGGAGCAGCAGGAGTCTTTCTGGGCAAACCTCAAGACCAACTGGCTCAATGACATCCAGGGTATCGTGGATACCGTGAACACCAAGTACGCCGCCTATGGCCCCGACACCCTTGGTTTCACCGCTGAGGAGATCGCGGCATCCGAAGGCCTGAAGATGGCTGCCGGCATCGCTGTCTGGGGCTTTGGCTCGGTTGAGAACAAGGTCCTGACCATCAGCGCGGACAAGGTCTTTGATCTTTCCAAGGAAGAGTATCCCACCCTTGAAGACTATTATGACGCAGCGGTCCTCAAGTATGGTGATGTCAAGGCATACGACGCAGCAGGCGAGTCCGCCGCGGGCGCCGACCTGTTTGGCGCTACCAAGGATGCTTTCATCGGCGAATGGGGCCCCAAGGATGACTCCATGGGCGGCCAGGGCGTGCCCAACATCGCCGGCATCAAGAAGCTGGACCAGTATACTGTGGAAGTCAAGACCGTGGGCTATGAAGCTCCCGCCGTCTACTCCATCCTGGGTCTTTCCATCACCCCCCTGCACTACTATGGCGACAAGGCCCTGTACAACTATGACAACAATCAGTTCGGCCATCCCTTTGGCGACCTGAGCATTGCCTCTGCCAAGACCAGCCAGCCCATGGGCGCCGGCGCCTATAAGTTTGTCAAGTACGACAACCGCGTTGTCTACTTTGAAGCCAACGAAAACTACTACAAGGGCGCGCCCAAGACCAAGTACATCCAGTTCAAGGAAACCGCCTCCGCGGAAGTTCCCAACGGCGTGAGCAGCGGCGTTGTGGATGCCGGCGAGATGAGCGGCACCAAAGCCAACTTCGAGACCATTGCCAAGCTGAACAGCAACAATGAGATCACGGGCAATGTGGTCACCACCTCCAAGGTTGACAACCTGGGCTACGGCTACATCGGCATCAATGCCGACACCGTTCTGGTTGGCACCGAGCCCGGTTCCGACGCCTCCAAGAACCTGCGCAAGGCACTTGGGACCGTCTACGCCGTATACCGCGGCGTGGCCTATGACAGCTATTACGGTGAAGCCGCTTCCGTCATCAACTATCCCATCTCCAACACATCCTGGGCCGCGCCGCAGCCCACCGATCCCGACTATAAGGTAGCCTTCTCTGTTGACGTCGACGGCAAGGATATCTACACCTCCGATATGACCGCTGACCAGCGCTATGAGGCGGCCCTCCAGGCAGCCAAGGGCTACCTGGTCGCGGCAGGCTTTACCTGGGATGAAGCGGCCGGCAAGTTCACAGCGGCACCCGAAGGTGCCAAGCTTGCCTACGAAGTCATCATCCCCGGCGACGGCACCGGCGATCACCCGTCCTTTGCCGTGCTGACAGGCACCAAGGGCCTGCTTGAGAAGATCGGCATCACCCTCAACATCAACGATCCCGCCGACAGCGATATCCTGTGGAACGCGCTGGACAGCGGCAAGCAGGAAATGTGGACGGCTGCCTGGGGCGCCACCATCGATCCCGACATGTACCAGGTTTACCATTCCAACAACGTCATCGGCAAGGGCGGCACGGATTCAAACCACTATCATATCGCTGATGCCACGCTGGATCAGCTGATCATGGATGCCCGCCAGTCCGATGACCAGGCCTACCGCAAGGCCGTGTACAAGGAAGCGCTTGACCTGGTTGTTGACTGGGCAGTGGAAGTTCCCGCTTATCAGCGCCAGAACTGCATCATCTTCAGCACCGAGCGCATCAAGATCGAAACCATCACTCCCGATATCACCACTTTCTGGGGCTGGATGAACGATATCGAGCTCATCGAAATGAAGTAAAACCCCTTGGTTTAGCCGGGTTGGGTCGGCGTAAGCTGACCCAACCCGGGTATTTTTACTGGAGAAGAGGAACCGCATGTCCAAGTTCATCATCCGCAGGGTAATCCTCGGAATTCTCATCATCATCTTTGGATCCTTTGTCGTCTACTCAGTGATCAGAAGCCTTCCCTCCAGCTATGTGGAAAATATCGCGCGCCAGCGCGCCACAATGCCCAACAGCAAGAGCTATACCGAGTGGCTTGTTCAGCTCAATGCCCTCTTCAGGCTTGATACGGATGTATTCACGGGATTTTCCGGCTGGCTGTCCGACGCGGTTCGAGGCAACTTTGGCGATTCATGGCTGTACAACATATCGGTGATACAAAAATTCACCAACGTCATTCCATATTCTGTTGCCCTTAACATCGTTACCTTCCTTTTGGAGGTCATGATTGCCATTCCCCTTGGCATCATGGCTGCCCGCAAGCAGTATTCAAAGACAGATTACGCTATCACGTTCTTTGCGCTGATGGGTATCTCCCTGCCCAGTTTCTTCCTGTCTACTTTGTTGAAATACACCTTTTCCATCAACCTTGGATGGTTTGACCTGTATGGCATCGTGGGGCGCAATTATGAGCAGCTCAACGCCTGGGGCAAGATACTTGACATGGCACATCACATGGTGCTGCCGGTCGTGACGCTCACCATGCTGTCCATTGGCGGCCTGATGCGTTTCACACGCACCAACATGCTTGAAGTCCTCAACGCCGACTATATCCGCACAGCGCGCGCCAAAGGCCTGTCCGAAAAAACCGTCATCAACAAGCACGCTTTCCGCAACACGCTGATTCCGCTTGTTTCATATATGAGTTATCTGCTGCCCAGCATGTTCGCCGGCTCCATGATCACCGAAACGCTTTACCAGATCCCCGGTATCGGCTACATCGCCTATGATGCGATGAAGGCCGGTGACATTCCCTTCACCATGTTCTATTCGGTCTTCAGCATCGTGCTCACGCAGGTTTCCCTGATGATCGCAGATATCATGTACGCCGTGGTTGACCCGCGCGTGCGGATCAATTAGGAGGCAGCAGATATGAGCGACAAGAAACCGGTACTCCAGCCTGTCGATCCCGAGCAGGTAAAGGCCTATATGTCGGAAAACTCCCAGAATGCCGCCCAGGGGATGCTGGGTGACGAACAGCGTGTCAAGGTGCTGTCACCGGGCATGATGGTGTTCAGGCGCTTTATCCGCAACCGCCTGGCCATCACCGGCCTCATCATCCTCATCATCATGTTTGTCTTCTCATTTCTGGGGGGGTTGATAACCCCCTACCGGCAGGATGAGACGTTCTATTCAACAGAATCAATGCTCAAGGAATACGCGGGAGCCACGAAAAACACCGAACTGCGCTACACAGTGGCCCAGGGTGAAACCTTCTCCAAAGGCGCGTACGCAAAGATGATACTGGCCATCAACAAAGGACAGGGTACCTTTGCATCCGGCGGCAGCAACTACAACCTCATCACAGCAGGTGAAGACCTGTATATCGTGCAGGAAGTCAAAGGCATCGTCAATGTGACGACCTTGAAGAATCTCTTTTCCTACAGCCCTTCCAAGGGCTTTACACCAAGCGCGGACTTCAAGGCCGCGTTTGAGACGGCGTTCAAGGCGAAAGAGGACAAGTTCAGCGCTGAGGGTATTGACTACCAGATCATTCGCGGCAAGACCGAAGCCAGCATTGGCCAAGCAAAACAGGTCGCGGTCGCATCCATGAGGAATTTCGATGCCGCCCAGCAGACAGACCTCGCCTTGATCAACAGCTATCCGTTCCGTCTTGCCGCAGAGCAGGCAATCGCCGCCAGGCAAACGCAGTTCAGCCTGGATGACATTAACTATGGCTTGATTGATCAGGAGGGCAGTTACCTGATCAGCCAGTTAGGCGCGGCTGAACCAAGGCTTCTTGCTGTAGTATCAGACTATATTGTCAATGCCATATCGCCTGACATCTTCCTGACGCTGGATTTCAAGGCCGCCGCAGTTGATTCGATCACCGGCGGCAGCCCAACATTCACCTATGACGGCGTTGTGTATACCAACACGCTGGTGCATCAGACCTATAACATCAAAAGCCAGGTTGACGCGCATGTGTTTGACATGTACCGCATGCCTGACGCCAAGCACTTTTTGGGCACCGACCAGAACGGGATGGATGTCCTGACCCGTCTCATGTTCGGCGGCCGCATTTCCCTGATGGTCGGTTTTGTGGTTGTCATCCTGGAGATCCTGATCGGCATCATCATCGGCGGTATTTCCGGCTACTTTGGCGGCTGGGTGGATACCATGCTGATGCGCTTCATTGATCTGTTCAACTGCATCCCCTTCTGGCCCATCCTGATCATCACCGGCTCGGTCATGGACACGATGGAGCTTAATCCCTATGTGCGCATTTTCCTGATGATGTTTATCCTGGGCCTGATGGGCTGGACCGGCATTGCCAGGGTGGTACGCGGGCAGATACTTGCCCTGCGTGAGCAGGACTTCATGGTCGCCACCGAAGCGACCGGCATCCGTGTTTCACGGCGTATCGGCAAGCACCTGGTGCCCAACGTCATGCCCCTGCTGATCGTGCAGGCCACGATGGGCCTGGGCGGCATCATCCTGACCGAAGCTACGCTGTCTTTCCTGGGTCTTGGCATCAAGCACCCCCTGGCAAGCTGGGGCAGCATTATCAACGCGGCCAGCAACCCCTACGTGATGACCAACTACTGGTTCATCTGGCTGCCGGCGGGATTGCTGATATTGTTGACGGTTCTGGGCTTCAACTTCGTGGGCGACGGCCTGCGCGATGCCTATGACCCCAAAATGAAGAGGTAATTTGAAGGAATGACACAAGATAAAGGCGGCAAGGCCGCAGCCAGGAATGTAAACTACCTGACCGCAAAGGAATCCCACCACATCTCCCGGCGCAACCGCAAACTTACAAACCAGATCGAAAAGCAGCGCAACCGCAGGAATGTGAACGAATCTGAATACCTGACCACCATGCGTGACAATAATAATGTGGTTGAGTTTGATGACCTGAAGACCTATTTCTTTACCGATATCGGCGTAGTCAAGGCAGTTGACGGCGTCAGCTTCAGCATCCCCCTTGGCAAGACGGTTGGCGTCGTAGGGGAAAGCGGCTGCGGGAAATCCGTGACCAGCCTTTCCCTGATGCAGCTGGTTCAGCGCCCGCAGGGCCAGGTCGTAGGCGGGGAGATCCGCCTCAACCTGGGCGACAAGGCAGTCAATGTGGCCAAGATGCCCACACAGGCGATGGAGAAGATCCGCGGCAACACCGTGTCAATGATCTTCCAGGAACCCATGACCAGCTTGAACCCTGTCTTCAACATCGGCACGCAGATTGAAGAGGTCATAGCCCTTCACAATACGGACATGAACAAGGAGCAGGTCAAGGCCAGATGCATCGAGATACTTGAAACCGTAGGCATTGCCAATGCCGAGGGCGTATACAGGATGTACCCCCATGAGCTCTCGGGCGGCATGCGCCAGCGCGTGATGATCGCCATGGCCCTTGTATGCAACCCAAGGCTCATCATCGCAGATGAGCCGACCACAGCGCTGGATGTGACCATCCAGGCGCAGATACTTGACCTGCTGCGCAACTTGAAGGATAAGATCAACTCATCCATCATGCTGATAACCCATGACCTTGGCGTCATCGCCGAAATGGCCGATTATGTGGTGGTCATGTATGCCGGCAGGATTGTCGAGCAGGGAACAGCCAAGGAGGTCTTCCTCAATCCCTCCCATCCCTATACGGTGGGGCTGATGGCGTCCAAACCCATTGTCAATCGGGATGTTGAGAGGCTTTACAGCATACCCGGCTCAGTCCCCAACCCGATCAATATGCCCGGCTACTGCTATTTTAGGGATCGCTGTGACCGCAAGACAGAAAAATGTGAGGCGGCATACCCGACCCAATGGCCAATATCCCCCACGCATACAGTAGCCTGTTATTTATACGAGGATGCAAATGATGCAAAATAACGCTGTGCACGATAAAACGATGCCATCAGGCAACAGGCCGGAAGCCCTGGTGGAGGTCAGGAACCTCAAGAAATACTTTCCCATCCGTTCTGGTTTGTTTGGCCGGGTAGTCGGTCAGGTCAAAGCGGTCGATGATGTCTCCTTTTCCATCAAACGCGGCACGACCATGGGCCTGGTAGGGGAAAGCGGCTGCGGCAAAACGACAGTGGGCAAGACCATCCTTCGCCTGAATGAGAAAACCGAAGGTGAAGTGCGTTTCGAGGGTCAGGACATCTTCGGCCTCAGCCATGAGGACCTGCGCCATGTCCGCCCGCATATCCAGATCATCTTCCAGGATCCCTACTCCAGCCTTTCCCCGCGCATGCCGGTAGGCGAAATTATCGGTGAAGCGGTCAAGGAACATGGCATTGTGCCCGAGGCGGAGTTTGATGCCTACATCACCCGCATCATGCAGGCCTGCGGCCTGCAGCCTTACCATAAGGACCGCTACCCGCATGAGTTTTCCGGCGGCCAGCGCCAGCGCATCTGCATAGCCAGGGCCCTGGCACTGAACCCTGAGTTCATCGTATGCGATGAACCGGTGTCCGCGCTGGATGTTTCCATTCATGCGCAGATCATCAACCTGCTCTCCGATCTGCAAAAAGAGTTTGGGCTGGCTTATCTCTTTATCTCCCATGACTTGTCGGTGGTAGAACATATTTCGGATACAGTGGGCGTCATGTACCTGGGCAGCATGGTGGAATTCGCGCGAAAGAAAGAGATTTTCGCCAATCCCCTGCATCCCTACACCAGGGCGCTGTTCAGCGCGATTCCCGTGCCCGATCCCACTGTCAAGATGGACCGCATCATCCTGGAGGGCAGCATCCCCTCACCCGCCAATCCGCCAACAGGCTGCAAGTTCCACACTCGCTGCCCCCAGGTGATGGAGATCTGCAAGACCGTGATCCCCCGTGAGATCGACAAGGACGGGCATCTGGTATCCTGCCACCTGTATGACCGGGGGATCCAATGAAAAGGAATCGCAGGCAGATCCCTGGTGATGACGGACGCGTTATCGCGTCAATGAATGTCGCGGGCATGCCCTGGTATGAAAAGGCGCCCGAGATGACCATGAATACCGGCGGTGAAACACTGGACAAGCGCCAGACGCGCTACGCCATCATAGGCGCCTTGAAAGCCTCCTTGCTGATGGCAGGGGTGTTTTCCGCCGGGCTGATACTCTTCGTGCTGTTTTGTACTGAAGTCTGGCTGAAGTAAGCCGTGCTGTCCAAACTGCGCGCCAAGAGCGTCAAGCGGCATCTGGTCAAGTGCCCGCATTGCGGCCGGGAAGTGCTGGACCATATGAAGGCCTGCCCCTTTTGTGAAGGAGTCCTGCGCCCCCTGACACGTGAAACCCAGCCTGACGAGCGGCTAAAGAAAACCCAAAGCGCTTTGCGTGTCATCGGTTTCACCATCGCAGCGCTGCTCATCCTATGGCGTCTGCTGGCAAAATGAACCGGAGCGGAAGCGGCGGAATCCGTTAATTTAAGCTTGCGCAATGGCGCGCTGTGCGCTATACTCAGTCATGGAAACGTGCTTGGCACAGTAATTCAGGAGGTAGCGGAATGGCTTATAAGATTTCTGACGCATGCATTGCCTGTGGCGCCTGTCAGCCGGAATGCCCCACGGAGGCTATTACGGAAGGCCCCATATATGTGATCGACGCTGACAAGTGCATCGATTGCGGCGCTTGCGCCAATGTCTGCCCTGTGGACGCCCCGGCTCCGGAGTAATCCCACCCTGGGACTGAAGACAGAGCCTTTGACGGTTCTGTTTTTTTATGCCCTAATCTGCTAAGATGGTTGCGGAGGCAGTCATGAACGTACAAAAAGAAGACAGGCCCGAAGACCTCCAGCTGCGGGGCCTGCGGATATTTACGGGATGCAAGGCAAGCGCCTACACCACCGACGCGGTGCTTCTGGCTGACTTTGCTCTGCCCAGGCGTGGAGACGCTGTCTGCGATTTGGGCTGCGGCAGCGGCATCCTGCCCTTGCTTCTGAATGGGCGTGAAAGCACTGTTCATGTGACAGGCATCGAACATCGTGAGGATCTGCTTGCCCTTGCGCAAAAGAGCATTGCATATAATGGACTGGAGGATCAAATCCGAGTGGTCTTGGGGGATATCAGGGAAATTCGGAATTTGCTGCCTCAAAAGGCATTCGGTCTGGTGATTTCAAACCCGCCTTACTTTACCGATCCGGCAGGTGACCCGGGCAGACATCAGAGCATGTGCGATTTTGCGGACATTGCCCGGGCTGCTGCCTGGCTGCTGAACAATGGCGGCAGGCTGTGTGTCTGCTGCCCCGCGGACCGGGTACTCCAAATGGCTCAGGCAATGCAGGACAGCCGGCTGGCGGTAAAGAGGCTGCGGTTTGTGGCCTCATATGCCGGCAGGGCGCCTTACCTGTGCCTGATGGAAGCCAAACTGGGAGCCAAAGCAGGCATGCTGCTGCTGCCCCAAATGAACCTGTATGACAGCCCGGGGCAATTGAGCGCGGAATACAAAGCCATCTATCATATGAACCGGGAGGAAGCAAGGTGATCCTGATCGTAGCCGAAAAGCCCAGTGTGGGCCGTGACATCGCCCGAGTGCTCAAATGCGGCAAAAGAGAAGAGGGGTACTTGTCCGGCGACAGGTATACTGTCACCTGGGCCTTTGGGCATCTTGTCACGCTGGTGGACCCTGATGAACTCGACGAGCGCTACAAGAAGTGGCGCATGGAGGATCTGCCCATCCTGCCTGACAGCATCCCCACCAAGGTCCTCCCTAAATCAAAAGCGCAATATGCCGTCATCAAGAATCTGATGCTGCAAAAGGACGTGGAGCGCATCATCTGCGCAACGGACGCCGGCCGTGAGGGCGAGCTGATATTCGGTTTGATCTATGAAAAAGCCGGCTGTACCAAGCCTGTTTACAGGCTGTGGATCAGTTCCATGACAGACGCCGCCATCAAGGAAGGCTTTGACAAGCTTAAACCGAGAAGCGCCTACGCGGGTCTTTACAGGAGCGCATTATGCCGCAGCTGGGCTGACTGGCTGGTGGGTATGAACGCCAGCCGCGCCTTTACGCTCAGGCATAACGCGCTGCTGTCCCTGGGCCGCGTGCAGACACCCACCCTTGCCATTTTGGTGCGGCGTGCGCAGGCTATCCGCGATTTCAAGCCGGAGGAGTACTATACGCTTAACGCAGGCTTTGGCGATTACAAGGGCCAGTGGTTTGATCCCGCTGTTGGGGACGAGCGCCTCAACATCCGCATCTGTGGCAAGGACTTGGCTGATGAAAAGGCAAAGCGCGTGCGCAGGCAGACTGCGCAGGTCACTTCTGTGACGCGGGAAGAAAAGCGCGAGCCGCCGCCTCAGCTGTATGACCTGACCACCTTGCAGCGGGATGCCAACAAAATCCTTGGCTTCACCGCCGACAAGACGCTCAAGACAGCCCAAAGTCTTTATGAAACCAAGAAAGCGCTTACGTATCCCCGCACGGACAGCCGTTATCTGCCTCAGGATATGGCCCCGACAGTATATAAAACCATGGACGCGCTGGCGCAGAGTTTTTCAGACCAGCTGCGGTATATCCAAAGGACAGACGGTAAACTGCCTTACCCCAAACGCGTGTATGATGACGGCAAGGTGTCCGACCATCACGCCATCATCCCCACGCCGCAGAAAGTGGACATGGAGAAACTGACAGCCGATGAGCGCTCCCTTTATATGATGGTGGCCAAGCGGCTGATAGCGGCTTATTGCCCTGTCCACGTGTATGAGGCCACAAAGGTCATCACCCTGGCGGCCGGGGAAAGTTTCAAGTCGACAGGCAGGACAATCCTGATACCCGGCTGGAAACAGGTGTACCGGGATCAGGAGCAGGAAGGTGAAGAATCGCAGACGCTGCCAACGCTGTCGCAGGGCGACCTTCGGCAGGTGGAAACGGCTGCCGTGAAGAAGGAAACCACCAAACCACCCCTGCAGCACAACGACGCCAGCCTGCTCTTGTCCATGGAAAACGCCGGCAAGGAGATCGAGGATGAAATCCTGCGTGAGCAGATGAAGGGATCCGGGCTTGGCACACCCGCAACCCGAGCCGCCATCATTGAGCGGCTCATCCAGGTGCGCTACGCCCAGCGGCGCGGCAAGTTTATCCTGGCCACCACAAAAGGCGAGCAGCTGATCGCGGTCTCACCCCAGGAGATATCTTCGCCCGAATTGACAGGCCGTTGGGAAAAGGCGCTGGAAGAAATCGCAAAAGGCAAGGGCGACGATCAGCGTTTCATGCAGGGTATCCGCAAAATGACTGAGTTTTTGGTCAGTTACGCGCGCGATCAGCAGACAGGCATTGTCTTTGAAAAGGAAGTGCGGGGGAAAGGCGGCAAGGTCAGGGTCGCCGCAGCCATTTTGCCTGAGGCAGCCTGCCCTCTGTGCGGCAAACCCATTCAGGAAAATGACAAGGCCTTTGGCTGCACGAAGTGGCGGGAGGGCTGTCCTTTCACCCTCTGGAAGGACGCGCTCACACGCGCCGGCGGACCAAAGCTCAGCGCGGCCATTGTCACCAAATTGCTCAAACAGGGCGAGGTAGCGGGGAGCACCGGCACTGTCAGGCTGCAGGATGGTCAGGTGTGCTTCACTAAAATCGGTGATCAGCAGCCAAGCGCCGCCGTTGATATCCGTTACCAAAGGAAACAGTGCAAATAGCCTTTAGGACTGCTTCCAACCACAAGGGGATGTGGTCAGCGTTGCAATGGGAGACCAGCCGTGGTATACTCCGCTTGCATTCACGGAACATTCAAGGAGGATCATCATATGGCAAAGGGCAATCAATTTGGCGGTTTTGGCGGCGGCAACATGCAGCAGCTGATGCGCCAGGCACAAAAGATGCAGGAGCAGATGGCCAAGGCACAGGAAGAGCTTGATCTGAAGGAATACGAGGCTTCAAGCGGCGGCGGCATGGTCTCCTGCCGGATATCAGGCAAGCGTGAGCTGCTGTCCCTCACCATCAAGCCCGAAGCGGTCGATCCCGATGATGTTGACATGCTGCAGGACATGATCATCGCCGCTGTCAACGAAGCGCTGCGCCAGGGCGAGGAAACCCGTGAGAAAACCATGGGCGCCATGGCGCCGGCAGGCATGGGTGGCCTGCTGTAATGAGTTCCCCCTTCAGCCCCATAGACGCCATCGCCGCTGAGCTGGCGAAACTGCCTTCCATTGGGCGCAAATCAGCGCAGAGGCTGGCCTATCATATCATATCCATGCCCCAGGAAAGCGTTACGCAGCTGTCAAACACGCTGATAGAGGGACGCAGGGCGGTCAGGCTGTGTGATGTCTGCGGCAACTATACGGTATCCGCGTTGTGCGGCGTGTGTGAGGATGAACAGCGCGACCGTACGCAGCTGTGCGTTGTGCGTGACCCGCGCGATGTGGCTGCATTCGAGCGCATGCACGACTTCCATGGTCTGTATCATGTGCTGCATGGCGTACTTTCACCCATGGATGGCGTTGGTCCGTCTGACATTCGCATCAAAGAACTGCTCCTTCGCCTGCAGGATGACACGGTCAGGGAAGTCATCATCGCCACCAACCCGGATATTGAGGGCGAGGCGACTGCGGCCTATCTGGCCAGGCTGATCAAGCCTCTTGGGCTGAAAGTCACCCGAATCGCCCATGGGGTGCCGGTCGGCAGCGATCTGGAATGCGCTGACGAAGTCACCCTCTCAAAGGCAATGGAAGGCAGGCGGGAGCTGTAATGCTGACCTTTTTTTATGGCGTCATGGGTTCAAGCAAGACGGCGCAGCTGCTGATGCAGCGCTATAATTATCAGCAGCTGGGGCTCAAGGTGGCCCTCATCAAGCCTTCGGTCGACACACGCGCTGGATCCAATGTTGTTTTTTCCCGCGTCGGCCTGCAGGCGGAGGCGGAACTGGTGCTGGAGCCCAACCACAGTATCAGGGAACAGCTTTTATGGCTTGCGGCGCGCAACGCGCACAGCGACTTTCAGTATGTTTTTATTGACGAAGCCCAATTTTTGTCTGAATCCCAGGTACAGGAACTTGCGGATATTTCCGACAGCCTGGAGATCTTTTGCTATGGTCTGAAGACGGACTTCCGGGGGCAGTTTTTTCCGGGATCGGCCGCCCTGCTGCGCCTGGCGGAAAACATCCTGGAGGTTTCCGGAGGCCTGTGCTGGTGCGGCAAGAAGGCAACGATGAATACCCGCGTGGACGCCAAGGGGCATGTCATCAAGGAAGGCGCCCAGGTATTGATTGATAATCAGCGGCAGATACGGTACATCGGCCTGTGCTATGAGCATTGGCGCAAAGGCGTCTCGCATGCCTGAACTGTTGTCAGACCCGCTAGTCACCGCATTGGCCGCGCTGCTGCTGCTTGTTTTTGTACTGCTTGTCATTGTGCTGGTTAAGCAAATCAAGCTTTCCCGCCTGGCGGAACTTCTGCAGGCGAGAAGCGAAGAGACCGTCACAAGCTATATTGAGCGCTTGACGCAGGAAACAGAGCTAAGGCGCGACAACGCCGCGGCCCGCGACTTGAGCCTGCTGCAAAACCTTGTGCTCGACAGCCGGCAATCCACCGCGTCGCGCGTGGACGCCCTGGGGATGCGTGTGGATCAGTCGGGACTCAGCCAGGAAGACAGGCTGCGCAACATCTCCAAAGTGCTTGACGAGCGCTTAAGCGTCAATGACCAGAAAGTTGAGCGCATGCGCGAGACGCTTTATCAGGGCGTGACAAAGATGCAGCAGGAAAATGCCCTGAAGCTCGATGAGATGCGCAAGACCGTGGATGAAAACCTGCACAACACCCTCAACAAGCGCCTTGGCGAGAGCTTTCAGCAGGTCAGCGAGCGGCTTGAGCAGGTATACAAAGGCCTTGGCGAAATGCAGACACTGGCAAACGGCGTGGGGGATCTCAAGCGTGTGCTGACCAATGTCAAGACGCGCGGCACCTGGGGCGAAGTGCAGCTGGGCACCTTGCTTGGCGATATCCTCACCCGAAGCCAATATGAGCAAAATGTCGCTGTGAAACCCGGCGGCAATGAACGGGTGGAGTTTGCCATCCTGCTGCCCGGCCGGGAGGAGGAGCAGCCCGTATACCTGCCCATCGATGCCAAGTTCCCCATGGAGTCGTATGAGCGGCTGCAGCAGGCGCTTGACAAGGGCGAGAGGGCTGAAGCCGACGCGGCGGCCCAGGCGCTGGCCGCCGTTATCAAGGTTGAGGGCGGCCGCATCGCGTCAAAGTATATCCTGCAGCCCTACACCGTAGATTTTGCCATCATGTACCTGCCCAATGAAGGGCTGTACGCCCAGGTGCTGCAAGTGCCGGGCCTGGTGGAAGGCTTGCAGAGGCAGCATCGGGTCATCGTTGCCGGCCCCACAACGCTTTCGGCGCTGCTCAATTCCCTGCAGATGGGCTTCAGGACGCTTGCCATCGAAAAGCGTTCCGGCGAGGTATGGAAACTGCTGAGCCTTGTCAAGGCGGAGTTCGGACGGTTTGCCGATATCCTGGACAAGACGCAGCAGCGGCTGCGCCAAGCCAGTGAAAGCATAGAGGACGCCACCCGCAAGACGCGCACCATTGAACGCAGGCTGAAAAATGTGGAGAGCATGGAAGGCGTTCCCGAAGTGATCGGACTGTTCAGTGAAAATGATACGGATACGGAAGAACAGGGAGGATAAACCATGGATCACGTGGACGATACTCAAAACACCGGGAAGCCGCAATTCAGGTTCGCGCATAATAACTTCAATGTTGTCGACCTTGAAAAGTCGCTGGCCTTTTATCGGGAGGCGCTGGGCCTGCAGGAACTGCGCCGGCGCGAGGCGGCTGATTTTACGATCGTATTCATGGGCAATCATGAAGGCGGGCACCAGCTGGAACTGACTTGGCTGAAAAACCTCGGCAAACCTTCCTACAACCTGGGCGACAACGAGTTCCACCTCGCGTTCACGACCGATGATTACCCCGCTGCGCACGCTTTGCATGAAAAGATGGGCTGCATCTGTTATGAGAACCAGAAGATGGGCATCTATTTCATCGCTGATCCCGATGGTTATTGGCTGGAAATCATCCCCAGACGCTGAAAAACATTGCGAAAACAAAAAACACTTGACCCAGGCGCAAGGATTATGGTATTTTATGGACATTGGTGGGCAAAAGGCTCATCACAAACCATGAGAAGAGGAAAACCTTGAACAATCCTGCTCTGCGACTGAACAGCCTCCTGCTTATTAGCGGCCTTGTACGAATTATTCGCAAGGCCATTTTGAGGTTGTGCAGCAGACAGAGTCGGTATTTGGCGGCATCCGCGTAGGATCGTTAAGAAGCTGAACCCCTGTTACCGTGCACAACGGAGCAGGGGTTTTTTGATGGGAGGGGACAGGGTATGCAGTTGCGAGGCGCACAAATCCTGATGGAGGTCCTGGGCGAGCAAGGCGTCGATACTGTCTTTGGATATCCGGGCGGCGCGGTTTTGGATATCTATGACGAACTTTACAAGGCAAGCGACCGAATCCATCATGTCATCACATGCCATGAACAGGGCGCGGCGCACGCTGCCGACGGCTATGCCCGGGCGACCGGCAAGACGGGTGTGGTCATATCCACATCAGGCCCTGG
The DNA here is from genome assembly GCA_964584685.1 of uncultured Christensenella sp. GTDB lineage: Bacteria > Bacillota > Clostridia > Christensenellales > Aristaeellaceae > UBA1038. The sequence goes on along the minus strand of CAZPBJ010000011.1, from coordinate 43,228 downwards.
CGCCACCAATCTGATCACAGGCATCGCCAATGCCTATTTGGACTCGGTGCCGATGGTTGCCATCACCGGCAATGTGGCTGTCAGCATGCTGGGAAGGGACAGTTTCCAGGAGGTTGATATCATTGGTGTCACCATGCCCATCACCAAGCATAATTACATTGTCAAGGATGTAAAAACCCTGGCCGGCACCCTGCGCGAGGCTTTCAAGCTGGCCGCTTCAGGCCGGCCGGGCCCTGTCCTGGTCGATTTTCCCAAGGATGTTCAGCAGGGAGTCTGCGACTATATCCCTGTCCCGCCTGTCACCGGCAATGGGCACAGGAAACCGCAGCAGGCGGATCTTGAGCGTGCAAAGGCGCTTATCGCGGCTTCCCATCGGCCGTTTGTGTATGCTGGCGGCGGCGTGGTGACTGCCGATGCTTCCGATGTCCTGGTCCGTTTCGCCGAGGCGCTGCATGCGCCGGTGGGCACCAGCATGATGGGTCTGTCAGCCATGCCCCAGCGGCACCCATATTTCCTGGGAATGACCGGCATGCACGGCCGCTATGCCGCCAGCAAGGCAATGGCTGCCTGCGATCTGCTGATCGCTGTTGGCACGCGTTTCTCCGACCGCGCCACAGGCAACAAACTCTCCTTCGCCAATGGGAAGACCGTTTTGCACCTGGATATCGACAACGCCGAGATAGGCAAGAACATACCCGCCTACGCGTCAGTCGTTGGGGATGTCAAGGAAATTATGGAGTCACTGCTGCAAATGGGCGTGAGCCGAAAAGTCAACGGCTGGCAAAAGGAAGTTCAGGAGATCATCGATATGCCTGACAACCATCTCAGCATGGACATGAGCCGGCTTAACCCGCAAATGGTCATCCAGCAGGTCAATGCGTTTGCCCAGGACAGCACTGTCATCGCCACCGATGTCGGGCAGCATCAGATGTGGACAGCCCAGTACTACAAGTTTCAGCGTCCCAGGACCTTCATTACCTCAGGCGGCCTGGGCGCGATGGGCTTTGGCCTGGGCGCCGCCATCGGCGCCTGCCTGGGTACGGGAAAGAAGAAGACAGTGCTTTTCACCTCCGACGGCAGCTTCCACATGAACCTGCAGGAGCTGGCGACAGCCGTCACCCAGCAGCTGCCGCTCATTGTCGTCGTGCTCAACAACAGTGTCCTGGGTATGGTTCGCCAATGGCAGGCGCTCTTTTACGAGAGCCGTTATTCCCACACCACCATGGATGCCCGCGTGACGGATTTTGTCAAACTGGCGGACGCCTTTGGGATGCCCGGCAGGCGGGTTGAGGACGCGTCCGGGCTGCAGGACAGCCTGGAATGGGCTTTTGCAGCACAAGGGCCGGTGCTGCTTGATGTGCTGATCGATCGTGATGAGAAAGTCCTGCCCATGATACCGCCGGGCGGTTCCATCGATCAAATCATATTGAGGGGGTGAAATGCATGCCTGTTGAGAGTTTTGTCCTGGCAATGCTGGTAAACAACCACGCAGGTGTCCTGACAAGGGTGTCCAGCCTTTTTGCCCGCAGGGGGTTCAACATCGAGAGCCTTTCCGTGGGTGAGACGCAAAACAGCGAGGTTTCGCGCATCACCATCAGGACATCGGGTGACGACCGCGTGCGTGAGCAGATTGTCAGGCAGCTTGAAAAACTGCACGACGTGCTGGTGGTCGAAGTAATGGATCCTCAGATGATCGTCACCCGCGAGCTGATGCTGATCAAGATGCAGGTTGGCCCCGAGAAATTGGGGCAGGTTCAGGAGGCGGCCAAAGTCTTCCGCGCCAAAATCGTCGATTTGACCACAAGCACGGTCACGGCCGAGATCACGGGGGACAAGTCGAAGCTGGACGCCTTCGTTGCCTGCATTGAACCCTACGGGATCAAGGAACTCTGCAGAACCGGTCTGACCGCGATAGGCCGCGGTGAATATACGCTGCAAAAGCAGCAGGAGGAGTAGGGATATGGCTCAGATGTTCTACGAAAAGGATTGCAGCAGGGATCTGCTCAAGGGGAAAAAGATCGCCATCGTGGGTTACGGCAGCCAGGGGCACGCGCACGCGCAGAACTTGAGGGATTCGGGCATGCAGGTGGCGGTGGCCCTTTATGAAGGCTCCAAATCAGCCGAGCACGCCAGGGCAGCCGGCTTTCAGGTGCTCAATACCCCGGAAGCGGTCAAAACAAGCGATTTGGTAATGATCCTGGTACCCGATGAGAAGCAGGCCGCCCTCTACAGGAATGACATCGCGCCCTATATGCGTCCGGGCATGTCTCTGGCTTTCGCGCACGGCTTTAACATCCACTTTGGCCAGATCAAGCCTCCCGCCGATGTCAACGTCATCATGATCGCCCCCAAGGGGCCTGGCCACACTGTGCGCACACAATATCAGGAGGGTAAGGGCGTGCCCTGCCTGGTCGCCATCCAGCAGGACGCGACGGGCGATGCCCTGCAGATCGCCCTGGCCTATGCCTCGGGAATTGGCGGCGCCCGTGCCGGCGTACTGCAGACAAGCTTTCGCGAGGAAACAGAGACAGACCTCTTTGGCGAGCAGGCAGTGCTTTGCGGCGGCGTGACCGCTTTGATGAAAGCCGGCTTTGATACGCTGGTAGAAGCGGGCTACCAGCCGGAGAACGCCTACTTTGAATGCGTGCATGAGATGAAGCTCATCATTGACCTGGCTGTTGCCGGAGGCCTCAGCTTTATGCGCTACTCCATCAGCGACACGGCTGAATACGGGGATTACACGGTAGGCCAAAAAATCATTACCGATGAGACAAAGCAAACCATGAAGCAGGTGCTCAAGCGTATCCAGGACGGCAGCTTCGCCAAGGACTGGATAAAGGAAAACGAGATCGGCAGGCCAAATTTCAACGCCATGCGCAAGGCGGCGCAAACCAGTCTATTGGAAAAGACCGGCGCTGACCTGCGTGAGAAGATGAGCTGGAAAAAACCCGACGCCGCGGCGCAGGAATCAGGGAAGGGGCAGTAGAGCATGCATTCAGACAACATGAAAGCCGGTGTGCAGCGCGCTCCGCAGCGGTCGCTGCTCAAGGCAGCGGGCATTACCGGCGAGCAGATCAGGCGGCCGCTGATCGGCATTGCCAATTCCTTCAGCGAGGTGGTGCCCGGGCATGTGCACCTTGACAAGGTTGCCCGCGCGGTCAAGGACGGCGTGCTGATGGCCGGCGGCACCCCGCTTGAGTTCAATACGATCGCCGTATGCGACGGCATCGCAATGGGGCATGAAGGCATGCGGTACAGCCTGTGCACCAGGGAACTGATCGCCGACAGCGTCGAATGCATGGCCAGGGCGCACTGCTTTGACGCGATGGTGTTCATACCCAGCTGCGACAAGGTGGTGCCCGGCATGCTGATGGCGGCCGCGCGACTGGACCTGCCCTCTGCTTTTATCTCTGGCGGGCCCATGCTCTCGCTGGACACGGGCAAGGGGTATTTGGACCTTAACAGCGTGTTTGAAGCGGTAGGGTCGGTCAACGCCGGCAATATGACGCAGGCGGAACTGGATAGGGTCGAAGAGGATGCCTGCCCGGGCTGCGGCAGCTGCTCGGGCATGTTTACCGCCAACTCCATGAACTGCCTGACGGAGGCGCTGGGTCTGGCGCTGCCGGGAAACGGGACAGTGCCCGCCGTATATGCCAAGCGCCTGCGCCTGGCGAAGGCAGCCGGCATTCAGGTGATGGCGCTGCTGCAGCAGGGCATCAGCGTCAGCGATATCCTGACTGACGCGTCGCTGGAAAATGCCTTGCGCGTGGATATGGCGCTTGGCTGCTCAACCAATACAGCCCTGCATCTGGCAGCCATCGCCCGGGAGGCAGGGCTTGATTACAGCATGGAGATGATCAACCAGATCAGCCGGACTACGCCCAATCTGTGCAAATTGGCGCCCGCGGGCAAGCATCATGTCCAGGACCTGGACCGTGCCGGCGGCATTTACGCTGTGATGAAGGAGCTTTCAAAGGGCGGCCTTATCCACGGTGACTGCCTGACCGCTTCTGGCATTACTGTGGGGGAAGCCATGGACAGGGCGGAAAACATGGACACAAGCGTGATCCATCCCTTTGACCGTCCTTACTCCGCCCAAGGCGGCCTTGCAGTGCTGTTTGGAAACCTGGCGCCCGGGGGAGCAATCGTCAAGCAGAGCGCGGTTGCGCCAAAGATGCTCAGCCATCGCGGACCCGCCAAAGTCTTTGACAGTGAGGAGGCCGCCGCGGAGGCGATCTTCAAGGGGCTGATCGTCAAAGGCGACGTGGTTGTCATCCGCTATGAGGGACCAAGCGGCGGCCCCGGCATGCGTGAAATGCTTGCGATCACCTCAGCCATCGCCGGTATGGGCCTGGATGAGGATGTGGCTCTGATTACCGACGGGCGGTTCTCCGGCGCGACGCGAGGCGCTGCCATCGGCCACATATCTCCCGAAGCCGCGTCGGGCGGCATGATCGGTTTAGTTGAAGAAGGGGATCTGATCGATATCGATATTCCGGGCAAACGCATCAGTCTGGCGGCGGATGATCAAACGCTTGCGGCGCGCAGGGCTGCTTTCGTTCCGCCCAAGCGCGCAAAGCCTTCCGGTTATCTGAAGCGTTATGCCGCGATGGTTTCATCGGCCGATAAAGGCGCTGTGCTGCGCGCAAAGGGAGAGGACAATGAAACAGATCAGGATATTTGACACCACCCTGCGCGATGGCGAGCAGGCGCCCGGATGCAGCATGGATCTGGCTGAAAAACTGGAAATTGCCCTGGCGCTTGAAAGGATGGGCGTTGACGTCATTGAGGCCGGCTTTGCCATTGCCTCAGTAGGCGACGCTCAGGCTATCAGCGAGGTAGCCAAGGTGGTCAAGCATGCCACTGTCGCAAGCCTTGCGCGCGCGACCAGGCAGGATATCGACGCAGCCTGGGAGGCAGTCAGGCACGCGGCGCACCCGCGCATCCATACCTTTATAGCCACTTCGCCCACCCATATGGAATACAAGTTGAAGATGTCGCAGGAAGAAGTGCTGAAAACCATCTCTGTTATGGTGGCATACGCCTGCAGTTTATGTCCGGATGTGGAATTCTCAGCTGAAGACGCTTCCCGCAGCGAACCGGCATTTTTAGCCAGGGCGGTTGAAGCCGCCATCCTGGCAGGCGCCAGGACGGTCAACATCCCGGATACGGTGGGTTATGCTTTGCCTGAGGAAATGGGCAGCCTGATCACGTATCTCAGGCAGAATGTACCCGGCATAGATGACGTGGCCCTGGCCTGCCATTGCCACAACGACCTTGGTTTGGGGGTTGCCAATACACTGGCGGCCGCTGCGGCCGGTGTGACACAGATAGAGTGTACAGTCAACGGCATCGGCGAGCGCGCGGGCAACGCTGCGCTTGAGGAAATCGTGATGGCGCTGCACACGCGAAAGGACCTGCTGCAGGCGGAATGCCGCATCGACACCACCAAACTCTATCCCACAAGCCGCCTAGTATATCATATCCTCGGTTTGAACGCGCCCATCAACAAGGCGATTGTGGGGCGCAATGCTTTCGCGCATGAGGCGGGCATCCATCAGCACGGGGTGATGGCAAACCGGGAAACCTACGAAATCATGACGCCGGAATCGGTTGGCTTGACGCAAAACAAGATGGTGCTGGGCAAACACTCGGGCAAGCACGCCGTGGAACGGGTTTATCTCCAAATGGGGTACGACCTCAACCGCGAGGACATGGACCAGCTGTTCATCCGATTCAAGGCGCTTTGCGACCGCAAGAAGACGATTTCCTCCCAGGACCTGGAAGCGCTGATCAGTCATAAGGCAGAACCGGTGCAAAAGGGGTACAGGCTTGATAAATACACTGTCAATTCAGGCAATGTGGTGTCAGCCTCAGCGGTTGTTCGGCTGCTTGACGACGATAAGGCAGTGCAGGAAGTAGCGGTCGGCAACGGGCCCATTGATGCCGCGCTCAATGCCATTGACAAGTTGATTCAGGCAGGGGAACACACGCTGGTGGACTACACCATTCAGACTATTTCCGAAGGCAAGGACGCGCAGGGCGAAGCCATCCTCAAAATCAGCTATCCCGGCGGCACAGTGACCGGGCGCGGCCTGTCCACGGACGTTGTGGAAGCCAGTTTGCTGGCTTATGTCAATGCCATGAACAAACTGCTGTAGCGGAGAAAATGTTGAAAATCGAGATATTCGACAGCACCCTGCGTGATGGGGCACAGGGGGAAGGCATTTCCTTTTCGCTTTCAGACAAACTGACCATCGCCAAAGCCCTTGATGACTTTGGCGTGGACTACATCGAGGCGGGAAATCCCTTCGCCAACCCAAAGGACATCGCTTTCTTTGAGCATATGAAGCTGGAACCCCTGAAACGCGCCACGCTGTGCGCATTTGGCTCCACCAGGCGCAAGAACACGCAGGCGGCGGATGATCCCAACCTTCAGTCACTGCTGGCGACAGGCACCCGGACTGTCGTGATTTTCGGCAAGGCCTGGGATCTGCACGCGGAGAAGGTCCTGGGTGTCTCCCTTCAGGAAAACCTGAACATGGTAGCCGAAACTGTTGCCTATCTGAAGTCGCAGGATCGGGAGGTCATCTTTGACGCCGAGCATTTCTTTGACGGGTACAAGCATAACCCGAGCTATGCGATGGATGTGCTGCGCGCCGCAAAGGCCGCCGGAGCCGCTTTGTTATGCCTGTGCGATACCAACGGCGGGTCATTGCCCGGCTTCATAACCCAAACCGTCAAATCTGTTTGTGAAGCCTTCCCCCGGATACGCATTGGCATACACTGCCACAATGACATCGGCTGCGCGGTGGCGGCTTCCCTGCTGGCGGTGGAAGCAGGCGCTGTTCAGGTGCAGGGCACCTTCACCGGGATAGGGGAGCGCTGCGGAAATGCCGACCTCAGCATCATCATTCCCAACCTCAAGCTGAAGATGGGTTTGACGGACACTCCCGGAGACCTGCAAAAACTGACTTCCACTGCGGCACGCGTCATGGATATCGCCAATCTGCCTGTTTCAGGCGGCAAGCCCTATGTCGGTCACAGCGCCTTTGCCCACAAGGCGGGGATGCATGTTGACGGCGTGCAAAAGATCAGCCGGTCTTTTGAGCATATTGACCCTGCCCTGGTGGGCAATGCAAGGCGCTTCCTCATGAGCGAGGTATCGGGCCGCACCACTGTGCTGGCAAAGCTGACTGCCATCGCGCCGCACCTGAACAAGGATTCGCCGGAAACGGCCCTGATTGTCAAGCGGCTGAAAGAACTGGAGCAGGAAGGCTTTCAGTTTGAGGCAGCGGACGCCAGCTTTGAGTTGATGATGATGCGCACGATTGGCCGCTTCACGCCTCACTTCCAGCTGGATATGTACCGCACGATCGGTGAATTTCCGCCCCATGACGGAGGTACCGGCGCTTCAGCCATGCTCTCGGTGCGGGTGGACGGCCTTCGCGAAACGACCGCGGCCATGGGCAACGGCCCCGTCCACGCGCTTGATACGGCGCTGCGCAAGGCACTGTCCGTATTTTACCCTGAGCTTGCCAGGGTGCGCCTGACGGATTACAAAGTCCGCGTACTGACGGGGGAAGAGGCGACCGCCTCCCGCGTGCGCGTACTCATCGAATCTTCGGATGGGGTGGAGAGCTGGATAACCGTCGGCGTATCCACCGACATCATCGCTGCCTCCTGGCAGGCGCTGTCTGATTCCATTGAATATATACTGCACAAGAAGGAAGGGCGTTTTGTATGGGCATGACCATGACACAGAAGATCCTCGCCGCGCACTGCGGAGTCGGGGCGCTTAAAGGCGGCGACATGATACTGGCGGACCTGGACCTGGTTTTAGGCAATGACATCACCGCGCCTGTCGCCATCAATGAGTACAGGAAGGCAGGCTGTGGGCAGGTGTTTGCCAGGGACAAGATCGCGCTGGTAATGGACCATTTCACGCCCAACAAGGATATCAAGGCTGCACAGCAGACACAGCAGGTGCGTGCTTTTGCCAAAGAGCAGGGGATCCTCCATTACTTCGACGTAGGCCGCGTGGGCATAGAGCATGTGCTGCTGCCCGAGCAAGGCATGGTGACTGCGGGCGACCTGGTCATTGGCGCGGACAGCCATACCTGCACCTATGGCGCGCTTGGGCTGTTCTCTACCGGCGTCGGCTCAACCGACATGGCAGCCGCCATGGCGTATGGCAAGGCATGGTTCCGCGTTCCTGAGGCGATCTCTGTCGTGCTCAAAGGCAAGCCCGGCCCCTGGGTATCGGGCAAGGATGTTGTGCTGCATTTGATCGGGCTGATCGGCGTGGACGGCGCGCTCTACCAGTCGCTGGAGTTTTCTGGACCGGGGGTCGCCAACCTGACTGTCGACGATCGCCTGTGTATCTGCAACATGGCCATTGAGGCGGGCGCCAAGAACGGCATCTTCCCCGTGGACGAACAAACCCTGGCTTTCCTGAAGGACCATGGCGCAAAGCAGCCCAAGGTCTACACAGCGGATGAGGATGCCCAATATGCCCGCGTCATTGAGATCGACCTTGACATGGTGCCGCTGACCGTGGCATTTCCCCATTTACCGGAAAATACGCGGACTTTCAATAACATCCCGGATGACCTGCGGATAGATCAGGCGGTCATCGGATCCTGCACCAATGGCAGGCTCTCAGACTTGCGGTCAGCGGCTGCCGTGCTGAAGGGAAGAAAAGTTTCACCCGATACCCGTACCATCATCATCCCCGCCACCCAGCAGATCTATAGGCAGGCAATGGATGAAGGCCTTTTCGATATTTTCCTGGACGCGGGCTGCGCCGTATCAACGCCAACCTGCGGACCCTGCCTGGGAGGCTATATGGGGATACTGGCAAAAGGGGAGCGCTGTGTTTCCACCACCAACCGCAACTTTGTAGGCCGCATGGGCGACCCGGGCAGCGAGGTCTATCTGGCGAACGCCGCGGTCGCCGCGGCAAGCGCTGTCATGGGCAAACTGGCAGATCCCCAATCACTATAAGGAGACAGAAATATGTTACTGCAAGGCAAAGCCCATGTTTATAAGGACCATGTGGACACAGATGTCATTATCCCTGCGCGTTACCTGAACACCGCCAATCATCAGGAACTGGCCAGCCACTGCATGGAGGACATTGACCCGGATTTCATCGGCAGCGTTGTACCAGGCGATATCATCGCGGCCGGCAACAACTTTGGCTGTGGCTCGTCGCGTGAGCACGCGCCCATCGCCATCAAGGCTGCCGGGATCTCCTGTGTGGTGGCGAAGTCATTTGCCCGCATATTTTACCGCAACGCAATCAACACTGGCCTGCCCATCATCATCAGCGATATCGCCATTGACGCAGGCGATGAAGTCAGGGTGGATTTGGACAAGGGGAGCATAGAGAACCTGAGCAAAGGCCTGAAGTCGGCGATCGCGCCTTTTCCGCCTTTCCTGCAGCAAGTGATCGCTTCAGGCGGCCTGATGCAGGCGATGAACGGGGGAGCGCTATGAACTGTCACATCGCTGTTGTCGCGGGCGACGGCATCGGGCCCGAAATCACGGACTCCGCTATCCGGGTGCTTGACCGCGTCGGCGAGAAATATGGGCACAGCTTTGAGTTTGAGCGTGTTTTGGCAGGCGGCTGCGCCATTGACAAGTATGGGGAACCTTTGCCTCAGGCAAGCCTGGATGCCTGCCTCAAATCTGACAGCGTGCTGCTTGGCGCGGTGGGAGGGCCCAAGTGGGATACACTGCCGGGTCACCTGCGCCCCGAGCGCGCGCTGCTGGGGATTCGAAAGGCGCTGGGGCTTTATGCCAACCTGCGTCCCGCAAAGCTCATGCCTCTCCTGCGGGAAGCAAGCCCCCTGAGAGAGGATATCGCCGCGCACGGGTTTGACCTGCTCATAGTGCGCGAGCTGACAGGCGGCCTCTACTTTGGCCCAAGCGGGCGCAAGGATTCGCCTGAGGGACAGCAGGCTTGGGATACGGAGATCTACTCCGTGACAGAAATAGAACGAATCGGCCGTGTAGCCTTTGAAACGGCGCGCAGCAGGCGCAGACAGCTCGTTTCCATCGATAAGGCAAATGTCATGGAATCCTCCAGGCTTTGGCGGGAGACCATGCACAGACTAAGTAATGAATATCCCGATGTGGCATACAGCGATATGCTGGTTGATAACGCCGCCATGCAGCTGGTGGGCAGTCCCGGCCAGTTTGATGTGATGGTTTGTTCCAATCTGTTTGGGGACATATTGTCTGACGAAGCGAGCAAATTGACCGGATCCATCGGATTGCTGCCTTCCGCTTCCCTGGGTGAGGGCAAGCGCGGCATGTATGAGCCAATCCATGGCTCAGCTCCTGACATCGCGGGCCAGAATCTGGCCAACCCCATTGCTACGGTCCTTTCCTGCGCGATGATGCTGCGCATGTCTTTTGACCTTCCCAAAGAGGCAGCCGCCATCGAGTCGGCGGTCGATCGGGCGCTGTCAACCGGCGCGCGCACCAAGGACATCGCAAACGGCAGTCAGCACATCACCTGTGAAGAGATGACGCGCTTGATTTTATCGGGTATCGCATAAAGCGAGACTATGGGACTTTGAATACGATAAAGCCGCGCGGCGCGCGGCTTTATCGTAGTATTGGGAAGGAAAAAGCGGCGGGATTATCCCACTTCCACCGTCCATCCGTACGTATCTTCGGACCTGCCCCATTGCAGCGCTGTCAAACTGTCGAACAGCTGCTGGCTGAGTTGGCCGATTTTGCCTGTACCAATCGACATGACCTGGTCCTGGTAGCGCAGCTGACCGACCGGGGAGATGACAGCCGCCGTGCCTGTGCCAAAGACTTCCTCCAGCGATCCGTCTTGCTGCGCGTCCAGCAATTCTTCCAGGCTGACCCTGCGCTCCTCCACGGGGATGCCCCATGACGCGCAAAGCTTGATAACGCTGTCGCGGGTCACACCGGGCAAAATGCTGCCATTGAGCTCAGGCGTAACAAGGGTGCCATTGATTTTGAAGAAGATGTTCATCGCGCCAACTTCTTCTATGTACTTCCGTTCTATCCCATCAAGCCAAAGCACCTGGGCATACCCTTCGTCATGCGCCTTGACCTGGCCTATCAGGCTGCCCGCGTAATTGCCGCCGGTCTTGGCGAAGCCCATGCCTCCCCTGACCGCGCGGACGTATTCATCTTCAATCCAGATGCCCACAGGTGACAAGCCGCCCGCATAGTATGCTCCAACAGGGCACAGGATGATAATGAACAGATAGGTCTTGGAGGGAGCCACGCCCAGGTAGGCATCGGTTGCGATGATAAAGGGCCGAATGTACAGCGAGGTGCCGGGATCGCCTGGTATCCAGTCCTTTTCTGTCTTGACAATGGCTTTGACGGCCTGCAGGAAGTCTTCCTCAGGCAAGGCTGGTATGCACAGACGCCGGTTTGTGACATTGACGCGCCTGGCGTTCATATCCGGGCGGAACAGCAGAGCCCTGCCATCAGGCGCTCGGTAGGCCTTCATCCCCTCAAACATCGCCTGTCCATAATGAAGCACCATGGTCGCGGGTGACAGGGACAGGTTGGAGAAGGGTTCGATGCGTGGGTCATGCCAACCCTGCCCCTGGGTGTAGGGCATCACAAACATATGGTCTGTGAACAGGTGCCCAAAGCTAAGCGGTGTACCGGGCGCAGGCTTTTCCTTGGGCGTGGCGGTCAGGTTAAATCGGATGTCCAGCATCTTGTTACCCCCCTTCGATATCAGTGTATTATATCTGTGCGATATATATGCGTCAAACGCCACGGCCTCTTCAGTGCACATTTTCTGGTTTTTTATATGCACTTTCATATTGCTGTGGTATAATCTTGTCAGGAAAAGTCAGAAAGGCAGGGTAAAATATGCTCAAACTCAAAGAAGATCTCTACTATGTCGGCGTGCAGGATGAGAACCTGCGCACTTTTGATATCATCATGTCAACGCCCTACGGCACCAGTTACAATGCCTATGTGATCAAAGGCAGCGAGAAGACGGCGCTGATTGAAGCGTCTAAACTCGGTTTCTCTCAGGAATATTTCCGGAATGTTGAAGAAATAGTACCCATCAGCAAGGTTGATTACCTGATCATCAACCATACCGAACCGGACCATGTGGGGTCAATCCCGCTGCTGCTGGAGCGCAACCCAAATATCCAGGTCATCGGCACCAGCAGCGCCATCGCGTTCATCACCAATATCATCAAGCATCCCTTTGTGTCCCGTACAGTCAAAAAAGGCGATACACTGGACCTGGGCGGCAGGCAACTGACATTCTATCCCATGCCCAACCTGCATTGGCCCGATACCATGTTCACTTTTGATACGGTATCAAAGGCGCTGTTTGTCTGCGATTTCTTCGGCGCTCATTATTCATACAGGGACGTCCTGCTCAGCCGTATGGCTGACAGGACAGCCTATCGCCAGGCGCAGTCAAGCTATTTCCAGGATATCATGCTGCCTTTTGTGAAGCCTTTTGTCATCAATGGTTTGAAACTGGCGCGTGAATTGGCGCCGGATATCATTTGCACAGGCCATGGGCCGGTGCTGGATACGGATATCGCCTTTACCTTTGACCGTTATGAGGTTTGGTGCAAACAGGAAGAAAAGACAGGAAAGTCGGTTGCGATCCTTTATGTCAGCGCCTATGACTATACCAGGACACTGGCTGAGACCATTGCCTCCGCTATCAGGCAGGAAGGCGTTGAAGTCACGCTGATGGAGGCTACCAAAACCGAAAAGGCTGACATCTTGTCGGCGCTTTCTTCGGCTGACGGCCTGCTGTTTGGCTCACCAACTTTCCTGGGGGATATCCTCAAACCCATCAGCGAAGTGCTTGCCCAGCTGTACCCGTTCATGGTTTCTGGCAAGGCGGGTTCGGCTTTCGGCAGCTACGGCTGGTCAGGCGAAGCCGTGCCCTTTATCGTGGAACGGCTGAAGCAGCTGAAAATGAGGACCATCGACGGCATCAAGTTCCGCCTGCGCCCAAATGAAGAAGAGCTGGAACAGGCGCGGGAGTTCGCCCGCCAATTCATCAAGGAGCTCAAGTAAGCGTCAAAGGAGACAAGGACATGGCAAAGATCGTCCGCTATCCCTGCCATAACCTCAGCTTGCAAACACCCCCGGGGCATGATGATGCCCTGTGGGAAAAGGTGCCGGCGCAATCCCTTTGTGATGTCGTGACAGGAGAGGTGCCTTTCCTGGCGACAAGCTTCCAGATTTTCCGTGACGATAAACTGGAACTGCTGTTCGTCCGGTTTCAGGGGGAGGATGACGCCATACACTCCTCTTTCAGGCTTTTGGACGAACCATTGTACCGCGAGGATGTTTTTGAGCTTTTTCTGGCAGAGGAAGGGGGACTTCAGCGCTATAAGGAGCTTGAGGTCAGTCCCTGGGACGTCCATTTTGACGGACAGATAAGCTATCTTTCTGACGGGTCAAGGCATCTTGACTGCGGCTGGGACGTTCAGACCTGGCACTCCGATACGCGCCATGACAAGCGGAAGAATCGCTTGACATCTCTTTGGACGCTGCCCTACGCTGCCTTTGCCGCAAGACCTGCCCCGGGCAATTCCTGGCGCTTCAATGCTTTCCGCATTGACCACAGCGTCAGGGGAATATCGCTGCAGGCCTGGCAGGAAACGGGCGAAGCCAATTTCCATGTGCCTGATCGCTTTGGATACCTTGATTTTGAAGCCTGAGCAAGCGCCGCAGGACATCCCTTCCGGAATGCGTACCTTGGTAGACGAACTCAGGATGCTGACCGGGCTCAGCGTTGCCTGCGGAAATGCCCGGCAAAGCGCTGCTTTCCATACAGGCCTGTCAAGGGAAATCCTCAGATCCGACGACGGATTCGTAAACGCGCCACTTGCCATTACCACACACAGCCTGTTTGACCTGGCATCCCTTACCAAACTCTTTTGCGCCATCGCGGTGCTGCAGCTGGTGAAGGCGGGCAAGCTTTCCTTTTCTGATTATGTAGGGGAAAAGGATTCGCGGTTCATAAATCTTCGACAGACTACGCTTTTTGATGCGCTCACCTACCAGGCTGTGCTGCGTTCCCCTGAGCGGATCGACAGCCAGCCCGATGCCCTCAGCGCAAGGGCACAGGTCTTTCAGGTTTTTCACGACAGGGGTCCCGAGCCGGCCAGGCTCTACTCCGACATGAACGCGCTGGTGCTCAAATACCTGGTGGAGACACAAAGCGGCATTGCTTTTTTTGACTACCTGCAGCGGCACGTCCTTACACCTTGCGGCATGACGGAAACATATGCCCGGGTGCCGCAAGCAAGGCTGGCTGACTGCCTTAATTACAACTATGAACATCATTTAACGGCGGGCAGGGCGGTGCTGCTGGAGAACGCTGTGCCCGGTCTTCCCCACGACCCCAAGGCGCGCATGCTGGGCGAGGGCGGCACTGACCTGGCAGGCCACGCAGGGCTCTTCAGTACGATACGGGACATGGTGCTTTTGGCGCAGGGCTTGCTTCGGGGTGACCTGCTGCCATCTGAAATGCTCCTGGAGATGGGGCGCAACCGCACCGGCCGATATGTCAAGGGCAGCCGCTACCGGCAGTACCTGGGTTATCTTTGCTTTTCAAAAAGCAAGGCTCAGGGCCTCAGTGAGATTCCTGCCTTCATGGGGGAACGGGCTGTCGGACTCAGCGGGTATACCGGCAACCATTTCGCGCTGGATCCTGAACTGGGTGTCTTCGATATTTTCCTGGGCAATCGCTGCCATAACCGCGTTGCAGTGATAGAACCGCCTCAGGACGCGGCGCGCTATCATCTCAGCCCGGAAGGCGCAGGCGCGGTGCCCTGGCCTGACGGCAGGCTGGTATACTCCAGCTGGCGCTACGTTCACCTGAAAGACAGGCTCCTGCACACGCCCTGTTATCATTACCTCAAGCAGGCGGGCTGGCTTGCACATCCGACAATATAGTAGGAGGAAAAGACTATGCAGACCGTACCCTTTGGGAAATTGGGCTTTGATGTATCCAGGCTGGGCTTTGGCATGATGCGCCTGCCAACGGTTGACAACGACCTCGGGAAACGGGTGGTTGACCGTGCCGAAGCGATCAGGATGGTGCGTCACGGCATTGATCAGGGTATCACCTATGTTGATACCGCTTATGGTTACCATGACGGCGAGAGCGAGATCGTCACCGGCCTTGCCCTCAAGGACGGATACCGCGGCAAAGTCAAACTGACGACAAAGCTGCCCCAGTGGCTGGTGAATGAATATGCGGACATGGACAGGCTGCTGGACGAGCAGCTCAAGAAGCTGGATCAGCCCTATCTCGACTTTTATCTGCTCCACGCCATTGGCAGCGACTCCTTTCATAAACTGCAGTCGCTTGATTACAAGCGATTTGTCAGGCAGGCGCTCAAGGACGGGCGCATCAAGCACATCGGTTTCTCATTTCATGATGACGCGAAAGCTTTTCTGGAGATCGTGGACGACTATGATTGGGATCTGGCGCAGATACAGTTCAATTACCTGGATGATGAAAACCAGGCGACAGAGAAAGGTTTGCGCTATGCGGGAAAGAAAGGTATCAATATCGTCGTGATGGAACCCTTGCGCGGCGGCGCGATCGCCAATCCGCCCAAGGAGATCACAGATATGATGGCAGCTGATCCGCGCGGGTATTCACCTGTTGAATGGGCTTTCCGCTACGCGGGCAATTACCCCGAAGTGGTTACGATTCTCAGCGGCATGACCAGTTTCAGCCAGCTTGAGGATAACCTGGATATCTTTAAGCGCGTCAAGGTTGGCTCATTGAGCGAGGCGGACCTGGCTTTTGTCAAGGAGATCAAGGGGAAGTACCTGTCCCGGATCGGCATTGGCTGCACACGCTGCAACTACTGCCAGCCTTGTCCCCAGGGCGTGCAGATCCCTCGCATTTTCGCAGCCTACAATCAGTCCTACATGTTTGACAACCACGAAACCCTCGCCTGGGAATACAGCAGGATCGTGAAAGACAACGCCGACGCGTCCCTGTGCGTCAGCTGCGGCCAATGTGAGGAAGCTTGCCCGCAGCAGCTCAAGGTCATCGACCTGCTGCAAATGGTGCATCGTGAGGCATAAGTGAACCTGCAGATATACGGTATCCTGATAGCCATGGCGCTGGCCCTTGGAACCTGGCTATGCACGCGCGAGGAAAAGCGGCTGGGTCTGCCAAAGGATACGGGCCTGGACATTGTGCTGTTTGCACTGCCGCCAGCTGTTATCATGGCACGCTTGTACTATGTTGTTTTCGCCTGGGACAGTTTCAGTGGCGACCCAGTGTCCATCCTCTACATCTGGCAGGGCGGCCTTGCCATTTATGGCGGTGTCATCGGCGGGGCGCTGGGGGTATGGTGGCTGTCCAGGCGAAGGAAGACAGGTTTCGCCACACTGGCCGATGTGGTCGCTGCCCCGCTGCTGCTGGGCCAGGCAATAGGCCGCTGGGGCAATTTCTTCAACGCCGAGGCCTATGGTTACGCGGTGACCGACCCAAGGCTTCAGTTCTTTCCTTTTGCCGTTCAGATATCAGGATCCTGGCACCTGGCCACTTTCTTCTATGAATCGGCGTGGAATCTGCTTGGTTTCCTTTTCCTGTACTTCAGCCGGGACAGGCTGCAGCGTCAGGGCAGGCGCGGCCATGTGCTGCTTTGGTACTTTTTGTGGTACGGGCTGGGCCGTATGCTCATTGAGGGCCTCAGGACGGACAGCCTGATGGCGGGACCCATCCGCGTATCGCAGCTGCTGAGCTTGCTGCTGTGCGTTGCAGCCGTTGTCAAGATCATGCTGGAATTCAAAATGGATGCGGCATTCTTTGTGCTTCCCCTGTTTGCCCTGCTTTTACCCTTTCTGCTGCCCGGCTGGCTGGGAATCGGGCTGAGCTGCCTTGCCCTGATTTCTGCTGCCCCTTTCTTGTATCAGCGTTATCCTGCGCAAGGCAGCATTCAGCCGTGAATCAGGCGCTTTATCACGCCGCGCTGCGCCTGCTGCCAAAGAGCGGGGCTGCGCTGCGAAAGACGGGTTCAGGGCTCAACATTCAGCGTGAAGCCGCGCTTCTGGACATCATGCGGCGCCATAAGGCGCTTGGAGCTGAGCTGCGCCTGTTTGGTCCGGATGACCCGGCAAGCGATTATCTGTACGGCAACGCAGGCCGCGGCAGGGTTTTGCAGCCCGGCACGGCCTTTCGTTTGGCTTCCGTCTCAAAACTTGTCACCGCTGCCTGTGTTCTTAAACTGACAGAACTGGGCAAGCTGTCACTTGATACGGATGTCAACGAGTATTTGCCATATCGCCTGAGGCATCCGGCCGCGCCGCAAATGTCTGTCAGCCTGCGGATGCTGATGAGCCATACTGCCGGCCTGCGTGACGGCAAAGCATATCATCAGGGGCTTGTCAGGGGAGCCCCGGCAGACCGGATCCTAGCGGGGGACAGTTACCTTGACAGTTTGCCGGGTGAAAGCTGGAGCTATTCCAACCTTGGCGCGGGGCTGTTAGCCTGCGTGATGGAGGCAGCTCTGGCACAGTCTTTTGAGGAGATCATGCAGGCGTACTTGTTTGTCCCTCTGGGCATGGTAGCCAGCTTTTATCCTCAGCGTGTCAAGGGTGAACTGGCTGACGCGCGCCGGGTGATGCCGCCGCGAAGGCAGGCGAACTTTGATGCCCTGGCCAGAAAACAGCGTCCTCTTGGGGATATGGATAAGCCAAACCCTTGGCGGCATTATCATCTGGCACAGGGCAGCTGCTGTATGAACGCAGCAAACCTGCAGCGCCTTGTGCTGGCGCTGATGCGGCCGGGTTTTCTTGGCAGGGACAGTCTTGCCGATATGCATAAGGCGCAGGCTTGCTTCGGCGCACGCTCATCACACCTGCGCCAGGGCCTGGGCGTATTTGTGCTGGATGATCCTGCCATCTGCCCGCTGACACTTTATGGACACCAGGGGAATGCCTACGGCGCGGTCCATGCCGTCTTCTATGAACCACTCAGCGGGCGTGGGCTGATTTTACTCAGCGTCGGCGTAAGCGAAGCGCGGCGCGAATTCCTGTGCGAAGTGGTGCAGGACGTGCTGAAGCTTTGCTTTGAAAAGGAGGACGCATGGCCGAAGACATAGTCATGACAATCAATAAACAGCGTGGAAGCTTCCTGGTATCATTGGCTTCAGGCTTCAGCTTTCGCGTCGCTGCGGTTTTGCTGAGGGAGCATCCGCTGCATTTGGGGCAGACGATTGACCTGGAGCTTTATCAGGAATCGCTTGCGCGGGACGCCTATGCTTTCGCCATGGAGAAGGCTGTCAAGCTGCTCAGCCAGCGCGACTACAGCCGCAGCTCACTTGAGGACAAGTTGCTGCAATCGGGCTTCGATCAAGCAAGCGCAGGCAATGTTGTTGATTTCCTGGTAAAAAAGCATTATCTGGATGACAAGCGATACGCTGAGGCACTGCTCAGGCGCAGGCAGGGCAAAAGCGGTTCCGGAAAGATCGCGATGGAACTTCGCTGCAAAGGCGTTGATCCGGAAACATCCGCGCAGACACTTGAGCTGCTTTCCCGGGAAGATGAGCTGGCGGCGGCAAAAACACAGGCCGTCAAGTATCTGGCTTCAAAGAACCTTGAACCCGCAGAGGCGTTCAGGCGAACGATCGCATTTTTGGCCAGGCGGGGATACCGCTACGATCTTGCAAAAGAGGCTTACACGCTTGCCGCAGGAGACACGGAAGACCAAGTGTAGGCGGCTGCGACCGAGGCAGTCAGGAGACATACATCCTTTGCGCCAGCCTTCATGAGCGCCTCCGCGCAAGCCCTTGCCGTATTGCCGCTTGTGCGCACGTCATCCACCAGTAATATGGACAGGTTCTCAACAGGAAGGACCACTTTGAAGGAATCCTTCACATTGGCCTGCCTTTTTTCATGCGGCAGTGAGGATTGCCGCTTCGTGTTGCGTGATCTTTCAAGCGCGTTTTTGGTTTTCAGACCGCTTTCCGTGCTTATTCTCCCGCAAAGCAGCGCGGATTGGTTGAATCCGCGCTGCCGAAGCCGGGTCCTGTGCAGGGGAACGGGCACCATGCAGTCAAAGTGCCTGCCGTCCAGGCAATCCAGCATGCCTTCAGCCAGCGGTGTGGCGGCCAGGCTTACTCCGTTGAATTTGAGCTGCACCACCAGCCTTTGAACAATGCCGTGGTAGCGATAAGGAGCGTAAGCGGCGGCAAGGTATTTCATGCCGCCCTGCGCACAATAGCTGCAGGGATCCTTGCCGTGCAAAGGAGAGAGGCAGTGCGGGCAAATACCGTCCATGATTCGCAGGGACATGATCTCCAAAGCGCAATGGTCGCAAAGGGCGGAGCCCTCATTGATCGCGCGCGGCTCATCACAGGCCAGACAGCGGACCTGGGGAAAAAACAGTCGCAGCATCCTCTCTTTAAAGCGCATGTTCGGACCCCGGCATCTGCATCAGCCGCTGCGTGAGCATCGTATAGCGCTTGTTGTAGTGGTTATTGCGCACCATGGCCGCAATGGCATCTTCATAACCCACCAGGACCACCAGGCTGCGGGCACGGGTCACGGCAGTATAAAACAGGTTGCGGTTGAGCAGCAGCTGGTTGCCGCCTACGACAGGCATCACCACGGCCTCAAACTCGCTGCCCTGGCTTTTGTGCACGGACAGGCAGTAAGCCAATTCCAATTCGTCCAGCTGCGCGTACTCATAATCGACCGTTCTTTCATCATCATAAAGAACCGACAGCATGCGCCCCTCGGGGTCAAGTTCACTGATGCAGCCAACATCGCCGTTGAATACGCCCTGGCCTTCCGGACCGCTGTTCATGCGCCAGGCAAGGGAATAATTATTGCGCACATGGATGACTTTATCACCGGGACGAAATACGGTATCCCCAAACACGATCTCGGGCTTGTCGGTATCCGGGGGGTTGAGCGCTGACTGCAGCAGCTGGTTGAGCTGATGAACGCCGCAGCCGCCCTTCTTGGTTGGGGAGAGCACCTGTATCCCCTTGCCCGCGTCCTTTTTCTTCATATACTTTGGCAGGCGGCTTTGGCATAGGGCAACAATGCTGAGGGCAACTTCGTCGGCCGAACGCTTGCGTTCAAAAAAGAAATCGCCGTCCAGCCGATTAAGCACAGGCAGTTCGCCCGCGTTGATCAGGTGGGCATTGTGGACGATCAGGCTTTGGTCAGCCTGTCGGAAGATCTCGGTGAGGCGTATCCGGGCAATGCGATGAGAGGACAATATATCCCCCAGGACGTTGCCGGGTCCGACAGAGGGCAGCTGGTCCCTGTCTCCCACCATGATAAGGCGAGTGCCGGGCTTGACAGCGCGCAGGAGACTGCGCATCAGGAAGATGTCCACCATGGACATCTCATCGATGATCAGGCAGCTGCAGTCGAGGGGATCATCCTCATTATGCAGGAACCGGCCCTCCTCGCCGCTGAACTCAAGCAGCCGATGGATCGTCCGCGCGTCACGGCCTGTCGCCTCGCTCATGCGTTTGGCCGCGCGGCCTGTGGGCGCTGCCAGCTCCGCTTCCTCATGATCGCCAAGCACATGCAGCAGGCAGTTGATCAAGGTTGTCTTGCCGGTGCCGGGGCCGCCCGTTATGACCAGCACGCCTGACTGGGTTGACTGAACCACCGCGTCGCGTTGTGTCTGGCTGAAAAGGATGTTATTGTTTTTTTCGAAATCATTGATCTGCCGGCGCACGTGTTCAATGATCATCTGCTGGGAGAAGCCGCTCAGCTGAATCAGCCGCTTGGCAATCTCCTTTTCACAGGAATAGGCATCAGGCAGGAACACTCCCTGTTCCTCGCCAATCTCTTCGATCATCAGTTCCCGATTAAGCAGCAGCTCCTGCATACAGGTGTCAAGCAGTTCCTCGGGTGCGCGCAGCAAAGCGGCTGTCCTGTCCACAAGCGAATGCCGGGGCAGCCAGGTGTGTCCCTGTGAGAGGGAGGATTCGCGCAAGACATACTTGATGCCGCTGCGAAGGCGGTACCGGCCGTCCCGGGGAAAGCCAAGCGAGAGCGCGATCCTGTCAGCTGTCAGGAACCCGACGCCTTCGATGTCATCAATGAGCTGATAGGGGTTGTTGCGGATGATCGCCTCCGCCCGATCCTGGTAATACTTGCTGATCTTGACAGACAGCGCGGGGGAAAGGCCGTAGCTCTGTAAAAAAACCATCGTTCGGCGCAAGGCGTGCTGCTCTGAATAGCTTTTACTTATCTGGGCGCAGCGGGTCTTGCCGATGCCGCTGATTTGCGTCAATCGCTCAGGATGATCGCTGAGTATCTCAAGGGTATCCATACCAAAGGCCTGCACGATCTGACGGGCGGTGCTGGGGCCTACTCCTTTGATCATGCCGGAGCCTAGGTAGCGCTCAATGCCGCGCAGCGTCGTGGGTGTCTCAATGCTGCAGGTCTGCGCCTTGAACTGCCTGCCGTATTGGGGATGTTCTGTCCAGGATCCGTTGAAAACGCAGCTTTCGCCTGCGCTCAGCTCCGGCAGGCTGCCAACCACTGTGGTTACTTCCCCTTTGGCCCGCACTTCAATGACCGACCAGGCATTGTCGTCGTTGCGAAACAGGGTGCCCACCACCGTGGCGCGCAGTTCTTCAGGCATACCGTTTAGCCTGCGAATCAGACCTCATTCCAAATCCTATGGGCGTTTTGAAGGCTGACCGCGGTGGCGTACTGCGGATCCTCGAGGCCTTCAAATTCAATGACGACAGGCCCGGCATATCCGACAGCTTTCAGCGACTTCAGTATCGCGTAGATATCCAGATCGCCCTGAGCCAAAATTGCCCCTCGAAGGTACTTGCCGCCACGGGAGCGGAACCAGCTGCCAGCGCAGTCAAACTGCGTGCAGTCACCCGGATCGCGATAACGGACGTAAAAATCTTTCAGATGAACCATCTCACAGCGATAGGCCAGCTGGGCGGCCGCAGCCACCGGATCTTCATCCACGCAGATGATATTGCCGGTGTCCAGCAGCAAGCCGTAGTTGTCACCTCCGACGCCGTTGAGGACACGTTCAACCCGATCGCAGCCGTTGACGAAAAAACCGTGGTTTTCAATCAAGGTCTTGACGCCCCGCGCTTTGGCATACAGGCTGATGCGCGCAGCGGCATCGACCATCTGCGGCAGCAGGCTGTCAAAGTCTTTGAGCGTGTTTTGATTGAGCGGACGCCGGAATGCCGAGATATCGTGACGCATGCGCGGCAAACCCAGTTCCGCCGCGATATCCACTTCGTGGCAGACGCGTTTTATCTCTGTCTCCTGATCTTCGCCATCCTTGAGCAGATCGGCAAGGATGGAATAATTAACAAGTTCCACCCCTGCGTCCTTTGCCCGCCGCTTAACCTGCTTTATCTGATCAAGATCGATCCTGCCGGTGACGGGATCATCAAAGCGAAAAGAGAACGGGACAAGTTCCATGCAAACAGCGCCCTGTGCGGCTGACCAGTCGATTGCGTCAAGCAGGGTCAGTTTTCCCTTTGCGATATCCCTGTCCAGGGAGTATGAGCTGATGCCAAGTTTCATATGTAAAGCCTCCTGTTTGAATTATTCCTCAATGATGCCTGACAGGCGCCGCGACGGTTTTCGTCCGGCAAAGTTTTTCAGGTTTCGCTCATAGCCTTCCATAACCTGCACCATAATCCGCGGCCAGGGTATGGGGATGCTGGCCTGCGCCGCGAGGCCAACGCGCTTTGTGCCCTCACGGTCTTCAAGCGCCTCCTCAAGGACTTTGCAGAGGTCCTCGGCGTTGTCCCTGCAGAGGAATCCGTTTTGTTTGTCAATGACAATCTCAGCCGCGTCGCTGCCGGATATCAGGACTGAAGGCGTACCCAGCACCGCGGCTTCCCTGACAACCATCGGCGCGTTATCATACAGGGAAGGAAAAACAAAAAGGCAGGCACGCGCGTACATTGCGTCCAGTACAACGGGGTCGGCGATATGGCCTGTGATGACGGCGCGGTCCTCAAGGTCCAGGTCATTCACTTTTTTACGCACTTCTTCCATATCCGGGCCCATGCCCGCAAGAATCAGCTTGAATGCCCGGCCTCGCCTCTTAAGCAGGGCGGCTGCTTCCAGTACGCGCAGCAAGTTCTTTTTCCAATTGATCTGGCCGGCAAACAGGAGCAGCGGCAGATCGCCAATGCGATACTCCTCCTCAAGTATTCGGATCGCAGCGGGACTGGGCCGGCGGTTACTCACGCCGTTTGGCATCACATGAAGGAGTCCCTCATAACCATAACCGCGAAGCACTTTCGCCGTTGTTTCACTGACAGCCCAGACATCGTCGCATTTCTCATAGAATGCTACGATGTTGGCTATAACCAGGCGCGTCAGGGCTTCAGATTTTGTGGCTTTAAAGAAGTCATCATAGTACTTGGAATGAAAGGAGCCGATCAATGGAATATTGCGCCGGTTGGCCAGCCGCAGCGCCTCACGCCCGGCGCCAAACGGTCCGTGCGCATGGACGATATCAAATGGAACCATGGCGATACGCTTGCGATAGTGAACGTCGCTGACCGGTGTTCCTGTCCTGTACTGCTGCGATGTCGGAACCCGATGGCTGATATAGTCAATCAATTCGAAGGGATAATTTCCACGATGGCCGGTATCATCCATGGCGGCAATCACACTGACCTGATGGCCCAGTTTGACCAGTTCTGTGGCATAAGAGTAAACAACCCTGCCAACGCCGTCGATGATAGGAAGAAAGTTATCGTTGAACAGGCCGATGCGCAGCGACCCAGCCTGCAAGGTATCCATTGATTATCTCGCCTCCCAGAAGAGCTTGAAGGTCTTGATCTCAAAGGGCTTGAGCTCAAAATCAAGATGATGGGATCCGTGTGCCAGGGTGACGTCTTCTTCCTCCATCAAATTGCATTCACTTGCCTGCGCAAGGGGCAGGGCAAAGTCAAGCGCGGCGCGGGTGCGGCGCCCGTAGGCTTCATATACACGGACGATAAGGGCATCACTGTCTTCGGCTTGTTTGACCGCCTCAATGACCGCGCCTGCCTGGCTTGAGTGGACAAGGGAAAAGGAACCGGGCAGGCTGCCGCCCTCGTTGTCCTTGACATATGCCTGCGCCGGATTGTTGAGCCCACAGGCTTGAGCCAGCACGCCCGCTTCCTGCCAACTGCCCGAATGCGGCAGCAGGGCATAGGTGAAAACGTGTTGTTCCTTATCCGCAGCCGGGTTTGGGTAAGTGGCGGATTTAAGGAGGGACAGGCCAATCACGCCATCATGGACAGAGGCGCCGTATTTGCAGTCGTTGAGCAGACTGACGCCGTAACCGTCCTCTGCAAGATCCAGCCACTTGTGATGGCATACCTCAAAACGGGCGAAATCCCAGCTTGTGTTGAAGTGCGTGGGGCGCTTGACATGGCCATACTGAATTTCGTAAGTGGCGTCCACAGCCAGCACATCCACCGGGAAGAGGGCTTTGACAAAGAGATGGGCCTGATGCCAATCCCAGCTGTTCTCAAAGTCGATGCGGGGACTGTTGGCATACAGGATAACGCGCTGAGTGACTTTTGAGTCAAGATAGTGGCGATTGATCTCGATCACGCAGCGTACGGCGCCGTTCTCGGTTACGCGCCAGCTTTCCACATTGTCAATGGGCCAGGCGTGCTGGGTGTAGTAGTTGTTAAGGTCCCAGGCGTCGTAGTTGTGCGGCCTGTCCTCATAGCTCATCAGCTGATTGCCCGCTTGACCGGCTTTCAGCACATGACGGGCCGCTGTTTTATCATAGAGTGACGCGAACTGCATTTTTTCATCAAATATCAGCTGATAGCAGGCAGTTTCAAAGCACTTGCCCTCAATTACGGCGGTGACAGCCTTATCATTGCCCGAAACCGCGCGAAAACGCTTGAAACCCTTGGGCGGGACAGCGCCTAAAGTGAACAGCCCGCTTCCATCCGCGCAGGTTTGCGTGGGCAGCGCTGTATCACCGTCAACGACTGTGCAGTATTGGCAGCCGGCCGGAAGCGGGAATCGGACAGACGCGTCATATGGAAAGCTGCCGGGGTTGTAGACCACCAGGTCGCCCGCGGCGCCAGAGACCTGCGCTGTCAGCAGCCGCAGGGCATCGTCCTGCATCTCCAGGGTTTCCCGTTCCAGGCTTTCATATTCGGCTTTGGAATCCTCGTATACCTCGCGGATGGAGGAACCGGGCAAAATATCGTGGAACTGGTTGCGCATGATGATTTCCCAGCCCTGACTGATGCGCTGCTTAGGATAGGGATGGTCGAGCAGCTCATCGGCCATACTGCTGTACAGCTCGGTGTTGAGCATGGCGAATTCGCTTTTGCGGTTGAAACGCTTGTTGCGGGCCATGGAAGTATAGGTGCCCCGGTGGTATTCCAGGTACATTTCACCCACCCACGACGGCAGCAGGGGATTATTCCTCACCTGCGCATCCAGCTCGTGAAAGAAGACGCGCGTATCGCTCATCTGCGTTTGCGGGCAGCCTGGGATACCGGCGCTGAGGCGCTTGTGCTGCTCAAGCATCGCGCGCGTGGGGCCGCCCCCGCCGTCGCCATAGCCGAAGCTCATCAAGGCTATGGATGAAATGTCTTTTTGCTGGTAACGCTTCCAGGCGCCCATGACTTGATTGGCGCCAAGTTCGGCGTTGTAGGTTGTGAAGTGTTCAATCGCGAAATGGCCGTCGGATGAGCGGTCATTGTAGTCGCGGCTGGGGGAAAAGTGGGTCAGCAGTTTTGTGCCGTCGATACCTTGCCAAAGGAAAGTATCATAGGGAAGCTTGTTGAATTCATTCCAGCTTATCTTGGTGGTCATGAAATAGTTGACGCCGGATTTTTTCAGTATTTGGGGCAGGGCAGCGGAGTATCCGAAAACGTCAGGCAGCCATAGGACTTCATTGTCACGTCCGAATTCCCGGCGGAAAAAGCGTTTGCCATACAGTATCTGGCGGGTGAGGGACTCCCCGCTTGACAGGTTGCAGTCCGCCTCCACAAACATGGCGCCCTCGGGCTCCCAGCGTCCGGCGGCGACCGCTTCCCTGATGCGCTCGTAAACTTCCGGGGCGTTCTTCTGCACATATTTGTACAATTGGGGCTGACTGGACATGAAAATATAGTCAGGGTATTCCTCCATATGCCTGAGCACGGTGGAGAAGGAGCGCAGCGCCTTGTCCTGGGTGACTTTCAGCGTCCACAGCCAGGCCACATCAATGTGTGTATGCCCGACGCAGTAGACCTTGGGTGTCTTGTCGTGGCAGTGCTTGCCGTAGAAGTTATCGCGCAGCCAGGTACGCGCGGCTTGTACTGAAGCGTGATAGGCGTCGCTTCCCAACTGCCTCAGGTCCAGCAGGTTGACTGCCCGGGTGAGCGACTGGATGATCAGCGCGTAATTGTCTTCACCGCGGTCAAGCAGGCCGGCTACATCCAGCGGCGCCTTGATATCATAATAGAGACCCCGGCTTTCGATATCAATTGCCGTCAGTTCACCTTTCAGGTTCAGGTCGCCTTCCCCGACGCCGGAGTAGGCGCTGAGCGTGATCTTAAAGGTTTCTCCTGCCTGGGCGGCATCCGACAGCAGGACATCGCGGTGGTTGACATCCAGGCCCTGGCGCATTTCACCATTGACATAGACACTGAACTGAGGGTTGAGCGCGTCCCAGCCCAGGCGGCCCGTTTGCAGGGAGAAATACACAGGCAGCCCCTGGAAACTGTCGGGCACAACCGGTGAACATCTGAACCACGCGTAACAGTCATTCTGCCGCCAGGGAGACCCCGAGGGGTCATAGGGCAGCCATCGGCCTGATTCAGGAGGCACAAGCAGCCGCCCGCTCACCGGATGGTCGAGCGCTTCATAGGCTCCGATCTCCATTTTGCGCATGATGATCTGAGCCTCCAGAACCTTGAGTATCTCACCGATTCTCTCTTCAAAGAAGACCAAAGCTACCTCCTATGCCAAAGGCGGAACACGCCCCGAAACGCTTTGTACGCGCTCATTATATAAGAAAGCGGCAGCAAGAGCAAGACGACGGGCAGAAAAGCGATTGACTTTGATGCCGCCCGGGGGTAAGATTGCATTGAGAGAATTGGGGAGGCACATATGGAAGGGAAGAAAAAAACGCTGGTTATGGGAGTCATTGGCGCTGACGTCCATGCGGTGGGCAATCAAATACTCAGCTACGCCTTCAGGGAGGCGGGATTCAATGTGATCAATCTGGGTGTCATGGTATCCCAGGAGGAGTACATAGAGGCCGCTATCGAGTCAGCGGCTGACTGCATCGTCGTATCATCGCTCTATGGGCATGGCGAACTTGACTGCCAGGGGTTTCGCGACAAGTGCGATGAAGCCGGACTGATCGGCATACCGCTGTATGTTGGCGGCAACATAGTGGTGGGCAAGCAGAATTTTGCAGAGGTGAAGAAACGTTTTGAGGCCATGGGCTTCAGCCGTGTTTTCGGACCGGGCACCACGCCCGAAGAAGGAATCAGGGCTCTGCGGGAAGATCTGTTGGGAGAGGCCTGATGCACCCGGTTTTTCTGATTGACTTTGGATCCACCTTCACTAAAGTGTGCGCCGTGGATATTGATGAGCACAGGGTCATTTCGAGCGCCCAGGCGTTTACCACCGCGGCGACCGACATCGCGCTGGGGCTGGAAGCAGCCGCCGCGAAACTGCGGCAGCTTACGGGCCCGCTTGAATACAAGGCGCGTTTGGCCTGCTCCAGCGCCGCCGGTGGCCTGCGCATGGTTGCCTGCGGTTTGGTGCCGGCGCTCACTTCCAAGGCAGCGCGATATGCCGCGTTTGGCGCCGGGGCCAAGGTTATCAAGACCTATGCCTATGAGCTGACAAGCGACGACGCGCAGGAAATCAGGCAAATTTCACCGGACATCCTGCTGCTTGTCGGCGGAACGGACGGTGGCAACAGCGATGTGGTAACAAGAAACGCGCGGACGATTGCCCGCATCGTAGGGGATTTTCCCATTGTTTACGCGGGCAATCGAGCGGCCAAGGATGAATGTGTCAGGATACTGTCCGACTCTCCACACGCGGTGCACACCGCCCCCAATGTGATGCCTGTCTTTGGCAGCATCGACGTGCATCCTGTTCAGCTTGTCTTGCGTGACATCTTCCTCAAGAACATCATTCACTGCAAGGGACTGAGCAAGACCCAAGCCCTCCTGGACGGCATCCTGATGCCGACACCGGCTGCCGTCCTGACAGCCCTCACCCTCTTGAGCGAAGGGACACAAAGCAAAAAAGGCATCGGGGACCTGGTCGCGGTCGACCTGGGCGGGGCAACGACAGACGTTTACTCAATCGCCTCCGGCCTACCTACACACCCGGGCACGTTCCTGCATGGCCTTGCTGAGCCATATGTCAAGCGTACTGTCGAAGGCGACATTGGCATGCGGTTCAGCGCGCGCGGAGTCGTGGAATCCGCGGGGATGGAGGAATTACTGCGCCTGAGCGGAATCTCAGAGGGCAGGGCGGCTGTGCTCCTGGCGAATATTGCGCAGGACCCCTCGGTTCTGCCTCGGGATGAGGATGAGCTCGCGCTTGATTTTGCCCTGGCAATTCTTGCCATTCGCCTGGGCATAACGCGCCACGCGGGCACATTGCAGGAAATCTATACGCCTGTAGGGCCTATGTATCAGCAAATCGGCAAGGACCTCAGCCAAATCGGCAGGGTCATCCTGACGGGGGGAGCCTTGATTTACAGCGACAAGTATAACGCCATCGCCCGCGAGGCCGTTCAGGCAGCGGATCCATCCGCCCTTATCCCCCGCAAGTTCTCGCTCATCCGTGATCAGGGATATTTGTTGTCCGCCATGGGCCTGCTGGCAGGCTATGATCAGGACGCTGCCTTTGAAATACTGGATAACAACTTTGGAAAGGAAGAATTGTATGCAGCTTGCCAATAAGAAATGGACTCAGGATGATTTCATGGCTCAACGGGAAGAGGTGCTGCAAGGCTGGCCCACGGGAAAAGAAGTGAATCTTGAGGAAAGCATAGCCTATCAGCTGCAGATCCCAAACGGGAAGCGTTTTGTCACGAAGCTTGATACCGCCATGGCGGAAGGGCGTACCTTGATACAGCCCCGCGCGGGGGTACCGCTGATCAATGAGCATATCGCACTGCTGCAGCATCTTGAGACGGCTGGTGAGGCGGATCTGCTGCCAACCACCATTGACAGTTACACGCGCCTCAACCGCTACAAGGACGCCGACCACGGCATCAGGGAATCGATGGCGACGGGCAAGGCCATGCTCAATGGTTTCCCGGCTGTCAATCACGGGGTAAAAGGCTGCAGGCTGGTGACAAGCGCGGTGGCGTCTCCCGTACAGGTACGCCATGGCACGCCTGATGCGCGGCTCTTGTGCGAGATCAGCCTGGCGGGCGGCTTTACCAGCTTTGAAGGCGGCGGCATCAGCTATAATATTCCCTACTGCAAAAATGTGCCCATGGAGCAGACGCTGCTCAACTGGCAGTACGTTGACAGGCTGACCGGCTATTATGAAGAGCGCGGCGTATCCATCAACCGTGAACCCTTTGGCCCTTTGACCGGCACGCTTGTCCCTCCCTGCATATCCAATGCTGTTGCCATCATTGAGGCGCTGCTGGCTGCCCAACAGGGTGTCAGGAACCTGACAGTCGGTTATGGGCAGTGCGGTAACCTCGCGCAGGACGTGGCTGCCATCCGTGCCCTGGAGGAGCAGTGCAAGGATTATTTGCTGCGGTTTGGCTTTACGGACTGCAAGGTTTCCACCGTGTTGCACCAGTGGATGGGCGGGTTCCCGCAGGATGAGGCAAAGGCCTTTGCGGTGATTTGCCTTGGAAGCGCTGTAGCGGCGCTGGCGAAAGCGACCAAAGTGATCGTGAAGACTCCCCATGAGGCAATGGGCGTGCCTACCAAAGAGGCCAACGCTGCCGGTTTGCGCGCGACAAAACAGACCATCAGCATGCTGGCCGATCAGCGCATGGCGTCGGAAGCGAGCCTTCAAAATGAAATTGATATCATCAAAGAAGAGACGCGCTGTATCATCGACAAGACCCTGGAGTTGGGTGAGGGCGACATCGCCATTGGCACCGTACGCGCATTCCAGGCGGGCGTGATCGATGTGCCTTTCGCGCCCAGCCGCATCAACGCAGGCAAAATCATGCCCGCCCGGGACAATGACGGGGCGGTGCGCCTGCTTGACACGGGGATGCTGCCCTTTACGCCCGCGCTGAAGGAATACCACCGTGACAAGATAGCTGGCCGTGCCAAGATGGAGAACCGTGATGTATCTTTCCAAATGGTTATCGATGATATTTACGCGATTTCAAAGAGCTGCCTGGTAGGCAGACCAAGAAAGTAAGGAGAGCCGACGATGAAAATCACGCGGGTGCTTTGCGCCAAGGGACGCACAGGGTTCTATTTTGACGACCAGAAAGCGATCAAGGCAGGAGCCTTTGGGGACGGGGCGCTTTACATTGGGGAGCCTGTTACTGAAGGGTTCAGCCGCATCAGGCAGGCAGGCGAGGCGATATCTGTCATGATCGTGCTGGAGGACGGCCAAATCGGATGGGGTGACTGCGCGGCTGTCCAATATTCAGGCGCCGGGGGCCGCGATCCGCTTTTCCTGTCGGAGACTTTCATACCCTTGATTGAAAATCATGTGGCCGGAAAGCTGCTTGGCCGTCAGGCTGACAGCTTCAGGATGCTGGCCGGTGAAATCGACACCATGGCGGTGAATGGGAAACGGCTGCACACCGCTTTACGCTATGGCGTATCACAGGCAATCCTGGACGCGGTAGCCAAAGCTCAGGGGCTCAACATGTGCGATGTGATCGCCAAGGAGTACGGCACAAGCGTACAAGAGACGCCATTGCCCATTTTCACGCAGTCAGGGGATGACCGCTACAACAACACAGACAAGATGATCATGAAAGGCGCTGACGTGCTACCCCACGGGCTGTTCAACAGCGTGCTCAAAACCGGCAAAGAGGGCGAGAAGCTGCTGGAATATGTGCGCTGGCTGCGCAAACGCGTGCTGGACCACAGCCCTTATGAAGGCTATCATCCGGTTTTTCATATTGATGTGTATGGCACCATCGGCCAGATCTTCGGGGATGACCAGTATGAGCGCATGGCTGTCTACCTGGATACCCTGTCAAAAGCGGCAAAACCTTTCCGCCTGCGCATCGAAGGGCCGATGGACTCAGGCAGCCGCGAAAAGCAGATGCAGGACCTGAGAGGTCTGCGTGAAGTGACGGACAGGATGGGCGTCGATGTTGAGCTGGTAGCCGACGAGTGGTGCAACACACTGGAAGATGTCATCTATTTTGCCGATAACAAGGCCGGACACATGATCCAGATAAAGACACCTGATCTGGGGAGTATCCATAACACGATAGAAGCGGTGCTGTATTGCAGGAAATCAGGCGTCGGCGCCTATCAGGGCGGCACATGCAATGAGACGGACAGGTCGGCCCAGGTTTGTGTCCACTGTGCGCTGGCAACCAAAGCCGAACAAATACTGGCCAAACCCGGCATGGGTGTGGACGAAGGTTTCATGATCTGCTACAACGAGATGAACCGGGTCCTGGCCTTGCGCAAAGGTGGAATTGGAGTATACAGGTAATATGGCGGCGCATGTAGAACAAAACCCGCTTTACTCATACTACTTCGCGCCGCGCGGCTATGTGCGCATGGTTCAGCTTGGCACGAATATCGCGCAGCGCCACCTGTCGGCATTTGACAGGCTGATTGGCGTCATCGGGGACGCAGGCAGCGGCAAGAGCCTTCTGATACGCGGCATGTTCCCCGGGCTTGAGCTGACCAACGACGACAATGGCGTCAATGTGCGCCCACTTCCCTTATTGGACATTCAGGAGAATGGCTTTTATCAGGCGCATACGTATCACCTGGACATCCGTTTTGAAGAGGCATTTACCCAGCTTCACGTATTGGCTGAGAAAATTCAGGAAGCTGTCAGCAAAGGCCGCCGCGTGGTGGTGGAACACTTCGAAAGGATTTACCCCCTGCTCAACCTCAACGCGCAGCTGCTTATCGGCATAGGGGATGAGGTCATTGTCAGCCGGCCCACCATTTTTGGGCCTGTGCCCGATGACCTGGCGCGCGTCGTGTTTGCGTCCATCAAGTACAGACGAATGGCGCACACGGCCGAAGACCTGACAGAACGATTTTTGCGCATCCATCACAAACATGAGTATTCGCACGGCGACATTCGCCATGGCTTCATCCTGCGCTTTCCCCGCGAGCTGGATTTTGATGTTCGTGAACTGGAGAGCTATGTGCAGGATATGATCGCCAAGGACTTGCCCATCAGCTTTGCCGATGACCAGCATATCAATATCGGCAAGGACCTGCATCACTGCACAGGCCCCAGGATGCACGTGACATCAACCGGCAAGATAGAGAACTTCAGGGTATTGCATGAAAGCTATTATGACGAATTTACCGAATCCTGGCTTTTGGTCGGCCTGGTGGGAGAGTTTACCCCCAACATCAGGGACCTGAACTATATATTACCAAATTAGGGCAGCATCACACCAGGCTGTGCTGTTTCCATTTACCGCTTTTAAACCGGAGGATAAAGAAGACCGAGCGGACGATCCAGTCTATGTACATCGCGGTCCAAAGCCCATGCAGCTGCAGATGGAAGACATAGACCAGCAGATAGGAGAATCCGACCCTGAACAGCAGCATGCTCAGGATGCTTGAGTACATAACGCTTTTGTTGTCCCCTGCGGCGCGCAGGGTGTTGGGCAGGCCAAAGGCAAGGGGTTCAATGAGAAAGCTGAGCACGGAGTATATGCGGATAATGACCACAGTCATATCACCGGCTTCCTTGCCAAGTCCCAAAATACCAACAAAATCAGGGACAAAAACAAACAGGAGCAGCCCCATCACCGCCTGAGCGGCGTAGTGAAGCCTGAGCATGCGTTTGGCGTTGAACTGCGCTTCATCAAAGAGCTTTGCGCCGGCGCATTGGCTGATAATCGTTACGGTGGCCAGATTGACCGCGTTGCCGGGCATATTGATGATGCTGCTGAGTGTGTTGCTGGCCGCGTTGGCGGCGATCATAGCGCTTGAAAAACCGGCGAATATTGTGCCGATTGCCAGTTTGCCCAGATTGAACAGGAAGTTTTCCGCCCCGGAGGGGCCGGCAACCTTGAAAATCCTCCGGTCAATGGAAAATACCAGCCTGAATGTGAATGGCCTTCGATAATGGATCACTGACCTCCTGTCAACCAGGATACGCGTAACAATGAAGGCGCCAACCAGGCGCGAAACCAGCGTGGCCAATCCGATGCCCAGCACGCCAAGGTGAAGAACACGGATGAGCAGCAGGTTGAGCAGCACCTTGACCGCGTTCATGATGAATGACGCCACCATGGATGACCGGCTGTTTGACTGTGCGTACAACAGGCTGGATCCGCAATAGTACAAAGCGTAGGCGGGGTAGGAGACGGCGGAGAGCGCAAGGAACTGCGTCGCGTAAGCCATGGTGTTTCCGCCGACCTTGGGATAGATCGCGCGAAGCAGACTTTGGTTTGCTGCCAGTGCGGCCACGGCGACCGCCGATGAGAAAATCAGCAGCATCAATGCCGTTTGGTTGGCTGTTGTGATCGCGTTTTCGCGGTCGCGCTTACCGATGTACTGCGCGGCGATGATGGATCCGCCCGCGCCGATAGCCACAAAAACCTGCATCAGCAGCAGGTTGATCATGTCCACCAGTGAAATGGCGGCATAGGCATCCTCACTGATGGAGGTCAGCATCATGGCGTCAATAAATGACACCGAAACGATGATGACCTGTTCAATGATGAGAGGGATCAAAAGACGGATGAGCCGCTTATTCGAAAACTGCGTGTAAAGCGGATTGTCCTGCGGTTTGATCCATCGGGAAAGACGATCTGAAACCGCCAATCAGCTATCCTCCCTCCGCTCAAAAAGCAGGATATTTTCAACATCAGCCGTATGGCAGAACATATCAAATGGACTGCATGAACTGACAGTGTATCCCCGCCGGCACAAATACCCTGCATCCCTGGCCTGGGTGCCGGGATGGCAGCTGATATAAACGATGCTGCGCGGCGCCGCGTCGCAGATAGCCTGCAAAACCTTTTCATCAGCCCCTTTGCGCGGAGGATCCAGCACCACGATATCGGGGCGTTGTCCCTGCCCAACCAGGCGGGGCATCAGGCTTTCCGCTTCGCCCTCAAGGAAACGCAAATTGCCCACACCGTTGCGTGCGGCGTTTTGACGTGCGTCAGCCACTGTCTGCGGCACGATCTCTATGCCAATGACCTCCCTGCATAAAGGGGCAAACAGGGTGCTGATGGTACCGGCGCCGCAATACAGGTCAACTACCAAATCGTCCGGCCTTGGAGCGGCAAGCGCCAATGCCCGCAAATAGAGCAGTTCTGCCTGATCCGCATTCACTTGAAAAAAGGAAAGGGGAGAAAGGCGGTAACTGTAACCGCACAACTTGTCTTCAAGGTGATCCCTGCCCCAAAGCACTTTGAAACCACTGCCCATGATAGTGTTGCCGCGCTGCGTATTTGGTGAGACGCACAGCGAAACCAATCCCGGCAAACGATCCTGGAGTATCTCCAACAGTTCCTGCTGACGCGTGATCTCCTGCCCGTTGATTACCAGCGCAAGCATCACTTCCCCCTGCTTTGAAACACGGGTCATGATGTGGCGGATGAGGCCTGTGTGGCTTTCCTCATCATAGGCAGGTATGCCGTTCCCGCGCATCCAGTCAATCACAGCCCCGGAGGCTATATCACTTTGAGGTTTGGCGATCAGGCAGGCTTGTGTCGGTATGATCCGGTGGCTTCTCCGCATATAAAAACCACTGACGGGGACGCCATCCTGCAGTGCCACCGGCAGGGAGGTCTTGTTGCGGTAATGCCAGGGGTCAGCCATGCCAGAGACAGGCGGCACCTTGATATCCAGACCGCCGATGCGGCTGAGCGCGTCCCGGATGTAACTGCGCTTGAATTCCAGCTCCGCCTCGTAGCTCATGTGCTGACATGAACAGCCGCCGCACTTGACATAATACGGGCATAGCGGTTCAACCCGCTGGGGGCTGGATTCCAACACGTCCATCAGTTTCCCAAAGGCATGGGACTTGAGGGTTTTGACGATCTGTATCCGGACCTGCTCACCGGGCAGAGCGCCGGGAACAAAAATAACCCGGCCCTGGTGCCGGCATAAACCTTCAGCCTCCGCGCCAAAGCCTTCAACTGCCAGTGTCAGTACATCGTTCTTTTGCATGCTTCCCCTTGAATATTCAGTACTCTTTCCCCTCAAACTGGCGGCAGATGGTATATTTGGAGATTGCGCTGCGGCTGGCCCAGCCTGCGGCGGTGCTCATGATGTCAGATAGGTATCCGGGCAATACGCGGTTGAACTTGATTTCCATGATAACCTGATTGCAATTCGCAAAGGCGGGGATGACAGGCAGACGCGCGTCAAACATATCCGTCTGGAATAAGCCTGAACGCAGCTGCTTGTCAAAGGTAATGCGCACTTCCTCGGCGGGATGGACGTATGCTTCTCGAATGTAATCCACCACAACCACAGGATGGAGCAGATGAAGGCGCATTTCGCGGAATACATCCCTTAACAGACCGGAGTCTGTATTCTCAAGGCCGCTTGGGTCACCGGCGATCAGCTGTTCACATAAATCCCGGCTGATGGTTGTGGAGCGTTTGGAAATATAGGTGTCGATTTTGCTTTTGCATTCCATACGAATGACATTGTCCGCGTAATTATAGATACGGATGCGGTATTTGTCCCGGTCAGCCACGCCCGAGATCTTGTCCCGCAGGGCATCGTCAAACACGCTGTCAAAGTATAGTGAGCGGATATGGTACTCATTATTCTCATCGGCATGTTCATCGGGCCACAGCAGATTAGCAAGCAGGCGGCTGAGCACCTGATACTGCTCCTGCGAAATAAAGTATTTCAGTTCGTGACGGACAAAAAGGGCCATATGGCTATACTGCGCCTTCGCTTTGCACCGAGACCAGCGTGGCATCGTGGACGCCCTGGATATCCAGCATATGGCTGACAATATCCGTGCGCTGGTGCAGCCGCAGGTCAACGGTCATTTCAGCGCCCGCACGGGTGATGGTTTTTGAACGGACACGGTAGGCACGCACGCCGCGGTGCAGCTCCGCGTCGATTTCCTGCTCGGCTGACGGATCATAATGCACAACGAGCAGGTAGTTTTCGTTTGTGCGCATACGGACAAAAGATACGCCCAGCATGATCACGGATATGCCCAGCACCACGACAATTGCCACCACATAACTGCCTGAGCCGATCAGGATACCCATGGTGATCGACCAGAACATATAAGCCGTGTCGATTGGATCCTTGACAGCGGTGCGGAAACGGACAATGGATAAGGCGCCGACCATGCCCATGGACAGCGCGACGTTGGAGCCAATGGCCATCACGACAGGCGCTGTCACCAATGTCAGCAGGATGAGCGTTGTTGAAAAGGCAGGGTTGTACAGCACGCCTTTATAGGTGCGCTTGTAGACAAGCGCGATGATAACGCTGGAAATGAGGGAAAACAAGAGCACGAGCGCGATGTTCTGGGGAGTGAAGTTGGCAAACTGGCCTGTCCACCAATCACTGGTGACGAGGTCGGATTTTGAACTGATGGGCGTTGTATTCAACACGGCAAGCGTAGTCATAAAACCCTCCAATGCTAAGTTGGTAGCCCGCTTATTATACCGCAATGCCCTGCAAAGTCCAGCTTTATGTGTGAAGGGAATGTAACAATCCGTAACAATCACGGCTCATTTTGCGTGATTACGGAACAAGGCGCCGGGTATAATAAAATAGAACTTAGTGTTCAACATGGAAAGGCGGTAATGAGATGGCAGTTCTAACCATAACACAGCAGAATTTCGAGCAGGAAGTGCTCAAGTCGGACAAGCCCGTTTTAGTAGATTTTTGGGCGGAGTGGTGCGGTCCTTGCCGCATGGTTTCGCCCATCGTCGATGAAATCGGCGCGGAAACTGCCGGCATCAAGGTTGGCAAGGTCAACGTGGATGAACAGCAGGCGCTTGCCATGCAGTTTGGCGTGCGCAGCATCCCCACCCTGATCGTTTTCAAGGGCGGCAAGATCGCCAAGACGGCGGTCGGCGCGCGCCCGAAAGCAGCGATCCTGCAGATGCTGGACTAACCGGAAGCTCAATTTTTTCCCCCCAGTTATGAAACGCGCCCCCATCGTTGGACAAGAGCCAACAGGCAGGGGTGCGTTTCATGTAATTGGCATTCTTTGTATGGCTCTGCGCCCGCAGGCATCTATGACGCCAGTTTATCTATCAGCGCGACATCCTGGTACAGGTGAAGCAGTTCCGCGGCCAGAGCCGGCGAACTGAGCCAGGCGTGGCGATACTCGGGATTTGGCAGCAGCAGAGGCATGCGGTTGTGAATAGGGGATACGAGGCCGTCCGCTTCCCTGGTGATGATGACAAAGCGGGGGATAGGCAGGGTTCTCAGGAAAAAACCTGCCATGTACAGCAGCTCTCCTCCCGTCTGATGGAAAGTATGCGGCTTCTTGTCCTTTGTCCATTCGTAGAAATCGTTTGCCGGCACAAGGCAGCGGGACTTTTCGAGCATGGGCGAAAACAGCGGGCTGGTCAGCGCGCCTTCGCTTCTGGCGTTAAGAAGCAATCCTTTTTTACTGTTGAGCTGTATGCCAAATGTCATCGGCACCGGCCCGTCAGGCCCAATTACCGGCGCCGTCAATGAAGGGGCTATGCGCCCTTGCGCGACATCCGCGTCGGGAAAGTTGGCGACAATCTGGCTGATGATGGCCTGCATCTCGATACTCTCATCAGGCAGTACATGGTAACTAGCGCACATTGTCTTTTTCCTCCACAAACCAGCGGTCCTGATCATCCCGGAATAGATAAGCCTGACTGGAGCCGATGCGAAGCGTGTAGCGCATCCCCTGGCCGCCCGCCTTTGTCGCTGCGGCCTGGCGCCGTTCCAGCAGGCGGTCAATCAGGTAGGTTTTTCCCCTCAAGGTCAGCTGCTGAGGCGTTGCCTGTCCCTGTTCATCATAGGCGACCATGACTTGTACATACGCTTTGCTGAACATAGCTTACCCCCTCCCGTGCATCGCGGCAAGGGGCTGCAGCGCATGGTCGTCCACAGGATTGATCCCCGTCAGGGCCCTGTCGCACAACAGAAGGCCCCGCTGTACGCAGGTATGCCCATACCGCCGGCGTATAGCGTCCAAGGCCTGCTCAAAGCGCTGGGTCTTGACGCGCCCGGGGTCGCTCCACAAAGGCAGTTGGACATTATCCTGGCTGTCCATGAGGTCACTGCTCTTCACGCCAAGCGACCGCAGGGGCAGGTGCCAGGGGTAGCTTTGATCGAACAGATCCAGCGCGGCCTTGGCGATCTCGTCGGCGATATCGCTGTTCAAGGCAAGGCGGCATTGGCGCTCAAAGCTTTTAAGCTCAGTGTCGCGCATCCACACGGATATTGTGCGGCAGTTCAGGTGACGCGCCCGCAGTCTGGCGGCTACGCTGTCGCTGAGCAAGTAGATGATGGCCTTGGCCTCCTCTAGGGAGGCGATATCGTGGGGCGGGGTGGTGCTGTTGCCGACGGATTTGATGTCATCGGTCTCATCCATCTGCAGCACAGGCTCCCGGTCCTCACCCCGGGCATTATGCCAGAGGGTTTCGCCGTTTTTGCCCAACGCGTCCCGGAGCAGTGCCGGGGGAGAGTTGGCTATATCGCCGATACTGTAAAGCCCCAATTCGTTCAGGCGTCGTTTGGTGGCGCGGCCGACAAACAGCAGTTCTTCCGCTGGCAGCGGCCAGATCTTTTCCCGGAAATTATCCCGCGTGATCACCGTAGTGGCATCGGGCCTGCGCATTTCAGAGCCGAGTTTTGAGAATATCTTGTTGAAGCTGACGCCAACGGAGATGGTGATGCCCAGTTCTTCTTTGGCAGCCTTGCGCAGCTGGGCCGCGATCTCCTCACCGGAAAGGGCATGGCCCGTGACATCCAGCCAGTTCTCATCCAGCCCAAAGGATTCCACCTGGGAAGTGTAGCGGCGGCTGATCGCCCGCATCTTGCGTGAAAAACCTAAATATCGCCGCAGATCGGCAGCGACCAGGATCAGGGTGGGACACTTCTTTTTAGCTTGCCAGATCGCCTCCCCCGTCACGATGCCGCAGGCTTTGGCGGCGTATGATTTGGCCAGCACAATGCCGTGGCGCAGCTGCGGGTCTCCGCAGACAACGACCGGTTTTCCCTTGAGGGCAGGGTCAAATACACCCTCTACCGTGGCGTAAAAGTTGTTGCAATCGCAATGTAAGATCGTACGCCTCATCATTTTTACTCCAATAGAACACCCGTTCTCATTTGGAGTATAACAAGTCAATGCGTAAAATGCAAGAGGGAAAGAACAAATGTTCTCTTATGCCGGACTTTATTTTCTGATTTCCGGCAGGCTTGCCGCCGCGACGCTTTGGCCGACCCTTCTGCTCTTTTCATCGGGGATATTGAGGCTGATTTGCTCAGCCAGCATGGGGAATTCCTTGTCCAGCACTTCCTGCGCCTTGCCAAGCAGCAGCGTACCGCCTTCTCCGGAGGTGACGCGCCCCATGATCAGCACGTGACGGATCTCATAAAACAGGGCATAGTATGCAATCGCGTAACCAAAGCACGCGCCGATCGACTCAAAGATACCGGGCGCCAGTGGGTTGCCCTTCTCCATTTCATCTTGCACGACTTTGAGCTTTTCCGCGGGTGACAGGCTTTCATCCAAAGCGATGCCGGCCGCTGGGGCCAGTTTGATGACGCCGTCCTGGCTGAAGTACTTCACGCCGCAGCCGTAATCACCCGACCATTCGTCCACCATGGCTTGCGGGTTGATATCGATGGGCACAAAGGCAAGTTCATTGAGCCAGCCCATGATATGGGTGTCCTTGTTGACATAGCCGCCTGCCTGGCTGGTACCCATCGCGATGCCCAGCACATTGCCGGACTCCAAGTTCATCGCTCCCGCCAGCGCCGTTACATCGCCATCGTTTGCTACCACAAGCGGCACATCGCCGATGGCTTTGGCGGCTTCAATGTAGATGTTTTTGACTTTGCGCTCGAAATCCTCTTTGCCGACTTTGAGAAACAGCGAGGCCGCCATGGTGCGGTTGTCGATATAGACGCCGGCGCTGCTTACGCCAATCGCGTCAACGCGGGGCATATGGGCAGCCGCGGTTTTCAGTGACGACAGGATACCCTCGAAGTGGTAATCGGGATCTTCCGTGGTCTTCGGGAACCAGACCACTTCCTGTGAAAATACGGGTTCACCATCAATAACGGCAGAAACCTTTCGGTCGCTGCCGCCCGCGTCAAAGCCTATGCGGCATCCGTCCAGATGACGGCCTATTTCACTCGCCCCTTCGACGGCCTTTGCTATCTCATCCGCATTTTCATAATACACGATTTCAAAAGGGTGCTCGAAAACGCCGGCCATATAGTCCTCGTCAAAAGCGCGCGCGCCGCCGGGTCTGTAAATATCTTTCAGGTGCTCAAACAGAGCCTTTGAACCAGAAACCTTGATTTTATAGCCGCCCCTCATCCAGAGCAAGCCCTTGACAATACGTTCCAGCAGCGCAACGGTGCGCTGAGTTTGCACGCCTTCGGGGAAGATCTCCGTTTCCCAGGGGGAAGTGAACCCGCCGCCACGCTCAATTGCGCATACAAATCGCTGTGACTTGCCCAGTGACCGCACATCATCCCGGTAGTCGCGCATCGCAACCGACAGAGGAAGAAAGCCCGGATCCAAAGTGGCAGGGACCTTTAAAATATTCATGATCAATCTCCCTTGGCGTATTTGAGCGTGCCGCGAACGAACGCAGCGCTGACTTGGCAGTCTTCATCCATCAGGATGATATCGGCGTCCTTGCCCACCTTGATGGAGCCCTTGTGCCCGCCTTCGCCGATGCAATTGGCCGCGTTGAGGGAGGCCGCATGAACGGCGTCAAGCATCGATAATCCGGCATGATCCCGCAGGTTTTTGACCGCGTTGTTCAATTTAAGCACGCTGCCGGCAATGGTGCCGTCGGCCAGACGGCATTCAATGCCCTTGACGAAAATCGGCTGTCCCCCCAGCGTGTACTGACCGTCGGGAAGACCTCCTGCGCGCGTGCAGTCCGTCACCAGGACAAGTTTGTCTCCCTTGACGGTATGCAGGATGGCAAAGAGTCCGGGATGGACATGGAAGTTATCGGCAATCAACTCACAGCTTACCCCGGTACTCAGCGCAGCGC
Source organism: uncultured Christensenella sp. (assembly GCA_964584685.1). Classification (GTDB taxonomy): domain Bacteria; phylum Bacillota; class Clostridia; order Christensenellales; family Aristaeellaceae; genus UBA1038. The sequence continues at coordinate 1,887 of CAZPBJ010000011.1, read as the reverse complement.
CGGTCACGCCCGGATTGCGGTGATTGAGGCCCGTCATGGCATTGAACAGGTGCGTAATATGTGAAGCTCCCGCATGGATCGCCCCGACGGCCAGTTCGTAGCTTGCGTTGGTGTGACCGATAGAGACAACGATTTCGCTTTGCGTTGTAAGTGTCTTGATAAAGTCAATGCCGCCGGGCATCTCCGGGGCAACGGTGATGATTTTAACGATATCCCGATGTGCCAGAACCCTGTCGGCATCGGGGGGAATGATGTAGTCCGCAGCCTGCGCGCCTTTCCTTTCAGGATTGATGAAGGGGCCTTCCGCGTGGCATCCCAATATTTCGCTGCCCTCAAAACCGGCCTCCCTGCTGAGCGGTTTGAGTTTCCTTACCGTGTCAAGCGCAGCCTCGATCTCAGGCCAGGATACCGTCATTGTAGTGGGCAGAAAGCTGGTAACGCCGTTTTGCAGGATGCCCCTTGCAAGCCTGCGTATGCCTTCTTCACTGCCGTCGGAGGTGTCCTCCCCCCAGTAGCCATGGATATGTACATCCACCAAGCCCGGTGCCACATACCGCCCTCTGGCATCGATGATCTCATCTGCCGTGACTTCTTCAGGCGCAACGATCCCAAGCAGTTTATCGTCAAAAAGCAATGCCTTGCCGCGTATTTCGCCTTCCTCCGCCAGGATGACGCCATTCACGATCGCTTTCATGTTGAGCTCCTTTTGTTTGTCAGTCCATCTGGGTAAGTATCCTTTTAATAATATACCCAAATAATGCATCAAAATCAATAGTTTGTAGGACAATCTTCACGACTCCATATGACATAACGCTGCCTGATAGGCAAGGAAACAGAAATTAAAAAACTCCCCCTGCATCAAGCGAAGACCGGGGGAGCGTTGTTGGAGCTGATGCGGAGATTCGAACTCCGGACCTCATCCTTACCAATGCAAAGAAATGGGGTGGAGATGAGTTGAGATAAGTGGAATTAAGTAAGTAAAATCAACATATCTATAGGGATTCATACCAGCGAGTGCTATCCCGTGATAAGCGCGTAAGGGTAAAAATAAGGGTCAGTTCTGTAAGAAATCCCCCTGTGAGCGCTCCAGCCTAATGTATGCTATAATATATATGGACGAGCTTGTTAATGGAAATGCAGAAAAGCTGATGGCCGGGAAGCGAATTCAATTTTAGTCAGTAGAAGGACGATCCTGTCATCTATACAAAGCTGGCAACAGAATATGGTGGGGAGTGAAATGATATGTTTAAATTCAACGGACATCTTGTCGACCAGATCAAACAAGACTTTGGCTCTCCAATTGTAAGGTTTGAGACATTTCTGCCTCAAACAGAAGTGGATTTGGATAACGCCTCTTTCCAGCTTGCTGATGGAAGATGTTATTTAGTCGAGGATGGTATACTGGGTTATCGCGCTTGGAAAACTCCAAGATTCGTTTCACAGGAAGAATTCCTATTCGAGTATTCTGAAAAGAAAGGCAGGTCATATTTATGGCGAAGCACGAGGAAACCAATCGAGTTATCAAATATGATTTGCATATAATACTAAAATTCAGGTTCAGATGGTGTAAATCTTGCGAAGTAGTTAATCGGTCAGCATAGTAGCTTTTTATGGCAACGCTTTAGCGCATTATATGCCTGGTAAGGGTAAAAGTAAGGGTAAAATCCGTAAATGAAGTAAAGACAGCAAAATGAAAAGCCTTGATATTCTCAATGATATCAAGGCTTTTTGCATGGAGCTGATGCGGAGATTCGAACTCCGGACCTCATCCTTACCAAGGATTATGTTATATTTCGATTTCCTCAATACCTGTCTGTTTGTTTTCTTTGGTCATCAGAATATGTTACCAAAAATGTTACCACGCTTTATCAAAATAGGCTTTTGCTG
>CAZPBJ010000010.1:0-61691 GCA_964584685.1 uncultured Christensenella sp. | reverse complement strand
TTCAATTTTCAATGTTCATACGCTTCTCCTCGATATATTTTCACGGGAGCGCAGGCTTGAAGACCTTGTTGTCGCCGGCGGGTTGGTCACGGGCTTCGCCTACGAAGACCGTGACGGTGAGGGGCTCTTCAGCAGCCGCGGTAAGGGGAAGGACAGGCAGCATCATGACTGCCAGCATCAGGGGAAGAACCAGTCTCAACAGGAACTTTTTCATGTTTCCCTCCTATTTTTTTGGCGTATTCCACGCCAATTGGTTCATCGTTGATGAACTTCGCCGCTATTGTCTTGTTTGCAGTATAGCAGAGTATGCAACAACAAGCTAGACTTGTTTGCTACATTTTTTAGATTTATTTGACATATTGTGAATTCTGGTTCCCGACAGGCCATATGTTCGAAATCAGCTCACCTATTGGGATGGGCAGCCAGCCATTGACGCAGGTAGTCGCGGCTTTCCGATTCATCAAGAAAGCGCTGCACAGCGTCGTCACCCTTTGTGCCGCCGGCTTTGACCGGATTGCCGCGCAGAAGGTTTTCACGGTATGCCTGCGGCGCGCAGCCGTGAATGTGCATGAACACGCGGGTGAAGTAGCGTATGTCGGAAAAACCGCTGCTGTAGGCGATGTCAGCCGGTTTCATGTCCGTCCGCTCCAGCAGCAGGCGGGCGCGCCTGTAGCGCAGCATTGTCAGGTAGTCCTGAAAACTCATGCCAAAGTGCGCGGCAAAGTAGCGGGAGAGATAGTGCAGGGACAGACCCTCCCGATCGCACAAGTCCTTAAGCAGCAGCTTATTTGTGTAGTTGACCTCGATATAGTTGATGATCCGCCCCAGGCGCAGGGTCATGTCGCGCTTTGACTCCTTTTGCTTTTCTGTCAGGTAATGCCAGGGCACCCGGCTTAACAGGATCTCCATCAGGATGTTCAGCTCAGCCGCGCAGCGAAGCTCATAGTATGGCTCCTTGTCCATATATGCGCCGGCAACAGAGATATAGTGGCGCATCAGGCTGTCCCGCCGGTCACCCAGGCAGCTGTCGATGGCGACGGCATCAAACTCCACATTGGCCATCTGAGGGTAAAAACGCGTCCAGAAGCTTGGGGAAACCTGAAGCGGCAGGATGCGCACCGGCATGTCGCCCAGTGTATGCATCTCGTGGGCGCAGCGGGGGTTCAGCAGCGCGAAATCCCCCTCCCGCAAGCGGTAGGATTCATTCCGGCAAATCATGTCCAGCTCGCCCGAGAACACGCGGAACAGTTCAAACTCCTTGTGCATATGCATGTTGCGAAAAGTGATATCCACAAAAAACAGCTGCACATCCGTGATGACATTGTGGCTGATGAATTCAAATTCGCGCCTGTCCATATACACCCCCGCAAAGGTTCCCCGCTTTGATGAGGCCATCATGGCACAATTGCGCGCGCAGCGCAAGGACTGAAGTGGCTCAGCCATGGCTGGACATATCCCGGGCGGGATGATATGCTGATACGGAAAGAGACATTCCATCCCCGCCGGCGCCGCAAAAGCGTTGGCGGATATGAATCATAGGAGCAGGAAGGAAAAGCAGCATGGACAGAAAAACAGCCCTAAACCGTGCCAAAGAACTGGTGGCCCGAATGACCCTTGAAGAAAGAGCCTCCCAGCTGCGCTATGACGCGCCGGCCATCCCCAGGCTGGGACTGCCGGCTTACAACTGGTGGTCGGAGGCCCTGCACGGCGTCGCGCGCGCGGGCACGGCCACTGTCTTCCCCCAGGCCATCGGGCTTGCGGCGATGTTCGACCCGGACTTCCTGGAAGAGATCGCGGATATCATTTCTACGGAGGGCCGTGCCAAGTTCAACGCGTTTTCGGCGCTGGAAGACCGCGACATTTACAAGGGCCTGACATTCTGGTCCCCCAACATCAATATCTTCAGGGATCCCCGCTGGGGGCGCGGCCACGAAACCTATGGGGAAGATCCCTGCCTGACATCCAGGCTGGGCGTGTCCTTTGTACGCGGCCTGCAGGGCAATGGCAGCTATCTGAAAGCAGCCGCCTGCGCCAAGCACTTCGCGGCGCATTCCGGTCCCGAGTCCCTGCGGCATGAGTTTGACGCGCAGGTATCCGAGAAGGACCTGCGGGAAACCTACCTGCCCGCCTTTGAGGCGCTGGTGCGCGAGGCGGATGTCGAGGCGGTGATGGGCGCGTACAACAGGGTCAACGGGGAGCCTGCCTGCGGCAGCAAAACCCTGCTTAGGGACATCCTGCGGGAGGAATGGGGCTTTGAGGGCCATATCGTCAGCGACTGCTGGGCTATCAAGGATTTCCACGAAAGCCACCATGTGACATCAACCGCGCCCGAAAGCGCCGCCCTGGCGCTGAAAAACGGCTGCGACCTCAACTGCGGCAACACCTACCTGCATATCCTCACTGCATTCAAGGAGGGCCTCGTCACACAGGAAGAGATCACAACAGCCTGTGAACGCCTGATGGCCACGCGTATCCTGCTGGGCCTGATGGATGACGACTGCCCCTATGACGCGCTTGACTTGATGGATGTCGATACCCCGGAACATGCCGCCGCCGCCTGCAAAGCAGCCGCCAAATGCATGACGCTGCTTAAAAATGACGGCATCCTGCCCCTTGACCCGAATAAGCTGGCAACCGTGGCGGTCATCGGCCCCAACGCGGACAGCCAGGCGGCGCTTGAAGGCAACTACAGCGGCAAATCATCGCGCTATGTCACCTTCCTGGAAGGGATCCAGCGGGCCTGTGAAGGCAAGGCACGCGTCATGTACGCGCTGGGCTCGCATCTTTTCCTTGACCGCGACAGTTCCATTGTCTTGCCCGACCACCGCTTGTCCGAGGCCGTCGCCGTTGCCGGCAAGGCGGATGTGGTCATCCTGTGCGTCGGGCTGGACGCGACGCTGGAAGGCGAGCAATCTGACGTCAGCAATGCCTTCGCATCAGGCGACAAGCCGGACCTTGAGCTGCCCGCCGCCCAGCGGCGACTGGTGGATGCAGTGATGAAAACCGGCAAACCGGTCATCACGGTGGTTGCCGCCGGCAGCGCGATGCGTGTGGAAGAAGGCAACGCCATCCTGTGGGCCTGGTATCCCGGACAGGCGGGTGGTACGGCGCTGGCCGATATCCTCTTTGGCAAAGCGAACCCGAGCGGCAGGCTGCCGGTCACCATGTACCGCTCAGTTGACGACCTTCCTGACTTTACAGACTATGCGATGACGAACCGGACTTACCGCTACTTCCGGAGTGAGCCGCTGTACCCCTTCGGTTTCGGGCTTTCCTATACGACCTTCTCCTATGCCGACGCAGTCTTTGGGAATGACGCGGTGGAAGTGGATGTTAAAAACACCGGCAGGACGGACGGCGACGAAGTCGTCCAGGTCTACGTGAAAAACGACCACCCCGACGCGCCGTCCAATCCCGTGCTGTGCGCCTTCAAGCGCATAACGCTCAAGGCAGGAGAAAAGCGCAGGCTTTCCCTTCCCCTCGACAAACGGGCATTCACCGTGGTCAACCAGGCCGGCGAGCGGATACCCAACCACGGCGCGAAAGTACTCTATGTAGGCGGCAGCCAGCCGGACAAACGAAGTGCAAAACTGACAGGAAATGCCTGTATTGAGATCCGTATCTGAGAGGAACCAAGGCAGGCGGCATATTCCTTATGAGATTTGCATGATGTGATCAGCCTTTGATCGCGCCGACCATAACGCCCTGGGCGAAGTATTTTTGGATAAAGGGATACACGCATAGGATGGGCGTAATGGTGACAATGACAGCCGCCATCTTGAGTGAGTCGCTGGTGACTGTATTGGCGTTTGCCGCGATAAGCTGACTGACGCTTGTAACTTCCGACGTGGATTTCATCGCGCGGTTGAGCATTTGCTGCAGCACTGTCTGCACGGGCCACATCTTGCTGGAACGCTGATAAAAGGCGCCAGAAAACCAATCGTTCCAGTGGTTGACCGCGCAGTAGAGCGCGATGACGGCCAGAATTGGCTTGGACAGGGGCAAAATGATATTCCAGTAGATGCGGAAATGCCCGCATCCGTCCAAAGTGGCCGACTCCTCCAGGGAATCCGGGATCGTTTCATAAAAGGTCCGGATCATAATCATGTAATATGCGCTGATGGCGCCCGGGAAAATATAGACCCAGAACTTGTTGAGAAGGCCAAGGTTGTTGAGCTGGATATAATTGGGGATCGTGCCGCCTGAAAAAAGCATGGTAAAAGCGATGGCCATCGTGAAGAAATTCCGCCCGGGCAGCGTTTTCACCTTGAGCACGTAGGCTGATACGGACATCAGCGCAACACTCAGCAGGGTGCCAAGCGCCGTCCTGGCCAGGGTAATCTTGTAAGCGGAAATGATCTGCCCGTCCTTGAAAACCTCCCTGAAGTTATCAAGCGTTGGCATGCGCGGCCAGAAATAAACACCGCCCATCGCAGCGTCCTTGCCGTCATTAAAAGCCAGGGCGAAGATATTGAGGAAGGGAAGGATGATCGTGAGCGAAAGCAGGACGATCAGCGTGATGATGATACCCTGAACCGCCGCGTCGCCTGAAGATTCCTTCACCTTGTTGCTGATTGGCCTTAACCTCGCGCGCTGCTGCATACAAGCTCCTTTTGACCGGGTGTTGTGCTGTGTCGGCCGGATAAGGGGCAGCCCCTGCCGCGGCGGCCTGTACGCGCGGCAGGGGCATTATCAGTGCATCAATAGAACATGACCATTTCCGGATTTTCCTGGTATTTCTTGAGCACGAGCGCTTCAAACTCCTCCACGCCCGCCTGCTTGAGCTGTGCGACAAAGCTGTCAAGGATCTGTTGGGCGCTTTCCTTATTTTCGGAGTAGGCGGCCTGCACCAGCACCTCGTTGTAGTTGAGCAGGCTCATACGGGCATTGACCTCAGGCAGCTCCGTCATGAAGGCAGAAGCGCGCAGGCCGGGCACCAGGCGGTAAGTCTGGGCGTAGTCCCTTGCGATCTGAACAGCCCGGTCAAAGGTGGTGGCGGATTTGGCGCCCGGACGTGCCTCGCCAAAGTAGGTTTCGTTCTGGATGTCGGTCAGCAGGTATTCAAGCCCGTAAACGCCTGATCCGTCAAAGGAGGCGCCATGCAGGTTGCGCAGCGTGGCTGTATCGCCGTCGGCGATCATCTTGGCCACTTCCGGTTTAAGCACGGGCTTGCCGTCCGCCAGGTCGTAACTGACGCCTTCAACACCGTAGAGCATGAGCATCTGTCCTTCGCGGGAGGCGAGATAGTCCATCAGCTTGAAGACTTCTTCCGGGTTGGCCGTGGTGTCCGGGATGGCCCATGCGCCATAGCCGCTCTTACCTGAGGTAATGGTTCCCGCTACGCCCCTGTAGTCCGAAATGGGGCCAAGGGGTACCCAGTCTTCAGAGCCGTAAATGGGTTCCTTGTAGTTGTGGATATCACCGATGACGGCGATGGATTTGTTGGCTGTCAGTTCGTTTGAGCGGGTCTCGTCAATGGTAAAGAACTCCTTGTGCATCAGGCCTTCATCCAGCAGTTTGCGGATGTATTCGACCTTCTTCATCGCCCACTCGGTTTGGGCTTCGTGCAGTACCTGGCCGTCATCGCTCAGGTTGTAGTTGCCCGAGACGCCCCAGTTGAGGTCGGCGGTCACATAGGTCAGGGCGTCCGCGCTGCCGCCCCAGTACTTGGGTCCCAGGGGGATGACGGGATTGCCGGCAGCATCCTTGTAGTCCTTGGCCTTGATGTCCTTGAGCAGCTGATAAAGCTTCTCGGTGGAATCAATGGACTTGACATCAACGTTCAGGTCCTTGACGATGGCGGACTGGATATACATACCGCCAACATACTCCTGCTCGGGTATCCACTGGGTGGATGTATCCACCGCATCGATGCCCAGGTGCATCAGGTAAGCTGCGCCATTGAATTCCGGGCGCCAGACGATGTTCTCATACGTATCGGCAGGCAGATAAGCCTTGTCCAGATACTTGGCGTATACCTTTGACTCCTTGATAAAGGGAGCCAGGTCAACAAACATGCCGTCGCGCGCCGCGCTGAGCAGCACAGGGAACTCGGGCCGCGTTGAATTGTTGAGGTAGCTGACGATCATATCGGGCAGGTTGCCTGTGGCCAGCTGCGTCGTCATGGTGCTGCGGTCATTCTCGCCGGGTGTGTACAGGAATTCGATCTGCATGCCGGTGCGCTTCTTTAGCTCCTGCATGACGGGGGTGCTGAGCTGGTCATTGGGGAGCTGGCCGCCGATATCATCGACATAGGCCTGCACCAAAACAACACGGTCGGCGATCCAGGTATCGGGCTTGTCCTGCGCCAGGGCAACGCTGCTAAATAAAGAAAGCAGCATCACCAGGGCAGCCAGCAGGGAAACGGTGCGTTTTACCTTGCGCATGGGTCATTCCTCCTCATATTTCATCCCCGGCTTTCGCACAGGTTGATGAACCTTACCAGATGCTCACTTCGGTGAGCTTTTTGGAGATCCTGTTGGCCCCCAGCACCAGAACCAGGCCAACCACCCCCTGTATCAATCCGATGGCCGTGGCATAGCCGAACTGGCCGTTAAGCATGCCGACGTTGACGACATAGGTATCCAGTGTATCGGCGACTTGCATGTTACCCGGCGTGCGCAGCAGCCAGATCTGCTCAAAACCGCTGGAAAGGAGGCCGCCCACCCCCAGTATGAACAGCACGCCTACCGTTCCCCTGATGCCCGGCATCGTGACGTGCCACATTTTTTTCAGCTTGCTGCAGCCGTCGATCTCCGCGGCTTCATACAAGGCGGGGTCGACGCCTGAGATGGCGGCCAGGAAGAGGATGGAGTCCCAGCCAATGTTCTTCCACAAGTCAAGCAGAAAGAGGATGGGCAGGAAGTACTTGGATTCCATCAGGTAGTATGTGCCGCCGTCGCCGCCCAAAGCGGTTTTAACCTGGTTGATGACGCCGACATTGGGCGCCAGTATGCGCTGGAGGATGGTGATAATGATGACGGAGCTCATAAAATGGGGCAGATAGCTGATGGTCTGGTTGATCTTCTTGAATTTCACCTGCCGCAGCTCATTGAGCATCAGGGCAAGCGCAATGGCGAAGGGAAACTCCAGTATCGTCTTGATGAAGCCGATGGTCAGCGTATTGGTCAGCAGGCGGGGAGCGTCATAGCTGGTAAAAAACGTTTCAAAATATCGAAAGCCCACCCAGGGACTGCCGAATATGCCCTTGCGGAAGGAAAAATCCTTGAATGCAAGCAGCAAACCGGCCATCGGGATATAATTGAACAGGATAAAGTAGACAATACATGGGACAAACATCAGATAAAGCACCCAGTGCCTTCTGATGCGTTTGGCCAAACCGGAGGAGGATGTGATGCTTGTCATCTTGCTGTCCTCAAATTCCGTGATCTCACCCAAGGTCCCAAAGGCGTTGCTGAACCTTTACTTCATTATATGTTCTCCTGCGATTATGTCAAGACTCAGGTATTCAAATGCGCGTTTTTGTGTATAAATGTCGGTTGACAGGTTATTGTGTCTATTGGATAATGTACCACAAATGAGGCAGGAGGCCAATGATGAACCGTCATTTCACCTACGGAAACAAGGAGCACTTTCGCATCCTGCAGCTGACTGACCTGCACTACGAAGACGGCGGCAAGCGCGACCGGATGACACTTCGGCTGATAAGCGCAATGATCGCCATGGAGGAGCCTGACCTGATCTTCATTACAGGTGACTTCAACACCTGCAGGGACAACCTTTCCCAAATGAACAGCGCTCTGTCACCCATCACGGGCAGCGGTCTTCCCTATTGCTATGTATTTGGCAACCATGACGCGGAATACGGAGCGCCGCGTGAGGATCTGGCGCAGACGCTCAACAGCATGCCAGGCTGCGTGAACCCCCCGACGGCGCCGGGTGTCCCGGGGCATTCGAACTTCTCGCTCACGCTGGGTGATCACCCTGAGACTCCCCAATGGCTGCTGATAGGCCTTGACAGCAATATGTACAACGAAAATCCGATTGTAGGCGGCTATGACTATGTTCGTCCCGGGCAAATCGCGTGGTATGCTGGGCTTGAGGCCAATCGCGGATCACGGGATGAACGCTTTGGCATCCTGGCCTTTATGCACATACCGCTGCCTGAGTACAACGAAGCCTTCAGGAAGGGCAGACACATAGGCCAACGCCTGGAAAGCGTATGCTGCCCAAACCAAAACAGCGGCCTGTTCTCCGCCATGCTGGAAGGCGGGCACACCCGGGGCATATTTGCGGGGCATGACCACATCAACGATGACTGCTCAAGCCTCCACGGCCTTGTCCTGTGCTATGGCCGTGCAGGCGGATACAGCACATACGGCAGGCGCGGCTACCTCAAGGGGGCACGCGTCATCGAAATGCGCAAAGGCGATACGCAAGGCTTTACCAGCTGGGTGCGGCTGTCTGACGGCAGCGTCAAGGACAGGTTTTACAGCGGCGACCTGCTCACGACAGGTGAGTCAGCACTTTAGGATACCGCGGTTCAGGTTTGCGCCCGTGCAATATCCACCGGCGCATGAACTTCCAAAGCGGCATTTACCCTGCGGCGAAGTTCAAGCAAATAGTCCGGGTCCCTTGGATAATCCGACATCGTAGGAAGGTCATCCAAGCCTTCACCTATCATGTCAAGTACCTGATCGCGCCCTATGGCAGCCTCCAGCGCCTGCAAGGCCCGCAAATCCTGAAGGGCATGGAAAAAAACCATCAAACGCAATGACTCCGCGGGCTCGCCTCCCCTACCCGGATAAACCTGAAAAGCGTCGCCTGCGGGAGCGAAGCCGTCCGCATCGGTGATGTGCCAGGGATCCACATAGTAATCCGAGTACTGCGCGTAGTAATAGTTGTAGGCCCACTGTAGAAAACCCTTAACCTTGTATATGTAGAGCTGCAGCCCCAGTATCCGTGTTCGGCTTGATGGCATGGCGATAAAGGTATTGCTCACTTCCCGGCCCTGCGCCGAGCAGTAATAAACCCACAAGTCTGGGATGTCCGCCTTGAGGAATGGGCCAAGGTGGTCAGTGGACACAATGGGGTGCGCTACAGTGCCGTCTTCATAAAAGTCATAGTCGCTGAGCGCGTCCATGATCGTAAATCCCTCTAGGTAAGCTGATACCGCGTTCTTGACTGCCCGGTATTGAGCGATATGGCCGATGCCCGGTTCATCGGAAATGTGAAAGTAGCATTGTTTTGCGATCCCTTGCCTTCGCAGCTCATCTGTCAGGGCTGGCAAATAAGCGGCGAGAAACGCCTGATAGTCATGGCCCAATGCGTCCGTTTCCCATCCAAACAACTGAACTTCCCTGCCATCGGCATTTCCCATGATCTTTGGCGGATGGTATGCCCCCCATTGGGAAAACAAGTGAGCCATCTCGTAATAGGCGACACCTGCTTTGGCGCAGATCGCAAGGAAACGCCGCAGCTTCTCAAAGCCGAAGCGGTACTCCCCCCTGACAAGGGCGACATCCACCAGCTGCGCTGTGCGCCTTTGCCCGCCTTGCCTTGTATCCAGCGGCGGCGTATGGATCGGCACCAGGATCATGTTGATCCCGCGCTGCACGGCCAGGCGGATAAAGCGCTCCAGTATCTCGAAATGCCTGTCGCAAAACATCGGCACATCATACGCATCCGCCAGCGCATCGGCATGCAGCCAGCGGGCATGGATGAGGGATTGGGGCGGAAGTAAGGCATCGATGATTTGGAAAGTTTGTTCGGCTTCCCCCACCAGATCACCGGATTCATTTTTAAAGCTGATTTTGAAACAATAGGCACCCGCCTGCGTGTCCGGCCCGGTTTCAATATCCACCCACAGGGAACTCCACTGATGAAGGTACACAGGCAAGGGTTTGTCCATATCAAGCGTTGTCAGGGCATCGGGGTAAAGCCCGGGTTCCTTGCGCAGATAGTTGTCATCCGCGGGAAGACGGCAGGGATAGCGTACCGGCATTTGTTCAACCCGGCGAAGCCTGTTGGGCAATGCACAGGAGACCGACACCCAAAGCAGCTCGCGTTCATCCTCACTTGGCGGATTTAAACAGAGCGCAACTCCCAAACTGACCAACTCGCCTTTGAGCGCGGTCAAGGGAATGTGCCGGGGACAGGGCTTTGGAGGTTCATCCAAAAATACCTTCTCCAGCGCGCTGACCGGATAGCATAGCAATGGCATCGCTAGTCCCCCGTTCGCATTATTGAGTGTTTCCTGTCCTTTCGCTTGAAGCCGAAGTCAAGCTCCGTCAGCACAATGGACAGCGTGATGAGAAAACCTCCCGCAGCCATACCTGCCCGCATCGCCTCCAGTCCCAGGATGACTGAAAACAGGGTGCCAAACACACCCTCCATGGAAAGCGCAATGCCGGCAGGCGCAGGCGGAACATGGCGCTGGGTCAGCGTTTGCAGATAGTAGCACAGGCAAGTGGAGAAGAGGCCCAGATAAACGGCGGGCAGCAGCCCTGCCCGCCATTGAGCGGGGCTGGCCTTTGCGCCTCCGGCAGCCAATAAAGCAAGGGAAATGGCAGCGGAGGCCGCCAGCTGCAGGAAGGTGATCACAGACAGGTCGAACTCACGGCAGAACTTGCCCAGGTAAACGATATGGCCGGCAAACAGCGCCGCGCACAGCAGGATCAGCCAGTCCCCCCGGTTGAACTGCAATCCGGTACTGGCTTTGAGCATCAGCAAGCCTATCCCCATCAGCGTCAGCCCGCTTAGGGCAAAAACCTTGACAGGCGGCTTTTTTCGATCCAGTCCCCACAACAGGAAGGGGATCATCACCACGTTGGTGGAGGTCAGAAACGCCGTATTGGAAACGGTGGTCAACCCTTGCCCCGCAGTCTGGGTATAAAACGCGCCAAACAACAAGACCCCTGCTACCAGCCCGTTTCCTATGGCGGCCTTGCTTGCCCGTTTGATGCTGCGCAGGCTCACAATGCCCACGGCAAGGGCGGCGATGGAAAACCGCAGCGCCATGATATGCGTTGTGGACAAGCCCGAGCCAATGGCGTACTGCGTGGCGATGAAGCCGCTGCCCCAGATAAGCGCCACCGCCAGCAGCATCAGCAGCGACCTGTGCCTCAGGCTCATACGGTCACTGAGCTGGAAATCTTGTCTTCGCCAAATACGCGGTAAGGCACCGGACCTTCCGCACAGATGACCTGCGCATCATGAGGCGTGACTTCAACACGCAGCAGCTGTCCCCGGTAGTCGAGGCTGAAGCGCACTGCCTGCCAGTGATCCGGCAAGCGGGGCGCGAAGCTCAGTTTTCCGTCCAACGAAACTTCCAGTCCGCAATAGCCCATGACAACGCACTGCCAGGTACCCGCGGCTGAGGCCGCGTGAATGCCCTCACGCGTATTGCGCTGGTTGTTGTCCAGGTCCACAAAGGCTGACCTGCGAAGGTAATCATAGGCTCGCTTGCTGTCCCCCACCCTGAGCCCCATCATGCAGTGGATGCTGGGCGACAGGGAGGAACGGTGCAGCGTGCGCTGTTCATAGTACCGGTAATTGGTTTTCTGCGTGTCGAGGTCAAATTGATCGGGCAGCAGATGCATCAGCATCACAACGTCAGCCTGCTTGAGGATCTTGCGCTCAAGGCCGCGCTTCCTCCGCTGGTTTTCGGGCATCAGCGGCATGCCGTTCTCATCCCATTCACTGACAAAGGAATCCTCAATGGCAAAGTATCCGTCAAACTGCTCGATGAGCCCTTCCTCACCCTGCAGGAACAGCCTGTCCGCGCGGTCCTGCCAGGCCTGCATCTCCCTGTCGCTCAAATCCAGGCGCCGGCATAAAGCGGCAGACGCTTCCACGCTGCGCTTTTCATAATCCTTGAACAATCGCAGCGCTTCAAGGATGTTCCAGCGCGCCAGGTGATTTGTGTAGGCATTGTTGTCAACCGGCTCATGCCACTCGTCAGGTCCCGTCACTTGACAGATCTCGTATCGGTCCTTCGCGGCGTTCAGCGTCATGCGCGAAGACCAGAAGCGCGCCGTCTCCAGCAGGACCTCCATCCCCATATCGTCCATGAAGCCATGGTCCCCGGTGACCTGGACGTAGCGATTGATGCCATAGGCAACCGCGGAGGTGACATGATGCTCGTAATCCGCCACATGGCAGCGGTACACGCTTCCGTCATACTCGATGGTCCAGGCCGGGCACTCCTCTTCTCCCGTATCGGCTGATTCCCAGGGATACTTGGCGCCGGCATAGCCTAATGCACGCGCGTTCTCCAGCGCTTTTTCCAAAAGCAGCCAGCGGTATTTGACCAGGTTGCGGGCAACGCGGGGAAACACAAAGCAGAAATAGGGCAACACAAACAACTCGGTATCCCAGTAGGCATGCCCGCCATACTCCTCGCCGTGCAGCAGTTTGGCGCCCACGTTGACCGTGGGGTCAATGGGGTCAGGCGTGTTCATCAGATGGAATATATTGAAGCGCAGCGCTTTTTGCATCAGCTCGTCGCCAATGATCTCCAGGTCGGCGCGCGCCCAAAGCGCAAGTTCCTGTTGGCGATGGATCTCAAGCGCCTCATCCCAGCCAAGGTTGACCAATGATTCCAATTCGCGTTTGACCTGAGCGCGCACGCCTCGGCAATCACGGCCGGTGGCTACCGCTGCATACTTGTCCAACCGAAGTGTTTGCCCTGGCTGCAGCCTGGCGTCCAGAAATTCGCTGCCAACTTCGCCAAGCGCGCGGAAATGGCGGCTTTGGGGCTGCAAAGGCTCGTTGCCCATGTACATTTTTACGCATGCGCCGGTGCCGATGGGCAGCGAAAAATCCCTGGTCAGGCTCTGGACATAACAGCCCAATGCGTCAAGATCTGATACTTCCTGCGTGACCAGGTGCTTCACCTGAAAGCGCGGCATATCCTGGAAATTGGTGACTGTCGCATCTATCTGGTTTTGTATATCAAACACCCCGCCATAGTTGACCGGCGTGATGTATACCCTCAGCATGCCGCAGCGGGGATGCGCGCGGCTCAGGTACTTGAGGGACTGAACCTGCGTTTTGCGCCCCTGCGCGTCTGTCATGACATAGCGCTTTGCCACCAGCGCGCTGCGCATATCCAAAACCCGAAGGTAATCCGACATTTCACCTGATTCCGGCCCGATGGGCTGGCCTTGAAAGCTTACGCGCAGCAATGCCCAGTTGGGGGTATTGCACAGTTCGCGCATGTAGGCTTCCGAGCGGTCAAACACGCCGTGGACATAGTTTGCCGGCAAGGTGCGGCGCACGTCGCCTTCCTCATGGCTTGCCCTGTTTCCCATTCGGCCGTTCGCCAGGCAGAAACGCGCCTCAAACTCCAGGTTTTCACTGCAGTCATACCCGTTTTCAGCGATGAGCCAGTCGTCTGTGGCAAGCAATTGGGCGATTTGCCCGCAGAAACGATCCTTCAGCATAATGTTCTCCTTACAGGATTAAGCTTGCGTATTCAGCAGGTCCAAACCATGGCGCGCGCATTGGATCACATCCCCGGTGACAGGCGTGAGCGCGAACGCCTGGCTGAATGGTATGGCTTTGGCCATATAGGGCCGCAGATGATTAGGACCGCAGCTTGCGCTTCCCAGGCCTGAGTTAAGCAAATCAAAATGCACGGTCACCTTATCCCGTCGCGGCACCTGCCAGGCATGTCCTGCAGCGTATAGATCATCATCGGTACAGCGCTTGCAGCTCATGTCTCGCGCAATAAGCGAGGAAAAAGCCAAACCCTTGCCCCGCTCATCTATAAACGCGGCAAAATCACAGCCTGTGCGGTTGGCATTGTCCTGCGGGCATTCATAGGGAAAACCCATCCCATCGACCGCCGCCCTGAAGATGTCCCGATCGGCCTGCTGTTTGCTGTCGCAATAGCTTTCACCGGGACCGTTACCCAGATAGACCGTGTCCTGAATAGCACCCGACAGCTGCGTGCTTGTTCCCAATCGCGGAAGCTCTTGGTCATGCCGGAAGCCAAAGTCGCCTTCAAAACAGCCGTCCATTTGCCAGATGATGCTCCCGTCGGGAAAAATGCTGAGACGGATGTCAATGGGCGCACGCCAGTTGCGCGCGATTGCGCCATATGAGGCATGTATTGAAAAACTCAGCCGGTCGGGCTTCTCATCCAGCAGGATGCTTTTTACAACCAGGCGCATATTGTGCACGCTGCGTTTGATCCACTCCGTTTTCAGCAGGCGGTCGTTGTCTATATAAGCCCTGAAAAAGTCAGGTTCGGGACCGTCCGTCATGACAAGGTCATTGTCAATGCGATAATCATGGATGCGTCCGTCTGATTTGGATATGAAAAGGCAGAAACGCTTGCCTGAAACGCTGTAACCTGCGGCTGTCTCAATATATTTCAGGGCTCCGTTTGGTTTTACGGGCCCTGGCTGATATTCCCATGTCACCCGATGTGCCCGGCCAACAATTGTCTTGCTGTCACTGAATTGAACGCTGAGCGTCCAGTGGGCATTGTCAGTTTGTATCCCTTGGATTTCTGCCGGGACAGGGACCTCAGCTTTCCCATGGGGTGCAATATCAGGCAGGGATGACAGGGCCTGTGTCACAAGTTCACCATCCCGATGCAGTTCCCACAAGGCACTGATCCCCTTTGTTCCCCGAAAATCAAAACGGTTCCGCAGCAGGCAGGAATTGGCGTCAAACCTAATCACACGCAGCGGCTCAATGGCTTTGGCGTAAGCGTAAAACCCGGGAGTTGGCGTCGAATCGGAGGACAGAAGGCCGTCCATGCAGAAATTATGGCTGCTGTCCTTCTCACCGAATTCGCCGCCAAAGCGGTAGTATTCCGTGCCGTCGGGCAGCAGGGTCAACACACCGTGATCCCGCCATTCCCAAATGAAATAACCCTGAATGCGTTTGGAGGATTCCATCATGTCCGTATATTCCATCAGGCTCCCCGGTCCGTTGCCCATGGCATGGGCAAATTCGCAAAGGATGTGCGGCTTGTTGACTTCCATGCTGTCTATCTCATGCAGGAGGCCGATGGAAGAGTACATGCTGCTGCTCACATCCATGTGGTGGGCATGATCAATATCGCCCTCATAATGGATGGGGCGTGAAGGGTCCTCCCGATGGATCCAGCTGTACATGGCCAAAAAGTTCCTGCCGTGGAAAGACTCGTTGCCAAGTGACCACATGATGACGCAGGCATGGTTGCGGTCACGCTGCACCGTCCTCTCCGCGCGGTCCAGGTAAGCCGGCTGCCAGCTTGAATCATCTGCCAGCCGTGACGGAATGCCTTCGATTTCAAAGCCATGGGTCTCCAAATCGCATTCATCCACGACATACAGCCCAAGTTCGTCGCACAAGTCATAAAAAAACGGGTTGTCAGGGTAATGGGCGGTGCGGACAGCATTGATATGATGCCGCTTCATCATCTCCAGGTCCTGCCTGGTGCGTTCATAACCGACGGCACGGCCGTCCTGCGGCGAAAACTCATGCCGGTTGACGCCGCGCAGCATGACGCGCACGCCATTGAGCAGCAAACTGCCGCGTTTGATTTCCACCGTGCGGAAACCAATTCTCTGCGCGACGCATTCAAGGCAGCGGCCATCCTGCATCACGCTGACCAGAAGTGTGTAGAGGTAAGGCTCCTCTGCATTCCAGGGCAGAGCGTCCTGCAAGGTAACCCAAGTGTCTTCCTCCAGGCAGCCATTCAAAACCTCTTCATGCCGCGCGTTCAGCAGTCGATACCGCAGGCCGGCAAGCCCATGGACCCAGGCGCGCAGGCGCAGTGTTCCTGACTTTTGATCGGGGTCAAACGCCGTGTCAACAATCAGGTTTTCCAGATAGGCCTGAGGGCGGCGGAGCAGGAAGACATCACGGATGATGCCGCCCAGCCACCATTGATCCTGGTCCTCCAGGTAGCTGCCGTCACTGTATTGCCGCACGACCAGGCACAACGCGTTATCCCCCATATGAAGCACAGGCGTCAAATCAAACTCCGCAGGCAAGCGGCTGCCTTTGGTCATCCCGACGAAAATACCGCCGCAGAATACCTCACAGCAGCTCTCCGCGCCTTCAAGGCGCAGGATCGTCTTGTCCCGGCCGTCCCAGGAGATGCTACGCTTATAGACGCCTGTTGGGTTTTGAAGGGGGACAAAGGGCGGATCAATCGGGAACGGATAGGCTTCATCGGTGTATAAAAACTCGCCGTATCCCGCGAACTGCCAGGAACGCGGCACCGTGATTGACGCGTAGCCGTTTTGCGGATCCGCGGATTGTTTGATGACATCCGGCGTAACATCAAGGGTATTTTCAAAAAAGCGAAACTGCCACAGCCCGCTGAGATTCTCAACCCGCCCGGAAACGCCCGCGATCGCCGCCTCCTCATCCTCATAAGGATAAAAACAAGCGCGCGCCGGCAGGCGATTTTTCATCAACACGGTATGATTGCTGAAATGGCAGGCGGATAGATCGAACAATTCAGGAAACCTCCTCATCATTCATGCTTGGCTGCGTTATGGACAGCATATACCGGCGAAGCTGCGCCGGTGTCATGCCTGTCAGTTTCTTGGCGACTAAACAAAAATAGTTCTCCCTGCTGAAACCTACCATCTCGGCGATATCCGCCAGGCTCAAGTCAATGTCCAGCAGCATGCGCTTGGCCTGGTTGACGCGCACCTCGTTGAGGTAATCAATGATTGAGTGGCCGGTCTCGCGTTTGAAGACACGGCCGCAATAATCAGGGCTCAAGTGTGTATAGGCAGCGATTGAATCCAGGCTTAGCTTTTTGAAGTAATTGTAGGTGATGAACTGCTTGATTGTCTGGCTCACCCAAAGGTCTTCCTGCTCCTTCTTTGGAAAGAATCCGCTCTCAGAAAGAATCATCTGCAGCAATTTCAGCATCAGGGATTTGGACAACAGGTCCAGCCCCGATACCTTGTTTGAGTGCGCCTTGTACAATGAACGCAGGATATGCTCGGCGCCATCGCTGTCCCGCAGGCTGATGACATCCGGAAAACGGTATCCCTGCTGGATCACTGCCTGCGGCCTGATATGCTCCGGATGCTGAAGTTTCCCTAAAAACATGGTGGAATAGCATTCAGGCGTATTGTAATAGGCATACACCCAGGAAGCGTCGTCCCTGTAATCCAGGTCAAAATGCAGATAATACATCTCGCCCGGCTGGCCTTCATCCACCCAAAGCCTATGAGGCGTATCCGGTTTGATGATAGCCAGGTCGCCTTCCTTCAGGATGTACGATTTGCCGTCGATTTCAAGCTGATAGCCCCCAAGGAAGCAGTAGAACAGCTCGTGGTCATATATGCGCCTGGCGCGGCTGCGCCAGCTGTCCCGCCTCTGCAGCCCTACTTCCAGTATGCAGGGGCAAAGCTGAGCCAAAGCGTAGCTTTTATCCAAGGGGATCCCTTCCTTTCCCGGCGGCAGAACCTGGCTGTGGGAAAGCGGGGAGGCATACGGTGCCTCCCCGCAAAGATGAGTTAATTGTTGGGCGCAGCCGGCTGCCTGGATTACTCGGCGCCCAGCAGCGCCTTGACATCGGCATAGGTCTTGCTCAGGTAGGCATTCACTTCATCCAGCCCGTTATCCCTGGCGATCTGCAGCATCTCATCATACAGGGCATTGAAAGCCTCATCGCTGTCAGCCATGCACAAGCGGCTGAAATATTCGCCTGATAAACTTTCGATATCGGTATACTTGAACTCTTCGTCGCTGCCTGACTTGGGATAGCTCAGGCTGATCGCGCTGGACACTGTGGCGCGTTTCACGACATCATCAAAGATTTTGCGGGTGGCATCGGTAGCCGCGGCATAGAAAGCGTTGTAGATGGTGACGTAGTTATCCGCTGACAGCGGGAAGCCCATTTCCTTGTAGTCCACCGCCAGCATGCCGGCATCGGCCGACTTCTGCCTGCGCTCCAAAATCTTGATATTGCCTGTCTCGTCATAATCCCAATCCGTCCCCTTGACGCCATAGGTCAGGGAAATTGAGTTATCCTTCTGCTTAGCCCAGTAAAGCATTTGAATGGCACGGCCAGGGTCGGTGCAGTCCTTGGTGATGAACAGCGCTGCCCAGCCGGAAACGGGAATGGTGTAAGCCCACTTTTCCAGCAATGGCACCTGGACCACCACGGCACCCGGGACGGCGGAAGCCACCTTGGATGTGAAACGCTGCTCATCATTGCCGGCAAAGTAAGTGACCATGAACACATTGCCCGCGTAAAAGTTCTGGAAAGCCTGCTCTTCATCGTTGTAGGCGAAGTTCTCCTGATCGATGTAGCCCGCGCGGTACAGTTCATTGATGACCTTGAGCATCTGGCGGTAATTGGGGTCTGAAATGTTCATCACCAGATTGTCGTTTTCATCAAGCGGCCTGACCGGATCAAAGCCAACCAGGGAACCGAACGCCGTATATTCACGGGGATTGAAGACGATGGGCTGCATATCCGGGTACTTTTCCTTCACCAGGCCCATGAGCGCGAAGAAATCATCCTTGTTCTCCAGCTTGGGCGAACCAAGCGCCTTGTAGATGTCGTCGCGCATGTGGAACTGCCCGAAGTTGGTGCCCAGGTTGGTGGCTGCCTTGATCTCTTCGGCGGTGTTGAATTCATTCTTGAGCATATAGTATTGGCCGTCTTTGGAGAAGTAGGCGTTCAGCTTCTTCTCGACTTCAGGCACCTGCCAGGAAGGCACATACTGGTCGATGAGCTCCTGAAGCGGCCAGCTGAGGTCCGCATCTGACAAGGTGGTCACCTTGGCATTGCTGGAACAGGCGATGAGGTCGGGCAGGTCGCCCGAGGAGATAAGCAGGTTGAGCTGCTCACCGTCAGACGCCTTGATCATGTTGAGCGTGATGCCGGTCTGATCCCGCATCCAGTCCTGGCAGATGCCGCCTTCGAAGGAATCGAAGTCCATCCAGGTCCAGTCCACGTACATGTCAAAGGTGTAGGGTTTGTCAGGGCCAATCAGGTTGAGTTCTTGTGCAAGGCCAAGCGCTGGGGCAGCCAGCATGGCCAGCGCCAACATCAGGGACAGGGTCTTCTTCATGGGAATGCCTCCTTCATGGGATATACTTGCGTGCCACCGAATATACCTTTTGCGTTTGTTTACAAAAGGTGCAGTGCCGGTCAGCCTTTGACGGCCCCCAGCATAATGCCTTTGACAAAGTACTTTTGGAGGAAGGGGTAAACGCACATGATGGGCAGGACAGCGATGATCATCGCAGCCATCTGCACGGATGCCGCCGTCACCATATTGTGCTTGGCAGCCTGCATGAGAGCCTGGCGCGAGGTGGTGTCCACCTGGTTTCGCACAATGACATCACGCATCAAAAAGGCCAAAGTGCGCAGTTCCTTGTTGCCGGGGGCGAAGAATGCAGTGTCCGTCCAGCTGTTCCACTGGGACACAGCGGCAAACAGGCCCAGTGTGGCAAGCAGCGCCTTGCTCAGCGGCAGGATAATGCGCACGAAGATCGTCAGCTCGTTTGCGCCGTCCAGCCTGGCCGATTCCTTGAGTTCACCGGGTATCTCCCGAAAGAAACTGATGGCCAATATGCAGTAATAGGTGGAAAACATGGTAGGGATGATATAGACCCAGAACCGGTTGAGCATGCCGTAAGCCTTGAGCACCAGGTAATAAGGGATCAGACCGCCTGAGAAATACATGCAGAAAAGCAGGATCACGCTGTAGGTCTTCTTGAACATCAGCCCTTCGTGGGACAGCCCGTATGCTACAAGGCAGGTGAAAAGGACGGTGAGAAGGGTCCCGAACAAGGTCTTGGCCACAGTGATGCCAATGGCGCTGATCCACTTGGCGTCAGACAGGAACTGCACATAATTGCCAAAGGTAAACTGCCGCGGCCACAGGTAAATTCCGCCGCGCAGCGCGTCCAGGCCGTCATTGAGCGATATAACAATCACATAGTAAAAGGGGTAGACCGTCACCAGAAGCACAAGGGTAACGAAAATCAGGGTAAAAGTATCCAGGACTTTGTCCTCTGTCGTCCTTTTGATCGCGTTCCGAATTGTTGACATCTCGTTTTCCTCCTTAAAACAGGGCAGCGCCGGAGAGTTTGCGGGAGATGTTGTTTGCAGATATAACCAGGATGAAGGATATCAGCGACTGAATAAAACCGGCTGCTGTGGCAAAGGAATAGCGCCCCTGGCTCAGGCCGCTCTTGTATACAAACACTTCGATGATCTCACTTCGCGTGATGTTCAGGCTGTTGCCCAGCAGCATTGCCTGGTCGAAGTTGGCAGAGAACAGCCCACCGATAGCCAGGATGAGCAGGACGGAAATAGTGCCGCGCACGCCCGGCAGGGTAATGTGCCAGATGCGCTTCAAACGGCCCGCGCCGTCGATCTGTGCGCTTTCGTACTGTGAGGGGTCGATGCCTGAGATCGCCGCAAGATAGATGATGGCGCTCCATCCCATCTCTTTCCAGACCTCCGACACCACTGCCAGCGTATAGTAGAGGTCCGGATTGGTCATCAGCGGGATGGGCTCCCTGATAAGGCCGCTAAGCATGAGCAGCTCATTGAGCATACCGGTTGAAGTGGAAAAAAAGGCATGGATGATGCCGGCTACAATGGTCCATGAGATGAAGTGCGGCAGATAGCTTGCCGTCTGTATCAGCCGCTTGTAGCGTGTGCCCCGCATCTCTGTGATCATGATGGCAAACATGATGGGCAGCGGAAAGCTGAATACAAGCTTAAGCACGCTGATCAGTGTTGTATTGCGCACCAGGACGCCAAATTTGCGGTGGGTGATAAAATCCATGAAGTTTCCCAGGCCTGCCCAGGGCGACGTGAACATGCCCGCGAAGCCTGACTTGATGTCATAATTGTTGAACGCGATGATAATGCCCGCCATGGGAATGATGGAAAAAAGCAGCAGGAACAACAGTCCCACCCAAACAAAAACATGCGAGGTGATCTGGCGCCTGAACTCCCTGAGGCTTGATTGTTTCAATGCGGCTGCCGTGGGCAGAAATGACAATGCCATCAGATCCTTTCTTGCTTGAAATGCGTGTCGGTCAGCAGACAAGTCGAACATAAAAGGAAGGTCGTTTGTACATTTGAATGATAGCACAAAGTCAACACAAACCAATACAATAAAAACATGATTATTGACATTATTCCGACCATATTTGCTATTTTAATGGTTTATGTGAATTGCTAAGCTCCCTTTCCCGCTTGCCTGGTATCCAGTGAATTTCTGTATACAAACAAGCGGCAAAAGAGATATTCCGTGATGAAATTGATGAGCATTGTGCCTATGAGGACGATGTATTCATTGACGCCAAGCGCGGTCAAGGCGGCTCCCCACCAGGTGGACAGCGGCGTGAAAACCAGGTAGTAGCCCAGCACTTTCAGCATGCCGCTTGCGTAATTATCGGCTGATTTGAAGGTGAACCTGCGGTTTATCGTAAAATTGTACACGACAGACAGGATAAGCGCGATCAGGTAGGCCGGCCAATAGGAGAGGTGTGCCAGTTCAAGCAGCAAGGTGAAATTGGCAATCTGAATGAGGCCTGCGGACGCGGAAAACAGGGCGAATTTGAGGAAGCGGACAAAATCCCCCTTTTGCGCCTTTGTTTGAGCGGCCTTCTTTTGCATTCCTGCTGCCTCCCGAATATCCTTAGTCCTGCGCGGATGCCGGAACGCCTGCCGGCGCTGCGTCGTCCGCATGGTCATTGATCTGCACGCGCCAGGCCACAAACAGGTTGCCCAGCGAGAAAAAGGCAGCCAGGAAGAAAACCCACTGCGGGCCCCAAATCGTCCAGATAAATCCCGACAGCTGCGCCGCCAGGATGGAGACCACATGGTCCAGGCTGATGCCGGTGGAGAGCACGTTGGTGATCTCTTCCCTGTTCACCGCGATGGATCTGAGGTATACGGACTTGACGACGCCAATCTGCATGCTCAGCCTGTCAAGCACAAACAGCGCGTAAATGAGCATCACAGGCCACCCTGCTTCCGGCAGCACGCGGGCAGTGATGCCCCAGACGACAAAGCCATAAAGCACGTAGACGAAGATAAATGTCAGCGCGTCAACATACATCATGCGCTTGATCCCGAAATGATCGATCCACCGCCCGATGGCCCGCATGAAGAAGATGCTGATGAAGCTGCTTGCGATCAGCAGCAGCGACATGACATCCGCCCCTTTGAGCAGCAGCTCCACAATGACCCAGGCGCCAAAGACAAAGGCGATCTGCTTTTGCACGCCGTGCAGCATGGTGAGCAAATAAAAGTAGCGGTACTGCTTTCTGAACACCAGTTTGGTTCTCTTTGTTCCGGTGAACACTGAAGCCCTTCGCTTTACCAACAAAGCGGCCGCTATGGCCGCGATGAGAAACGCGCCTGATCCCAGCATAAACAGCAGGTTGACGGGCGTTTGAAAAGAAAACACCTTGAAGCGAAAACCGAAAAAAACGGTCAGTCCTGCAATAAACCCAAAGGCCATCTTCAGGCTTGCGTACTGGCCTATCCTGTGGCCAACCTGGCCCGGCTCCGCCAGCGCCATGCCCATGCTGTCAGACAGCGGCATGAACAGGTGCATGCCCATGGAGTTGATGAACAGAAAAATCAGCATGATCCCGTAGGAAGGCGTGAACAGCCCCAGCGCCACCAGCCCGGCGCAGGAGAACACCTGGGCGATCAAGCTGATCCTGGCGTCCCCCAGCATGGAAAGCGACGCGATGACAAGCGCGCACAGCAAGCCCGGCAATTCCCGCGGCGCTTCGATGAGCGCGCGCTGGGTGGTGGTGACGCGGTATACTTCCTTGAAATAATTGGAATAGACGGAGTCGCTCAAACCGTTGCCCAGTGCCGCCGCGGAGATCATGATGAAAAACAGCAGCATTTCCCGGCTTACCTTGCGGCTTTGCATCAAAACAAGTCCCCCTCAGTTGATTGCGCCATCTTAGCACGAGCAGCGGCGCAGGGCAAGGAGACAAACCATTTGCGGCAGCTATTTGAAGTAATCAACCGCCGACAGGAACATCGGATCCATGCCATTGTTCGGAACATTGCGGTACAGGCCGGGCAAGGAGCGCTCGGCATGCCCCATGCGGCCCATCACGCGCCCATCAGGAGAGGTCAGGCTTTCCACAGCCCATGCAGACCCGTTGGGATTGCAGCGGATGTCCATGCTGGGCAAGCCGTCTTCATCCGCGTATTGCGTGGCGATTTGTCCCCCTTGGGCAAGTTTCCTTAACAGGGCTTCCCCGCAGAGCAGGCGGCCTTCGCCGTGGGAGACCGGCAGGGTCTGCACTTCACCCGCTTGGCAGCGGCCGTACCAGGGCGAGAGGGTGGAAGCGATGCGCACGCGCACCAAACGCGACTGATGACGGCCGATCAGGTTCTGGCTTAAAGTAGGGCTGTTTTCGTCCGCGTCGGTGATCCGCCCGTAGGGCACCAGGCCCAGCTTGATCAGCGCCTGAAAGCCATTGCAGATGCCGCCCAAAAGCCCCCGGCGATGCTCCAAAAGATCGGCAACGGCTTCTTGTATGGGTTGGGAGCGGAAGAAGGCCGTGATGAATTTTCCCGATCCGTCCGGCTCATCCCCGCCGGAGAAACCGCCGGGGATCAGCACGATTTGCGCCTCACGCATCCGGGCTGCCATATCGCGCACGGAGTCACGCACCATGTGGGGCTGCAGGTTGCGGATCAGCAGCACCTCGGGCAAGGCGCCCGCGCGTTCAAATGCGCGCGCGGTGTCCAGCTCGCAGTTGGTTCCCGGGAAAGCAGGGATCAATACACGCGGCTTAGCTATACTCGGCCCTTTGATGGGCCTGTGCCGGCCGGCGATGAGAGGCGCTTCACGCTTGTCTGCCGATGCCTGCGTGGGATACACCTTCTCCAGCCTGCTTTCGAAAGGTTTCAGGAAGTCGTCGACGGACAATCGTTCGTTCCCAAAGCTAAGCACTGGTTCTGCCACGGTATGGCCCAGCAGTTCGCCGACTTCCAGGTCCTGGGTCAACTCCAGGATCAGGGATCCGTCCGCGTGCGCAAAGAGTTCCTGAAGCGAAAAACCCGGCCGGATACGGGCGCCGATCCCATTGCCCAGCGCCATCTGCATCAGGGCATAAGCTGCGCCGCCCATTCGGGGCGTAGCGGCGGCGGCAACATTGCCCGCGCGCATCAGTTCCCGCGCCCGGTCAAACACCTTCAGCAGCGATCCGGCGACTGGCAACATGTCTTCACCGATTTCCGGCCGCAGCCAAACGAGTTTGTGGCCGGCCTGCTTGAATTCGGGCGATATCACATCCCCTGCCCTGCCCGCCGCCACTGCAAAAGAAACCAGTGTGGGCGGCACATCCAGATCATGGAAACTGCCGCTCATGGAATCCTTGCCGCCAATGGCAGCCGCTTCCAGTTCCATCTGCGCGCGGTAGGCACCCAATAGGGAGGCCAGGGGAAGCCCCCAGCGGCCGGGGTCCTGTCCCGGCTTGGGGAAATACTCCTGATGGGTGAGATAGGCCCGGCGCGTATCCGCTCCGGCCGCCGCCAGGGCCGCCAGCGCTTCCGCGACGGCCAGATAGCCGCCGCGGTACGGGTGCGCGCAAGACACAAACGGATCGAAACCAAAGGACATGAAAGAACAGGTGCCAGTCCCCCCGGGGACAGGCAGCAGGTGCGCCATCGCCATGGGCGGGGTCAGCTGCCGCTTGCCGCCAAAGGGCATCAGCAGCGTTGCGGCGCCGATGGTGGCGTCGAAACGCTCGGCAAGTCCCCTGGAAACGGCGCCGTTCAGGTCTTGCGCCAGCCTCAGCAGTTCATCCCGAAATCCCGTTACCGCTGCCGCTTTGGCCTCGGGTGGCATATCGATGCGCGCCCGGGTTTTCTTGGCCGCGCCGTTGCTGTCCAGAAAAGCGCGGCTGAGCGATACGACAGTCTGCCCCTGCCAGCGCATCGTGAGCGTTTCATCCCGGGTCACCCGGGCAACCTCGGTCGCTTCCAGGTTCTCCTGATTGGCCAATTGGCAGAATCTCTCCGCATCGGCTTTGGCGACCACAACCGCCATGCGCTCCTGGGACTCGCTGATGGCGATCTCCGTGCCGCCCAGACCCGCGTACTTGAGCGGAACCTTGTCAAGGTCGATATCAAGGCCCGGCGCCAGTTCCCCGATGGCCACCGATACGCCGCCCGCGCCAAAGTCGTTGCAGCGTTTGATGAGCCGCGTGACTTGGGGATTCAGGAACAAGCGCTGCAGTTTGCGTTCCTCAGGCGCGTTCCCCTTTTGCACCTGGGCCGCGCACTGGCTGACCGATTCCTGCGTATGCGCCATGGAAGAGCCGGTGGCCCCGCCGATGCCGTCGCGGCCGGTTCGCCCGCCTACCAGGATCACGGCATCACCCGCGGCCGGACGCTCACGGCGCACGTGGCTTTCCTTGGCCGCGCCAAGCACCGCCCCTATCTCCATGTGCTTGGCGGCGTAGCCGGGATGGTAAAATTCCT
Source organism: uncultured Christensenella sp. (assembly GCA_964584685.1). Classification (GTDB taxonomy): domain Bacteria; phylum Bacillota; class Clostridia; order Christensenellales; family Aristaeellaceae; genus UBA1038. Next base: position 36,265 of record CAZPBJ010000010.1, on the reverse strand, counting down.
TGACAAAGCCCGTTGCCAGGCCGATCTGGTTTCCGTAGCCTGAATAACCCCTGGCCGCCCCGACCGCGATGCTGCGCTGAGGCAGCTTGCCGGGCATGGTGTCCTCAATGGGCTGTGTCGGATCGCCCGCGCCGCTCACCCGCATCGCCGCGTACACATAGGCGCGTGCCGACAGGGGGTCGCGGATCGCCCCGCCAATGCAGGTGGCCGCGCCGCCAAAGGGTTCGATTTCGGTGGGATGGTTGTGTGTTTCGTTCTTGAACAGCAGCAGCCAGTCCTGATCCCCCTGGGATGTTTCCGCTTTGACCCGGATGGTGCAGGCGTTGTTTTCCTCACTCTCCACCAGGTCGGGCAGTTTGCCCTCCCGCTTGAGCGCCTTGGCTGCCAGGGTAGCCACGTCCATCAGGGTATACGGGCTGTCCGGGCGCAGCGCCTGGTGCGCGCACTGATATTCCTCCCAGGTTTTTCGGATGGCCGGGTCAGGGCATTCCACGTCCTCAAGCTCGGTCAGGAAGGTGGTATGCCTGCAGTGATCGGACCAATAGGTGTCGATGACCTTGAGTTCGGCCAGCGTCGGATCACGCCCCTGCAAGGCGAAATGCGCCATGCAGAAACGGATGTCGTCTTCTTCCATGGCCAGTTCCTGCCTTTGGCGCAGCTGCAGGATATCAGCCCCGTCCATCTGCCCAAAGCCGTGCAAAACCGGCGGAAGCTGAGGTTCCGGCTGCGGCATTCCAAGGGTTTCAGGCAGGTCAAAGGAAGCCAGGCGGCTTTCGACCGGATTGAGCAAATAATGCAGCGCGGCCTTGATGTCGGCCTGTGAAAGTTCCCCGGTCAGCAGATACACCCTGGCCGTACGGACCAGAGGACGTTCCCCCCGGGTAAGCAGCTGGACACACTGCGCGGCGGAGTCGGCCCGCTGATCATACTGGCCGGGCAAATACTCCAGCGCGAAAGCTTTCTCCGTTTCAAAGTCAGGCAGCTGCCGGCAGCAGTCATCCACCTGAGGCTCTGTAAACACGTATGCCGCCGCGCGCAGGAAATCCGGCTCATCCAGCCCTTCAACATCGTAGCGGTTGAAGACCTGCAGGTCCTCAAGGGCTTTCAGCCCCAAATATTCCCGCAGTTCCGATTTCAGCCCCTCGGCTTCATGCCGCAGGCCGGGCTTCTTTTGCACATAGATCCTGCGGACCATCACTCAGCCTCCCCCGGTTTCAATGCGCGCCGGCCGATATCGCCTCGCATGAAGCGGCCGTTGAATTGCAGGCCCTCGGCTGCAAGGTAAGCGCCCGCGACGGCATTTTCAAGGGTATTCGCCCTGGCGCAGGCAGAGGCTACCCGTCCCCCGGCCGTTACCAGTTGTCCGTTGACACGCTTGACGCCGGCATAGCAGATGACAGCTTCCCGCCCCTCCCGGCGGATTGGGAAGCCTGTTTCAATATGACCCGGATAACCTGCGCTGGCGAGCACCACGCAGCATGCGCTGCCCATGGTAAAGTGGAGGTCGTTATAGCTCAGGCCGCCATTGCGGGTGTGCAGGAAAGCGTCCAGCGGGCTGTTCTCCAGGAGCATTAAAATCGCCTGTGTCTCGGGGTCGCCAAAGCGTGCGTTGTACTCAAGCACCCTGGGCCCGTCCTGTGTCAGCATCAGGCCAAAGTACAGGCAGCCCCGAAAGCGGCAGCCCTCCTGCGCCATCGCGCGCAGCGTGGGCAGATAGATCTGATCGCAGCAGCGCTGCGCGATATCCCTTGTGTAAAAGGGATTGGGCGCGATGGCGCCCATACCGCCCGTGTTGGGGCCCAGGTCTCCGTCAAGCGCACGCTTATGGTCCATGGCGGAAGGCATTTCAATAAAAGTTTCGCCGTCCGTTATCGCCAGCACGGAAATTTCCGGTCCCCGCAGGAATTCTTCGATCACGGCCTTGTTGCCTGCCTGGCCAAAAAGGCGATCGGTAAAAATGCCCCGCAGCGCAGCTTCAGCCTGCGCAAAATCCTCCGCGATACAGACGCCTTTGCCCTTGGCCAGGCCATCCGCCTTGATGACCAGCGGATAACGCTGCGCGCGCGCATAGGAAAGCCCGCTCTCAAGGTCTTCCACTGCCTGCCAGGCTGCGGTTGGGATGCCATATTTGCGCATCAGCTCCTTGGCAAACACTTTGCTGGATTCAATGCGCGCAGCGGCCTGATTGGGACCAAAGCAGGCAATACCCCCTGCCTCCAGCGCGTCCACAAGGCCGTTTGCCAGCGGATCATCAGGCGTGACGATGCAATAGTCAATGCGGCGCTCCTTGGCGACGGCAAGCACGGCAGCATTGTCCATCGGGTCACCGGGCAGGCAGACTGCCTCCGCCATGCCGCCGTTGCCGGGCATTGCGTAGAGCCCGTCGATGCGCGCGTCACGGCTCAAAGCCTTGATGATGGCATGCTCGCGCCCCCCAGAACCGATGACCAGTACGCGCATACGACTCTCCTTTTCAATGATGGAACAATCTGAGGCCGGTCAGCGCCATCACAATCCCCAGGCGGTCGCAGGCCGCGATGACCTCCGGATCGCGCAGGGAGCCTCCCGGCTGGGCGACATAGCGCACCCCGGACTCGGCGGCGCGCAGGATGCTGTCGTCAAAGGGGAAAAAAGCGTCGGACGCCAGGGACACATTGTCCATGCTGTCCAGATAACGCCGCTTTTCCTCAGCCGAAAGAATTTCGGGCATTTCCGAGAATAGTCCGCGCCAGGCGCCGCCTTTCATCAGCTCTTCACCCCGGCTCGATAATGCATAATCCACGGCGTTGTCGCGCTCCGGCCGCGAAAGCCCGGGAAGGAAAGGCAGCCGCAGCGCTTTTTCATGCTGGCGCAAATGCCAAAGATCGGCCTTGTCACCAGCCAGGCGCGTGCAGTGGACACGGCTTTGCTGGCCGGCGCCAACGCCGATGGCCTGGCAGTCCCTGGCGTAGCAGACAGAGTTTGACTGCGTGTATTTCAAGGTGATCAGCGCGATGGTCAGATCCAGCTTCGCCTTGTCAGGCAATTCCTTCCTGGCCGTGGGGATGTTTTGAAACAGTTCCTCATTTACCCGCGCGTCGTTGCGCCGCTGCTCAAGCGTGATGCCAAACACCTGGCGCTTCTCCGTCACGTCTGGGACATAACCCGGATCCATTTGGATCACCGTGTAGTTGCCTTTGCGCTTGGCACGGAGAACATCAAGCGCTTCCGGCACGAAATCAGGCGCTATCACGCCATCGGACACTTCGCGCGCGATCAGGCCGGCCGTCACGGTGTCAACGCGGTCGCTCAGCGCGATAAAGTCGCCAAAGCTGCACAGCCTGTCGGCGCCCCTGGCACGCGCGTAGGCGCAGGCGAGCGGGAAACTGTCAAGCCCCGCCACATCCCGCACGAAACAGGCGTCCTTGAGCCCGGCGGAAAGCGGCAGGCCAATGGCGGCGCCTGCCGGGCTGACATGCTTGAAGGAGGCCGCCGCGGGCAGGCCTGTCGCCTGCTTCAGTTCCCGCACCAGCTGCCAGGCGTTGAACGCGTCCAGATAATTGATGTATCCGGGCTGACCGTTCAGGACCCGCAGGGGCAGTTCGCCGCCCTTCTCCATAAAGACCCTCGCGGGTTTCTGGTTGGGGTTGCAGCCGTATTTCATTGAAAGCTCCTGCACGATTGCCTCCTATGCTTCATGGCGGTTGTATACGGACAGGCCTGTCATGCGGCCATCCCTGTCCTGGCTGCGCAAAAAGAGCGCCACGCGGTTGTTTGGATTCAGGCTCAGCCATACATCCCGCGCGAAGGCTTCAAGGTCGTCAGGGATGTCCACGCACAGCGGCTCCCCGGCAAAACTTGGTAAAGGATCGCGGTCCGCCTGATAGGTGTGGATGAAGTGCCCGCGGCCCGCCTGTGCCTCATATTCGAAGAAAAAGCGCTGACAGCCGTTCCCCTGCGGGTCAGCTGCCTTCAATATGGACAGCCGGTAATCCCCGCTCTTCATATCCGTTATGCCGCTGACGCGCGGAGTGAAATGCGGCGCGTCGGGCTCAAAGGCACGCATCCTCAGCGCGGAAATAAAATCACCTCCGCCCAGCAGTGCCTTGTAAATGGTATCGGTTTGGTCGCCGTTGCTTACGATCAGCCGGCCCTGCGTTTCCAGCATGGGCCGATAAAGGATCAGCGACGGATCCCTGACCAGGGCGCTGTCGAAAATGTCGATGCGCACGCCGTCCCCTTCCCTGCGGAACACACGGTTGCGGGAATTGACGCTGCGCCCCATGATGAAATACAAAGCGACGCTAGTCCTTAAGTCCCTGCTGTTGCCCAGCATGACGCCGCGGCCCGGATACGCGTTGCGGCGCAGCAGGTCGCACAGGTCATGGGGTATGGTGTGCATGATAAGCCTCCTTGAGCAGCTGTTGGCACAGCATCTGCGCGGCGCGCGGCAGGATGCGCCACTCTGCCTGCCGCAGGACACGCTGCTGCAGCGTCTGGGCTGTGTCGTCTTTCAAGACACGGACCGCCTTTTGCATCAGGATGGGGCCGCCGTCGGGTTCTGCGTTCACCAGGTGGACCGTAGCGCCGCTCACCTTGACGCCGCGGGCAAGGGCCGCCTGGTGCACCTTGATGCCGTAATAGCCTTTCCCGCCAAAGGAAGGCAAAAGCGAGGGGTGCACATTGATGATGCGCCCCTCAAAACGCCTGACGAAATCCGGGCTTAAAATCATCAAAAAGCCCGCCAGTACGATCAGGTCAATGCTTTCACGTTTCAAAGCCGCAAGGATTTGCTCCTCAACCCGCGCCGTTCCCTGCGAAGCGCGGTCCAGCGCCATTGTCTGCACGCCGGCAGCCTTGGCGCGTTCCAGCGCGTAAGCCCCGGGATTGTCGCTGATGACAAGGGCGATCCGGCCCGAACGCAGAAGGCCGCTTTGCTGTGCATCCAGCAGCGCCTGCAGGTTGCTGCCCGAGCCGCTGACCAAAACGGCGATGCGCAGCGGACTCAGCACAGCGTCAAGGGCTCGCCGCCTGTGCGCACGTCGCCCAGGACATAAGCCTCTTCACCTGCTTCCCGCAGGACGCGCAGCGCTTGATCGGCTTCGTTTTTATCCACTGTTACGCACAGGCCCACGCCCATGTTGAACGTGGCGAACATCTCATGGCAAGGGATCTCCCCTTCACGGGCGATCATCCCAAAGACAGGCGGCGTGCGGACGGCCGCGGTCTCAATGAAAGCGCCCAAGCCCTTGGGCAGGCTTCGCGGTATGTTCTCAAAGAATCCGCCGCCCGTGATGTGGGCGACGCCTTTCACGGCGACCTGGTCAAACAGCTTGAGCATCGGCTTGACATAGATGCGGGTCGGCGCCAGCAGCGTTTCCCCCAGGCTGCGGCCGCCAAGTTCCGGCGGGCAGGCGCCCAGATCGCGGTGCCGGGTGTCCAGCGCCTTGCGCACCAGGGAAAAACCGTTGGAATGCAGGCCCGAGGAGGGCAGGGCGATCAGCACATCCCCCGCGCGGACCCGGGATGTATCGATCATCTTCTCCTCATCCACCAGCCCCACGCAAAAACCCGCGATATCGTACTCCCCCTCGGGATAGAACCCGGGCATCTCGGCCGTTTCGCCGCCCAGCAGGGCGCAGCCGGCCTGAACGCAGCCTTCGGCCACGCCGGCGACGATATCGGCCACCTGCGCAGGCACATTGCGCCCCACAGCGATGTAGTCAAGGATAAACAGGGGGGTCGCCCCGCAGCACAGCACATCGTTGACACACATGGCCACGCAGTCGATGCCCACCGTATCGTGCCTGTCCATTTGAAAAGCCAGTTTCAGCTTGGTGCCCACGCCGTCAGTCCCGCTGACGAGCACGGGGCGCTTCATGCCGTTCAAATCAGGCGCGAAGAGTCCGCCAAAGCCGCCTATCCCCGAAAGAACGCCCGGGATGCGCGTGCGCTCAACCGAACTGCGCATCAGTTCCACCGCCCGATACCCCGCGTTGATATCCACCCCGGCCTCGCGGTAGCGGTCGCTGACAGATTTCATGCGATGACCTCCTCCGGCTTGTCGTTGTAAATCCGCCCGTAGTGGCTGTTCATGCCCTCAGCCGGGATAGGCGCGGGATACTGCCCCGTAAAGCAGCCCTTGCAAAACCCGCAGGCGGCGCCGGCCGCCAGCTTATCGCAGGCTTCTATGCTGAGGTAGCCCAGGCTGTCAACGCCGATGATGCCGCGGATCTCGTCCACCGTATGGTGATGGGCGATCAGCGCCTCATCGGAGTCGATATCCGTGCCAAAGTAACACGGCTTGATAAACGGCGGTGAGCTCAGCCGCATATGCACCTGAGTGGCGCCTGCTTCCCTGAGCAGCTTCACGATGCGCGCGGCAGTCGTCCCCCGCACGATGGAGTCGTCGACCAGCACCACGCGCTTGCCCTGCACAGTATGCTTGAGCACATTGAGTTTGATGCGGACCTGGTCCGTACGCTGCTGCTGGGTGGGCTGGATGAAGGTGCGCCCGATATAGCGGTTCTTGATGAAGCCGACGCCGTAGGGAATGCCGCTCTGGCGTGAAAAGCCCAGCGCCGCGTCAAGGCCAGAGTCCGGCACGCCGATGACGATGTCGGCATCCACGGGATGATCAAGCGCCAGATAGGCGCCTGCGCGCAGCCTTGCCTCATGCACGGACGCCCCCTCGATGACCGAGTCCGGACGGGCAAAGTAGATGAACTCAAAGACACACATCGCGCTCTTGCGGCTGTGGGCATACCGGCAGCTTTCGATGCCCTGGCGGGTCACCTTGACGACTTCACCCGGGAGGATATCGCGCACAAAACGCGCGCCGATAGCGTCCAGCGCGCAGCTTTCGCTGGCAAAGACAGTGTCGCCGTTCAGGTCTCCCATGCAAAGCGGCCGAAAGCCGTAGGGATCGCGCGCGGCGATCAGCTTGCTGGGGCTCATCAGCACCAGGGAATAGGCGCCCTCCAGCTGATCCATGGCCGACAGCATCGCGTCCTCTATGGAGGGGCTGCGCAGCCTCGCCCCGGTGATCACATAGGCGATGACCTCGCTGTCCGTCGTGGTATGAAATATCGCGCCCGTCGATTCCAGTTCCCTGCGCAATTGCGCGGCATTGGTCAGGCTGCCGTTGTGGCACAGGGCCATCTGCCCCTTGAAATGGTTGATCAGCAGCGGCTGCGCGTTGTCGCGGTTGTTGACGCCCGAAGTGCCGTAGCGGCAATGCCCCACAGCGATGGAACCCTCGGGCATCTTTTGCATGACGTCGCGCGTGAACACTTCATTGACCAGGCCCATGTCCTTGTAACAGCTGAGCACGCGATTCCTGTTGACGGCTATGCCGCAGCTCTCCTGCCCGCGGTGCTGCAGCGCGTAAAGCGCGTGGTAGGTTTCCGGCACCACGCTGTCGCCGTTGTTGCGGGAGATGCCAAACACGCCGCACTCCTCGTGCAGCTTGCCCTCAAGCTCAAGGTCAAACATCCGACGGCCCCATCAGGCGCTTCATGATCTCCCGGTACGCGTCCTCCACCCCGCCCATGTCACGGCGGAACCGGTCCTTGTCCAGCTTTTCCTGCGTCCGGCTGTCCCAGAAACGGCAGGTGTCGGGCGAGATCTCATCAGCCAGCACGATGCTGCCGTCCTTTAAGCGGCCAAACTCCAGCTTAAAATCGATCAGGTCCACATTCAGGGCTTTCAGGTGCCGGCGCAGGAAATCATTGACGCGCAGCGCATAATCCGCGATGGCAGCCAGCTCTTCATCACTGGCCCAGCCCATCGCGCGGATGTGGTATTCATTGACCATGGGGTCGCCCAGGGCGTCATCCTTGTAGCAGTATTCGATGACAGTGTGTTTGAGCGGCGTGCCTTCCGGCAAACCCAGGCGTTTGGAAAGCGAACCCGCGGCGATGTTGCGCACGATCACTTCAAGGGGCACGATGCTGACACGGCGCACCAGGGTGTCGGTATCATTGATCTCCTGCACAAAGTGCGTGGGGATGCCCTGCTTTTCCAGCAGCTGCATCAGGTGGTTGGTCATGCGGTTGTTGATCGCGCCCTTGCCTTGGATGCTTCCCTTCTTGAGGCCGTTGAAAGCCGTCGCGTCATCTTTATAGGAAACCAGCAGCAGGTCCTCGCGGTCTGTCGCGAATACCCGTTTGGCTTTGCCTTCGTAAATCATCGCTCCCCGTTCCATGTTCAGACCCTCCCCTGCTTTTCCCTGATCTCCAGCTGCAGCGCTTCATCGGCCTGAAGCACCTTGTCGCGCATGCGACGCCGCTCATCCCGCAGTTTTTCCCGCAGTTGGGCATCCTGCAGGGCCAGTATCTCAATGGCCAGCAGCGCCGCGTTTTTGGCGCCGTTCACCCCCACTGCCGCCACCGGGATGCCCGAGGGCATCTGAACTGTCGACAGCAGCGCGTCCATTCCCCCCAGGCCGCCCGAACAGACAGGCACGCCGATGACAGGCAGGATGGTATGCGCCGCCAGGGCGCCGGCCAGATGCGCCGCCATCCCGGCCAAGGCGATCACCACGCCTGCGCCCTCCGATTCGAGCGACCGGGCAAAGCCCTGCGCCTCCATTGGCGTACGGTGCGCCGACAGCACCCTCACCAGCGTCTCAACTCCAAAGGCCCGAAACGTATCCACCGCCTCAAGCGCGATTTCCTTATCGCTGGCGCTTCCCATGACGACTGCCGCTTTGATCATCCGATGCTGTCCTTTCCGGGAATGGCCTTGTATCATGCCCCGCCCCGCTTGAAATAGGCCCTTTGAGTATAGGGTGACAGATGCCCCCTGTCAATAGAAATTCCGAACGATTATCCATTACGTTTCTATTTCGTTCGTCAATAACAAGACGGGTGCACTGGTATTGACCTATGTGAGGCCAAAGTGATAACCTTATGCAGGCCGAAATAACATCATTGTGAATGAACAAATGAGGTGAACCATGCTCGGAGCGATCATCGGGGATATTGTCGGATCACGTTTTGAATTCCATAACCATCGGAACAAGGATTTTGATTTGTTCGGGAAAAACTGCAAAGTGACTGACGACAGCGTCATGACGCTTTGTGCCGCCAAGGCAATCATGGAGACCGATAAAGCCATGGGGCCCTTTGGCAGCAGCCGCGGATCTCCGGAAGACTACTTTGAGCTGCTCAGCAGGCAAACGGTCAAGGTCATGCAGCAGATCGGCCGCAAATACCCTTCCTGCGGCTACGGCGGCATGTTTTACCGCTGGATGTTTAATGACAAGCCCCAGCCTTACAACAGCTTTGGCAATGGCGCGGCGATGCGGATCAGCCCCGCCGGTTTCGCTGCCCGCACGGCAGCGGAAGCGGCAGACCTGTCCAGGGCCATCACCCGGGTGACGCACAACCATGAGGAAGGCATCAAGGGCGCCGAGGCAACGGTTATAGCCATTTATCTGGCGCGCCACGGATCCGGCATCGGCGGGATCAGGGAGCACATCGCGCGCGACTATTATCCGCTTGATTTTACCATCGATGAGATACGCCCCGTTTACCGCTTCAACGAGACCTGTCAGGGCACCGTCCCGCAGGCCATTGAGGCCTTCCTTGAATCAAGTTCTTTTGAGGACGCCATCCGGACAGCCGTTTCGCTTGGCGGCGACAGCGATACACTGGCCGCCATCACAGGCGCGATCGCCCAGGCCCACTACGGAATCCCGCAGGAGATCCGCGTAAAAGCCTTGGCTTATCTGGACAAGGACCTGCGCAGGATCTTTGACGAATGGGAAGCGTTCATGCTGCTCAGGGGCCTCGCTCAAACGCGCTGATGGAAGCTGCCGCAAGCCATACGCCTGATGCCTGCTTGACACCCCTCGCCCACTAATGGTAGCATCGGCCGTCAGATGGATTTTATCGGCAAGCCTTTGGCAAAATCCGGCCGTAACGGAGGGGACGCAGGGGTATGTCAGAGCAGCAAGGCACACATCAGGACGCTGAGTTGACGGCGTACTGCCTGCAGTGCGATACCGGTTATGAGATATACACTGCTTCATTGATCGAGGAACTCTTCAGGGACGTAAAAGCCTACGCTGTGGTGCAGGAAAAGCATCAAAGCAAGATGGGCGTCAAAAGCATCGTGCGCGTGAACCTGCTGCCGGGCTATGTCTTCCTGTACTCGCGCAAAGCGCCGCCATTTCGGGAGATCCTCCCGCTGCACCATGTATACCGCTTCCTCAGCTACGGCGATTTTGAGGAGTACGGTTTGCGGGGCACGGACCTGGATTTCGCGATGTGGGTGCTGCGCCACGAGGGCCTGCTGACAAGCTCCAAGGCAGTACAGATAGGCAGCAAGGTCCATATCGTGCAGGGGCCGCTGAGTGACGCGGTGGGCACCATTGAAAAGGTGGACCGCCATAACCGCAACGTCTGCCTGTCCATCTCCTTTGACGGCAATATGAAACGGGTATGGATGCCCTTTGAATGGACGGATGACGCGGAAGGATTCAAGGCCGCGCCTTTGGATACAAGCGATATCGGCCGGGGGGAAACAGCATGAAGACAACGGTCATCGGATTCCTCGGCTGCGGCGGCATCGGCTGCGGCGTGTGGAACCTGCTTGAGAAACTGAAGGAAGACATCGCGCACCGCGAAGGGCAGACGATCGAAGTGCGGCGCATCCTGGTCAGGGACGTGGACAAGCCCCGTGAGGCTGCCATCCCGCGAGCCCTGCTCACCACGGATCCGCGGGACGTGCTGGACGACGATGAAATCAGCGTGGTGCTGGAGTTCATGGGCGGCCGGGTGCCCGCGCTGGATTACCTGTGCCGGGCGCTGGAAAACGGCAAGACGGTCGTGACCGCCAACAAGATGGCTGTGGCCATGGGCTGGCACAAACTGTTCGCCGCGGCGCATAGGAGCGGAGCGGGACTATACTTTGAGGCCGCCGTGTGCGGCGCCATCCCCATCATCGGCACGCTCAACCGCTCCCTGCAGGGGAACCGGGTGGACACCCTGATGGGGATTGTCAACGGCACCACCAACTATATCCTTTTCCAGATGACCGAGACCGGCCGCGGCTACCGGGAAATCCTGGCGGAAGCGCAGGCGCTGGGCCTTGCCGAACCCGATCCCGCCAGCGATGTGCAGGGTTTTGACGCCGCCTATAAACTGTCGGTCCTCAGCTCGCTTGCTTTCCACGCGCGGATACCCTATGCCTGCATCCACCGGGAAGGCATCGACGGGATCGCGGAGGAAGACATCGCTTACGCGCGTGAACTCGGTTATACGGTCAAGCTGCTGGCCATCGCCAAACGCGAGGACAGCGCCGTTGACGTGCGCGTACATCCCTGTTTGGTGCCGCACAAGCATCCCCTTGCCAGCGTGCACGGCGCGTTCAACGCGGTGTTTTTGCACGGCAGCGCCTCCGGCGACATGATGCTCTACGGGCAGGGCGCAGGCGCCGCGCCTACCGCGGGGGCGGTGGTGAGCGACTTGCTGTACGCCCTGCAGCGGCAAATACACCGCCTGCCCAGCTTTGAGCATCTGGAGGATCTTCCGCCGGGCCTCACCATCGAGGATAACTGGCGCTGCGCCTTTTACCTGCGCTTTGAGGCGCTTAACCGCCCGGGCGTGCTGGGGCACATCACCACCTGCCTGGGCCTGCATGAGGTCAGCATCGAATCCGTCGTGCAGCGCCATACCGCCGGGGTAGAGCGTGTGCCGGTCGTCATGCTGACCCATCAGGCGCGGGAAAAGGACCTGAGGCGCGCCCTGGCCGCGATCGATCCGCAGGCGGCCCTGATCAAGGGGCTGCTGCGCATCGAGGGGCAGGAAACCGCGTAAACGCATATTGAAGCAGGGATCGCTTGCACGCGCCGCGATCCCTGCTTTACTTTTGGGCTTGTATCATCTTGTCGTTTGAATCTGTCAGCTTCCTTTCCCGCGCTGCCCGGCTATACTGACCGCGCTGTTGAGGATTGACAGTCCGCACAAGGCCGCAAGCAGCGCGATGGAAATCGGGTTGCCAATGAAGTTCATCATCGGGTTGTAGTCATCCAGCACAAGGAAGACCAGGAACATCAGCGAGAGCACGATGCAGGCATGCGGCAGGACCGCCCACGGGCGTTTCATATCGCCGCCTCCTCAATGTAGATGACGTCGCTGATGGCGCGGCCGCCGCTGGCCGGCTGATTGACAAGCGCGTCATTGAAGGTCATCACTGATGATTTGCCGCCGTCAAGGTTGTAGGCGATGGTGAATCCCAGTTCCTCGCACAGCCCTGCCAGTTCGTCCAGGCTGAGCCCCGCCGACTCGCCACGGCCGTCCACCACCAGCACGGCGTAGTGGCCCGGCGCGTAATAGGCAAGAACCGTCCTGGGGTTGTCACTGTTCATATGCCGGCCCTCATTGAAACTGCCGACGGCTGATCCCCCGCTGTCCAGCAGCGACGGCCCGAAGGTCCAGGCCTGCCAGATACCCTTTTGCGCTTCTGCCTGCACATCGAATGCCTGCCAGGTTTTCACGGCCATCGTTCCGTCATAGTACAGGCACAGGATATCCGCGTCCGTCCGGTTGGCGCGGTATATCACGCCATTACGGACCACGACGCCTTCATCGCTGTTGCCGTAATAGTCGCCGTTGACGCACAGCGCCGCGTTGAGCAGGCTGTCCATGTGGGTCACCGTGTCTGTAAACCCGCTGCCGTAAGTATTTTGAGCCATGGCTGTCTTAAGCGCTGTAACGTCCTCCAGCCAGAGGTCGGCCAGGTAATACTTTACGCTGCCTCCCAGGTAATCATGTTCGCTCAACGTTACGCTGACCCCGTCCGTCTGGAAACTGGCTTGTGCCGGCATCGGTTCTTCCGCGATGGTCTCGGCCTGGGCTGTGCTTTGGATGGAAATCAGGTTGAGCGCGAGTTTCTGCGTTGGGATCACATGGTGGAACAGGGCGAAGACTACAAGCGCCGCCCCGAGCGCTGCCAGATCGATCAGGCACAACAGCCAGACCGGCTTTTTCTTTTTCATCAGATCAACTCCTTTTATCAGGCCGGGCAGCGCTTTGCGGCGCTGCCCGGCCATTTATGTCAATGCCTTCTGGGAGGCTGATTGCCCTGGGGGCCAAAGCCCTGCCCGCCGGCCATGCCCGAACCGGTTTCGCTGCCATCATTGGTCGTTACCTGCCCCGCGGTATGGGTATAACCGCCGTTGGTGTCAATGGCCGATGTGCCGCCGCTGCCCCCGCGCTGGCTGGTCAGGTCAACCACGCCGCCGTTGATGGCCAGGGTGCCGTTTGAGTCAATGCCGTCAAAGCCTGCGGCGACCTTGACTGTGCCGCCGTTAATGGTGACCGATACACCGGCCTGCGACGCTTCTCGGCTGCCCGCTGCCGCCATGCCTGATGCGGCGTTGATGCCGTCATCGGATGCCGTGATGCTGATGATACCGCCGTCGATCGTGACAACTTTGCCTTCCAGGCCTTCGTAACTCTGTATGACGGTGATGTCGCCGCCTTTGATCAGGACGCTGTTGTCCGCGTGAACGCCGTCATCGCTCGTCGTGATGGCAAAGGTTCCGTTTTCGATGGTGACATTACCGTTTGAATGGATCGCGTCATCCTGTGCGTTCAGGCTGAACCTGCCGCCCTTGATGGTGAGGGTCGCGCCCGCTTTCAGGGCTTTCATCGTATCCGTGGTCCCGCCTGCTGTGACAGGTTCCTGCCAGCCGCCGTCCTGCTGCAGGTTTTGCTGCTGACGGCCTCGGTTTTGCTGCCGTGTGGCGCTTGTGGCCGTATCTGCCACTGTGATTGCCTGTACAGCCGTAACGGCAGCCGCTGTCTGGGCGCCCGTGCCGGTCGTGATGTCAAAGGTACCGCTTAAGATGGTCATGTCCGTCTCTGCCTGGATACCGTCGCGCTGGGCTTTGACGGTAAAAGCGCCGCCGTCGATTTGAACATAGCCTGTACCGGTTTCCGTGCCGGTGGCGGCAATGCCGTCGGAGCCGGCCGTGACAGTGATATTGCCTTCCTTGACTGCAACGCTGTCCTTTCCTCTGAGACCGTCCTTGACGGAAGTAACGGTGAGCGTACCGCCGGTGATGACCAGGTCGTCCTTGCTGACAATGCCGTGGGCTGTCTGGCCGTTGACCATGAGGCTGCCGCTGCCGTTGATGGTAAGGTCGGTCTTGGTATAAATTGCCGCGTCCGCGCCTTCCGCGTCCGGGGCATAGCCTGCGCCGTCGCTGACAATGCTGCTGCTGCCCTCCGGCAGGGTAAGGATCACCTTGTCGGCTTCCAGGCCGTAGATTGCGACGCCGACTGGGTTGCTGATGCTTGCATTGTCCATGACCAGCCGGACTGTATCCGCTTGCGGCGCCTGGATGACTAGCTGCCCTGTCATGGATCCTGTGAGCACATAGGTGCCGCCCTGTGAGATGGTATACGTGCCCTGCTGATTGTCCAGGTCTACCCGGGTGGCAGCGCTTAGGTCATAGGAGGCGTTCAGGTCTTCGTCCTTATAGACGGTCAGGTTTTCACCCGTCACGGGCTGGGCGGCCCAGGCCAGCACCAATGCTGCTGCCAGGGTCAGGATGAGTTGATTCCACTTGCGTTTCACAGTAGTTCCTCCTTGGGGGCAATGCCCCTGCTTAATGAGATGCTGAGGTTTCCGTTTCGTATGCGAAGCTGATCCAGGAATTCCCTGGTGGCGCCCTCTTGCTGCAGCGTCACACGGTAGCTGAGCTCATACAGCGAGCCCATGTTGGTGGTCCTGACCCTGCATAGGGTGTGATCCCTTGTGTAGTGGGCCAGCAAGTCGTCAAACAGATGGTCGTAGTCCAGGGATTCGGGCACGGTGATCTTGAGTTCCCTCACCTCTTCCTTGCTTTCTCCAAATTTCATCCTGGTCAGCAGCGCCATGGCCAGGCCCATTATCAGGGTGAAGAGCACAGCTGCCGCCAGGTAGCCTGTGCCGGCTGCCAGGCCGATGGCCATCGCGATGAACAGGGCGGCGATTTCCCTTGCGCTGCCCGGGATAGAGCGGAATCGCACAAGGGAGAAAGCCCCCGCTACCGCGACCCCGATGCCCAGGTTGCCGTTGACCAGGACGATGACCGTCTGCACCGCGGCGGGCAGCAGGACCAGGGTGGTTACCAGGCTGCGCGAATAGTGATTGCGGTACATGAACACCAGGGCGGTGACCAGCCCCAGCGCCAGGGAGGCCAGCAGACACAGCAGGTAAGCATCCAGCGTCAGCGTCCCGGTAAATATGCTTTCAAGCGACATGGGCATGGCCTCCTTGTTTCATCTGCGCCTGCGCCAGGCGCTGCAGGTAATAGCTGCCGTACTTTGAGAAGGACGCCGGATAGATTGCCAGCCCTGAAAGCAGGGAAGCCATCCACAAGGGCATCGCCCCAAGGGCCTTGACCTCCATCAGCACCTGATCTTCCGGCAGGATCAGCGCCCCGTCCTGTGGACCGTTCAAGCTCAGCAGCTGATCCCTGCCGCGTATGCCCGTGTCAAAGGTCACCCTCAGGCCGCTGTTCTCCTCCTCAGCCCAGGCCAGGCGCTCATAGGCGATGTAGGCTTTGGGCTCCACCCGGTGCAGCCGGCGAAAGTAATCGATCTCCCTGTGAACCTGGCTGACCGGACAGCGGATCAGGCCGGTGCGAAGGAAATACTCAGCCTCCCTCAAATGCATCCGCACCCTGCGTTTGCTCACCACACCCTTGAATTTCTTCTTGATTTCCACAAAGACCTCGCTGTCCGCTTCCGCCCTGCCATAGCTCCTCAGGCGCAGCTTTTCCTTGTAGACAGGTTTGTCCAGGCTTTGGCGGATGATCTCGCAGTCGGGTGAATCGTAGTAAACATTGGCGATCGTCTGAAGGCCGTAGCTGTCAGGCGTCAACCGCTTCGCCATCTCCTCCTCCAGGGCCTCGCGCTGCCGGGCACTGAGCAGGTACTTCTGCTCGATCCTCCGGAACACATCCTTGTTGTCGTTCATGGTTTCCCTCCTTTCGACATTCACAGCTTAACAAGGCAAGCTGAAAGCTGTCTGAAAAAGGACGGCAAAGCTTTTCAGCTTCATTTCAGCTTGCCGGCCTATCATGTATAATGAAAAAGAGTGAAGGGGAGGGGTGCCGGCATGCGAATCCTGGTAGTGGAAGATGAAAAGAATCTTGCCGATACGCTGGTCAAACTGCTGGAAAGTCAGAAATATGAGGCCGAGGCGGTTTTCGAGGGCAAAGACGGCCTGGACTACGCCCTGGGCGGCCAGTACGACGCCATCGTGCTGGATGTGATGCTGCCGGGCCTCAATGGCTTTCAGGTGGCGTCCGCGCTGCGTAAAAAAGGCAACGCCACCCCCATCCTGATGCTGACAGCGCGTGATGACGTGCAGGACAAGGTGCGCGGCCTTGACAGCGGTGCGGATGACTATCTCACCAAACCTTTCACGACAGAGGAACTGCTGGCGCGCGTGCGCGCGCTGCTGCGCCGCCAGGGCACAGTCCAGATGGAAGAATTGACCTTTGGCGATATCAGCCTGGCGCTGGGCTCAAGCAGCCTGTCCAAGGGCGGCAGGCAGGTTCGCCTGAGCCGCAAGGAGTTTGAAGTCATGCGCATGCTGATGGGCAGGCCCGGCAGCATCGTCAGCAAAGATGAGCTGATATCGAAGATTTGGGGGGCTGACAGCGAGGCTGTGGATAACAATGTGGAGGCCTACATCTCTTTCCTTCGCAAGAAGCTGTTCTATCTGGGCAGCGGCGTGCAGATAAGCGCCCAGCGCCGTCTGGGCTACCTGATGGAGGAAGGGCCATGCTGAAAACGCTCAAACGCAAGTTCATCCTCATCAATATGCTGCTGGTGTTCGCCGTGATGACCGCTGTCCTCGCGGCCGGCCTGATTCTCAGCAATGTGCAGTTTACCAATAATTATCGCCTGGCGCTGGACAAGGAACTCGCGCTGGACCCTGCGGAGCCGCGCAGGGACTCCTTTCGCACAGACCTGCCCAGGGGCGGCAATGACAGCCAGCCCGCGAAACTGGCCTTTACGGCGATGCTTGGCCGTGACGGCAGCTGGACACTGCTGACGCCCTGGATGCAGGTGGACGCGGACACGCTGGCTGCCCTTTGCCTGCGCGCCCATGAAGCCGAGGCGGACAGCGGCTTCTGGCCCGACAGCGGCATCGCCTACGCGAAGAAAGGCGACCGCATCGCCTTTGTCAACCTGCAAAGCGAGTACAGCCAATTGAAGGAAAGCCTGCTGACCTGGGGGCTGATCTACCTTGGCGCGCTGAGCGCCTTCCTGCTGGTCATCCTGCTGCTGTCCCGCTGGGCGCTGCGCCCGGTTGAGATTGCCTGGACCAGGCAGCGTCAGTTTGTGTCGGATGCATCCCATGAGCTGAAGACCCCGCTGACTGTCATCCTGGCAAACCTGGACATCCTTGAAGGTGAGCGGGGAGGCAGCCCCTGGCTGGCCGCAAGCCGCGCCGAAGGTCTCCATATGAAGAAACTGATAGAAAACCTGCTTTTTCTTGCCCGCTCTGATGAAGGGCAGCCCCACGTGGAGCGCGGACAGGTCAATGTATCCGCCCTTGTCAGCGAGACAGCTTTGGCATTTGAAGCCCTGGCCTATGAAAATGGGCTGAAACTGCAGGCAAGCGTCTCACCGGATCTGTTCGTTCAGGGTGACGGTGACCTGCTGCGGCAGCTTGCCGCCATCCTGATAGACAACGCGGTCAAATACACGCCCGCAGGCGGGGAAATCACGGTCACCCTGTGCGGCCTGCGTGACAAGATCAGCCTCAGCGTGCGCAACAGCAGGACTTATATTGAATCCGCTCAGCTTGAACGGCTGTTTGACCGTTTCTACCGGCTGGATGAGGCCCGCACCAAGGCTGAAGGCAGCTACGGCCTGGGTTTGTCAATTGCGGCCGAGATCGCCCGCCTGCACGGCGCGTCCCTCAAAGCTGCCAGCAGCCCTGCACAAGGGACCTGCTTTACCCTGCTGCTGACGGCGGCACAAACCGCCAAGGCATAGCAGCCGCAGCCGGTAAGGCGCAGACGCCCGATAAATGCATTTCGGATTTCGGCAAACAATTGACAACAACTATTGAGGGTGCTATAGTGAAGACAGTGGCGAATACACTTGTGTGAATATAAGGCATATAGTGCCTTATAAATAGAAAAGGAGCGAACAGGGTATGAAAAAGGTGCTATCTCTGGTCCTCGCGGCGGTACTCGTCCTCAGTTTGAACTCGGCATTGGCGGCCGGAAAAGTGGGCGTGTCGATGCCCACGAAGAGTTTGCAGCGCTGGAATGAAGACGGTGATTACCTCAAAGCGCAGTTCGAAGCTGCCGGTTATGAAGTTGAACTTCAGTATGCCGGCGACAATGATGTCCCCACCCAGGTCGCGCAGCTGTAAACCATGCTGTCAAACGGCTGCACCGTGCTGGTGATCACCGCCATTGAGTCCACTGCCTTGGGCACAGTACTTGCCACTGCCAAGGAAATGGGCGTCAAGGTCGTTTGCCATGACCGCATCATCATGGATACGGACGCTGTCGACTACTATGCCACCTTCGACAACTTCCAGGTCGGCGAAATCCAGGGCCAGTATGTCGTGGATAAGCTTGGTCTGGCAGAAGGCAAGGGCCCCTTCAACATCGAGTTCCTCGCGGGCGACCCCGGCGACAACAACGCCACCTACTTCTTCAACGGCGCTATGAGCAAGGTGAAGGAATACCTGGACAACGGCCAGTTGGTTTGCGTCAGCGGCCAGACCAGTTTCGAGCAGGTGGCAACCCCCTCCTGGAAGACAGAAACTGCACAGGCTCGTATGGAAGACGTCATCTCGGGCTTCTATTCAGGCGGCACGCCTCTGCACGTGGTGCTCTGCTCCAACGACTCCACCGCCCAGGGCGCTACCAACGCGCTGGTTTCCGCCGGTTTTGAAGCGGGCGAAGGTTATCCGATCATCACCGGCCAGGACTGCGACATCGCAAGCGTCAAGAACATCCTCAAGGGCCTGCAGTCCATGTCCATCTTCAAGGATACCCGCATCCTGGCAGCCCGCACTGTTACGATCGTGAACTCCCTCCTTGCAGGAACAGAAGTTGAAGTCAACAACAAAGTGAACAACAACGTGTTTGATGTGCCCACCTTCTACTGCACGCCGCTGTTCGCAGACATCAACAACTACGAAGAACTGCTGGTTGCCAGCGGCTACTACGAGGCTTCGGAGCTGGCCCAGTAAACGGCCATTGACCGTGTAACCCTTCGGATTTGATTCGTCCCACAGACGGGGAGATGGCAAACCCTGCCATCTCCCCTTGCGGTAACTAAGGAGGACGCTTCATGCCTTCGACGATCCTTCGGATGGAAAACATCACCAAGCTTTTCCCTGGAGTCAAGGCACTGGATCATGTCAACATCGATGTGACCCAGGGCGAGATCCATGCCATCGTCGGTGAGAACGGCGCGGGAAAATCCACGCTGATGAACGTGCTCTCCGGCATTTACCCCTACGGGTCCTACTCGGGCGAAGTGTACTTTAACGATAATTTGTGCAGCTTTAAAACCATCAAGGACAGCGAACGCCTCGGCATCGCCATCATTCATCAGGAACTGGCGCTGGTTCCCTACCTGAGCATCGCCGAAAACATGTATCTGGGGAACGAGCAGGAAAAAGCAGGCGTCATCAACTGGGACCTCACCAATCAGCAAGCCGCCAAATACATGGGTGTCGTGGGCCTGAAGGAAAATCCTCGCGCGCTGATCAAGGACATCGGCATGGGCAAGCGGCAGCTGGTGGAGATCGCCAAAGCACTGACCAAAGACGTCAAATTGCTGATCTTGGACGAACCAACCTCATCGCTCAACGAGAGCGACGCAAAGAAGCTGCTGGACCTCCTGATTGAGTTTAAAAAGGAACATGGAATCACATCCATTATCATATCCCACAAACTTAATGAAATCGAATACTGTGCCGACCGCATTACCATCATCCGTGACGGAAAATCCATCGAGACCCTGGATAAAAAGGCGGATGCAATATCGGAGCCGCGCATCATCAAGGGCATGGTCGGACGGGAAATGGTCAACCGTTTCCCCGAGCGTCATCGCGCCATCGGCGATAAAACCGCATTTGAGATCCGGGACTGGACGGTCTTTCATCCCCTCTACTCCGATAAAAAGGTCGTTGACAGCGTATCAATGAAGATCCGACACGGCGAAGTGGTCGGCGTAGCCGGGCTTATCGGCGCGGGACGCACAGAGCTTGCCATGTCGGTCTTTGGCAGAGCCTATGGACAGAAAATATCCGGGACGGTTCTAATCGACGGCAAACCGGTCAGGCTTTCAAATATCCCCCAGGCCATCCGCCGCGGGCTGGCCTACGTGACAGAGGACCGCAAGGGCAATGGCCTGGTTACCTCAAACTCAATCAAACACAACCTGACGCTTTCCCGCATCGAGTTTGTCTCAAAGCGCGGGATCATCGACCAGGATTTGGAAGGCATACGCGCCGGGGAGCAAAAGGAACAGCTTGATATCAAAGCCCCTACGGTGGAACAGTTTGTTGGGAACCTGAGCGGCGGCAACCAGCAGAAGGTCCTCCTGGGCAAGTGGATTTTTGCCAAGCCTGATATTCTGCTGATGGACGAACCCACGCGCGGCGTCGACGTTGGCGCGAAATACGAAATCTATCAGATTATCAATCAGCTGGCATCGCAAGGCAAGGCAGTGCTCATGATCTCCTCGGAGCTGTCAGAGCTTCTGGGGATGTGTGACCGGATTTACGTCATGAACGAGGGCAGGCTGATTGCCGAATTCTCACGGGAAGAAGCCTCGCAAGAAGCAATTATGGCCTGCATCCTGCAAGCCAGCA
Source organism: uncultured Christensenella sp. (assembly GCA_964584685.1). GTDB lineage: Bacteria > Bacillota > Clostridia > Christensenellales > Aristaeellaceae > UBA1038. The sequence continues at coordinate 15,424 of CAZPBJ010000010.1, read as the reverse complement.
AGGGGGAAATCAGCGCATGAACAGGACGCTTGCCGCTGTCAAAGCCAACCTCAAACAATATTCGATGATGCTGGCACTGGTTGTCATCGCATTGATGTTCCAGGTCATCACGGGTGGGAAACTGCTGTTTCCCATGAACGTGTACAACATCATCAACCAGAACGCCTATATAGTCATTCTGGCCATCGGGATGCTGCTGTGTATCCTGGGAAGCGGATCCATCGACCTTTCCGTCGGTTCCGTGGTAGGCCTCGTAGGCGCCTGCGCGGGAATCTTCATCATGAAATGGAAGTGGGATCCTTACCTGTCCATTCTCCTGTGCATGGGTGTTGGCCTTCTTGTCGGGGCCTGGCAAGGGTTCTGGATCGCCTATGTCAAGATCCCTGCCTTTATCGTCACCCTAAGCGGCATGCTGGTGTTCCGGGGGGCTACGCTTATCATCCTGCAGGGCGGCAAGGCGATCCCGGTGTTTCCCGCTGAATACAAACAATTTTTTGTCGGCACAGCGCCGGAGTTCATCGGGGTGTGGGAAGTCGCGGGCGTGAAGATCTACCTGACGTGCCTTTTGCTTGGTATCCTGATCGCTGCGGCTTTCTGCCTCATCCAAGTGCTTTCCAACCAAAGCAAAAAACGCAAAGGTTATGAGTACGCGACCACAGGTGCCTTGATTGCCCGCATGACCGTCGTTTCTGCCATCGTCATCTGGTTTTTCGCAGTGCTTGCGCGATACAAGGGTATCCCTGTGGTGCTGATAGTACTGGGCATCATCGCCGCGCTGTATACCTTTGTGACCAGCAAAACAGTGCTTGGACGCCATATCTATGCGATGGGCGGAAATGCCAACGCCGCGCGCCTGTCCGGCGTCAATACCGACCGGCTGATGTTTTTCAGTTATGTGAATATGGGTTTGCTGGCAGGGATCGCCGGGATGGTGTTCGCGGCGCGCCTGGACAGCGCCACCCCGATGGCCGGTGACGGGTTTGAGCTTGACGCCATCGGATCCTGCTATATCGGCGGCGCCAGCGCATACGGCGGTATTGGCACGGTAAGCGGCACAGTCATCGGCGCCTTGATCATGGGCATCCTCAACAACGGCATGAATCTGCTTGGCATGGACTCCAACGTGCAAAAACTGGTCAAGGGCCTGGTCTTGCTGGCAGCCGTTGCGTTTGATGTTGTGTCCCAGGGCCATGTCGCGCTGCCCTCCTTCCTGCGCTTCGGAAAAAGAAAGCAGGAAAGGATCACAATAAACTGACATGGACGGCATACGGCAGCGAACGCTGTTACTGCTGCTGGGATTGTTACTGTTCTTTCTGCCTCATAGTGTAAATGCCCAAACCCTGCCGCCACGCGCTCCGGACGGTTTTCTGGACTCCGCATACGGACTGCCTGAGTATGTGCTGGATGATCCCGCGCAAGGCCATTGGCTTTACCTTTCCTCCACGCTATCAATCGAGATCAGGCGCTGTGAGGAACCAGAACGCCCCCTTGTTTGGTTTGAGACCGAAATCAAACTGCGCGGCAATGAAACGCTGAATAGCTATGTGACCAATGGCAGGAAACCGGGCAGTATCCTGTTATCCCCCGTTGAGATAGCGCGCGAGAACCATGCAGTGCTGGCAACAAGCGATGACTTCTTCAGCCATCGGCTGCGCAATCAGCAAACCCAGGGCATCATCATCAGAAACGGCACGGTATACTCAGACAAAACCTACAAGGCCAACCGCGGCGCATACCCAAATTTGGAGACAATCGCGCGCTTCTCCGACGGCAGTCTCAGGACCTTCCTGAGTGATGCTTACACAGCGCAGGAATATCTGGCCATGGGTGCGACCGATGTCTGCGCCTTTGGCCCCATTCTGGTAAAAGACGGCCTGCTTGGCCCCCACATGCAGGATGACAGCTATTACCATTACCGCGAGCCGCGCTGCGCCCTGGGCATGATCGCGCCCAACCACTATATCCTGCTTACCGTGCGGGGCCGGGCTGATGACTCCCGCGGCGCCTACCTCCCCTGGCTGGCTGAACGCATGCTCCGGCTGGGTGCCACAGAGGCGCTCAACCTGGACGGCGGCGGCTCGGTCGCCCTGGTCTTTATGGGCAAAATCATCGACAAACCCGAGGTTTCAGCCAAAAATATCCGCCGTGTCGGCAGCCTGATCGGCTTTGGCAGCTCCGAATTGGTTCCGAAAAAATAAGCCCATAGACGCAAAATGACGCCCGAACAATCGAGCGTCATTTTGCGTGATACCTTTAAAACTTACAGGCCGCTCAGTTTGAATATCAGCAGCTCATCGCCGGATTCATCTTCCCGTGATTGAGCGGCCGCGGTGAGAACGCCTCCGTCAGCGGGGATCATGGAGGACAGCCACGGGTAATTGGTGCCCAGCAGTTTGTCACTGTCCACTGACCCAAGGAATTCACCCTGATGGGAGAACAGCTTGAAGGCACGGTAGTTGCCGTCCTGCACCAGGATGCCGCTCTTGGTCTCAACAACCCCGGTGACAGAGCCAAAGGCATCATCCGCGGACCAATCCTCAGCGCCAAAGGTGAACAGTTCTTTCCCGTCCAGATCATACACGCCAACACGCTGGGCGTCGCCCTTTTCCGCGTCCGTTCCGGCCACATAGATACGCTTGTCGGTAATGGATACACAGCTGATGGAACTGAAGCGGCCCTGACGCTTTGAAGCGTCTGACAAGTTCGACATGATCCAGGGCTCCTCTTTCAGCTCAGCGCCGGTGACGCGCACCAGCATGGGATCCGCGTTGACCCAGAAAGTGATGCCCCACTCGCCGCTCGGGTGCAGGACAAGATAGCCGGAGACATTGTTGTCTTCCAGGACAGCCCCGTCCTTGATGGAAAGGATGTTGAAAATACCGTTGGACGCGAACAGAATGCCGTCCTTGCCGGTGGCCAGGTATTCAAACTCGTCTTCCAACAGCATTTTCCCATCGGCGAACGATCGGTCAGCCGTGAGTTTATCCCCTTTTACGGTATACGCATACAGCGTTTTGCCCGCCAGCACATACAGCCGGTTGCCGCTGAAGGCGATCTGGTTGTTGAACGTGCTGTCCAGGATGATCGATTTGTCGGGCTTCAGCCATTTTGCCGTAATATCCTTCTCCCCGATTTTAACCGCAGAGGTCGCAGGCTGATAGGGCGCACCGTCCTCGGGAAGCGGGGGATCCAAATTGGCAGGCGTCAGCACAGGCAGTTTGTACGTTATGGAACCCAGAATGGTCTGCAGATTGTCTCCGATGACATCAGGCTGTTCCACGGTGATGAACAGGGTGACGCGCGATTCGGGCACGCGGGCCGCGAATTCCGCGTATTTCCATCCCCATTTTTCATAGGCGACGCCGGAGAACGCGATGCCGCCGATATTGACCATTTCAAGGTTCTCCTTGCCGGCAGCCGCCGCGTATTCAAGGAGCGCCTTTATCTTGTCCCTGTATGTACGCACGCCTTCGCTGCTTGCTGTCAGCGACATGGACGCTGCAACCGATCCGCTTGCGTCTTTCAGCTCATACCTGACAGCCGAGTAGTCCTCCCTGTCGACACGCCACCCATCATTGGCTGTCCATCCCTCTCCGGAGAAAGTCAGGGCGAACAGGCTCGTCTCACATACCAAGGGCTCATCGCCGGTTGATATGACCGCCGGCTGTGCCGTAGCCGGTATGGCTGTAGGTTCTGGCGTTGGCTCGGCGGTGGGTTCCGGTGTGGGCTCAGGCGTTAGTTGAGCAAGCGGAGCAGCAGTTACTTCAGGCTTTATTTCCGATCCCCTGATAAAGACAACCGACACGGAGTTTGCGTATTTCATTTTCAACTCTTGCTTTTCAGCACTCCATTCCGGCGAAGAGAACACATAGCTGCCATTAAGGGCGAGGGTATCGCCGGTCTGAGACCAAGTCAGCTTTTCCGTGAAATCCTTGGTGACAAACGCTTCGGCTGTCCCGTCATCGCGCAGTGTAATGAAACAGCCGTCGGGGAACAAGGTCTTGATGTCTAGGGTGAGTCCCATCGTCTCATATCTGACGGCTTCCCACTTTCCGGCGAACCCCAACGCAGGCGCAGGCGTTTTTATCGCAGCCGCCTCCGGCTGGCTGCCTTGCTCCAAGCGTTTGAAGTAGATCGTCACGCCGCTTGTATTCGCCACCAGCTGAGCATCGACATACATCATGTCAACAGGTTCGCCCTCAATATCAGCGTTGATGCCCCCCTCAATCTCATGCCATTTTCCGTTGATATCAACGCCCATGGTTGTCATGACAATCGTTCCGTCCCTGTTGACCTGAAGGGCCATCAAATCGGCAACCTTGACACCCTCAAGGGAGTCTTTCAGGATACCGTCCCCCTCGTCAACGGCCGTGGGCACCCACTTGCCAAGGTATTTGCTGCCTTTCACCAGTGACAGGAGGCCGCCCGTCTTGGGCTGAGCCGCGGCCTTTTCCATGTACGCCGTCACACCGTTTGAGGTGTTTACAAGCTGGCCGCCAATCAGCTCAAAAGCCAGCTCTTCGCCCTCAATGTTGGCGGACACACCCTTTGCGTCCCCCTTCCAGGTGCCCGGTATGGACATGCCAAGAGTGGTGACCATCAGGCTGCCATCCTGATTGAGCTTGATTTTCATCAGCTCCCCGACATCTGATCCTTCATACTGAGTTAGTTTGACGCCGTCGCCCATATCGACAGCTACGCAGACCCAATCCCCGGCGTAGTCCGCAGTCTGGGCCAAGGCAGCGGGAGAAACGGCAAGCACCAGGATAAGCATCAACAGACTTGTGACCTTCATTGCTTTTCTCATAATCTTCTCCTGCGATATGTGAGTCGTCCTGTCGAGGCGCCAAGGGAACTGCGGATTCACCAAGCGTCAGTGCCCGGGCTGGATCCTGTCGGTCAAATGGATTGAAGCGATTTTTTATTGGCATCATTTTATCATACGGAAATATGCGCGTCAACAAGCGAAAGTCTGGAATTCGGCAGCATTTTTCAATATTATTCAGTATTGTTTTAGTACTTCACATCCCACAGTGTCAAACCCTGCGCAGGGGCGGTGGGGCCAGCCTGCTCCCGGTCAAGCGAGGCAAGGATACCGGCCATGTTCTTCGCCTGAAGGTTCCCTTTCCCAATTTCCAGTAATGTCCCCGCGATGATGCGCGCCATATTGTACAGAAAACCGTTTCCGCTGAAGGTGAGGCGCACCTCATCCCCCAGGCGTTGCGCAAGTACGCTGTTCAGCGTGCGCACAGCGGATTTTTTCATGTGCCGGTTGGCGCAAAACGCGCTGAAATCGTGAGTCCCCGTCAGCTGTGCCGCTGCCTCGCACATCGCGTCCAGGTCCAGCGTTTGCGCCACTGTGGTCATGTACCGGCGCTCAAACACATTGGGCTGCTTGCTGTTCCATACGCGATACACATAGGTCTTCTCCACGCAGCTCAAGCGCGCGTGAAAGCGGGGCGCAGCGGTCTCCAGCGAAATTGCCCCGATATCCTCGGGCAGCCGCGCCTTCAGGCTGTCCAGCATCTGGGCGCAGGTTTCTCCTGTAATCGCCTTGAAGCTCACCACCTGCACCCGCGCGTGCACGCCGGCGTCTGTGCGGCCGGAACCCGCTATCTCAACAGGCTGCGCCAGCATCTCGCTGAGGACTGTTTCCAGCTTCTCCTGGATCGTTTTAGGCGTATTTCCCTGCTTCTGCCAGCCGTTATACCTTGTCCCATCGTAACACAGGGTCAGTTTGAAATTTGGCATGATCCGCTCCTTCAGCTTCTTGTCGTCAGCAGGATTATACCGCTTTGCCCCATGCGATGATAGTGCGCGCTGTACTTGAAAATATTGGCGATATTTGGTATCATGGCCGTACACGGACAGCATGGATATGACAGTTTATCACAGTGTGATGAACGGGAGGCGATTTGGATGGAGAAACCCTTCATGGATCAAGCGATCGAGGAGGCGCGCAGCGGTATCGAAAACGGCCATGGCGGCCCCTTTGGCGCAGTGGTGGTGCGCGATGGCAAAATCATTGGCCGGGGACATAACCGTGTGATCAAAAACCAGGATCCAACCTGCCACGGCGAGGTGGAGGCGATACGCGACGCGTGCAAAAACATCGGCAGCTTTGACCTGGAAGGCGCGGATATCTATACCACTTCCGAGCCCTGCCCCATGTGCCTGGGCGCCGTTTTATGGGCCGGCATCAGGAATGTCTATTACGGCTGCAACCGGGATGACGCGGAAAGCATCGGCTTTCGGGACAAGGTGTTCTATGATTCGATGGACCATCTGTCCTACAGGCTGATTGAGACACAGCGGGATCAATGTCTTGACCTATTTACCAGCTATAAGGCAATGCCGGGCAGAAAGCCGTATTGATATTGACACCAATCCATTGCATACCTTCAATGTTAAAATGGAGAACGATAAACAAGGCATAGATCGTACAGCTTCTGATATATTGTATAGACCTCGCCGTTTTCCAAACCAAGCAGATCCGACAGTTGATGCAGCGTATAAGCGCCGGTTGACAGTTCCAGGAAATGCCTTTCCTTGCCATATATCCGATGAAGACCGCATGTCAGCGCGCCATCGCTGTCATAGATTAAACCCGGGAATGTCCGAAGGATAACAGCGTCAAGATCAAACATATTGGTATGCAGGAACCCCATGCGCAGGAACTTCATCAAATGCGGTGTATTGGTAATCAGCGTATGCCATGTTTGGTTATACCTGATATAATCCTTTTCTCCAAAGTAATAGTCCTGCAATTCCTTCCTGGTTAGAAGCGTAACCTCCTCACGGAAAGTCTTCTCCATCAGGTCTTCAAAACTGACGCGTGCCTGCGCGATCTCATCCCGCGTTAGCGCTTCCGTTGATACAACGCAGTTGTTCATGGACTGCAAAGTAAATTTGACTTGATCCGCATCTATCTTCATACCGAAACGATCCGGACAGGTCGTTATCTGTGTCTTTGGAAAAGGTGAATACAGCACGGAATTGCATACGAACATGCCCCTGCCGATACGGAGCAGTTCCGATGCCAGCCAGCGGGATTCCTGCAGCGTCTGCCTGTCCTCAAACGCGCCGCCGATAATGATGTTGCCTTCCATGGAAATCAATCCGGACTTCTTTGCGTTTTCCACCACTCGCCTGATCATCTCCGGCGATGTGTTTTTGCCATATGCGTTCAGTACTTTCTGGCTTCCGCTCTCCAGGCCTATTTGGATGATCTTCAAGCCTTTGCTCACCATGTATTGCAGCATGTCCGGGTATTTGTCCAGCATCTGCACGTGAGCTTCACATGAAAACGAGATCTTGCGCTGGGCAAAGCCGTCGCAGATCGCCCGTACGCGCTCCGGGTCTAAAGTAAAGGTATCGTCGCTGATCATGAAAAACATGATGTTTGGATTGACATCAAGGAAATGGTCGATCTCTGCAAAGACATTCTCAATGCTGCGATTGCGCACCTTTCCCCGCTGACTTCCTTCATAACAAAACGCGCAATGGAACGGGCACCCCCTTCCAGTGAGGATGTTTCGCTCAATCATAAAGCGATATTCAGGGTTTAGCACGTCATCCATTTCTATGAAACCAATGGTATCAAGATCCTGGATTACTTTCCCCGGAGGCAGCTCAGCGACATACCTCCCGTCTTGATCGATGTAGCGCAATCCTTCGATTGTACCAAGGGCCCCTTCACCCCGGAGCAGGAAATCCATCAGGGCCTTGAGTGGAAGCTCGCCCTCACCGTCAATGACGAAGTCACAGCCAATTTCTCGGATCTCACACTCACCCAAGGCTACTGTTTCCGGACCGCCAAGGATTGTGGTCACGCCGTAATTCTTGATAAAGCGGTGGATATTGCGTACAATGGGCAGATTCTCAGCGGTGATGTAAAGACCGACAATACCCGTCCGCTTTTGTTCGAGCAAATCGATGAGGAACGGCTTGCAGTTGTGTGCCTTGCCGATATACGTCTTGGGTACATATGCGAATTGCTTCAGATAGGCAGTCAAACAAAGCAGACCCAAACCTCCCACTTGCTGGGTCTTTAGGTTGCGGTCTATGGAGAGAAAAAGTATATCCATTTGATTGTATGGAGCCATAAGTTCTGTTTGCGCGGACCGCGCACGAGCGACATCCGCCGTTTCCGTCTTGTTGACAACCCCTGTCACCAGCAGGTTGGTGCCGCCCTGCCATTCCCAAATGGCGTTCTCGCCCATATCACGCAAAAGTGAGTCCCTTTTTTCTTTCAACAGCGCAAGATATTCAGCCGCTTCCATCTCTGTCAGGTAGTGTTTCGCTTTGTCCAGCTGCCAGAAAGATCCGAATTTATCAACATCAGCCTGATGGGACAGCATGACATATCGCGTTTTGTCTTCTCTGTCTGTGGCCGCGTTGCTGAGTGAAAAGAACTTCCCCAGAGGATATACACTTACATCTCCAAGCCCCATCTCATGGAAAATACGCGGCACTTCCGTTGGATCAATGCCTTGTACAAACTGTTTCATGGGAAACGTTGCTTCCATCATGACATGGACTTTTTCCCGCAATTCACACAGCCTTGAATAGTAGGTGTGGGATTCCGGATAATGCCCCGCGCTGAAAACAGGATTCCATATGCTAATGGGCGTAATGGAAGCAATCATGCCGTTATTTATGCAAACACGGCTCATTTCCTTGATGGCGTCCCGGTATTCCGGCAGGGAAGTCAACAGGGTTTGCGACACAATCATGTCATAACTGCCCTCAGAAAACTGAAGATGAACGGCATCCCCATGACAAAATGTATAGCTGTTACAACCGGGCATCTGTAAAGCTTGCTCCTGCGCTGTTTTAATAAACGTTTCATCCAGATCAACACCGGTGAATGAAACGCCGTTTACATGCTTGCCCAAATAGAAAACCAACGCGCCTATGCCGCATCCCACATCCAGGACCCGCATGCCCTCCCGCAAACCAAGATATCCTACAACGTCTTCTGCCACATCCCGGTTCATGATGGTCATTCGCGAACTTTGCATAAATGCCGGATTTTGAAAATAAGTAGACCATTTCTGCATAGGAATGCATCCTTTCCCTTCAAGTATCAGTTGTATGCATCATTGAAAGCGCTTCTTCGACCATGTCATAGGGCAGATAGCCCTGAGCCTTCCAAAGCGCGAACTCCCGCATATAGTCTGCATAATCCGGGTATGCGTCAAGAAACTTTCCCACCCGTCTGTACATACGGCTTTGCCTGCCATACTGTATGCGCATAGCCTCGGTTACCGCAGGCTGCTCCAGACCATCAAGAAGCTGTGAAAGACGCTCAGTCAGCGACATCCGGACTTGCTCAAGATCCGGCGCATCCTTTGGCACAATGTCCCGGTAATTGATTAATAGCGGCGTAAGCACGGAACAGCCCATATATGAAAATACTGATTCCAGATAACGCGCAGTTTCACCAACTGAGCGGGATGTCGTGACCACTACGCAGCATGGTTTGCCTAACAGCGGCATGGTGTGCGTCCACAGCGCCAGGCGGTCGACCAGCAGCTTCATCGCTGAGGAGACATGCAGCACGTAAACAGGAGACGCAATGATCAGCGCGTCGCATGACATGATCTTTTGGCGAAGCAGTGCCATTTGATCCTTCTCATCCCCGGGACAGCAGCCAATCCTAAAGCAGGATGAACAGGAAATGCAGGGCTCAATATGCCATTGATCAGCTGTCAGGGCTTCAACCTCAACAGATACGCGGCAAGCATTTGCCACCTGATCCGCAAGACTTTTACTAAGCGCCAGCGTATGGGATGAACTGCCGGCATGAGAACCTACCAGAATCAGCAGTTTCTTTGATTGCATATATACCCTCCGGAATCAGCGTTAAAAGACATATTCCACACGTCCGGCGGACATCGCGTTCATTAAAGCGTACAGCATGCCGCCCTCACCGAAAAAGAAACCCGGATAGATCGTATCTTCCGCATTGTACATGGGACGCGGCCCGCGTTCAAGCGTGTTCAACAGCTTTGATGCCAGTACAGAAGCACCAACGGAGTCGTTTTGAACTGCTGCAATGTAAAGCCTGCCCGCGTTGCCATATGCGAATGTGTCATTTATGTATAGATTGATTGGAGATAAAGCGGGCTTGAAATGCAAATACCCCGCTTCCCATAGCCGAATCGAGGCAAGCGTGATCCCTGCCCGTCCGGTGATCAATGAATCCCCCTTGATAGCTGATCCTCCATACAAGCTTTCAAGCGGAATGCCAGCCAGCAGGCTCGATACACCTGCCGCTGCGAGAAGCTTCCCATCGACCCCGTCAAGCAAGCCGCGTCCGAAAGCTACGCTCTGCAGCTCTTCTGCCAAAGCCGGTACCAGCCACTCGCTTATGCGGGCAATCATGTTTTCGGCCGCATTTCGACGTTCAATTGTCAGATGGCACAATGCAAGCAACAGCCCTGCATCCCCATATAGCAAAGCGGCATTATCGCTGCATCGGATCCGCCCAATCTCGGCCATAAGCCGCGAAAGCAGATCATCCAGAATCGACAAAGCCCTCGAATCCGGCATATGCACGCCAATGATGGTCAGCCCGCGGATAAGGCCGCCCAATCCATCAGCGAGCCCTGGACCAAAGCCAAGAACACTGTGCGGCTCGATCTGGATTTGCAGTGCACGCAAATAGTTGTCCAGCGTCTCCTGCACCAAACTGTGCCTGCCAATGACGTGGACAGAGGCTGACAAGCCAACCGCCATGCCCAGCAAACCTTCCATCATGCAATACTTGTCCGGGCCAAAATAATACCGGTTTCGCCCCTGCACACCCACAAACTGATCTGTCTTGTGCTCCAGAACACCCAGCACGCAGCGCGCGTATCGCTCGCAGATAACCGTCAATTTGCTCTTTTCAGCGATTGATTGCGTATTATCGCCCTCATGGTCATGCCATACCTCAGCAGCGCCGTCATCCAGCCTGGTACTCTGCAAAGAAACCCGGATCCTGCGCGCGTTTCGCCGGCAATCCATTTCTGACAGCATCCGAAGACCGCCGGGAATCGGGCTTTGGGCATATCCCTTTTGTCCGATTACTGCGAGGATCTTTGGGAACAGCAGTGCCTGAAGGCTATGAAATTCTTGAACAAAGTATGTAGCCAGATGATCCATATCGCCTTGGTAGGAGCGGGCCAGCCAAAAAATCCCCGCTTCGGCATCAATGGCGCCTCTCATTCGCTCCGGGCGATTCATCAGAGTCATCAGCTTGTGATAATACATCGTAGGTCTTAAAACCAGCCGCGCGGACAAACCTTCAAATCCTTTAACCAGCTCACGCAGATGCCGCTCATTCGTCATCAGCGTTTGATAAGCCAGCTTGAAACCGTCAAGGACATATTCACCATACGCATACGCCTCAAAGAAAACCTCGCCATCGATGGTTGGGAGGTTTTGCGTGCCGGCCATGTCGCATAACGCACAATCTCCAGGAACAAGGCCCTTGCCAAATCCGAGAAAGGGGTAGAAATTATTCGATAGGATAGTGCTTTCCGCGCCAATATGCCTGCCAACAACCGTCTCAACATCCACAAGCACCGGACAATCGCCAAACGCAATGACATTTTCGCAGTGAAAATCGCTTCCGCCCAGTGAAAAAACAATGCAGGAAAGGAAGCCTGCCCGGAAGAAATAGCCGGCAATGGCTTCCTCACTACTGACTGGTTTCTGCTCAATCCATTCCTGGATGATTCCGCTGTCAAGCTTCAGAACGCAGGGTATCTTGAAAGGGGACAGTCCGGCAAGTTCACTGACCTCATTCAGGAAAACTGTCCATACGCCTTCCACTTCGCTGATGTGCGGCTTGTAGATCAGTTCTCCCCCGTCCTCATATGTGATCTTGCAAACCGCCCAACCGTCCTCATGTACATCCGACAAGCCGGGGGATATCCCGACAATACGCGCGCTTGGTCTATTCGGGAAAAATGTGCTTCTGATCTTCTGATGACTGTCAAAAAGCAGCTTGGTGAAATCACGCCTCATCTTTATAGATATTGTAATCAAGGCAGTGAGCCTGCGTGTCATGACTGGATATTTGATCAAAAACGCGCGCCAGAACGCTTCCCGCTGCTGGGGTACTTGGATCTCATCCGCAAATTTTTTCAACTGATCGACTAGAGGCTGACCTGGCCAGCAAAAATCAATCTGTGCCAAAAATGCGGCTTGTGTGATAAAACCTGCCTTTTCAATAAAATCCTGCCGCCAGTTCATCCAGGCGTTTGGATCGATCACACCGCAGGGATCCCCACACTCATGCTGAACGTAAGCTTCCAGTGCATATAAATGCTGATACCTGGCATGCCGCCGGGAAACCTCAATGGTTTGATATACAGGCGCGGCATGGTGAACCGACCCCAGGCACCAATCCTCCAGCGCTTCAAGCCATTGCCCGGTTAATCCGCACACTTCACTGTCGCCTTCACACCGGCACGAGCAAAGCGAATCAAGCCCCAGCGCGGACATGGCCGCTTCCAGGACGGAGTCGCTTCCCGCCTTTTCCCTCAGCAGCGATTTATCCCCCGGGCATAAAGCAAATGCATACGTGCATCCGGCGCAGATACCTGCTCTCTCTTTAAGCGCAGCAGCATGATACCGCAGGCTGCGAAGATCCTTTATGTCCCAGAATGCAGTATGTTCAGCTGACTGCATGGTAGTTTTCAAACACTTTGTGCAGCTCTTTTTTTGCCACATTGCGCGAAAACACCATTTTGTCCAGCTTGACGTAGAGCTCACGCAAAGCCGGATATCCACATCCCGACACGGAGCAATTCGGGCAATCCAGATGATTGCAGGCGGGATACAGCTTGCCCAGCACTTTTAAGGGGTCGCCAAAGTCATCCATAACCTTATTGACCGTAGTATCCTCAAATACAACGGACAAAAGGGCATGGAGCATGTCCCCGCTCAGGCCGGCACGCACGCCGTGGACATATTTCTGTACGGCGTATGCGTATGTCCGATCTTGAATCTGTGATAAATCGGGAATTTGGAAATCATACACAAAAATACAGCGGTCGATGCTCAGGGCAGCCTCGGTTATGTTTCCAAGCCTATATTCACATGCCATGCGCAAAAATTCCAGGTCGGTCGGATAACCCGGCATTTTTTTGTTAAAGATGAGCCCATAGGCAGCCTGAACGCTGTTTTCGAGCGCCGCGTCCTGCTTCATGCGGATCCACAGCAGCACTCGCCGGATCTCCTCGTCTGATGCGGCGGCGATATTGCGCATAATCTGCTGCACCTCGTACCTTAGCAGATTCTCCTTCAATTGGAAAACATCCACAGGCACTACCTCGGAAATGCCCTGCGCATAGACGCAGACGGATGGAAATCCCATAAATGATACGTCTTCGATGTAAACGGTGCCGCCGATTTCTGTCAGGAGGCGGGTATAGGTATATAATAGTTCATGATTGTCCCTATCGCTGACATCTGCCCATGGTGTAAAAAAGTACGAGGATTCACCTGTAAAAAAAGACAGCGGCATTGTGCCGATGCCCACTTTTGCAATATTCCAGCTGTTGAACCGGCTGACAGCCGCGTTCTCTTCAAGTACCAGTGACGCGCTGCCGGTAAGCTGCTTCAGGTTGCGTCCCTGCAATGATTCCGTAAAGACACGTTCAAGGGCGATCTCCATGCTGGGATGCGATCCGAATTTAAAACCGTATTTTCCGTTTGAAAGGTCGATAACCATACCGCACACAACAGGAAGCCGCATGCCCAGGGAACAATCCTTGACAATGACGCGATAAGGCCCGCTTTGTTCTATTCGCTCAATAATATGCCAAATGTTATGATATCGGTTCCCAATAAAGTCACGCGGAATTTCCGGCAGAGAAATACGCCGGTCAATGATCCTGTTTTGCACATAGCGCTCGAAAATTTCACAGTAAGCCTGAACGATCGCTTCAGACAGCGTATTGCCCGCAGCCATCCCATTGCTCAGGAAGAAGAAACGGCATAACTGCAGGGGAATGGATTCATATACACCCTTCTGCGGGCAATAGCATGGCGATAACATCACTTTCCCATGGGCATGTGTCGGGATCAGGTTTCGCAGGAGTGTATCGATCAACTGCTCAGGGAAAAGAACAGGTTTCACTTCTTTCTTTGCCGAAAGGACCAATTGATCCCTGAGACGGATGAAGCATTCATTATCAGCCAATTCCGTATAATCAACCGCACGATAATCGCTTCCCTGAGCCCAGTTCAGTTGGTCTTTCGCGATTGGATCTTCCCTTGCCAGGCCGGCCATAAACATACGGTTCTGAAGCCGTTCCATAAACTCCGCATGGGCGCTGGCTGCGCAAAACGCGTTTGATGTGCCCTTGCCGTTGGTGCCGATAGCACCGCTTAGACTGCCCGTCAATGTGATCCTGGAGCTGATGCATTTATCAATATCGTGCAGCGGCAGAAAACGATGCTCGAAAGTGAATCCCGCTTCTTTCAGCAGCGTCTCTATTCTGCTTACGGTTTCCTCCGGTGAAGCATCCTTGAATTTCTCTTTCCATTCTTCTTTCGCCGGCATATAACACCTTCTCCTTGAGTACAGTCTGCATTGGTTTGTCACTTGGTCAGTTCTGGTGTCAAAATAGTCTGCACCCTTGTGCTTAAGCGCGAATTCTGTCGGCTGAAAACATATGTTCCTGCTTCGCCGGTATTTGATGATGATCCCCTGAAATGTGAATTGGCCGATGCTGCGTTTGCGTACATGCGGCCAATTCCGTATTAAAAGCTTGCTTAACGGTCGTTCATTGCTAACGTCAAAACAAGGAATGTATTGTCAGGCAAAGATACAGCAGATACATTTGTCAATTGGCAGAGCAGTTGGGATATGTGAGTCGTTCGGATTAGGCGGCTGCGGCGGAGGCAGCGGCGGAGGCGGCGGCAGTAGCCGCGCCTACTGTGGAACTGACGGCGCTTACGATTTCGGTCGTGTCTGCCCCGCCCGCAACGGCATCCAGTTCTTCTTCATTGAGTGCGGCGGCCTTTTCGTTCAGTTTGCGCATCTCTGACGAGAAGTTCTCAAGCGTATCGCTCAGGCCATTTGCCTTTGCAACAGCGAACGCTTCTTCAGGGGATTTGCTCGTCTGGAGTTTCGCGAGGATCTTCGGGTCAAGCTTTGGGATACCAGCTACAAATTGTGCAGCTTTCATAGACGATACCTCCCGTTTTTATTTAATCCAGATTGCACGCTTTCATTCCCGGGAAATGCTAGTTCAGTGAATCATGGTATATGAAATCGTGCGGCTCTGAATTTTCACATAGAGTATAGCACAAAAAGTATGGATTGCAAGAAGATTTAAATAATTTTTTCACCTGCGAACGCCTGTTAGTTACTATTCAGCCCTGGTGAATAACTCGGAGAATATTTTCATAAAGGGCGTTC
>CAZPBJ010000009.1:0-67493 GCA_964584685.1 uncultured Christensenella sp. | reverse complement strand
TCACTTCAGATGAACGGGATTCTTGCTTGTTGAATGACTGTTTTGTTACAGCCCCCCTGCGTTTGTCTGCGTTTGGCTATTCTCCGGTTTTCCTGACTCCCAGCGTGGCCTCCAGGCCGTTGATGTCCCAGGTCTGGGTAAAGGCGTCCTGCGGCGGTGTCTCGTTGTGCATCTCCTCAGCTAAAGTGTATTCTCCGATCAGGGCGCTGCCCTTGGCGATGGCCGCGCACAGGCGGTCGCCCGCCAGGTAGCACAGCTGGATGCGGTCGGTGACGTCAAAGCCGGCCTCCTTGCGCATGGTCTGCACCTTAGATATGATTTCTCGGGCGTAGCCCTCAAAGATCAGGTCGTCGTCCAGCGTGGTGTCAAGCGCGACGGTGATGCCGCGGTCTTCAAGCGTGGCCAGCCCCGGCTTTTGCATGGCTTCCACCAGCACATCGTCCTGCGCCAGGGAGATGGTCTGCTCATCGATGGTGAGCGTCAGGGGCTCGCCCTTTTCAAAGCCGCGCACCGCCGCGGTGCCGTCGGCGGCTTTGAGCGCCGCGCCGATCTTGCCGATCAGCTTGCCATATTTGGGCCCGAGCGTCTTCAGCTGGGGCTTGAGCAGGTAGCCGATGAAGGCGGAAGTGTCCTGGGTGAATTCGATCTCCTTGACATTGAGTTCGTCCTGCGCCAGGTCCGCGTAGGGCCTGCCGAAGCTTGCGCCCATCACGAACAGCTTGCGGGCGGGCTGGCGCACTTTCATGTTGGCCAGGTTGCGCGCGGCGCGGCCCAGCTGCACAACGCCCAGCAGGGCGTCCATCTGCGTCTCCATATCGGGGTCGATGCGGCCGGCGTCGCTTGCGGGGAAGGGGCAAAGGTGCACGGATTCGGGCGCCGCGGCGTCCACTGAGCGGACGAGGTTCTGGTACATCGCTTCCGCCATGAAGGGCGTAAAGGGCGCGGTCAGCCGGCACAGGGCTTCCAGCACCGTGAACAGGGTCGCGAAGGCCGCTTCCTTGTCGCCTGCCATGCCCTTGCCCCAGAAGCGGCTGCGGCCGCGGCGCACGTACCAGTTGGACAGGTCCTCCACCAGCGCCTGGATGGCGTTGGCGCTTTCGGGGATGCGGATGTTCTCAAGTCCCTCATCGACTGTCTTGATGACGGAGTGCAGGCGGCTGAGGATCCATTTGTCCATCAGGCTCAGCTCCGCCCTGTCCAGGGGATGCTCAAGCGGGCTGAACCGGTCGATCTGGGCATACATGATATAGAAGGCATAGGTGTTCCACAGCGTGCTCATGAACTTGCGCTGGCCTTCGCTCACGGCTTCGTCATAGAAACGGCTGGGAAGCCAGGGAGCGCCTGCGGTATAGAAGTACCAGCGGACCGGATCCGCGCCGAACTGGTCGATGACCTGCCAGGGATCGACCACATTGCCCAGATGCTTGGACATCTTGCGGCCGTCCTTGTCCTGCACATGGCCCAGCACCAGGCAGGACTTGAAGCTGGACTGCCCGAACACGCAGGTGCTGATGGCCAGCAGGGTGTAAAACCAGCCGCGTGTCTGGTCGACAGCCTCGCTGATGAAATCGGCGGGGAAGGTCTCCTCAAAGCGCTGCTTGTTCTCAAAGGGGTAGTGCCACTGGGCGAAGGGCATCGCGCCCGAGTCGTACCAGCAGTCGATGACTTCCTTGGTGCGGTGCATGTCCCTGCCGCACTGGGGGCACTTGATCGCCACGCGGTCGATGTAGGGGCGGTGCAGCTCGGGCAGGTCCAAAGGCGCTGTCGCCATAGCCTTCAGCTCTTCCACGCTGCCGATGACGTGCATATGCCCTTCCTGGCACATCCAGACGGGCAGCGGCGTGCCCCAGTAGCGCTCGCGGCTGACGGCCCAGTCCAGCACATTCTCAACGAAGTTGCCCATGCGGCCTTCCTTGATGTTGTCCGGATACCAGGTGACGGAGCGGTTGTTGGCCACCAGTTCGTCCCTGAGCGCCGTCATGCGGATGAACCAGCCGGCGCGCGCGTAGTACAGCAGGGGGGTGTCGCAGCGCCAGCAGTGAGGGTAGTTGTGCGTGTACATTTCCTTTTTGAACAGCAGGCCGCGCATCGAAAGATCCGCCAGGATGAGCGGGTCCGCGTCCTTGACCCAGGTGTCTGTCCAGGGCGTATCCTTTGTGAACCTGCCCTGCGGGTCGACCAGCTGCACAAAGGGCAGCCCGTTGACGCGGCCGATGCGCGCGTCGTCCTCGCCAAAGGCGGGGGCGATGTGCACGATGCCCGTGCCGTCGGTCAGCGTGACATAGGGGTCGGCGACCACGTACCAGGCCTTTTCCTTTGGCTGCGCGAAGCGCCACAGCGGCTGGTACTCGATGCCCACCAGCTCAGCGCCCGAATGGGTGTTGAGCACCTTGATCTGCTCGAGGTCCTCCTGCGCGAACACCTGGGAGACAAGGGCCTTGGCCATGATGTAGGTGTCCCCGCGCAGGGTGAATCGCTGGTATTCCTCCTTGGCGTTGACGCACAGCGCCACGTTGGAGGGCAGCGTCCAGGGCGTGGTCGTCCAGGCCAGCAGGTAGGTGTGGGGCTGGTCGCGCACCGGGAAGCGCACGAAGGCGGACTCGTCGCTCACCTCTTTGTAGCCCTGCGCCACCTCATGGCTGGACAGCGCCGTGCCGCAGCGCGGGCAGTAGGGGACGACTTTGTGGCCCTTGTACAGCAGGCCCTTGTCGGCGATCTGCTTCAGGCTCCACCACACGGATTCGATGTAGCTGTCATGGTAGGTGACATAGGGATGCTCCATGTCCAGCCAGAAGGCGACCCTCTGGGACATGTCCTGCCACTCGTTCAGATACTTCCAGACGCTTTTCTTGCAGGCCTGGATGAAAGGCTCGATGCCGTATTGCTCGATTTGCTGCTTCCCGTCCAGGCCCAGCTGCTTTTCGACCTCCAGTTCCACCGGCAGCCCATGGGTATCCCAGCCCGCCACGCGCAGCACATCCTTGCCCTTCATGGTGTGGTAGCGGGGGATCAGGTCCTTCATCGCGCGGGTAAGGATGTGGCCGATGTGCGGTTTGCCGTTTGCGGTGGGCGGCCCGTCGTAAAATGTGAAGCGCTCCTTGCCCTGGTGCTGGGCAAAGCTCTTTTGCACGATCCCGTTTTCGTTCCAAAAAGCGGTGATTTCCTTTTCGCGCGCCAGGAAGTTCATGTCGGTTGAGACCTTTTGATACATTCTGCCCTCCAAATAAAAAGACCCATCCCCCTTGGGACGGATCACTCCGCGGTACCACCCAAATTGGCGCCTAAGCGCCCGCTTGTCTGCCGGTAAGGGCGGCTGCCCGGGACCTGCGTCCCCTGCTCAGAGGTGATCCGGCTGACGGCTGTTTCCGCCGGGCTTCCACCTGTCCCGGCTCGCTTGAGGGCCTTGCCGCGCCCGTCCTCATCAATGCGGTTTCATTATATGCAAGTGGAGGGGATTTGTAAAGCGCTGCGGGACTTCAACACAAGCTTGCCATTCGTTTGGTTCAGGCCGGATTTATTTGAAATTTGCGCTTTGGCATTGAATGACCGCGCCCGATGAGGTATAATCGGACAGGAAACGGAAACTACCCATCACAGATCAACAGGAGGTATCCCATGAAGAAACTCATCTCATTTGCGCTGGCGGCGCTGCTCGTGCTGGGCCTGTTCACAACGGCCTTTGCGGCTGAAGCCAAGAAGATGGACACCCTGACCTTTGAGTTCGTCCCCTCCAAGGAGTCGGACGTGATCATCCAGGGCACCAAGAACCTGCCCGAGCTGGTCAAGGCCGAAATGCTCAAGAACGGCTATGACATCGGCGAAGTCAAAATTTCTGTGGGCACCGACTACAACGCGACCGGCGAAGCCATGGACGCTGGCGCCATCGACGTGGGCTGGCTGCCCGGCGGCACCTACGCCCTGTATTCCCAGGGCGTCGACGTCATCCTGACCGCTACCCGCAACGGCCTGAGCAATGACTCCACCGATCCCAAGGCCTGGAACGGCGAAGCCAACAAGACCCTCAAGAACGGCCCGCAGGTCACCTTCTACCGCTCCCTGATCTACGCCACGCCCTCTGCCTATGGCAAAGAGCTGGCCGCCAAGGTCAACGCCGGCGAGAAGCTCACCTGGGAAGACCTCAACAAGGCCAGCTGGGGCGTCATGCGCACCTCGTCATCGGCCGGCTACATCTACCCCACCTTGTGGCTGATGGACAATTATGAAGGCAAGAAGCTGACCGACCTGGCCAATGTGGCCACCCTGGCCGGCTATCCCGAGGGCTTTGCCCTGGCGGCAGCCGAGACCATCGACATTATCGTCTGCTACGCCGACGGCCGCAACGATTATGAACTGGCATGGACCATCCCGACCACCGAGAAGGACGCCACCGGCAAGGGCGGCATGGGCCGCACCGTGTCCATCTGGGAAGAGCTCAACGTCATCGGCGTTACCGAGGGCATCTACAACGATACCGTCGCCGTGACCAGGGCCAAGCCCGAGATCCACAACCCCGAGTTCATCAAGGCGCTGCAGGACAGCCTCATCGCCATCATTGGCACCCCGGAAGGCAAGGCCATCTTTGATGTCTACAGCCACACCGGCTACGCCGTCGCGACCGACGCCGATTACGACGGCGCGCGCAAGGCCCTTGAAGCCGTCAAGTAGCAAGCTTTAGCTGCCTCACAGGAGGCCGGCCCCGGCGGCCGGCCTCCCTTCACGTTTGACCCTCAGCCAAAGGAGTTTCGGGATGATCGAGTTTATCCATGCCGGCAAAACCTATCCGGGCGGCGTGCGCGGCCTGGACGACGTCAGCCTCAGGATCGATCAGGGCGAGTTTGTCGCCATCATCGGTTTGTCGGGCGCGGGCAAGAGCACGCTGATACGCACCGTCAACCGCATGATCGACGCCACTGAAGGCCAAGTGCTGGTGGACGGCGTGGACGTCATGTCTTTGAAGGGCAAGGCGCTGCGCCATTTCAGGCGAAAGGTCGGGATGATCTTCCAGTCCTTCAACCTGGTCAGCCGCACCACCGCCATCAAAAACGTCCTTGCAAGCCGTGTGCCAGACATGAACTTCATCGCCGTGCTGTTTGGCCTGTACACCAAAGCGCAGAAGATCCAGGCCCTGGAGGCGCTGGACAAGGTCGGCATCCTGGACAAGGCCTACACCCGCTGCGACCAGCTGTCGGGCGGCCAGCAGCAGCGCGTGGCCCTGGCGCGCACCCTCAACCAGAATCCTTCCATCATTCTGGCCGATGAGCCTGTCGCTGCCCTGGACCCGGTGACAGCCCGCCAGGTGATGAGCGATTTCAAGCAGATCAACCAGGAGTTCAACATCTCCATCCTGCTCAACATCCACCATGTTGACCTGGCGCTGGATTACGCGGACCGCGTGATCGGCATCCGCGCCGGGCATATCGTTTTTGACGGCCCCTCAAGCCAAGTGACGCAGGAGATCCTGGACGAGATCTACGGCGGCGCGCCCGTGCCCAAAGTGGCCGATGAGGAGGCCAAGGCATGACGGCGCCCAGGCGGGAATACCGCCCCAATATCAAGGTTGGCGCGGAACTGGCGGACGCAACGCCCGTCATCCTCAAAAAAGTCCGGCTCATCCCGGTGCCGCTGCAGGCGCTTGGGATGGCTGCGCTGGGCGCGGTGCTGTTTGACGTCAGCTATCTGGTCGCTTCCCCCTTGCGGCCGGTGTTTTTCTACCTGGGGGCAGGCCTTGCGGTCACAGCGCTGCTGACCTTTTTGCTCCATCTATATTTGAAGCCGGTCAGGCAGGTGCTGCCAAACGGCCACAGCGTGATGCGGCCCCGCTCGCGGATGCTGCTGGTTTTTGTCTTTATGGTCCCCACCATCTGGCTGTCCCTCATTGTCACCAAGTTTGACATGCATATCATTGCCAGGCGTGGCTACCAGATGATGAATATCCTTGAGAAGATATTCAACCCCGACTTCCCCTATTTTGAGAAGGTCTGGCCGCCGCTGCTGGACACCATCAAGATGTCCCTGGTCGGCTCCGCGCTTGGCTCCTTCCTGTCCCTGCCGGTTGCCGTTGTGGCCTCAAGTAACATAAACAATAGCAAAATAATCCTCTGGGGCCTGCGTGTCATTGTCAACGTGGTGCGCACGCTGCCTACGCTGATCATCGCCAGCGTATGCGCGCTGATATTCGGTCTGGGCACTTTCGCCGGCACGGTCGCCATCACGGTGTTTACCTTTGGCGTGGTGTCCAAGATGCTCTACGAGAGCATCGAGACCATTGACATGGGCCCCTTTGAGGCGATGGAAAGCCTGGGCGCAAGCCGCTTCCGGGCTTTCTGGAGCGCCTGCATGCCCCAGATACTGCCCACCTACCTCTCGCACAGCCTGTACAGCTTCGAGATGAACATCCGCGCCGCCTCCATCCTGGGCTATGTAGGCGCGGGCGGCCTGGGCATCCTGATTGCCGAGCGCGTGGGCTGGCGCGATTACGAGAGCCTGGGCACGGTGCTGCTAGCGCTGTTCGTCACGGTGCTGGTGATTGAAAACCTGTCGGCCTACCTGCGCCGCAAGCTGAGCTGAGGAGGCCATGATGCAGCATTCTGAACGCATCCTGAACCGCTACCTTGAGCGCCCCCGCACCTGGTGGCGGCCCGCCCTGTCCTTCCTGGCGGTGGCTATTGCCCTGCTGTGGTCAGCGGCGTCCATTGAGTACAAGGGCGTCGCGGTGCGCGGCAGCGACGTCGCCTACGGCGTCATCTACGGCATCTTCCATCCCGATGCCAATGTGCTGTTTGACACAGGCAATTTCGGCGTGGGCTACCTCCTGTTTGAGACGGTGGCCATCGCCCTGCTGGGCACCCTGTTTGGGGGCATGCTGGCCGTCCCCTTCGCCTTCCTCTCCTCCGACCGCATCGTGCCCAAGCCGCTTGCCTTCCTGGTCCGCGCTTTCGTGCTGATGGTGCGCACCATCCCCAGCCTTGTCTGGGCGCTCATCTGGATACGGGTCACCGGCCCCGGCCCCTTGTGCGGCGTGGTGACCCAAAGCGTATGCTCCATCGGGATGATCTCGCGCATGTATGTGACCGCCATTGAGGACGTGGATACCCGCATCCTTGAGTCGCTTGACGCCATGGGCTGCTCCGGTTTCCAGAAGGTCCGCTACGGCATCCTGCCCCAGCTGATGGCCAACATGGTCTCCACCGTCATCTATCGCTTTGACATCAACATCAAGGACGCCGCCACCCTGGGCATTGTGGGTGCCGGCGGCATTGGGGCCAGCCTGATACAAGCCATCAGCACCCGCCGCTGGGGCATCGTGGGTGCCTTCCTGGCGGGCATGATCATCCTGATGCTGGCCATCGAGTACGCTTCCACCAAGGCGCGCCGCAGGCTGGCCCACGGGTCATAAACAACCGACAGGCTTGCCGTCCTCCTTTTCGGGTATGATAGACATGACATACTTGAAGAGGAGGATTTTTTGAGTGCAAAAGCGTATTCTGGGCAAATCCCTTGAGGTCAGCGCCATCGGCCTTGGCTGCATGGGTTTTTCCATGAGTTTCCCGCCCTTCCCGCCCAAAGAGGAAGCCATCGCCACCATCCGGGAAGCCGTTGACATGGGCGTGACTTTTTTTGACACAGCCGAGGTCTACGGGCCCTATACCAATGAGGAACTGGTGGGCGAGGCGCTCAAGCCTTTCCGGGACAGGGTGGTCATCGTCTCCAAGTTCGGCTTTGACCTGCACGGCGACGCGCCCACCGGCGGCGTCAACAGCCAGCCCAGGGAGATCCGTGTGGCGGTGGAAGGCTCCCTCAAGCGTTTGCGGACTGACCACATCGACCTGTACTATCAGCACAGGGTGGACCCCAATGTCCCCATCGAAGAGGTTGCGCGGACTGTCGGCGAATACATCAAACAGGGCAAGATCCTGCATTAGGGCCTTTCGGAAGCCAACGCGGACACCATCCGCCGCGCCCATGCTGTGACGCCCCTCACCGCCGTGCAAAGCGAATACTCAATGTTTTTCCGTCAGCCCGAGCAAGGCCTGCTGGATGTCCTTGAGGAATTGGGCATCGGCTTTGTGCCTTTCAGTCCGCTGGGCAGGGGCATCCTGACCGGCCGCGTAACCAAAGATGCGCAATTCGCTCCTGAGGATTTCCGCAGCAAGCTGCCCCGCTTCAGCAAGGAAAACCTGACGCACAACCTTGAGATGGCCGATTACGTGGCCGAATTGGCTCAAAAGAAAAACACCACGCCCACCCGCATCGCGCTGGCCTGGCTGCTGGCGCAAAGGCCCTTCATCGTGCCTATCCCCGGCACCAAGAAGGCCGAGCGTATCCGGGACAACATCGGCGCGGCCGAACTCAGCCTTACCCCCGAGGAGTTGGCCGACATTCGCGCGCGTCTTGAGCAGATCGAGGTCAAGGGCGCACGCTATCCCGAGGCCAGCGAAAAACTGGTGCAGAAGTAGGGCAGTTCAATAAACGGGTAAACAAAGCCGCCCGGAAATCTTGGGCGGCTTGGTTTATTTGCTGTTCTTAGTAATCATCGTACTGCTGCGTGAAGGCGA
This sequence comes from uncultured Christensenella sp., assembly GCA_964584685.1. Lineage (GTDB taxonomy): Bacteria > Bacillota > Clostridia > Christensenellales > Aristaeellaceae > UBA1038. The sequence continues at coordinate 58,938 of CAZPBJ010000009.1, read as the reverse complement.
TGATCTCCACGCTGCTTGGCGCCATGTTGTTTTCCCGCATGGCGGATTCCAGATAGTGGTCGATGTAGCTACGCAGAAGGATCTTTCCGCCGGTCGGGATGCCGACATCCGGCACATCGCCGTACAGCGTGGTTAGCAGCTTGCCTTCTTTGTCCCTCAATATGGCCGCGTAACCCAGGTCAAAGGCCGGGGTGTCGCTGTTGTTGCCCACTTCCGCAAGGATTCCTGCCAGCAGCATGTCCGGGTCATCCTCATGTTCCACGACATATTCCGCTGTCGCGGGATAGCGGACAATGACGGGAAAGGCCTCATCCGCCCAATTCAGCTTTAGAGTGTGTTTGGCGACACTTTTGCCGGTCTTGCCCTCGGGCAGCGTCCCCTCAATGGAGATGACCCCAATTTCTCCCGGCTGCAGCGCCTGGGGGTACATGTCCAGGTGGCCGCTCGTTTCGAACAGGATTGCGCTGCCCTTGCCCTGCAGCCTGAAATAACTCTCCAGCATCGTTGTCGTGTCTTTGCCCGCGTTCCTGACGATCGCCGAGTACTTGAAGTGCGTTATCCCGTCGAAATCCTCATAGTAGATCAGTTTCTCTTCCTGTGTTGCCAGCTTGCCCGCGGCCTGGGCCGGGAGCGCGGGCACCAGGCCGAGCATCAACACAAACACCGTAAGCATACCAAGATACTTTTTCATAAGACCTCCCCGCTTGATTTGGGATGTGACGCCGCTTGGCAATGACACTAAAGGAGTACCCAAACCAAAGGCAATCAAACAGACTGCCTAAGGGCCCGTGACCTTGAGGTTCTTGGGCAGCGCAAAAGCCTCGTCGCCGAACTTGCCGACTTCAAGCTTGGTTACGGTGGTGACCATACCGCCTTTCCCATCGCCATACTGGTTCTTTACCAAGGCCCCGGTCTGCTTGTCCACGAAAAGCCAGTTGCCTTTCATCCCCATCATGTCCACGTCCATATAGAACACCTGGCAGTCAAAGCCCTTGATTTTCTGGTCTTCCTGCTGCTCGTATGGGGCTGCTGCCAACAAGGACAGCATGCCGCTGCCCATGGCGCCGATGACGGCGCTTACGTCCGGGTCATCGGGCGCCATCCTGACGCCTGTCTTTCCTTTGGTCGCGTACATGTAAAACCATTCCCCGTCGTACAGATAGGTCTGCTTGCTTGTCTGGTCGTTTTTCTTGTACTTGCCGCCTCTCAGCCAGTACTCCGCCTTCATGTTCATCCCCATGGTGCTGGTCGTCTCTGTATAATGCACACCCTGCGTCCTGATGAGTTCTTCGTATTTCGCGGCGGCTTCCGCCAAGGGGGAAGGAGCAGTATCAGCCGCCTGCGGCTCCGGCACATCCTGGGCGATCAGCCACAGCAGGTCCGCCATGCCTTCCGGGAGGGGGTTGGCAGGCACGATCGCAAAGGCTTCCGACAAGCTGTCCATCCCTTCCCGGGGCGTGCCAAGCGGCCCTTCCGCTGACGCCATGGGCAGAAGGAGGCACGCAATAAGGCATACAAGTATTACTCTCACGCGCATCTATCTTCCCTCCTTTCAAGTCCGCCCGATTGGCCGGGGAATGGCGGGGCCTCGTCACCGGGTGAGGGAACCAGGGGCACCGGGGCCGGAAGTGCGGTGGTCTGCTGGCCATCGGTCACTAGTGGCACCGGCTCGGGGAGCGTATTTGTTTCAGCGTTGTCCGTCACCAGGGGCACAGGCGGGGGCAGGGTCACGCTTTGCGTGTTGTCCGTTACCAGGGGAACCGGCGGGGGAAGCGTTACGCTTTGCGTGTTTTCCGTCACCAGGGGGACAGGCGGTAGAAGCGTTGCGCTTTGTTCCTTTTCCTTCTTCTGTTGCTCCTCCGCCCATTTTCTCCACTCTTCCAGCATCTTGTCGCGCTCTGCCTCCAGCTTTTTCCGCTTCGCATCCGCGTCCCTGGCCATCTTGTCAAAGCGGTCGGGGTCAGCGAAGGTCCGTTCCAGCACAAGGGGATACTCCAGATCCCCGCCGCCGGGCCGCATACCGACAATAACAAGCTTATAGGTGCGGCCGTTCCCTTTCAGCTGGCACGCTACCGGCCATTCGCCGGATGATGAATAGTCGAAGTCAGTTGAACCCTCTGAACCCCAAACGCGTCCGGCAATATTGGCATAGCCGTTCATCGGAAGGGTGAAATTGACCAGCGCGAAGCTTTGGGCGCCTGTGTCAATATAGAATTTCGCGCCTGTTGCCTGAAAATTAAGGTCAACACCGCCGGAACCGGAAATGTCCGAAACCCCGAGGTCACTGATGAAGCTGGCGGTTGTCTTGATGATATAAAACAGCGCTGTCGCAGCGTAGGGCGTGCGTATTCCCTGATTATATGCCGGATCCGAACTGGCGGATACACCGCCGGCCTTCTGCGCCATCAGGGCGAAGACGCAGTCAAAAAACAGCCCATCGGTTACCACCTGCTGTATCTGCAGCCCGTTGGTCCGGATGATCCAGTCGAACTCCTCCATGGGCTCCACCGTGATGTCCGGTTCCACAGTCGGGGCGGGGGGCATTGTCCGGTCTGGCGTAGCCTCGACGGGTGGCAGGCTTAAGCTTGGCTTTTTTCGCCTGCCCTTCCTTTTTCCGGGACCGGTATCCGCTTTGGGTGAGGCAGTGCCTTGAAGCGGCGGGCTGCAGGTGATGTCGGCCCGCCTGATATAGCCAAAGCAGCTGTGCTCCCTCGTGTTTCCCATATAGGATACATATGTCTTGTACAGCACCAGGGCCCACTGGGCGTCGTACTCATACACATCCAGCTTCGTCCCGGCGTAGACCGTGGCGATCACCGGGAATTGGGTTCCCTTGCCCCACCTGATCTGGGTCGTCTTGTTCACCGTACCCGAGGCGATTGGCTGCGCTGCCTTGCCGGCGGCCGGAAACCCAATGCCTGGCAGGAGTATGAGCGTCAAGATGAGGGCTATCGTTCTTTTCATGGTTCATGCCCTCTCAGTAGACAAGCCCGTCCGGCGGCGACAGCAGGCTTTCGTCTGCCGGCAGCTCTTCCAGCAGCGCCGTGCGCAGGCGGAAAAGAGGTGCTTCCAGGAAAAGGACAAACCCTGTTTGCTCGTCCACAAAGACCTTCAGCCAGTCTTCATCGTTCCCGGGATCCTCCAGCAGGACGGCTGTGCAGGGACGGCCTGCATAGGTTTGCCCGGGCAGGGCGGTTTCGTTTTTGAAGCCTGACTTCAGGTCGGTGTACACAGGCAGGAACACACGGCTTTCCTCTGATTTTTCAGCCTTGAGCGTCTCCGCATCCCAGGCGAGGTGCCCGTCGCCGCTGCTGAACGCGCAGGAAACAGGCTTGCCGTTTACGCCCACTTCACGCTGCATCATGCGGGACGCGTCCATCCACAGTTCAAGGTACTGCAGCAGTGGTTCACCGGATGCGTCATAGCGCTCCAATACCTGCCGGGCATGGAGCATGGCTCCCTGCGCGATTGTTACGTCCGCTGCCAAAGCGGACAAGTGGGCAAAGAGCATGAAACCGCACAAGCCAAGGGCAAGGATTGATCTGATCGGTTTTCGCAATGTAATTCTCCTCTCTGATATCGGGCTGTCAAACAACTGCGGTCAAGCGTTCCATTTATCCTGTCATTTTTCCTTCACCAGCGTTTCAAAATCCCCCAGATAAGTGCTCAGCGTGGCAAGGCCGCCTGTTGCCCAATTGAAAGGGTTGGAATAGCGGTCGGATTTCCACGGCTCATTTCTCATTGCGGCTTGCGAAAGCAGCGAGAAGTACGCGAAGGCGGCGTCGTTGTAAGGCAGGTCCTGTGTAACAATAAAAGCGAGGTTGAACTCTTTTTGTGATTCATTGACGGCAGGTATCCGCTCCCCTCCGTCACTTTTCAGGATCTGTGACATGGTGATTGTCTTGAAAGATTTTGCTGTCACACGCTGTGGATTGGATACATCCGGGTCTTTGAGGATATGCACGTCGGGTACTTCCGAAGATGGAATGAGCCCCATCACATACAGCTCAAGCGGGGAGAACTTCTCCTTGGTGGTATTTGGAATTAAGCGCCAGGTTTCGTCCCCGTTGTACGCGAAATGGCCCACAGTGTTATCGGAGAAGTAATAGTAACCCATCTGGCCTTGAACGTCTGCCATGTGGTTCCAGTGGCCAAGGTCGACGTCCCATGCCTCTTCGATCAGCCCAAGCTTTTGGCCAAGGGTCATCCCCCATGTATGACCAATCTCGTGCGCCAGGATTGTAACATCCCCAAAGGAGTGGTATTGGACTGACTTCAATCGCCCTGCGGAACCGAAGGATTTCGTATTATCAGATAAAGGCAGTCCGATATGCTTGACTTTGTTGGATACCATGACATTATAGGGGACGTTCTCAGCCAGTTCCTTCGGCCTGAAGACCTGCATGCCCGGCATCAGCAAAGCGAAATCGAACACATCCGGGAAAACGCTGTATAGTTTTCTGTAGGCGTTGTAGTTTTTTGTGCCGCAGTAGACATTGGATACAGGGTAACTGTCAATGACTTTATGCTCGCTGTCCTGGATAAAGAAGGCATATGATGTGGCATACAAGCCTTTCCCGAAGTTTGTGACGGGAAATCCACCTTTGTATTTGGGATTGACAGTCCCAACAATCATGCCGTAATCTTGGCCCAAATATGTCCCGTCTCTCAGTTCTATCCGTAGGAAATCCCACCAGTTCTTGTATCCTGTCTGATAAAAAGACCAATCGATATTTGAACTGAGTACAACCTGCGAGAGCGTGAAGATGTTGTCGTCTGCTTCCTTGTCCCCATGGGTGCCGTCGTCGAAAAGTTCCATTCGGCCTTCCGGTTCCCGGGTTTTGAGATTGGTGAGCCAAACGCGCTTTACATCCTTGCGCTTGACGATGTGCACCTCAAGGGTAGTCGTGGATTCAAGGTCTCCGCCCCATACAACAGATGGCGTGGCCTGGGTCCAGGCGTCTTTCTGGGGAAATTCCCCATACGTGACGCCTGTCGCCCGGGCAGGGCCGGGCAGCGTAACGAGCGCTAAAAATGCTGTAAACGCAAACAAGAGGACGATGATATGCTGCTTTTTCATGTTCGTCTCCTTTACCGGGCCTATGCAATTGTCCTTTGAAACGCGGCAGTTTCATGTTGCTGTGCTTCATTGCCGTCATGGCTTATTTGTTGGTCGTGTGAAGTGCGTTCATAATGTCTGTCTGTCAATCGGCCGCTTGAGTGCCTGAGGCTGTTTGAGCATAATGGAAAGATTTGTCGGTCAGAATGCTTTTGTTGATACGGAACAGTTACAGGGCATGCAAGTCCTTGGTGTCTATTGTCTGATGAGTTTATTATACAATTAAGAGTCAATGGATGAAAGAGTGGGTTCAACCGTTCCCGCTATTTATTTCGTACAGTTTATCCTTCTGCTCCTTGCTGAGCCCCTTCTCGGTGACCTTCGCGATAACCAGAATGCCCAGGATGCTCAGCAGCAGCCGTGTCAGGGTAAAGGCAGGGCCCAGATTGGCGGTTTCAAAGGTCAGCATGGGGATCTTGGTGGTCGACCAGGCGCCGATGAAGATAAAGACATTGAACAGACTGCTGCCCTTTTTGAGCATCACGCCTGCCACGGGGAAGGCGGCGTACAGGGGGCCCGCGGCGGCTGAGCCAAGCAGGAAGGCGATGAGTACGCCTTTCAGGCCCGATCCCTTGCCCGTATACTTCATCATCGTCGCGCGGTCCACCCATACGTCAAGCAAGCCGAGCAGGATGAAGATCGGGGGGATGATGGAGATCATCTCCAGGAGGTTTTGCCAGGTGAGCTGTGCGGACCTGCGCCCGATATCGGGCAGGATGAGGCCAAGGACCACATTGATCGCCAGCAGGATGAGGAATACCCTGTAGCGCTTCAGCAATGCCTTCATCACAGCACCGCCCCGATCACGAGCGCCGCGATGAGGGAGAACACAAACGCGGCCGCGTTGCGCATCATCGTCGCGCGCTTGCCAAAGGTCTTGATCTCAAGGGGCATCGTCACCACGCCCACCATCATCAGCGTGGACACGAAGGCCGCGATCTGCATATAGCCCGCGCCGTTTTTAAGCAGCGCTGCGGCCAGGGGGAAAGCGATGAAACCGGGGATCAGTGTGATGGAGCCAATGGCGGACGCCGCCAGCACGCCCCAGATACCCGAGCGCGCACCCAGCAGGTTTGTGATGGTCTGCGGGCTCAATATGGACAGGGCCAGGCCGATGATGATCAGGATGGCCAGGAACTGGGGCAGGATGTTCTCAAAGGCTTTCCATGCCTTCTTCAGTGCCATCCGGGTTTTCCGGCGGTCCTTCAGAAACGAAATCAGCAGGCCGGCGCCTGCAAGGCCATACAATAAATATGTGAACACCTCTTTGCCTCACCTTCAAAAAATGCGCTTAATCACCGGTTGTTTTTCTCATATGTGCCAGGGCGTCAAACAGGGGGTGCAGCGCCGCGGCAATGAATCCGCCAGAGAAGCCGTTGTTGTACAGGTTCATGCCTGCGTGCAGGAAACTGATGTTGCTTACCAGGGAGGTGTGCAGCATGCCCGCCAGGATACCGGCCGCCATGCCATACCGCCCCGATATGGGCGCCAATGTCGTGCCAAACAGTGCGGTCATCAGGGCAAAGGCTGAATTGGTATCGTGGATGTTGTACAGGTTCACGATGAAGACGCCCAGTATCACGGGGATCACGTTCCTGATGTGCTTTCCGTAAGCGCCAAAGCCGATGACCGTGAAGATGCCGCCGATCACCGGGCCGCTCAGTTCACCGCCCAATACCAGCACATAGCTTGTCGACAGGCCGCCCAGCAGCCCCATGTTGACCAGCGTGGGGCCCATGCCCGAAATGGCCGTAAAATCGGTCGGCGCTACGCCGGGCAGTTTCAGCATGTTGCCAAAGCCCTTGAACCGCCAATGATTCAGTGCCAGGCCGCAAACGATGAGCAGGGCGGACAGGGCGTAGAGAAAGGCGGAAAACGCCGGCTTATGGCCAGATGAGAGGATAAAGACCGTGTCGATCTGTATCCCAAAGCCGCTCAGCAGGGCCATGAAGATCATGCCGATGATGCCTGCCGTAAAGCCGATGTTGTAGAGGCTGTGGCCTTTGTGGAACTGCGCAAAGTGAACCGACAGGGGAGGCAGTACAAATCCTACCAGCATGCCCGCCGCGGTGCCCAGGGCCATGCCGGGCAAGAGGGGCAGCCCGATGTTAAAGGAGAACTCGCTGACCAGGGGGCTGAGGGCAGTGCCAAACAGGCACTGGAGGATGAACTCCCCAAATGGCCGGCGCGCCGCTTTCGCATATAGCAGGACGCCCAGGATGATGGGCAGCGAATTGTACAGGTTCTTGCCGAAAAAGGAAAAGCCGGCTACCGTGAAAACCGCGGCGATGACGGGACCCGTGATTTTGATCCGCTCACGCCTGATGAGGCCAAGGCTCAAGAGGGTCATCAGCCCAACGTTGACCAGCGCCGCGCCGATATTTGCCAGTTGGAAATAGTCTGTCAGCAGGTTGGCGGGCGATTTCAGGATGATGACGCTGCCCGCCCATATCTCCCCCGGTGAGTTGAACAGGAAGGCAAAGAGGATCAGCGCAAAGCTCAGGCACAGGAAGAACAGGTATTTGAAGTGGTCCTCCGCATCCTTTGGCCGGTCTTGCCCAGCATGCCCCTCGTTTGTCACAGTGATCCCACCCCTTATCCCGGCGCCGCAGCTGGGACGCGCAAAGCTGCGTGGCTTGCCGTGAGTTTAGCATGAAGAAAACACCGCGCGCAATCAAAAAGTTGAGCGGCAAGCGTCCTGCGTGGCAGCAGTACGCTGCAATATTGCCGCGTCAAGGCATTGACATATCCAAGTGTGTGAATTATTATTCATTCAGAAGGACAGATCATTACCGACCGACCATGATACCGCAGGACATATACAAAAGATTTGCTCTCTTGTCAGGCATGACAATCGGATAGGACAGTTTGCGTGGTTTTTGGACGGGAAGTATATCTGACCCATGAGGGAATGGGTACCCAAATGGCGCACAGGGCAAGCGGAGGCCATGCGCGCCGGGCGCTGCATGCCGTCAGGGCCGAGGCGGACAGGCTGGAGGCCTTGCTGAGCCGTTTTCGGCCGGACAGCGACATCGGCAGGCTCAACAGGTCTGCCGGCGCGGCATGGGAAACGCTCAGTCGGGAAACCATAGATGTCCTGCAGTCTGCAGCCGGCTTCTTTGAAAAGAGCATGGGCGCATTTGATGTGACGATTGCCCCTTTAGCGGATCTGTGGGATTGTCTGCACGCGGCAGAAGCCCCGGATGCCCAGAGGATCCGGAAGACGCTTCCCCTGGTAAACGGCGGGGACCTGCTGCTTGATCCATCGACAAACAGCGCGCGCCTCAAAAGACCGGGTCAGTTTGTTGATCTTGGCGGCATCGGCAAAGGTTACGCCGCGGACCGTTTTATCAGGATATTCAAGGATCATGGCTGCAAGTCGGCATGTACAAATATCGGGGGGAATGTGGGCCTGCTGGGATGCAGACCTGACGGCGCGCCCTGGAACGTTGGCATCCGGCACCCCAGGCAGGCGGGATGTCTAATAGGCGCTATTTCAGCGCAGGACTGCGCCGTGGTCACCTCGGGCGATTATGTGCGCTGTTTTATCAGTCCGGATGGCAAGGTTTGCCATCACATCCTGGACCCCGCGACCGGGTATCCGGCGGATTCGGGGCTGATCAGCGTCACTGTGGCCGCAGGCAGCGCGATATGGGCTGACGCGCTGTCAACGGCTGTTTTTGTGGCAGGAATGGAAAAGGGGATGATGCTGCTTAAGCTGTTTGAAGGAACGGAGGCCGTCCTTGTGGACAGGGATTTGGCCGTCTATGTGACCGGCGGCCTGGCAGGCCGTTTCACAGCAGCGCGGGACATACGGTTCACCGTGCTTCATTGACGGAAGGAGAATGAGACGTGAAAGAAAGGAAAGGGAGAGCCAGAATGTGGATACTGATCGTGTTGGGCGTGATCGTCGTGGGTCTTGGCATTGGCTTCCTTGTCATGGAACCCGGGCGGCGCGAAGCGTGGAACCTCACCTTCGCCGACCTGGATTTCACCGGCTTGCGCGACGGCACCTATACCGGTGAATACAAAGGGACCAAGGACAGCCTGCGCAACTGCAAGGTGGAAGTGACGGTTGCTTCAGGCAAGGTAGCGGCCATCAAGGTGCTGGAAGGCGCCCTGGCCAAGGGGGACAAACCCGTTGAGATCAGGGGCGGCCAGACGATCGATGCGTTATTCAACCGGGTGATCGACGCGCAGTCGCTGCAGGTTGACGTTATCAGCGGCGCGACCATCACCTCCAGGGTGCATCTTAAAGCGGTGGAGCACGCGGTGGAGCAGGCGCTGGCGAAATAAACGCCGACATATAGAAATGGATCAAATGGTACCGGCCGGCGTTTTGGGCGTCCGGCCGGTATCGTCGTCTTTATGTCACATTAATTTGGCGCCCCAGACATCCCCGCACCACGCGTCGACGGGACTTATGCCGCGAAATCCGCCCTTCCCGACAAGCTTGTCGACACAGGCAGCCACGCAGTATGAATTGTTCGAGTAGCAGTTGATGAAGGTGCTGATGTAGGGTACGTCAACCATGTGATAGGGGTTGGCGAAGGAGATGAACATCGTCGGGATGTCCCTGCTGAACCAGGGCGCGTTGGCGGCCATCAGGGGGATCCACTCGACCCTGCGGGAGGTGTGGTTGCTGCCGGTTGAAATGTTGGCGGCGATGACGCACAGGTCGAACTTGCCTTTGAGGCTGTTCACGCCGCTGTGGAAGACCTCGCCGTTTTCCATCGTCGCGCCGTCATAGGCATGAACGTCAAATCCCTCCCGGGCAAGCCGCGCCGCCAGGTCATCCCCGATTAGCCGGTTGTCGCCAAAGGCGCCGCTCTCTTCCTCGCCCAATACGACCAGGCGCAGGCGCCTTGTCCTCTCGGGGCTGATGGGCAGCAGGCCTTGATTGTCTTTGATTAGGGTGACCGCCTCATCGGCGCATTGCTTCGCCCAGGAAACGTGTTCCTCACAGCCGATCACCGCCATCGCTTCGGGAGGGGGGATGAGGCGGCCGGCTTGTTTTTTGCTGTGAAGCTTCAGGGCCGCCTTCAATGCCAGCACCCGGGTGACCGCGTCATCCACGCGCTGCGGGGTGACAGACCCACTGGACAAACCATCAAAAACGGCGGCAAAGTCCTCTTCCAAATCCTTGCAGAACAGCAGCATGTCCGCGCCGCCCGTGAGCGCCGATTGGATGGCTTGTTTTCTGCTCAATACGGATGTGAAACCTACCATCGGCGTCGCGTCGGTGACGATCAGCCCGTTGAATCCAAGCTGCCCGCGCAGCAGACCTGTCATCATGTTCCTGCTGAGTGAAGCGGGCAGGATGTCTTCATCCCGGATGCCGGGGCACAGTTTCCGTTCCATGGCCGGCTGAAGGATGTGCCCCGCCATCACCGTCTGTGCGCCCTGGGCGATCAGGGAGCGGTAGACCTTTCCAAAGCTGTCTTCCCATTCCAGGGCGCTGAGGCTGTTGACGGTGGATAGCAGGTGCTGGTCGCGCTCATCCACGCCGTCGCCCGGGAAGTGCTTCAGGCTTACCGCCATCTCAGCGCCTGAATCCCGGACCCCCTTCATGTAAGCCGATCCAAAGGCAAGCACGGTCGCGGGGTCGCTGCCAAAGGTGCGTACGTTGGTGATGGGATTGCGCCGATTGAAATCGATATCCACAACGGGGGCGAACGCCCAGTTGCATCCCAACGCGCCTGCTTCCCCGGCGGATATTAGGCCAAGGCGGTAAGCGTTTTGCGCGTCGCCGGTGGCGGCCGTCTGCATGGCTGTGGCAAAATGAGTGCCCTGGGTGCTGATGCCGTTTCCGCCGCTTTCCAGGTTGGCGGCCAGCAGCAGCGGGATATCCGACGCGTCCTGCATCGCCACGTGCGCGCTGCGGATAGTAGCGCTTTCACCCGCGCGGTGCATGTATCCGCCCGGTTTCACGCGGCTGATCAGGTCCGCGAGTTCCTCAGGATCTGTCAGGCCGCTTGTGACGCAAAAAAGCTGGGCGACCTTATCCCTGAGCGTCATCCCGCGCAGGGTATCCCGCACCCAATCGATGTCGTCGGCTGAGAGGTAAAACGGCTTGGCCCTGAGGTCAATCATGGGCAGGCTCCTTTACGGCTAAGCGTTCAACAGTGATTTGCGAGGCGAGGTCTCCGCATGCCACACGCACGGCGCATGCTTCAGCCGTGCCGGTTGCGCGCAGGATCAGCAGCGCCCTGCCATGGAAGGTATCGGCTGTATCGCTGCTGCAGCTGCCCGCGGGTATTGGGTTGCCGGAGCCAAAGCCCATGATGGCCGCGCCGCCCGAACAGCTTGCCTTCAGGCTGCGGTCACCCGCGGTGACGGTGTTGCCCGCTTGATCGTTCAGCTCAATATCGATATAGACAAGCTCATTGTTCTTCCCGTGGGCGGCCCGCAGGGCAATCGCGCTCACCGGCCCCGCTGTATATATTTCGCTTATGCCGATCACAGAGCCATTTTGATAGCTGACGGCCCGGATCATCCCCGGCTGATAAGAGGTTTCAAACAAAGTCCTGAATCCCGCGCCGCTGCCTGCCGGTTTTCGGCCCTGGGAATTGTTATTGATGAACAGTTCCACTTCCTCGCCCGGTGAATACACCTCCACGACAAGCGGCTGTCCTTCGCGGCCGGGGAAGGTCCAAGATGATATGGTATCCGAGAGGATCCAGGGTGTTTTGTTGAGGGGCTCCCCGTAATGGTACGGGTTCTGGACGGCGATAAACGGCTCCAGACGCAGGCCGAATACGATCTGGCGGTAATACGACAGCGGCCGCCTGAAGCCTGTGATGTCGATGTCGCCGCAGTAGGCCAGCTGACAGGGATATCCCAGGCCGAAAGGGCTGTCCTTTTTCCCGTAGGAGGGGCAGCCCACGCCCGCTTCCCCGATGTAATCCCAGCCCGTCCAGGTGAAATCGCCGATGACATGCGGCAGCGTCTCAACAAGCGCCCAGTTGCGCGCGATCTCGGGCGGATAGGTCTCGCTCCCCACGATCACGCGGTTGGGGTACGCCTTGCCGTCGGGCCCGTAGCGCGCGCTCATATAGTTGTAGCCGGCGATGTCGGTGGCGGCGCAGGCGAGGTCCAGCCTTCCGCCGATTTCCTGATGCATGATGATCCTGTCCATATGCCGGTCCATGGCCGACAGAAAGTCGTTGACGTTCCAGTTGTCCGCGTTCTCCTGCTTCAGCTGGGTTCTCAGGTCGGCAAGGATGCCGTTCATGGCGTCGCCGGCGGCGAAAACGCCGTTGATCGAGGCAAGCGTGAAGCGCGTAGGGTCAAGCGACCTGATCTTTTTGCTGATATCATGCGCGGTTTTCGCGCCTAGCTTTGTTCCGATTTCCGGTATCTCGTTGCCGATGGACACCATGATGACACAGGGATGGTTGTAGTTCTTGCGCACCATCTCTTCAATGTCCCTTTCCCACCACTGGCTGAAATACTGCGAATAGTCGGAGTCGGCCTTGCCGCGCGTCCACATGTCAAAGGCCTCATCCATCACATACATGCCCAGTTCGTCGCAGGCGCGCAGCAGCGCGGGCGCCGCAGGATGATGGGCCATGCGGACCGCGTTGAACCCTGCCTGTTTGAGCAGGCCGACGCGCCTGAATTCCGCGTCTTCATAGGTGGCGGCGCCCAACAGGCCGCTGTCATGGTGGATGCAGGCGCCGCGCAGCTTGACGGTTTCCCCGTTGACCCGAAGCCCGCGCCTGGCGTCAACTGAAAGGGTCCTGATGCCAAAACGGCTTTCCTGTTCATCGATGACCTGTCCGTCCTTGATCAGCCTGCTGACACAAGTGTACATCGCGGGTGTCCGGTCTGACCACAGCAGAGGACGCTCGACGGTCATCCTTTGAGAAACTTTGCGGGTCTCGCCCTCAAAGAGGGAAAGGGGGCAGTTGTCCTGCGCCGCAGCAGTCCCCGCGCTGTCCAGCAGGGTGGTCTGCAGTGTCAGGTCTTCGCCGCTATGGCTTCTTGTCGTGATCTGGGATGCAACATGGATGATCGCCATATCATCGTCCGCGCACAGTGTGCATATCTGTACGCCCAGGGGCGCCAGGTATGTCAGGCCCGCCGTGTACAGCCACACATCACGGTATATGCCGCCGCCGGAATACCAGCGGCTGTTTGTCATGGCGCTGTTGTTGGCGGTGATCCTGATCTCATTGTCCGCGCCGTACTTCAAAAAAGGATCCAGCCGGACATCAAACCCGGAGTAACCGTAAGGCCAAAGGGCCGCGCGCTGGCCGTTGACATGAACGGAGGCATTCATGTACACGCCTTCAAAGCGGAGCATGACAGTCATATTGCGGTATACTTGCGGCGCATGGAACTGCTTCACATAGTTGTAGACGTCCCCGTCGCGGAAGCCCGTATTCCTGCCGTTGGGGCTGCCCGCGTAGGCCGGGCTTTCAATCATCGCGTCATGGGGCAGCGTCACGGCTTTGGCGTGCGGCGGCACATGCCAGACCAGCGCGAAAGCGCTGCGGTCCACCCAATATTGCCAACCCGCGTTGAATGTCGTTTCAAGCATTGAATTCTTCCTGCCGGTCCCCCGGTTTGACGCGCTTCATCCACGCGGGAAATTCCTCCATCGGCAGCGCGAATCGTTTGCTGAGCCACTGCTGGGCTAAAGTGATCCAGTGCGCCGCGTCCGTGTTGGTCTCGAACTTCGAGCTTGCGGTGGCCTGGTCGGCCAGGCTGAGCCCGTGCGGCCCGGATTCAAAGATGTGCGCCTCAAAGGGAATGCCGTTTTCTGCCAGCGCCAGGCATATATTGGCGGTTTGGGACACGGGGACCAGCGTATCCTCCGTCGTCGCCCACAGGAACATGGGCGGCGTGGTGGCCGATAATCTGCGGGCGGGGCTGACGGCGTCAAGCAGTTCATCGCTCGGGTCATCTGTTCCCAGCAGCGCCATGCAGGCCGCGTCACGCAGCTTGAGGGCGAAGGGGTCTTTCATATCCGCCTTCTGCCGCATGATCATATGGTAATCGTACAAACCATAGCCCAGGATGCAGGCGGCGGGGCGGAAGGTCTCCTTGCTGCCGCCAAAGTGCCCGAGGATCTCCGCCTGATCCCAACAGGCCGCGTACAGCGCGCAGTTGTGCGCGCCGGCTGAAAAGCCGCAGATCGCGATCCTCTGCGTATCAAGCAGCCATTCCTTGGCGCGCTTGTGCAGGGTGAGAAACGCGCGGCCGATGTCCTGCATGGAGGCAGGGAACACGCTGCGTTCCCTTCTTTCCAATTTCTTATTGATGGGGAAGGCGTTTTCATCTCCGGAATAGGTGGCGTAGCGCAGGACAAAGGCATGGTAACCCATGGCGGCGAAGCGCAGCGCGACGGGTTCCGCTTCCCTGTCAGAGCAGTTGAGGTAGCCTCCGCCGGGGCAGATAAGGATCCCCGGCCGCTTTTTCCCGGCGAGCATCTCCTTTGAATCGTCCAGCGCATAGCATGTCAATGTGACATCCGTCCTGCCGGGATGCAGATAGATCTTTTCGTGTTTCATCCGTTTTCTCCTTATGCGCGGATCGCTTTGAGCGCGCTGTCCAATGCCCTCAGGTCATACTGCCTGAGGAAAGGCAGTTTTCCCACCGCTTCTTCCGGTGTCATCATGAGGAAATCAACGTTTCCCGAGACTGCGGCGTAATAGAATCCGGGCACATGCTTCTCCAGTGCTTTGGCGGCTTCCGCATTGGCCATCAGATCCTGCGTCAGGGTGCCTGCATGGTAGGGATGCAAAAGATCTTGTGTGGGAGTGTAGTGGAAGTTATGCTGCCCGGCGGGCAGATTCATTTGCAGGTTTTCCGGATGCAGGGGCAGGATGACGCGCGCGGACGCGCCCGCGGGCACCTGGGCCTGCAGCGCGAATGTGCCGTCGTCATTGATCTGCCAGGCGACGGCATAGGGTCCGGCAGGGGATTCAAACGCCAGGCTGATGCTCTTCATCCGCCGGTTCGGCTTTGGCGATATCAGGGCGGCCTTCCAGCCGGGCTGCAATACCCGAAGGCCCGCGATATGGCCATAGATCGCCTCGCACACCGACCCGTTGGCATAGTGGTTAAAGGAGTTCATGCCCGTATCCGATACCCTGCCGTCGGGCAGCATGGAATTCCAGCGTTCCCAGATGGTCGTCGCGCCAAGGTTCACCGCGTACAGCCAGCTTGGGTAGGCTTCCCTGTACAGCAGGCGGTAGGCTTCCTCTTCCATGCCGTGGTCAAGCAGGGCCGGCAGGATGAGGGGCGTGCCGACAAATCCCGTCTTCAGGATGAATTGGTCGCGCAGCAGCCTTTGCTTCAGCTGAGCGCGGATCACTTCCGCGTCCGTGTACAGCTCAAAATGCAGCGCCAGCGCGTAGGCGGTCTGCGTGTCCACGCTGAGCCGTCCGCCCGGCGTAAAGTACTCATTCAGGATGGCGGCCCTGATCTCATCGGCAAGCGCGGTGAAACGGTCACGGTCTTCCCTCTGGCCCAGTTCCCCGGCTGCCAGCGCCGCAAGACGGATGCTGTGCATGCAGTAGACCGACTGGATGAAGGGCAGGTCCGTCCCGCCTGCCATGGATTTTTCCGTGATGCCGTCCAGCGCCAGCCAGTCGCCAAAGGCAAAGCCTTCGGTGATCAATCGCCTGCTGCCGTCTTTCAGGTCCTGCCTGATCAGATTGAGGGCGTAGTCCCGCATCAGGGGGTAGGTTTCCCTCAGCAGGCCCAGATCCCCATACTGCAGGTAGACCTGCCAGGGGATGATCGCCGCCGCGTCTGCCCACGCCGCGCCGCCGGCGCCCGCTTTCCCGCGCAGGGAGGGGCTGAACATGGGAATGTCGCCCCCGTAATACCGTGTCTGGTCGACGCGCAGGTCGCGCATATACTTGCGGTAAAAGGCCTTGCAGTCCATCTGGCGGCATGCGGTCGCGGCAAACACCTGCGCGTCGCCTGTCCAGCCCAGGCGCTCATCCCTCTGCGGGCAGTCGGTGGGGACATCCAGGAAATTGCCGCGCTGGCTCCACAGCGTGTTGCGCATAAGTTGGTTTATCTTCGGGCTGTCCGTTTCCACGCGCAGGGTTTCTTTCAGGTCACTTGACAATACCAGTCCCCGGAAGTCATCCGGATCCACCCGGTCCAAACCCTCCGCCATCACATAGCGGAAACCGTAAAAGGTGAAGAAGGGCTCAATCTCCCCTGTTTTTCCGTCTGAGGTATACACATACTCCGCCTTGGCGCTGCGCAGGTTATCGGCAAAAAAGCAGCCGTCCTGCAGCACCTCAAAGTGCCGCAGCCTGATCGTCCTGCCCTTGGGCAGGCGGTTGGCGAAGCGGACGACGCCGGCCATGTTCTGGCCGAAGTCCAGGATCTGTTCCCCCTTGGGGGAGATGATGAGTATGGGACGAAGCACAGCCTTCACGCGGATCGCCGGCGCCGCGTCCTCTTCGGGTTCGCAGGGGGGATCGACGGGCACGCAGCTGACCCCTTCCCCTGCAGGCCTTGTGTCATCCCGGGTCTCCCCGTCGTAGATGGAACTGTCAAGGATGGGGGAACAGGACGCGATCCAGCTTTCATCCGTGCCGATCTCCCTGGTCTGCCCGTCATTGCCTGTCAGCACAATGCGTACGGCCAGCATATGTTGGGAGCCGAATATGTTCACGTCCCCGCCCAAATCGGACAGTCCGAAGCGCCCCTTGTACCACCCGTCACCCAGGACGACCGAGAGCTCGTTTTCCTCTTTCAGCAGGGGGGTGATGTCATAGCGCCGGAAACGCAGATAGGCTGTGTAGTCGTTGAACCCGGGCGTCAGCCAGTCGTCCCCGACACGCCTGCCGTTAAGGAAGGCGCGATACAGCCCAAGCCCCGTGATCTCCATATAGGCTGAGCGGACACCCTGCGCCGTGAACGCCTTGGAGAACATCGGGCACTTGATCGGCTTTTCCGGTGTGATAAATCTGAAGCGCTTCATGGTCATTGTATCATCCTTCAATTCAGCCACATTCAACTCCGCCTTATCCAAAGTAGTACTGCAGCTTCTCAAAAAAGTCGTTCATGATGAGGGCGGTATCCAGTGTGGGATAACAGCGCAGCAGGTGCGCGTGATCCGGCCTGTGCTGTGTCTTTCCGCTCTTGTCAAGCAAAAGCGGCGCCGGTTTCATCACATGGACGTCCATCTGGTCATAGATCGCCAGACCGACCATGGCGCAATCCCAAAATGCCCAATTTTCGCCGGTGGGCATAAAGGCAGCGTAGGCCATATCGCTGATGCCCGCCCCCATGCGGCCTGTCTGCCTGTCCTGTGAGATGAGCCGCGTCAGTTTTTCGACGGCCCACTGCGTGCGTTCATACAGGAATTTGCCCAGCTCTCCGCAGGGATAAACGCGGTTGTACAGCTGCATCATGCCGGCCTGCATGCCCACGCCCATGGGAAGGTCGGTGGTCCACCACTCCGCCCCGCTGTTGAGCAGGACATTATAGGCGTGATGATCGTTGCAGGAGTTGAAATACCAGCTGCCGTTGGGGTAGAGCCCGCCAATCAGCACAAGCCTTTTTTCGATTGAAGGCTCAGTCAGGAAAGCGGCCGCCACATTGCTGACAGCGCCCAGCAGAATGACGTACAGGGGCCGCGGGTCATCGCTCAAGGCCTCCCGCACGATAAAGCCGGAGGCTTCGCCGGGCCGGTACTGCGCAGGCCCCTCAAAGGGCGGCGAACCCTTGTAAACGGCGACTTCCCCCGTCAGGTCCATCTTGCCCAGGGTCTCCAGGATGACGTCGTAGCTGAGCTGCTCGCTGTTGGGCTCAAAATCATGAGAGAAGTGTTCGGCGCAGATGCCGCGGACCTCAAACTTGGGGGTCATCAATGCCTGGGCGATCGCGAACAGGTCGTCCGCCTCACAGCCCGCGTCGGTGTCAATGATGACCCTTACCCTTTTCTCGGGCGCGATCTCATAGGGCGCTTTCTTCAGCATGCGTCTCTTCTCCAATTCTAAACTGTTGATGGCCTGCCTGTATTTGTCTGGATCAGCCGCCGAGACTTTCCGCCAGGGCTTTCTTCTGCGCGTGCAGCTTGTTGATGACGATCTTGTGGCTGTTGGACACGTAGATGAGGAAGAGCAGCACGATGGTGCCGTCGATGATGGTCTTGAGCGAGCTGCTTACGCCCAGCTTGACCAGGCCCGAGGAAATGCTTGCCTGCACAAAGGCGCCCATGACAACGCCGATGTTCCTGTCGGAATACTTGGCAAGCGATCCGCCGATGAACATCGGCAGGAAGGCGCCCATGATGAACGACATGCTGGAAAGCCCTGTCTGCGGGGCAAGGTAGCCGTACTGGGAAATGTAGCCGGCGCCCGCGCAGGCCATCAGGGCGCCCGCGATGGCATAGCAGGCGACGGCGTTCCTCTTCTCGTTGATGCCGACTTCCACCGCGTTTTTCTGCCCTGTCCTGAGGGAATTGCAGTTATAGCCAAACTGCGTAAAATTGAGCAGGTAGACCAAAATGACCAGCGCACCGCACATCAGCAGGATATTGTAAGGAGACTGGGCGAAAATCAGCAGGTCAAACCTGCCGATCAAACGGATGCCTTTTGAAGCGTTGAGCATGAAACCGAAGGACTCAAAGACCATCGCGACGCCCAGCGAAGTGATCATGGGCGGCAGCTTGACCGTCACATACAACAGGCCCGAGATGAGCCCGCAGCCCAGGCCGACCGCTATCATCATCAGCAGCATGCCCACCGGGCCCCCGCCCAGCTGTTTTGCCAGCGTTCCGCCCAGGATGACTGACAGGATCAGCACGGAGCCGACCGAGAAATCAAAGCGGCCGGAGGTCAGGTTGTAGGATACGGCCAGGGCGATGAAGCCCGAATAGACCGTGTTTTGTACGATGACGCGCAAATCAGGCCCAGCGCCAAAGCCGGGTTTCCCCATCAGCCTGGTCAGGATGAGGAAAAACAGGTAGGTCAGGACCGGCGCCGCCAGGGTGATCAGCACATTCTTGCTTAACCTGCTTATCTTTGACTGCATGGAATACCTCTTAAGAAGTCCGGGGGCGCAGGCGCAGCCCCGCCCCCGGACGGATCATGGATGGGATGGATTGACAGGTTAACTTATTGCGCGTGCCTGGCGCGGATCTCCTCAGCCGTCACGGCCGAGTAGAGTTTGCTCATGTCATCCAGCGTGAAGGCGGGATTGTACGCGCCCAGCACGGACTTGATGTCGTCGATGCTGAACACCCAGGAGCCTTCGCCGCTTTGGAGCTGGGCGTAGAAGAACATGTCGTCGGGATTGGTGATGACCCAGTTGCTGACGCTGACCCTGCCGGCTGTGCCGTCGGCGTTGCGCTGCCGGTCGCCAAAGCCGGTGACGGCGTTGATGATCATGGGGATGGACAGGCCGAAGATGTCTGCGATCTCAGAGAAGGCGCCGACGTAGATGCCGCCTGCCATCAGGCCGCCCAGGTCAGCCGATACCGATTCGATGCCGGCGACCTTGATCTGTCCCATTTTGCCGGCAACCTGCATGGGCTGCAGCCACATCATGCACGTCAGGGTGCCGGCCAGGCCGTCGGCGTCGGTCTGCAGGGCGGATGTCTGGTGGGCGGCAAACACTTCGGTGCCGGGCCAGCCGGGCACTTCGTAGGCAACTTCTGCGCCGCCGTCCTTGATGGCATCCATGATGCCGTTGTAGCGCTTGACAAAGAATTCAACGCCGTAGTCCTTGCCGCCGCTCATCACGATGATCTTTTTGCTGCCCGCGTCGGTCAGGGCTTTGCCGATGGCGTAGCCGGCAAGGTAGTTCTCGTCCTTCTCGCCGCCTGAGACATAGCCGCCCAGGTACATGGGATTGGCCTTTTCCGGCCCATAGATGTCATTGTTCACCGCGCCGCCCCAGTAGTACATGCCCAGGTCGGCAGCCAGTTTGACGGATTCGGACTTGCCTTCGTTGTAGTAGCCGATGATCGCCTTGCAGCCGGCCGCGGCGCATTGTTCGATGAAGGCGAACTCAGCCTGCGCGCTGTTGAGCGCTTCAGACCAGATCACTTCGAAGTTGAAGGCCGTCTGCAGGTACTCAAAGTACCTTTGGATCCCCAGGACCTGTTCGGCTGAGGTGTCGTAGTTGACAAAACCGACTTTGATCGTCTCCGCCGGGAATTTCCCGTCGGCGGACAGGACGGGTTCGGCCTGCGCGGCCAGGCTTGACACCAGGCTGAAGGTCAGCGCAAGCACCAGGATCAGGGACAGCATTTTCTTCATGGTTGGTTTCCTCCTTGAATTATTACCTGGGTAAAAGCCTTGTGCGATAGGTCATGCTCGCAACATAGACTACAACCAGAAAAACAAACGCGCGGAATATCTGGATGACGGCAAGGCTCAGCCCCATCATGGTCAGGCCCGCGTTGAGCACCGTGATGGCCATGGCGCCTATCAGTCCCGCGCTGATCCTTGACCGCGGGCCGCCCGACAGGGGCATCCCGCCCAGCACCAGGGCGATCATGATGTCGGTCCCCATGGAAGAGGCGGTTGAATTGCCGATGTTCCGGACACGCACGAGGATGACGAAGGCAGCAAGGCCTATGCCCAGGGCGCCTACCAGAAAGGCGAGCAGCTTGACTTTGCGGATGTTCATGCCGGATTGCCGGGCGGTGACCGCGCTGCCGCCCAGCAGTTTGATCTCCCTGCCTAGGGGGGTGAACAGGAAGAGGACGAGGCACAGGATGAAATAGGAGCCCAGCACCACGATATTGATGACGCTCATGTCCGTGAAGGAGAAGGCCGGGATGGCAATGGCGGCGTCTTTCAGGTGGATGGATGTGGCGTCGCCCAGGATGAAGAGCGTCAGCGCCGAAATGACCGAGCCCAGCACGATGGTCACGATGAACAGGGGAACCTCCACATAGGAGGCGAAAAGGCCCTTCAGCAGGCCGATGAACAGGGCCAGGCCGATGCATACCGCCAGCGCCGCAAGCAGGCTGCCCGTCGCAATGGCCGCCTTGCCGCCGATGATCGCGCACAGGCAGACGCAGGCGCCTATGGACATGTCAAAGTTCCCCGACCCAAACACAAACACCGCGCCAAGGGCCACCAGGGCTGTCGCGATGACCTGGTTGAGCAGGCTTTGCAGGCTCATGGCGCTGAGCAGCGCGCCGTTTGTGGTGATGGTGAAGAAGGCTGTCAAAATCAGCAGGCCGAGCATCGGGAAGTAATTCTTCAGTTTTTCCCAGTGTCTTTTCATCTGCATCCGTTCCACGCTTGTCATATCATGCACTCGATGATCTGGAGTTCCGACAGGTCCGGGCTGCGGCGGAATTCGCCCGACAGCATGCCGTTTTTAAGGATCAGGATCCGGTCGCACATGCCGATGAGCTCGGGCAGTTCCTCGGAGATCATGACGATCGTTTTGCCGGCCTTTTTCATGTCTTCAATAAGCTGGTACATGGATGCCTTTACGCCGATATCCACCCCGCGGGTCGGGCAGTCGAGGATCAGGATGTCGCAGTCCCGGCCGATCCACTTGCCAAACACGACTTTTTGCTTGTTGCCGCCCGACAGGTACTGGACATTCTGCTCGATGGAGGCGCATTTGATCGACAGGCGCTTCACCTGGGCCATCACGTAATCCCTTATCCTTGACGGCAGCAGGAAAGGTCCCGTCCTGACGCGGTCCAGCCCCGCGGACACGATGTTGTCCTTGATGGACGCCGTCAGCACAAGCGCTTCCTGGTCGCGGTCCTTGCTCACATAGCCCATGCCTAGCGCCATGGCCTCCCGCGCGCCGGTGACGGCTTTGTTCGTTGGCACATGCGTCACAGCGCCCGTGAGCAGCTTATCTTCACCGAACAGCAGCTTGCCCAGTTCGTGCATGCCGCAGTGGGACAAACCGCCCAAACCCAGGATCTCGCCTTTCATCACCTGCAGCGATATGTTCATCAGCAGCCCTGATCCGGAGGTCGCCCTGCGCACGTCAAGGATCGCTTCCCTGTCCCGGCTGCTTTGGTAGTCATCCCGGTAGTAATGCTCGCTCAGTTCCCGCCCGACCATCAGCCGCTTGATGGCAGCCGGGGAAAAATCAGCCTTGTCCAGCGTGGCGATCAGCTTCCCGTCCCTGAGGATGGACAGGGTATCGCAAAGCTGCATCAGCTCATCCAGGTCATGGGAGATGAAGACCACCGCCTTGCCCTCATCGCGCATCTTTTGCATGATGCCGTACAGCAGGCTGCGGCCTTTTTGGGACAGGGCGGTCGTTGTCTCGTCAACGATCAGCATGTCCGGGTCCCTGCGCATGATCCTGGCGATCTCCACCAGTTTGCGGTCCTGCAGGTTGAGGTCATTGATCACAAGGGAAGGATCGACATCCGTCATGCCGATCTTATGCAGTGCCTGAAGCGCGGCCGCGTGCATTTTCCCGCGGCGGATGATGCCAGCCTTGCGGAAGAGACTCTCCTCTCCCAGGAAAATATTCTGCGCGATGGTGATGCCGGGCACATATCCCTGTTCCTGCACGATCATCCCGATGCCGTTTTTGCCAGCCTCGATCATGGTCGCAGGGCGGTGCGGTTTGCCCTTGTACAGCATCTCGCCCGAAGTGGGCTGCTGCATCCCCGCGACGATGGAGGTGACGGTGGATTTCCCGGAGCCGTTCTCACCGATGAGTCCGGTGATCATTCCCGGAAAGATTTGCATGCTGACGCCGTCAAGCGCGATTGTCGGCCCGAAATGCTTTGTCAGGCCGCGAACTTCGATCATGGGCACATCCTGGTGAATCTTGCTTGCTTGTTTCATTGCAGCTCCGCTTGTCGTGGCGCCTGAAAGGGAATGCTCAGGAGTATCTGTTTGAAATCTTACCAATACGGCCATCTTGAGTACATGCATTTTGTTATTCATTTTCCGACTTATTTTGCTCATTGCTTGACACGCTTCCCCGGCTTTCCTATACTTGAACCAGGTGAAGAACGGGGGCGAAGAGGAGATGCAGGGCGAAAAGCTTTACACCACAGCGGCAAAGGTCCAGGCGTATGTCCTTGATTATTATAGGCAAACGCACAGGGCGCTGGGCTTTCCGGAAGCCTTGCTTGCGCTGCGCCAGGCGGGGCTGCTGAGCGAAACACGGGAGCTGCTTCCGCCTTTTCCTGAATTGGATTCAGCAGAGGCATTGGACAGGTTCATTCTGAGCTTTCCCCTTGAGGCCGGCAGCATCATCCGGGACAACGCAGTGGACGGCAGGGACGCCCTGATCAAGGAAGTGACACTGTTCCCCTTTGAAAAGGACGTATTTTGCTTCAAGCACTTTCCGCACATCATCGAGCAGCTGCACGCCCATGACTATTTTGAGATCACCTACCTCTACGCAGGCAGCTGCAGGCTGCTGTTTGACGGGGAGACGGTTTTGCTGGAGGAGGGCGACCTGTGCATCGTGCCGCCGATGTCCCCCCACAACCAGCCCATCGACGAAAACGGCCTTGCCATCTGCATTGCCGTCCGCTCCAGCACCTTTGACTCCATCTTTGGCGGCCTGATGACGCAAAAGGACCTGGTTTCCACGTTTTTCCGCCATTCGCTTTACGGGGACAAGCAGTCCAACTTCCTCAGACTGAAGACCCAGCTGCAGCCGTCCGTCAAGACGCTGCTGCATCAGTTGATATACGAGTGCAACCAGGCCGACCCGTACGCCAACGCGATCTGCATCAGCTTATTGAACTTGTTTTTGGCGCAGGTCCTGCGCCTTTACAGCGATACGGCCAAGGTGTACAGGATGGATCAGCTTAAGGCGCCGCGCGCGGATTTTCCGCTTATCTTGCAGTATATCCAGCAGAATTTCCGCACAGTGTCGCTGACATCCCTTTCCAAGGTGTTTCATTACAGCCAGACCTACTTGTGCAGGATGATCCAGCGCAACCTGAACCAAAGCTTTTCGGCCATTGTGCGCAGTTTGAAGCTGGGACGCGCCAGGGAATACCTGCTCAACGAGTCGCTGAGGGTGGTCGATATCGCCCATTTGGTGGGATACGGCTCGGTGGACCATTTTTCCCGCGCGTTCAAAAAGGCATACGGCATTTCTCCGCTGCGGTGGAGAAGCACGCGCGCTAAAGCCTAGTCAGTCCGGCAGGATGCCTGCCCTTGTCCAAACGCCTGACCTGTCAATGATTTCCAGCAATGCCTGGGTCAACAGCGCGTCTTTGCCGCTGCTGTCCAGCGTCCCCTTGCCCAGCAGGCTGTTGACCACCATTTGGATATAAGGCTGCTGCACATGCTGCAAGGGTTCAAAACCGAAGCTTGTGATCTTCCCGTTCTTCTCCAGTGCGAGCGGCTCATTGGACATGATGGAAAGCGTCATGCTGGCCTCGCTGCCGGAAATCCACAGCCGGTCGATCTGCTCCGCGGCGTTGAAGGACAGCTGAACAGTGCCCTGAACGCCTGAGGCAAAGCGGAAAAGCGCGCTGCTGACATCGTCCGTGCCATGCTTGCCGCTCAGGTTGGCCGACCTGCCAACCGCTTCCAGGGGATGGCCCAGCAGGAAACAAATCGTATCAACCATGTGGGAGCCGATGTCATACAGCAGCCCGCCGCCCGCCTTTTCCTTGTCCAGCAGCCAGGGCCTCTGCGGGTCAACATCGGGCTGCGGGCAGGCGAAGAGGTAGCTGAAGGAACGCACCCGGCCAAGCGCGCCCGACGCCAGCAGTTCCTTTGCCTTGAGGAACTTTGGCTGCCCCCTGCGGTAATAGGCGACGTACAGCGGCACGCCCGCGTCCCTGCAGGCGCCGGCCATGGCTTCACATTCCGCCATCGTGCGCGCCATGGGCTTTTCCACATAGACGGCTTTGCCGAATTTTGCCGCTTCCATGGTGTAGAAGGCATGCGAATCAGGCGGCGTCGCCACATAGACCGCGTCGATACCGGGATCCCGCAGCAGGTCGAGGTAGTTTGTCGAGTACCTGGGTACATGATGCCTTTGCGCGTAGTCTTTCAGTTTCGCCGCGTCACGGCGCATCACCATCTCAAGCGCAGAGCCTTCCGCCTTTTGAAAGGCAGGCCCGCTCTTGACTTCCGTCACGCTGCCGCAGCCGATGATCCCAAAGCGAACCTTTTCCATGTTTCCCTTGCCTCCTTTGCCGCGCTTTGATTATTACGTTGTCAGATATCGATCCTTGCCAGCATGACATACAGGGCAAGGGCAGTTACATACCCCAATGCGAAATAATAGATCCACGGCAATTTCTTCCTGATGAGCCAAAGCAGCACAGCGCCAATGATAAGCGCACCCGCGCCAAGCACCGTCACGTCAGGCTGCCCGTGAAGCGTCATCCCAAGCATGACAAGCGCCACCATCAGGGGCAGGGTCATGAAAGCTGCCTTGAGGGTATCGCTCCATTTTGAACGAAAGACAAACCAGGACGCGGCCAGCAGCAGAACGAGGAATACCGCCCTGGCAGCAAGCGAAGGGGCCATATTTTGGGGTCTTTTAAGTAAAAGATCCGCGATATTTGCCAGGCTGGCCATCAGGATAAACGCCAGGTTGAACAGGATGAACCCGCCAACCGCAACGACGACCATGGACATGATGTTCTTTAACCAGGGTTTCAGATTCATATCGCCTCTTCTCCCCGCTATGTATGCGGGGGTCCCAATCATCCTTGTTCAGCTCGTCCGAATGCCGATATTGTGGTCTTCCCTGCTGTGACAATTCTATGCGCTTTCCATTTATCCCTGCATCCAAAGGGGTATGATAATTGATGATGTGACGCGGGCGCAAACCCGATGCGCCCAAGAGGTGGAAATATATGGACATTATTCTTGTCAGGCACGCAGCGGCAGCCGATATCGGCACCGCGGCGGATGACGCGGGCAGGCAGCTGACGCCAAAGGGCAGGATGGAGCTGGAAGACGCCATTCCCAGGCTGCGGGAACATCTGGAGCCGGGGAAGCGGATCCTTATTTGGACAAGCCCGGCAGCCAGGGCCCTGCAGACCGCGCAAATGATCGCGGATGCACTGGAAATCAAAAGCGTTTCAAGCTATGACTGGATCTATGACGGTGACCAAACAGCTTTCCATGATGAACTGGGCAAGGCGGACGACAAGGCCACAGTGATCGTCATAGGGCATATGCCGCACCTGGGCGATTGGAGTGAACAGCTTTGCGGCACAAGGATCTCATTCAAGAAAAGCGCAATGGCGGGGCTGTCCTTAAGCGATAAAGCGCCGCCAAGGGCGGCAGTGCGCTGGCTGTATCGCGCGTCCCTGCCGCAAGTGTCAGCCATTGCCCGGGAGCATACCACGCTCGAAGATTTTCAACATGCCCTGGTGAGTGTCCTTCAGGATATTACATCGTGGCAAAGCCGCTTCCTGCGGGATCCGGATGACGTGGCGTGCGCCCATGAACTGAGAGTGTCCATCAGGCGGGCAAGGTCCCTGCTGTCCTTCATCAAGCCTGCTTTGAACGGCGAGGAATATGTCAGCATGCAGTCCGCGCTCAAGGCGGTCGCGGGCAGGCTGGCATATATTCGCGAAATCGATGTGCTGCAGGATCAGCTGCGTTCATTTCTCAAGAAGAACAAGGGGCTTTCAAGCCGCAAAGCCTTGGCAGGCCTCCTTAAGAACGAACGAAAGAAGGAAGGGACCGCCCTGTGCGGTTACCTGGCCGATGACTCCCTGGGCATTATTATCAATGGTATCTCGTCCTGGATCCTGCGGTGGGACATTGATCCCGCGCGGTTTGATCTGCTTGCGCTGCAGCGGTATGGCAAATGGAACCGGGCCCTTGCCGATGCCCTGAAGGCACAGGATGACGATGACCATGTCAAAATGCACAGCCTGCGGATCAGGCTGAAAAAACTGCACAACGTTCAGGATAATGTGCGTCTGCCTCTTGAAAGCACATGGATTGAATTGCCAGAACTCAAGCAGCTGCAGCACGACCTGGGGGAGATCTGCGATACCTACGCCGGCGTCCAGATCCTGCGGCGGCTTGACGCGGCGTCTGACATCAAGGGTTTGGGCGAGGAAACGCGTGTTTTTTCGGAGCACCTGCTGAGCCTCAGGCAGGAGCTGATAGGCAGGTTTTTTCTGAAGAAAGCCCAGCTCAGCGAAACAATCTCCTTGCCCGGAGGATCGGATGAAGCATAATAGACGAAAAAGGACGCTGAAGGCGATTGGGATTTCTGTGCTGAGCGGTCTCCTGCTGCTGGCAGCCCTGCCGTATCTGATCCCGCTCTCCCAGGCCGCGTCCATGGCAAGCCTTAAGCCTTTTGAAAACAGCCAAAGGGCAGTGATCAATGGAACATCCTTCCACTATCGCAGCTATCCCTCGACAGAGACCCTGGTGAAAGGCAAGGTGCTGTTCGTCCATGGCCTGGGTGGGTCGACCTTCTCCTTTGAACCTGCCGCCCCTTTGATCGCCCGGCAGGGATACCATGTTGTATTGGTTGACCTGCCCGGCTTTGGCTACAGCGACAGAAACCCCGGGTATGACCACAGCCAGGCGAACAGGGCGGAATACCTGTGGCAGCTGCTGGACATCATTGATCATTCGCTTCAGGGCGAGCTGGCAGGGCTGCCCTGGCATTTGGCCGGCCACAGCATGGGCGGGGGAACCGTGACAGCCATGGCGCTGCAAAACGAAGGCAGGACAAGAAGTCTGATCCTGATCGATCCGGCCTTGTTTGACACCCTAAGGGGGATCGGCGCCGCCGCCTTTCCACCGGTCAGCAGGTGGCTGCAGGTCGCCTTGGAACATCTCTTGGTGACTGAAAACAACATCAAGCGTTTCCTGACGTCAGCCTATGGGAGCGTGCCAACGCGTGCTCAAATCCAAGGCTATCTGGCGCCGCTCACCCTGCCCGGCACAGCCGCGGCAAGCGCGAATCTGTTAAAGACGGCACGGAATGAAGACGCAAGCCTGCTCAAAGGGATATCAACGCCTATTCTTGCTTTGTGGGGCAGCGAAGACACCTGGGTGCCTGTCAGCCAAGCCCAAAGGCTTTTGGAGATCCGCCCGGACGTGACCCTTGGCATCATCCGGGGCGCGGCGCATTGCCCCATGGAAACCCACACGGACGAATTCGTTCAGGCGCTCCTGTCCTGGCTGTCCCAAGCGTACATTGCATCACCGCAAGGTTGACACTCCGAAGCCCGGGTGCTAATCTGGCCTTGCCCAGACAGATAGAAAGGAACGCGAGTGCATGGAAGTTCATACTTATCCGGTCCATCCCTGGCGTATCACGGAAAACAGCTTTGACAAGGCATGCGTCAAGAAGAACGAATCCGTTTTTTCCCTGGGCAACGGTTACCTTGGGCTGCGCGGCAGCTATGAGGAAGGCTTCGCGGA
This sequence comes from uncultured Christensenella sp., assembly GCA_964584685.1. GTDB lineage: Bacteria > Bacillota > Clostridia > Christensenellales > Aristaeellaceae > UBA1038. The sequence continues at coordinate 30,510 of CAZPBJ010000009.1, read as the reverse complement.
CAAAGCGCTGGGTGTGCGGGGCACCTACCTGAACGCTTTCTATGAGACCGAGAAGATCCGCTACGGTGAGATCGCCTACGCTTTCGCCGAGGAAAGCCAGACGATGCTGAATGTGACCGACGCGCGGCGCATATGCGTCACGGCGGACGGCGAAACCTTCCATATGGACACCTGCGAATATTCGGGTTTTGAGCGCACGCTGGATATGGGGCGCGGTGTGCTGACACGCTCCCTGATCTGGAAGACGCACGGAGGCAAGCGCCTGCGCCTGTCGTTTACGACGCTTGTCAGCTTTGACCATCCCCACGCCGCGGCCATTCGCCTGGCCATCACAGCCCTGGATTTTGACGGAAAGGTCACGGTGACCTCGCAGCTTGACGGCGATGTGACCAACCTGACCGCCGAAAATGACCCGCGCGTCGGCAGCGGCCTGCAGGGACGCGCCCTGTCGCAGCCTGTCTTCAGCCTGCTTGAAGGCGGCGGCCTCAGCACCCAGCAGACGCGCCATACTAAGCTGTGCGTTGCCTGCGCCATGGCGCATACAGCGCCGGCCGCGGAGGGCATCACTTGCGAAGACTGGCAGATGACTGCAGCCTGGGAGCTGGACGCGCGCCCGGGGCAAACGGTCACCATTGACAAGTTCATGGCCTATGAATGGGGCAACGCGCAAAACACGGACGCGCTTGCCATCGCCGCGGCCGAAGCGGTCAGGGAAGCGCGGGCCGCCGGTTTTAACACACTGATGGCCTCGCAGGGGAATACCCTGGCCCGCTACTGGCAGGACGCCGGCATCGAGCTGGAGGGGGATGACGCGCTGCTGCAGGGTCTGCGCTTCAACCTGTTCCACCTGCTTCAAAGCGCGGGGCATGACGGGCGCAGCAACATCTGCGCCAAGGGGCTGACAGGCGAAGGCTATGAAGGCCATTATTTCTGGGATACGGAAACCTACGTACTGCCCATGTTCCTGTTCATCCGGCCCGAAAAGGCCAGGGGACTGCTGATGTACCGCTATGGCATCCTGGATGATGCACGCGCGCGCGCAAAGGAGATGGGGCACCCCAGGGGGGCGCTTTTCCCATGGCGCACCATCGGCGGCAGGGAATGCAGCGCGTATTACCCGGCGGGTACGGCGCAGTACCATATCAACGCCGATATCGCCTTTGCCGTCAAGCGCTATGTGCAGGCGACGGAGGATATGGATTTTCTGTGCGGCTACGGCGCGGAGATCCTGGCGGAAACGGCGCGCCTGTGGGCGGACCTGGGATTTTACAATCCCAACAAGGGCGGAAAATTCTGCATCAACGGCGTGACAGGTCCGGATGAATACAACGCGGTGGTCAACAACAACTGCTACACCAACCTGATGGCAGCCGAAAACCTGACTTTCGCCGCCTGGTCGCTTGAATGGATGCGCCAAAACCGCCCGGAAACGGAAAAGGCCCTGCGGGATAAAATTGGCCTTCAGCCCGGTGAAGAGGAAGCCTGGAAGCACGCAGCCGAAAATATGTACATCCCCTATGATGAAGCCTCAGGCCTGTACCTGCAGGATGACGCCTTCCTGGACAGGGTCCCCTGGCCGCTTGACACGATCCCCCGGGAGAATTTTCCCCTGCTGCTGCATTACCATCCCCTGGTCATCTACCGCCATCAGGTGTGCAAGCAGGCGGACATGGTCCTGGCCCAGTTCCTGCTGCGCGACCGCTTTACCGTGGAAGAGAAGCGCCGCTGCTTTGAATTCTATGACCGCCTGACCACGCACGACTCGTCGCTTTCCATGGCAACTTTCTCCATCATCGCCTCTGAGATCGGCGAAGAGGAGAAGGCGTACCGCTACTTCCGCGGCACGGCGCGCATGGACCTGGACGACACGCACGGCAATACCAAGGACGGTCTGCACATGGCCAATATGGCCGGCACCTGGATGGATGTCACCGGCGGTTTCGCGGGCATGTACGCAGGGGAGAAGGGCCTGGCCTTCAAACCGACCCTGCCCGCGGCTTTGAAGCGCTATGCATTCACTGTCGCATACAGGGGCCGCCGCATCCACGTGGATGTCAGTGAAAAAGGCGCGGCCTATACGCTTGTTTCGGGGGATCCCATCGACATCCTGGCAAACGGCAAAACGCTGCGCCTGGCATAGGAAAGGAACGGACACCATGGCATACAAGGCAATTATCCTGGACCTGGACGGCGTCATCTGCTTTACCGATCACTACCATTACCTGGCATGGAAAAGCCTGGCGGACGACCTGGGCGTGCATTTTGATGAGGGGAAAAACAACAGGCTGCGCGGCGTTTCACGCATGGCCAGCCTGGAAATTGTGCTGGAAAACTATAATAAGCCACTGAGCGCGGAGGAAAAGGAAGCCCTGGCCACCAGGAAAAATGACAGGTACCGTGAGCTGCTCAAAAACATGAGCACCGCCGACCTGTCAGACGAGGTCAGGCAGACCCTGGACGCGCTGCGCTTAAAGGGGATTAAGCTGGCTATCGGCTCCTCCAGCAGGAACACGCCCACGATCCTTTCCCGCATCGGCCTGGGCAGTTTCTTTGACGCCATATCCGACGGCAACAACATCAGCCGTTCCAAGCCGGACCCGGAGGTGTTTGTCAAGGCGGCCGGGATGCTGGGCCTGCCCCCGTCTGACTGCCTGGTGGTGGAGGACGCGAAGGCCGGCATCGAAGCGGCCATCGGCGGCGGCTTTGATTCCGCCGCCATCGGGGACGCCGTCACATGCGGCCTGGCGACCTACAACCTTTCCACCTTCGCGGATCTGCTCAAATACGCATAGGAGATCGTCATGATTTACAGAGCTTTGGGAAAGACCGGTTTGAACGTCAGTGCCATCGGCATCGGCACGGAACACCTGGACGGCAAGCCATATGAGGTGGTGGAGGAGGTCATCCATGCCGCGGCTGCCGCCGGCATCAACATGATGGACCTGTTCATGCCCGGGGAGGAAGTGCGCCGCAATATCGGCCGCGCGCTCAAAGGGAAACGCAAGGACTTCATGATCCAGGGCGAAATCGGCTCAGTCGACCTGCGTGAGCAGTATGACATCAGCCGCGATGTGGACACCTGCAAACGCTACTTCGACAATCTGCTGACGGCGCTTGATACCGACTACATCGACTTTGGCATGTTCTTTTTCATGGATACCCAGGATGCCCTGGATCAGGTGCTGAAAAACGGCATCGCTGACTACGCGCACAAGCTGAAGCAGCAAGGCGTCATCCGCCATATCGGCGCTACGTCGCACAGCCCGCTCATCTCGCGAAAGATGGCTGAAATGGGCCTCATCGAAACGCTCATGTTCAGCATCAACCCTGCTTTTGACATGAACCCCGCCGGCGCGACGCTTGAAAACATGCTGGTGGAGATGGGGGACCGCCGCCTGGACGGCGTTGATCCCGACCGCGCGGCGCTATACCTGCTTTGCGAGAAGAAGGGTATCGGCATCACGTCGATGAAGACCTTGGGCGCGGGCAAGCTGCTGAGCGCGGAGCATACCCCGTTCAAGGCGCCCCTGAGCGTGGCCCAGTGCATCCACTACGCCCTGTCGCGCCCTGCGGTGGCAAGTGTCATGCTGGGCTACTCAAGCGCTCGGGAGGTTGAAGAGGCCTGCCGCTATCTGGAAATGAGCGGGGAAGAGAAGGACTACGGCAAGGTGATCCAGGGCTATACCGGCCTGATGCGCGGCGCCTGTGTCTACTGCAGCCATTGCCAGCCCTGCCCGGCGGGGATCGACATCGCCTCCGTGCACCGCTATTTGGATATCGCCCGCCTGGACAAGGCGCACATACCGCCCAGCATCAGGCAGCATTATGATTCGCTCACCGCGCGCGGCAGCGACTGCATCGCCTGCGGCAATTGCGAGGAGCGCTGCCCCTTTGGCGTCGAAGTCATCAACAACATGGCGGAGGCGGCGCAGGTATTCGGCGCCTGATATTGATTTAGCAAGATTACTGCGCATTGGTGTTCCGGCCTTCAAAAGCCCTGTAGTCCGCCATAACGGCAAGCGGACAGCAGGGTTTTTTATTTGCTTTCCTGCTTCTGCACAATTTCAATACATTCTTCTGATAACATGGCAATTGTCAGCAGGGACCCGGCAGTGGCAAGCCTGGCCGGGCCCAGGAAATCCGAGGAGGAATCGGTCAAACAATGAAGACAAGACTGAAGAAAGAAACGCTGCGCATCGGCGGCATGACCTGTGTCAGCTGCCAGAACAAGATCGAGAGGAAGCTGCGCAGCACAGCGGGCATTGAAAGCGCCTCTGTCAGCTACAACCGGGGAACGGCCGATGTGAGCTATGACACGGACATCATCACCCGCCGGGATATCGCTGCCCTGATTGCGAAGCTTGACTATGAAGTGCTGGAGGACGCCAGGCCCGCCAACCATTGGATGCGCGGCGCCGGCATCCTTGTCATCATCCTGGCCGCTTTTATGCTGCTGCGGCGCTTTGGGCTGCCGGACATCTTCAATGTCTTCCCCACGGCTGAAGCCAGCATGGGCTACGGCATGCTGTTTGTCATCGGCCTGCTGACGTCGGTGCACTGCGTGGCCATGTGCGGGGGGATCAGCCTGTCCCAGTGCATCCCCCAGCCCCAGGCTGACGGCAGCGCGGGGAAGCTTTCCGCCCTGAGGCCAAGCTTCCTGTACAACGTTGGGCGCGTCATTTCTTACACGGTCATCGGCGCGCTGGTTGGCGCGCTGGGTTCCGTCATCAGCTTCACGGGCGCGATGCGGGGGGCGGTGCAGCTGCTTGCCGGTGTCTTCATGGTGATCATGGGTGTCAACATGCTGGGCCTCTTCCCGGGTTTGCGCAGGCTTGTCCCCCGGATGCCGAAGATCTTTTCCCGCAGGATCAACGAGGAGAAAGGCGGCAGCAAGAGCCCGCTCATCATCGGCCTGCTCAATGGCCTCATGCCCTGCGGGCCTCTGCAGGCCATGCAGATCTACGCGCTGTCAACCGGCAGCCCCGTTGAAGGCGCCTTGTCCATGCTGCTGTTCAGCCTGGGCACCGTGCCGCTGATGTTCGCGCTGGGCGCGCTGAGCAGCGTTCTTTCCAGAAAATTCACCCACAAGGTCATGACGGCAGGCGCGGCGCTGGTGGTCATATTAGGCGTTTCGATGTTCTCTCAGGGCTGGGTTTTGTCCGGTATTTCGGGTCTGTCCTTTGGATCTGCGCAGGGCGAAAATGCTGTCGCTGCAGTTAACCCTGCTGTTGTTGCTGAAGCCAGTCCTTCAGCAAGTCCGGCAGCCGTTGCGCAAGCCGGCCCTGCTCCGGCTTTGGAGGAGACGGTCCAGGTGATCACCAGCACGCTGGGCGCCCGCAGTTATCCCGCCATCACCGTCGTCGCAGGTAAACCGGTCAAATGGACCATCGACGCGCCAAAGGGCAGCATCAACGGCTGCAACAACGTGATGGTCATCCCGGAGTACGGGCTTGAGCACGCTTTCGAGTACGGCCCCAATGTCATCGAGTTTACTCCGGACAAAGCCGGTATATTCCGCTACAGCTGCTGGATGGGCATGATCACCAGCACCATCACCGTGGTGGACCAGGCGCCTTAAGGTTCAGCCCCTCGGGTCATGCGGCGTCATGGAGCAGCTGATCTCCTGCCCGTTGTCCCGCATATATCCTGCGCCCCAGCTGTACATGGCGCTCAAGATCATGTCAAGGCTTCTGCCAAAGTCGGTCAGCGAGTATTCCACCTTGGGCGGCACAACGGGATAGACCCGGCGGGATAGCAAATGGTCGCTCTCCAGTTCCCTCAGCTGCTGCGTGAACATCTTGGCAGTGGCCTGCGGGATCAGCTTGTGCAGTTCCCCGTGGCGCAGGGTGCCGCCAATCAGGTGCCACAGGATGAGGGCCTTGTACTTGCCGCCAATCAGGCGCAGGGTCGCGTCCACCGGGCAGTTGAGACCAGAACAGTCGCAGCTCATGGGAGGTCTCCTTGTACAGTATCATTTTGGGTAGTATGGCACAATATAGTGCGTACTTGAACATTCATCCCAATGGGTATTATCATAGCGTGAACGAAGCGGTCCGTCAAGAAACGCCGCGGCGTTCAGGGAGGTTTTGAAACATGGACAGTCAAGTATTGAGCATCAGGGGCATGACCTGCGCGGCCTGCGCCCAGCGGATAGAGAAAACAGTCCGCAAGCTGCCCGGCATCGGGCAGGCTTCGGTGAACCTGGCAAGCGAGAAATTGTTTGTGGAGTATGACGCGGGCAGCCTTCCGCTGACCACCATCAAGGAAGCTGTCAGCAAAATCGGCTATGAAGTGGTGGAAAAGTCGGTCGAGAGCAAGGTCACGATCCCCATTGGCGGCATGACCTGCGCAGCCTGTGCCCAGCGCATCGAAAAGGTGGTCAGTAGGCTGGAGGGCGTTGCAAGTGTATCGGTGAACCTGGCGACAGAAAAAGCAAGCGTTGCCTATCATCCGCAAACAGTGCGCTTGTCCGCCATCAAGCAGGCCATTGAGAAGATCGGATACAAGGCGCTGGAAGAATCCAAGGCTGACGCGGCTGATGAGGACAGGGCGCGCAAGCGCAGAGAGATCAGGACGCTGTGGACGAAATTCATCGTCTCGGCGCTGTTCTCCCTGCCGCTGCTATATATCGCGATGGCGCCGATGATCACCTTTGTGCGGCTGCCCTTTCCAAGCGGGCTTGACCCGATGAAGTACCCGCTGATCTACGCCTTGGTCGAACTGCTGCTGGTCATCCCGGTCATCATCGTGGGCTACAGGTTTTATACAGTTGGGTTCAAGGCGCTGGCGCAAAGAAGCCCCAACATGGATTCTCTGATCGCCATCGGCACATCGTCAGCTGTCCTTTACAGCATCTACAATACCCGGCAGATCGCCCTGGGCGACTTTGGCGCGGCTGAATCACTCTACTTTGAGACGGCCGGGGTCATTATCACCCTGATCCTGCTGGGCAAGTCGCTGGAGGCCGTTTCAAAGGGCCGTACGAGTGAAGCCATCAAGAAGCTGATGGGGCTTGCGCCAAAAACGGCGATCATCATCCAAAATGGCGAGGAAAAAGAGATCCCCATCGATGAAGTGGAACTTGGGGATGTCATTGTGGTGAAACCCGGTTCAAAGATCCCTGTGGATGGCACAGTGCTTGACGGGCATACTGCCATCGATGAATCCATGCTGACGGGTGAAAGCATGCCGGTTGACAAGAAGGCCGGGGACGCCGTATACGCCGCTTCGATGAACGCCAACGGCACCATCCGATTCCATGCGGACAGGATCGGCAGCGATACGGCCCTGGCCAGGATCATCAAGCTGGTGGAGGACGCGCAGGGATCCAAGGCTCCCATCGCAAAGCTGGCTGATATCGTATCGGGTTACTTCGTGCCCATCGTCTGCGCCATCGCATTGCTTGCCGGGGTCGCGTGGTATATCGGGACAAGGGACGTGGCGTTCTCCTTGTCGATCTTCATCTCGGTGCTTGTCATCGCCTGCCCCTGCGCGCTTGGCCTGGCGACGCCGACCGCCATTATGGTAGGCACCGGCAAAGGCGCGGAAAACGGCATCCTGATCAAAGGCGGCGAGGCGCTCGAAACCGCGCACAAGATCAACACCATCGTATTTGACAAGACCGGCACCATCACCAGTGGCAAGCCTTCCGTAACCGATATTCTCACCGCCGCGGGCATACAGTCGGACTACCTGCTGCGGATCACGGCGGCAGCGGAAAAGAATTCCGAACATCCCCTCGGGCAGGCCATTGTGCAGGACGCTCAGGCAAAGGGATTCGAACTGCCCGGGGTGGACGGTTTCAAGGCCATCCCTGGGCGCGGCATAGAGGCGAAAAACGGCGATGTGACAATCCTTGCCGGAAACCGCAAGCTGATGGATGAGCGCGGCATAGCAATGGCAGAATTGGAGGAAGCATCCGACCGGCTCGCTTCGGAGGGAAAGACGCCTATGTATGTGGCCCTTGATGGCAAATTGGCCGGCATCATCGCTGTGGCCGATGTGGTCAAGGAGAGCAGCAAGGCCGCTATTGAAAGCCTGCACAGGATGGGCATCGAAGTGGTGATGATCACCGGAGACAATCGGAAGACCGCCGATGCAATCGCAAGACAGGTCGGCATTGACAGGGTGCTGGCCGAGGTGCTTCCGCAGGACAAGTCAAACGAGGTCAAAAAGCTGCAGAGCGAAGGCAAAAAGGTCGCGATGGTCGGCGACGGTATCAATGACGCGCCTGCCCTGGCACAGGCCGACATCGGCATCGCCATCGGCTCGGGCACAGACGTGGCGATGGAATCGGCGGATATCGTGCTCATGCGCAGCGACCTGATGGACGTTCCCACGGCCATCGACCTCAGCAAGCGGACGATCCGCAACATCAAGCAAAACCTGTTCTGGGCCTTTGGATACAATGTCATTGGGATACCCATCGCGGCTGGGGTGCTGCATCTCTTTGGCGGCCCCTTGCTCAACCCGATATTCGCTGCCGCCGCCATGAGCCTCAGCTCGGTCTCCGTGCTCACCAACGCGCTGCGCCTGAAAAGATTCAAGGCTTCACGACAAGAAAGGATGGAATATGGACATGAAGGGTAAAATAAAAAAGCCGGCACTGATGGGTCTGCTCCTGGCAGCGATGCTGCTCCTTTCCGGATGCACCATTGCCAAGGATCTCGATGTGGTCGGCAAGGAGTCTGTCACCTCGTTTGGCGCGTTCCTCACCGCTGCCGCTGACAAGGTGACACCCGATGAGATGAACGGCGGCTGGTCGCTTGCGGCGCCCGACGGCAGCGCGCGCTTCATCTGGAGCAAGGATTTCTCCAGGAGCCCCATGCACGATGTGATGCTGGAACTGGACGCGCAGCCTTTCCTGGACGCGGGCCTGGATGCCGCCAAACTGCCGGACAGTTTCGCTTTTTACGACAACAAGCTGATGGTGGGGACCAAGCTTGGCAAAGACGCGCTGAGCTACCAGGGTGAAGCGACCCCGCTTTCCTCCTATGAGCATATCGTTGCCAAGTACAGGGACGCCGTCGGTTACCACGCGGCGCTTGACTATTACAATGTCAACCTTGGCGGCGGCAACCTGTTTGAGTGGGCCAAGGACATGGCGAAGAACGACAAGGACATCGTCTTTGTGCTCAACCCCGAACCTTTCATCGCAGCCGGTGTGGATCCCGCCAAAGTAACAGGCTGGGTTTTCGCCAAGGTGGCGGTGGATATTGACGGCAAACCCACGGAAGTGGACAAGCTGCTGAAACCCTTTAATCTGAAGTAAGGAGAAGTGAAAATGCAAAGTACCCTGCTGCGTGTGGACGGGATGTCCTGTGAACACTGTGTCAAGGCGATCACCAAAGCGGTCGGCGCCCTGCCCGGCGTCGAGAAGGTCTCGGTTGACCTGCAAAAGAAGCAGGTTTGCGTGGAGCATAACCTTGACCTGAGCCCGGTGGACAAGATCAAGGCGGAAATCGAAGAACAGGGCTACGACGTCATCGAATGATCAGCAGGGGGAAGCCGCCGGGAAGCGGCTTCCCCTCCCTGCGCCCGCGGCGCAGATATGGAAAGACAGGCGAGCTGCATGAACGACAAGAAGACCGGCATTCTGGCTGTGGATGACGAGCCGAAGATCCTTGAAGCCCTTGTTTCCTACCTGGAAAGCAAGGGCTTGCGTGTATTTGCGGCAGCCAGCGGGCGCCAGGCGCTTGAGCTTTTCGACAGGGAGAACATCTCCCTGGTTATCCTGGACCTGATGCTGCCCGATATGCCGGGCGAAGAGGTCTGCCGTGCTATCCGCAGGAAGTCTCGCGTTCCCCTCATCATGCTGACCGCAAAGGTGGAGGAGAGCGACATGCTGCGCGGGCTTCAGCTGGGCGCGGATGATTACATCACCAAGCCTTTCAGCCTTAAGTTGCTGCATGCCCGCGTGGAGACTGTGCTGCGCCGCTCCGCTGACGACCTGGTTCCCCTGAGCCGGAAGAACAGTTTCCGGGAGGGTGATCTGGCGGTTGATTTTGACAGCGGCGTTGTCAGGAAGAGGGGGGAGGAAGTCCCCCTGACGCCCAGCGAGATGAAGATTCTTTCCGCGCTGGTCAAATATCCCGGCAAGGTGTTCACCCGCGGCGAACTCATCGGGATCGCCCTGGGGGACGGCTTTGACGGCTATGAGCGGACGGTGGACAATCATGTGAAGAACCTGCGGCAGAAGATCGAGGACGATTCCAGAAATCCGGTCTATGTCCTGACAGTCCACGGCCTTGGCTACAAGTTTGGAGGGTGAGCATTTGCGCAGGCTCAGGACGCAGATATCCCTGGCCATCATGCTGGTCGTGCTGGTCACGGTCAGCCTGATCAGCGTATTGTCAAACGCCCTCATCAAAAGGCGTTTTGAAAACAATGTCCTGGCGCAGCAAAACAACAGGACGGCTAATATCGTCAGCAGCCTGGGCCTGCAGTACGACCCGCGGCCGGCTGCCTGGAACCGGGACGCGGTCTACGCGCTGGGCATGGCTTCGCTGCTGGACGGCTACATCATCAAAGTGCGTGACAGGGACGGCGCTGTCGTATGGGACGCAGAGCACCATGACATGGCGCGCTGTGAAGAGATCATGGACGACATCCTGGTCCGTATGGCGGCTTATGGGAGCGCGGGCGGCTTTGTCACACGCGAGTACCCGCTCATTGTGGACGGGCTGACGGCAGGCACGGTGGTCATCCGCTTTTTCGGCCCCTTCTTTTTAAGCGAAAGCGACGTTGTCTTCCTGGATGCCCTGAACCTGCTGCTGATCGCTGTCGGCGCCGCCTCGCTGCTCCTTGCCCTGGCGACCGGTGTCCTGCTGGCCAGGCGTATCGCCCGCCCCATCACCGGCACTGTCGCCATAGCCCGGCAGATCGCCGAAGGCAATTACCTCATCCATTTTGAGGGGCATACCAAAACGAGGGAATTATGCGACCTCGCGTACGCCCTCAACCATCTGGCCGCCGCTCTCGCCAGGCAGGAAGGGATCAGGAAAAGGCTGACAGCCGATGTCGCCCACGAGCTGCGCACCCCGCTGACAACGCTGGGCACCCACCTTGAATTGATGACAGAGGGCGTCTGGGCGCCAACCCCGCAGCGCCTGCAGGGCTGTCATGATGAAATACTCCGCCTTGGCAAGCTGGTGGCTGACCTGGAGCGGCTGGAAAGAGCAGAGAGCGATGATCCAAAGTTGAATATCGGGCCTTTGGACATGCTTGCGCTGACCCGCGGCGTATGCGCCAATTTCGAAGGCGAACTGGCCGGCAAGGAACTGCGGCTTGCCCTTGAAGGCGATGCTTGCGTGATACCGGCCGACAGCGACGCCATCAGCAGGGTCATCACAAACCTGTTGTCAAACGCCGTCAAATACACCCCCAGGGGCGGACATATCCGTGTCACCATACGGGACTGCGGCCGGGACTGCACAGCCGTCGTGGAAGACGACGGCCCAGGCATTCCGCAAGGCGAACTGCCCTATATATTTGAACGCTTTTACCGCGCGGACAAGTCGCGCAACAGGGACACCGGCGGCGCGGGGATCGGCCTGGCCATCGTCAAATCCCTGGTAAACGCGCACGGGGGCAGCGTGACGGCGGAGAACCTTCCCCAACATGGGAGCCGCTTCACCGTGACGCTGCCCAAAACGCAGAAAGCATCAGAATAGCAGATCGCGTACGCAGTCAAGGCCGGAACCCGCCCATCCCCGGATGACAGGCCGGGAGCCGTTCCCAATCAACGAAGTGACACGGAAAATGCAATGTTAGTGAACCGAATAATGCACAATGAGAAACGATATTTACCCAATATGGTCAAAAATCGGCGCAAGAGTGAAACATAAAAATAAAAATGGTTGCATGCTGCAAGCCGGGCCATTACAATGGGCATGTATCAAAAATTTGGATTGTGTCGCATTGAAGGAGGATAAAGGCATGCGTGTTGGATTGATCGGACTGGGCATCATGGGAAAACCCATGGCAAAGAACCTGCTGAAGGCCGGCTATGAGCTGATGGTCAGCGACCTGAACCAGGAGGCTGTGGCGGAAGTGGTCGCCGCGGGGGGCATCAAGGCGCAGAGCAACGCTGTCCTTGCCGGCGCGTGCGAGGTCATCCTGACCATGCTGCCCAATTCCCCCCAGGTGAAACAGGTCGTCCTGGAAGAGGGCGGCATCATCCAGTCAATGAAAGCGGGGCAGGTGCTCATCGATATGAGCAGCATCAACCCCATGGCATCCCGCGAGATCGCAGCCCAGCTGGAGGCAAAGGGCATCGATATGCTGGACGCGCCGGTATCAGGCGGGGAGCCCAAGGCCATCAACGGAACCCTTGCCTTTATGGTTGGCGGCAAGAAGGATACATTTGACAAGTATCAGCCGCTGCTGATGAACATGGGTGCTTCCGTGGTCTATTGCGGCGATATCGGCGCGGGCAATGTGGCCAAGCTGTGCAACCAGGTGATTGTAGCGGTCAATATCGCGGCTGTCAGCGAAGCGCTGATGCTTGGCCAGAAAGCTGGCGTATCGCCCGACCTCATCTACAGCGCGATTCGCGGCGGCCTTGCCGGCAGCACGGTGCTGGACGCGAAAGCCCCCATGATCATGGACCGCAATTTCAAGCCCGGCTTCAAGATCGACCTGCACATCAAGGACCTGAACAACGTGCTGGACGCGGCGAAATCCGTCGACGCGCCGATGTTTATGACCAATATGGCCATGGAAATGATGAAGATGCTGCACGCCGCGGGTGAAGGCGGGAGCGACCACAGCGCCATCGCCAAGTTTTACGAGCGGGTAGCCGCGACCGAAATTCACCGCTGATACCGCGGCAGGCGGATTGGATGAGCCTCTTTCCGGCAGGGCAGCAGAGCCGCTGCCCTGCCGCTTTTAGCGGGAGGGAATATGAGCAAACTGCTGCTGGTGATGCCCACGCCCCAGATGTTCCGGGAGGCCCAGGAACTGATCAAGGAGGAAGCCCTGGACGCGCAGGCGCTGCTGGTCTCCTCTGCCGATGTCGTTGAGCAGGTCACAAACGCCCAGATGCAGGGGGCGCTGGTGGCTATTGCCCGGGGCAATCAGGCGAATCTGATCATCAAGCACTGCAGCATTCCCGTCGTGGAGATCGTGCTGTCGGGCCAGGCCATCGCTCTGCTGCTCAGCAGGGCAAAGGCGCTGCTGCAGACGCAAAGGCCGCGTGTCGCCTTTGTCGGCTTCCGCAATATGTTTGGCGATACGCTGGTGTTTGAGGAGGTGCTGGGGGTCAGCATCCTCAATCTCTACGTCGACACCAGCGCGGATATTCCCCAGGCCGTTCACCGCGCGAAAGCCGAGGGCGTCGACCTTCTCATTGGCGGGGAGATCGCCATGCAGACCGCGGAGCAGATCGGCCTGAAGGCCCTGTTCCTTGAGTCCGCGCGCGATTCCATCCTGGAGGCCGTGAAGACAGCCCTGCGGGTGCTCTACGCCGTGGAACTTGAGAAGAAGAACAGCAATGAGATCATGGCCCTGCTGAACTACACCTTTGACGGCGTGCTGAGGATCAACGCGCAGGGGAGGGTTGACCTGGCCAACTATATGGCTGAAAAGGTCTTTCACCGGCGCAAGGAAGACCTGGTCGGCAGGCACATCGGCGAACTGCTGGATACCACGCCGGACGATCCCATCAGCCTGGCCCTCCGGGAGGGCAAAAACACCTACGCGGCCGTGATGCGTTTTGGCAATATCGCCCTTGTTGTCAATGTTGCGGCTGTCACCAATGAGGGCAGGGTCGACAACGTGATCCTGTCATTCCAGGAGTTCAGGACCATCGACGAGCTGGAGGAAGGCATTCGCCAGGAGCGTTACTTCATGGGCTATACGGCGCGCTGGCAGTTCAGCGACCTGGAGATCAAGTCGCCCCAGATGACGCAGGCGCGCGACCTGGCTATCAGGTATGCCCGCTACGATCTTCCCATCACGCTCAGCGGTGAGCTGGGCACGGGCAAGCGCGCTTTTGCCCAGTGCATCCACAATGCCAGCCTGCGCAAGAAAAATGCCTTTGTCACCATGGACTGCACCGGTCTGCCCGGGGATATCCAAAGGACCATGCTGATGGGGCGGCGCATCGGCACAAGCGGCGGCACAGAGCAGAGGGGCTGTTTTGAGATCGCGCACAAGGGGACCCTCTACCTCAGCGGCATCCAGAGCCTGGACCCGTTTTGCCAGCATCAGCTGCTGCGCATGCTGCGCGAGAAGAGCATCATGATAGAGAACAGCCCGCGCGTCCTTCCCCTGGATGTGCGGATCATCTGCAGCGCAGAGGGCGACCTTGCAGCCTGCGTCGCCCGGGGCGATTTCAGCCAGGCGCTCTACTGCCTGCTGAGCCAGCTGGAGATCCGCCTGCCCCCCCTGCGGGAGCGCGCGCTGGATGTCCCCCTGATATTGGAAAGGGCAATAGGCAGCTACAACCGGATGTACCACAAATTCGTGATGCTCACGGACTCGGCGCGCGCGCTCATCCTGGCGCAGCCCTGGGAAGGCAACGGTCTGCAGCTTGAGCTGTTCTGCGAAAAAATGGTGATCCTCACGGACAGCAAACTGATAGATGAAGCCCTGGTGCGCGCGCATTTGCCGCTGCAGTTCACAAGCGCCCCGCACACGGGCGACAGCGCGGCTATTCCTGCGGTTGTATATGAATCGCCCGAAAAGGATACTCTCCTCAGGCTCCTGGCAAAACACAAGGGCCACAGGACCGCGGTCGCGCGGGAGTTGGGGATCAGCAAGAGCACTTTGTGGCGCAAGATGAAACGTTTTGACATCGTCGTCAGTTTCTCCCCCTCTCATATGGACCGGGAGTGAAATGGATGTTGCATGGATTAACAAGCTTGTTTCATGCAGTGCACCCTCAATTGAAGAATATGGTGAATTAAGGGCTGAATTCTTCCGGCAGCGCGGATGGGTGTATTGCACGGCATGAAATCCAAAGGCATAATGGCAGGCAGAACAGGACAAATGGCATTCTTGAAGAGGAGGATGGATGTGACACCCCACATAACGCAGATGCAGGTATTCCCCGTCGCGGGCCGCGATCATATGCTGCTCAACCTCAGCGGGGCGCACGCGCCTTACTTCACGCGCAACATCGTGGTCCTGCAGGATTCATCGGGCAGCACGGGCGTTGGGGAAGTGCCCGGCGGGCAGAAAATCACCCAGACGCTGGAGGACGCAAAACCGCTCGTCCTTGGGCAGTCCGTTGCCAACTACAAGAACATCAAGACGGCTATGTTCAAGGCATTCGCTTCCCGGGACGAAGGGGGGCGCGGCCTGCAGACCTTTGACCTGCGCACGGCCATCCATGCCGTCACGGCAGTGGAAGCGGCAATGCTGGACCTGCTTGGCCAGTATCTGGAGCAGCCCGTGGCAGCGCTCCTGGGGGATGGCCAGCAGCGAGACGCCGTGAAAGTCCTTGGCTATTTGTTTTATGTTGCCGACCGCGGCAAGACTGGCCTGCCTTACACATCGCAGCCTGAAAGCGATGTTGCCTGGTACCGCCTGCGCAGCCAGGAAGCCATGACCTGCGAAGCGGTGGTCAAGCTGGCTGAGGCATCCCAGGCGCTGTACGGCTTCAGCGATTTCAAGCTCAAGGGCGGCGTGCTGGAGGGCAGGGAAGAGATCAAGGCCATCAGGGCGCTCAAGGAGCGCTTTCCCAAGGCCCGCATAACGCTTGATCCCAACGGCGGCTGGCTGCTCAAGGACGCCGTTGACCTGTGCAAAGACATGCACGGCATCCTGTCCTACTGCGAAGATCCCTGCGGGGCCGAACAGGGATACTCGGGCCGGGAGATACTGGCCGAGTTCCGCCGCGCCACAGGGCTGCCCACCGCGACCAATATGATCGCCACCGACTGGCGGCAGATGGCGCACACCATTGCCCTGCAGTCGGTGGATATCCCCCTGGCCGATCCGCACTTCTGGACAATGGAAGGCTCTGTCTCGGTTGCGCAGCTTTGCCACCACTTCGGCCTGACCTGGGGCAGCCATTCCAACAACCACTTTGACATTTCCCTTGCCATGTTCACCCACGCTGCTGCGGCCGCGCCTGGCAATATCGCTGCCATTGATACCCACTGGATCTGGCAGGAAGGCATTGAACGCCTGACGGTGGAACCGCTTGCCATCAAGGACGGGCATATCCGGGTGCCCAAGTATCCGGGCCTGGGGATTGCACCGGATATGGCGCAGATTAAAAAGGCCCACGCGCTGTACCTGGAAAACTGCCTGGGCGCCCGCGATGACGCGCAGGGCATGCAGTACCTGATCCCGGGATGGAAGTTTGACCCCAAACGGCCCGCGCTGGTGCGCTGAGAATGCATCAATACAGATGAGGTGATCGCGATGGCTTTCATACCAAAGGGCATTATTATTCCGGTCGTTACGCCAACTGACGCGGACGGCAATTTCAATGAAAGCATGTACCGCAGGCTCCTGCGCTTTTGGCGTGAAAACGGCGTCCACGGAATCTTTCCCTTTGGCACGACAGGGGAATACTACGCTTTCACCGATGATGTTTTTCAGCGCATGCTTGAGGTCTCCATTGAAGAAGCCAAGGGGAAAATGACCGTTTACGCCGGGACGAACAGCATTACGCCCAAAGGCGTGCTTCGCCTGGCCAGGATCGCCCAGCGCGCGGGCGTTGCCGCATTGTCCGTCCTGACGCCTATGTTCATCTCACAGACACCCGATGAACTGTATGATTTTTACCGTGCCATAGCTGAGGGGACATCGATCCCCATCATCATTTACAATAATCGTCCGAAAACCAATGTGCACGCCTTTCCCGAAACGATCGCCAGGCTGGCGGAGATCCCCAATATCGTGGGTGTCAAGGATTCCACCGGGGATATGACAAACGCGGAGGAATATATCCGCCTGACCCGTCACCGCGATGACTTTCATGTGCTGATGGGACGCGATACCATGATTCTGGCCGGATTGCTCTACGGGTGCACAGGCGCCATCACCTCCTGCGGCAATGTGGCCCCGCGGGTGGCGGTCGATATCTATGAAAATTTCGCAAATGGAGACTATCAGGCGGCTTTGGAAGCCCAGTTCCGTCTGGCAGCGCTGCGTGTGGCCACCAACATGGGCACTTTTCCCGTCGTCATCAAGGAAGGCCTCAAAATGATCGGGTTTGACGCGGGCGACTGCGCCGCGCCCATCAAGCCCCTTAGCAGCCAGCAGCGAACCGAGCTTGAGCGCGTGCTGCGTGAGATCCGAATTATCTGATCATGAGGCTGTAAGGAAGCGGACCGGAGCTATGTTCCGGCCCGCTTTCATGTTCAGTACTTTATCGATTACCTCACCAGGCAGGGTTTTCGGCTGTCAAAAACCCAGCCGGGGATGAGGGTCTGCATCATGCGCACGTCATCCCTGTCGCCGCTTTTAAGCGTCTTGAAGAGTTCGTGGGCCTTCATCACCTGATCCATATCGATATCCAGCCCAAGGCCGGGTTTATCGCTGACGTGCACCACGCCGTTTTTAATGACGGGCGGTTCTTTGGTCAGGCGCTGCCCTTCCTGCCAGATCCAGTGCGTATCCATGGCGGTGATATTGCCCGGCGCCGCGGCGGCGCACTGCGTGTAGATCGCCAGGGAAACATCAAAATGGTTATTGGAGTGGCTGCCCCAGGTCATACCCCAGGCATCGCAAAGCTGTGCCACCCGCACCGCGCCGTCCATCGTCCAAAAGTGCGGGTCCGCCAGGGGGATGTCCACCGCGCCCAGTACATGGCTGTGGTTCAGCTGCCGCCAGTCGGTGGCGATCATGTTGGTCGCGACGGGCAGATTGGTGGCCCGCTTGAACTCGGCCATGATCTCCCGTCCGGAATAGCCCGCCTCCGGTCCGCAGGGATCTTCCACGTAGGTCAGCACCTGTTTCATATCCCTGCACAGACTAACGGCTTCATCCAATGACCAGGCGCCGTTGGGGTCGATATTGATGCGCGCGTCGGGGAAGGCTTTCTTCAGCGCGCGGACGCTCTCCATTTCCTTTTCGCCTTGCAGGACGCCGCCTTTCAGCTTGAAGTCCTTGAAACCGAAATACGCCTTGGCGGCTTGCGCCTGCTCAACGATGGCCTCCGGCGTCAGCGCCTGGTGATTGCGTATGCGATGCCAGGGTATGCGGGAATCATCTTCACGCCTGTAGGGCTCGGGGGATTTACTGCTATCCTCGACATAAAACAGGTAACCCAGCACCGTGACATCCTCGCGCTGGCGGCCCTGGCCCAACATATCGCACACAGGCAGCCCCATATGCTGGCCAAGCAGGTCAAGCAGCGCGGCTTCCACCGCGCCTTCGGCATGGACCACAAAGGACAGCATCTTCTTCAAGTCAAGGCGCTGCAGCCCTTCCCCGTCGAGGTTTGAGCGCTGTCGGTGTCCGCTGGCAAGCTCTCCCACGATTTTCCTGTATTGCCCGATCGGACGGCCGACGATACGCTCTTTCCAGGACTCGAGGCTGCGCGTGATACGGTCCCCGCCATGGGTTTCGCCCAGCCCGACATGGCCCGAGCTGTCCTTCAGGATCACCAGGTTCCGGGCAAAAACAGGCGTGTGACAGCCGCTCAGGGACAGCAGCATGCTGTCGTAACCGGCAACGGGGATGACCTGCATCTCTGTCACGATGGGGGTGCTGTTGATCATTTTCTGTCTCCTGTTGAAAGTTGATTTGAAATATCAGTTTACCTGCAGCGCCGCGGCAGTGCGCATGCTCTCCTGGACCTCTTCCGCCTTTTGCCTGCTCTGTTCGTAAAAGTGGCAGGCGACATGGTGACCGGGCGATACTTCCCTGTATTCAGGGGCCTGCTGGGAGCATAGGGGCTGCGCCATCCAGCACCGCGGGGCGAAACGGCAGGCGCCGCCGGGATTGACGGGGCTGGGGACGTCGCCGTGCAGGACAATGCGCTTGACTTTTTGCCCGATGCGCACCTTGGGCACGGCGGACAGCAGGGCAATGGTATAGGGATGCAGGGCATTGGCGAATATTTCATCCGTTTGGGCCAGTTCGATGATCTGGCCCAGGTACATGACGGCGATGCGGTTGGAGATATGGCGCACAACGCTGAGGTCATGCGATATGAACAGGAAGGACAGGCCGCGCTTCTTCTGCAGTTCCATCAGCAGGTTGATGATGGTGGCCTGGATGGAGACATCCAGTGATGACACCGGCTCGTCGCAGACAATGAACTTAGGGGAGAGCGACAGGGCGCGGGCAATCCCAACAATCTGCCTTTTCCCGCCGTCAAGCTCATGCGGGTACTTGCTGAGCATGTCCTCGGGTATTCCCGTATCCTCGCAAAGCGCCTTGATGCTGGTTTCCAGTTCTTCCCCCTTGGCTAAATCATGGATTTTGTAAGCTTCCAGCAGGATGGAACGGATGGTTTTACGCGGATTGAGGGAGGAGTAGGGATCCTGGAAGATGATCTGCATCAGCTTGCAGAATTCCAGCCTTGCCTTGCCTGTGGCGGCGAAGACATCGCGTTCTTCAAAGAGCATTTCCCCGTCGGTGGGTGCCAGCAGGCGCATGAGCACGTTGCCCACGGTGCTCTTTCCGCAGCCTGATTCACCGACCAGCCCAAGCGTCTCGCCGGCGTAGATGTCAAAGGATATTCCGTCAACTGCGTGCAGCTTCGCCCCGTTTTTCAGCGTGAAGTGCTTTTTCAGGTTCCTGACGCGGACAAGGGGTTTCACGGCTGCTGTCACTGCCTCACGCCTCCCTTCACGGCGTAGCAGGCTACGCTGTGCTGGTCATTGACGCGCACCATCTCCGGGACAGACTCTTTGCAGACGTCCATGCAGTGCGCACAGCGGGCATGGAAGGCGCAGCCGGAGGGCAGATGCTCGGGGTTCGCCACCATGCCGGGGATGGATACCAGGCGTTTGCGCGGCCCGTCCAGCAAGGGGATCGATCCGAACAAGCCCACCGTATAGGGGTGCAGGGTGTTGTTGAAGACTTCCGCCACCGACCCGTATTCCACTATCCGTCCGGCATACATGACGGCGACGTTCCGGCATATCTCAGCGACGATGCCCAGGTTGTGGGTGATCATCAGCAGGGAGCTTGAGTATTTGGTGAGAAGCTCCTTGATCAGCTCAAGGATTTGCGCCTGGATGGTTACATCCAGCGCTGTCGTAGGTTCATCGGCGATCAGCAGGGCGGGATTGCAGGCCAGGGCGGCGGCGATGCCGACGCGCTGACGCATGCCGCCGGAGAATTGGTGAGGGAACTCATTAACGCGCGCCGCGGGGATGCCGACGACTTCCAGCAGCCTGCCCGCCTCTTTGAGCGCTTCCTTTTCCGAGGACTTCTTGTGCTTGCGAAGCACCATGCCTATCTGCTCCCCAACTGTGAAGACGGGGTTGAGAGAGGTGAGCGGGTTTTGGAAGATCATGGCGATTTTCGAACCGCGCATGGCCATGAGCTCTTTTTGTGTCATGTCAAATACGCTTTTCCCCTCAAAGAGCACGTCGCCGCCCGTATGTTTGCCGGCCGGCTGCGCGATCAGGTTCAGGGTGGAAAGCGCGGTCGTGGTTTTGCCTGCGCCTGATTCACCGACAAGGCCCAGGGCTTCGCCGTGGCCGATCGTCAGGTTCACGCCATTCAAGGCATAGGCGACAGCGCGGCCGGTTTCATATTTGACGTGCAGGTCCTTTATCTCAAGCAAGGGTTGCAATATCTGTGCTCCTTTCGCCGTGCCGGTCAGTTCTTGTTCTTGGGGTCAAGCACATCGCGCACGCCGTCCCCCAGAAAGTTGAAGGCAAGCACCGCCAGCATCAGCGCCATCGCCGGAACCAGGACCACCCAGGGCGCTGTGGAAAGATACTCGCGGCCTTCGGCGATCATCACGCCCCAGCTGGGCGCGGGCGGCGGCACCCCCAGGCCAAGGAAGGACAGGGCGCTTTCAGTCATGATGGTGCGGCCGAACTCCTGGCTCATCACAATGATCAGGGAGGTCAGCACGTTGGGGAGGATCTGGGTAAACATGATGCGCACCTTGCCGGAACCGAGCACCGTTGACGCCCGGATAAAATCCGTGTTGCGTATCATCATGACGTTGCCGCGCACCACGCGCGCGTACTGCACCCACCGGGTAAAGACCAGCACCAGGATCAGGTTGACGATACTGTTGCCCAGCACCGCCATGACCGCGATAGCCAGCACCATGGGCGGAATGGACACCTGGATGTCGGATATGCGCATGATGACCGTATCCACCCAGCCGCCGAAATACCCCGCGACGATACCGAGCACTGTCCCGATGATGGCGGTCAGGATAACCACCGAAAACGAGATCTGCAGCGATATCTGGCTGCCCACCAGCAGGCGGGAAAAGATATCCCTTCCCATGGCATCCCCGCCAAATATGTAACTGCTCCAATTGCCTGTCGGCGCCTTCAGCCGGCTGCGCAGCGTCTGTTTGAGCGGGTCAAAGGGCGCGATGCCCTGCGCGAATATGGAGGTAAAAACGATAAACAGCACCAAAACGGCCCCGATCACAAAGAACTTCGACCGTTTCATGCGTCTCCACAGCTCTTGTCTGCTCATTGCGTTCCTCCTTCAGTTGAGGCTCATCCGCGGATCGACCAGCGTGTAGATGATATCCACCAGCAGGTTGATCAGGACGAAGAGCGCGGAAATAACCAGCAGGATCGACTGGACCAGTGAGAAATCACGGTTGCCGATCGCCTGCACAGTCAGGGAACCAATGCCCGGCCAGGTAAAAATCTGCTCGGTCACCACAGCGCCGCCCAGAAACGTGCCGACCTGCAGGCCGACTATCGTGATCACCGGGAGGATGGCGTTGCGCAGGGCGTATTTGGTGACGATTTCATAGCGGCTGATCCCCTTGGCATAGGTTGCCGTGATATAGTCCTCCTGCAGTACGTCCACCATCCCCGAACGCAGCATGCGCGTGATCAGCGCAGCCATCTGCATGGCAAGTGACATGGCGGGCATGATCACAAAAGCAAGCCCACCGTAACCCATGGACGGCAGCCATTTCAGGTTGACGGCGAAGACCAGCATGAAAATAAGCCCCAGGACCACGCCCGAGACGGATTGTCCCAGCAGGGCAAAGAACATCGCGGTCAGGTCGGTGAATGAGCCCCTCTTCATGCCGGCGATGATGCCAAGCGGGATGGCGATGAACAGCGCGATCAGCATCGCGACCAGCGTCAGGTACCCGGTTGCCGGCAGGCTGTCAAAAATCAGCCTCGCGTTGGGGATCTTGAAAAAGTATGAGGTGCCCAGATCACCCCGCAGCAAACCGGTGAAATAGCGGAAATACTGTATGTAAAGCGGGGCGTGCAGCCCCATTTCCTCTTCCTTGGCGAAGACCTGCTCTTCAGTGGCTGTATCCGCCAGCAGCAGGCGCGCCGGCGAACCCGAAGTGAACTGAAGCAGGATGAAAGCCAGGATTGTCACGCCGATCAGCACGAAAACCGTATGCCACAGACGCTTGGCGATGAACTTCAGCAAAACGGAACCCCCTTCCCTCTCCGATAGGGCAAACACGGGGGAGGCACAGCAGCCTGCGTGCCTCCCCCATTTAGGTCATTTACTTTGCGTAGTAGACGCGGGAGTAGTCAAACACGTTGTCTGCGCGCATCTTCAGGCCGCTCACGTCAGCCCTGTAGACCACGGTGGTCACCTGCTGATATACGGCCATATGCGGAGCCTGGACTTCCCAGGCGATGGCGAACATTTCCTTCAGCAGCTGCTCGCGCTTGACGGGGTCGGATTCCCGTTTCCCTTCAAGGATCTTCGCGTTGAGCTCTTCGTTGACATAGCCGGACTTGTGCGCGTCGTTGAGCCAGCGCAGCGTCACGACGCTGTCTGGATCACCGCCAGGGAAAGGATAGCGCTGCAGGTAAAGGTCATAGTTTCCGCTGGCGCGTTCGGTCTGGAAGGTCGCGTTCTCCATGATCTCCATGTTGACCTTGAAGCCGGCTTCCGTCAGGTTGGATTCGATGACCTGGGCGACTTCCTTGCTGCGGGCAAAGACGCCGGTGGGCACGATGAAGCGGATGGGCTGGCCCTTGTAGTCTGTCTTGGCCAGGTATTCCTTGGCCAGTTTATAGTCTTCGCTCCACTCGGGAACGGCGGCCTTCTCAGCGTCGTAGCCAAGGACTGTATCCGGGCAGGGCCAATCGGAAGCTTTGCCGCCGCCGGCGACAAATTCAACGATGCCGGCGCGGTCGATGGCGTGATGAACGGCCAGGCGCGCGTTAAGGTCGGAGAATACACGGTACTCATCCGTCAGCGGCTTGGTGCGGAAGCCCATGTGGATGATGGAGGTGCCCAGGATCTCCTGCACGGTGATGCCGGCAACGCCCTTGAGCGCAGCGGCTTCCTCAACCGGTACGGCGTCGATCATCTGCAGGTCGCCTGCCTTCAGGCCGTTGACGCGCGAAGTGTCTTCGATGACAGCTTTGTAGATGATGCGGTCGATATTGCTCTTTTGGTCTCCCCAGCCCCAGTATTCCTCGTTGCGCACGAATTCGGCGTCGCCGCTGGTGGGAAGCCACTTGTCGACCTTCCAGGGGCCTGTTCCCACGGGCTTGTTGCTGTCGTCAACCACGAAGAACTGGTCGCCCTTCTCTGCCAGGGTCTTGGCGGGCAGGATGGGTGTGTCGCAAAGCTGGGTCAGGATGGCGCCCCAGGGTGCGGACAATAGAAGCTTGACTTCAAAATCCCCAACCTTTTCCACGCCCGTCAGGGTCTTCCAGAAAGAAGCCTGCACCAGTTCGGGCTTGTCGATCATGCGCTGAAAGGTAGCCGCGACACAGTCGGCATTGAATGCTTCGCCGTTGTGGAACGTGACGCCCTCGCGCAGCTTGAAGGTCCAGGACAGGCCGTCCTGGGATGGCGCCCACTCGGTTGCCAGTTCAGGCTGGATGCTGTTGTCCTCCATCAAGGTGACAAGGGTGTTGTAGGTCAGCTTGGACAGTGAATACATCATGGTCTTGTTTTCGTTCTGGGGATCCCACTGCGTCACCTTGAACGGCGCGGCGAACACGAAGGTCACTTCCTCCGCGGCGGCAGGCAGGACCAGGGCCGTCATCAGCAATACGGCCACCAGCAGGCAGGACAGGGTTCTTTTCATGAATTTTCCTCCTACACTCGGTTATTCTAAGAATGTCTTCGTCGTCATTCTCTTGCTTCACATTATATCGCGGTCCTGTGCGAAATTGTCAACTTGATTTCCTATTCGGCCAGAAAAAACATCTTCCAGTGCCCCCTGTTTATCCGAAGAAGTGCATTGACTGCAATATATCATTCACATCGCGCAATAACGTTGCATCATCCTGAAACGCCCGGGATGATGCGGCTGATTGACAGCCAAGATTTGGCAAAGGCCGGGAACATATGCGCGGTCATCTGTAAAATACGAATAAAAAACCCAATAAATACATATAAATGCATGACAAGTATGTTCTAACCCAGTGTCCTGTGATAATATGTGTTGGTACAATATTCATTCCATTGGAGGAGGATGCTCGCGATGCTGAGGAAAATGTTAAGCCTGATGCTGGTTCTCGCGATGTTTGCCATGCCGGTGATGGCTGAGGAGAGCGATCTGCAGTATGTCAGGGGCAACGGCAAACTGGTCATTGGCTATACCGTTTACCAGCCGATGAACTATACGGACGCGGACGGTAAGTTCACCGGTTTTGATACGGAACTGGCCGTCGCTGTTGCCGGGCTGCTGGGCCTTGAGCCCGACTTTGTCGAGATCAACTGGGAGACCAAGGAGATTGAGCTGGCCGCCAAGACGATCGACTGCATTTGGAACGGCCTGACCATCACCGACGAGCGCAAGGAGAATATATCGATCACCCAGCCCTACGTCAAAAACGCGCAGGTGGTGGTCATGAAAGCGGACGCGGCATACCAAAGCACCGCGTCCCTTGCCGGAAAGACGGTCGTGGCTGAGGCGGGCAGCGCCGGGGAATCGACCGTGAAGGCTGATGAGGGCCTGATGCAGGCTGAATACATCGCCAAGGAAGTGCAGACCGCCTGCCTGATGGAGGTTGCCGCGGGAACCGCCGATGCCGCCGTGCTGGATCTGACGCTTGCCAACGCCATGGTAGGCGAAGGCACGGATTACGCAGGCCTCCAGATCGTCGACAGGCTGGCTGTGGAGGATTACGGCGTGGCGTTCCGAAAGGGATCGGATATCACAGAGGAAGTCAACAAGGCATTTGAAACGCTCAAGGCTTCGGGATTCCTGCCTGAACTGGCTGAAAAGTACGGGCTGGACCTCGCGCCCTGAGTTCACGCGCCGCGCGCCGACGGGGACAGAATCATTCTGTCCCCGTATCAATATTTTGAGAGCCGGGATGATCCATGACTGATATCGGCACCATCGTTTCGCGCCTGTTTGACAGCTTCCGGCTTAATTTTCAGCTGTTCTTCCTCACGCTGCTGTTTTCGCTGCCCTTGGGGCTCATCATCACATTTGGGTCCATGAGCCGGTTCAAGCCTGTTGCCTGGCTGACCAAGACCATTGTATGGATCATCAGGGGAACGCCCCTGATGCTGCAGGTGATCATCATCTTCTTCGCACCGGGGCTCCTAGCCCTTGGCGCTCCCTGGGGTTCGGGCACAAGCGCGCGTTTCACGGCGGCCACCGTCGCGTTTGTCATCAACTACGCGTGCTATTTCTCGGAGATATACAGGGGCGGCATTCAGGGGGTCCCCAAGGGGCAGATGGAAGCCGGCCAGGTGCTGGGCATGACAAAGGCGCAGATATTCCTGCGCATCACGCTGCTGCAGGTCATCAAGCGCATCCTACCCGCCATGTCCAATGAGGTCATCACGCTGGTCAAGGATACCTCCCTTGCCCGCATCATCTCCATCAAGGAGATCATCATGATGGCGCAGGAATATACGGCGCAGGGGCTGATTTGGCCCCTGTTTTCAACCGGGATCTTCTTTTTGGCCTTTATTGGGATCCTCACGGTCCTGTTCGGCCGGCTGGAAAAGAAGCTTGATTATTTTAGGGCTTGAAGCGAGGGCATCATGGCGATACTGGAAGTAAAGGACATCCATAAAAGCTTCGGTTCAGCCCAGGTGCTGGGCGGCATCAGCTTTTCACTGGAAAAAGGCAGGGCGCTGGCAATCATCGGGTCATCCGGCTCAGGCAAGACCACCTTGCTGCGCTGCCTGAACTTCCTTGAAAAGATTGACAGGGGAAGCATTTGGGTCAACGGGGAGCTGCTGTATGACGCCCGGGACCCACAGACGCAGCGGGACAGCGATATCCGGAAGAAACGCCTGAACTTTGGCCTGGTATTCCAGGCATTCAACCTTTTCCCTCAATATACCGTGCTGAAAAACGTCACCCTGGCTGCGGAACTGCTGCTCAGGGAACAGGATAAAGGCAAGGGGACTTCCACGGTTCAAAGGCACATTGATGAAGAAGCCCGCGCCCTGCTTTCCCAGATGGGGCTCAATGGGAAGGAGGCGGCTTATCCCCATGAGCTCTCGGGCGGTCAGCAGCAGCGTGTCGCCATCGCCCGCGCCTTGGCTATGAAGCCGAATATCCTCTGTTTTGATGAGCCGACAAGCGCCCTTGACCCCGAACTGACGGGGGAGGTGCTGCGCGTCGTGCGCAGTCTGGCCCAGAAGAAGACGACCATGGTCATCGTCACCCATGAGATGGCATTTGCCCGCGATGTGGCGGACCATGTCATTTTCATGGATGAAGGACTGATTGTGGAGGAAGGGCCGCCTCAGGACGTCATCGGCAATCCCAGGGAGGAGAGGACGCGGCAGTTTCTCGCGCGTTTCTCAAGCGAGGCTTAAGTTTAATATCCGGTCAAGGGGCACTTTTGCTAAATCGCCGCCCGAAGGATCTGTTCTATCTTTTCTTTGGTTACTGCCCCTTCCAGCAGTTTGCGGCCATCCATAAAGAAGGTGGGCACATAGCTGAAGGGAGCGGGCGCCTTGAAATCCGGGGTCTTGTAGACGTCGATTTGCTCTACCCTGGCATGTTTCAGCTCGGGCTTCTCGGCCTGCAGTTCCTTGATCCATTCTTTTGCGTGTCCGCAGGCAGGGCAGCCTTCAAAGTGATAGAGCGTAATGGTTGACATGTATTTTCCCGTCCTTGTCCGTATATTTAGGGGTCAGTCGGTCATTGTGTTCGTTTCCGATGACCTCTGCCAATATACCACCGCCCGGCGTCTGTAAACCAAAATGCACTATTTTGAAAATTCACTATAAAGGATGCGGATCGCTTCCTCCATGCTTTCTTCTTCCACGCCTATCCAGGTGCTCAGTTCGCCGCTCCCCTGATTGATCATCTCAACAATAATCTGATTCTTTTTCAAGGCAGCGTACGCGCGGTTGATCGTGCTTCGGTTGTGGACGATGCCGTAGCCGGCCAGCACGATACTGGCAATGCCCTTGCGGACTGTCACGGTACAGGAACTCTCCGCCTGCACAATACTCTCTTCAAATGCCGTCCGGACCCGGTCGAAATGAGCGGACTCCGCCACCAGGCAAACCGTGTGGGCGTTTGAGGAGAGAAACTGCGCCTGCAGGCCGCATTGCCGGACAGCCTGCGGGACAATTGAACTGCAGACAGCCCCAGACCCGTCCTCTTCCTCCTTTTCCACGATCACGATTCTGTATCCTTTTTTGCCCGCAATGCCGGCGAAGATGGAGAAGGTGCTGCGATGCACCGCCGTGGCGGTGATCATCGTGCCGGGGTGTTCCGGCTGATTGGTGTTGCGGATGTTTGTCGGGATCCCTGCCAGGCTGACCGGCGATACGCTGTCCTCGTGCAGTACAGATGCGCCTGCGCTGCTCAGGGCGTGCATTTCATGGTAGGTGATATGCCTGATGTAGCGAGGGTCGGGTACGATTCGGGGATCGGCCATCAGGAAACCGGAAACGTCGGTCCAGTTTTCATACAGTTCCGCATGGACAGCCCTTGCCGCGATCGCGCCGGTGATATCGCTGCCGCCACGGGGGAAAACACAGATGCCGCCCTTTTCATCGCCGCCATAAAAACCGGGCAGCACGGCTGAGGGCAGTTCCTTCAATCGTTCAGACAAGACGCGGTTTGTTTTTTCGGCATCAAATATACCGTTTTCGTCAAACAGCACGACGTCGGCGGCATCCACAAAGGGAAAGCCAAGATACTCAGCCAGCAGCAGGCCGCTGAGATATTCCCCGCGGCTGGCGCAGTAAGCCGATGACGCGCCGTTTTCGACGGCCCGCTCAATGCGGTCAAGCTGTGAAGCCAGATCAAGTGTCAGGCGCAGGTCCCGGGCGATGTCCATATACCGGGCGCGTATCCGGTCAAAAATCTGCCGGAAGGAACTGACCTGCTTCTGCTCAAGGTGGCAGCGCAGCAGCAGGTCGGTCACTTTCTCATCCTGCTCAAAACGCTTTCCGGGGGCGCTGGGAACAATGACCCGGCGTCTGCCGTCGGCCCTCACGATGTCCCTTACCTTGCTGAACTGCCTAGCGTCCGCCAGTGAGCTCCCGCCGAATTTCGCTACGATCACGCCTGACACCTTACGACAGCCTTCCCTTGAAATCCCTGTATCCGAAGCTGCGCACCGTTTCAACTGTGCCGTCTGTGCGCCGCAGCGCGATGGCGGGCAGGCAGGTTCCGTTGAATGTATTGTTCTTGACCATGGTGTAAATGGCCATATCCTCAAAGAGCAGCCTGTCGCCTTCTTTCAGGGCATGGTCGAATGAATAGTCGCCGATGACGTCGCCGGCAAGGCAGGTCGCTCCCGCAAGGCGGTAGGTCCTGGCTTTTTCCCCCGGCCGGCCGCTTCCAAACAGGGGCGGACGATATGGCATTTCAATGACATCGGGCATGTGGCAAGCCGCGGACGCGTCCAGCACGGCGATATCGATATCGTTATGGACAACGTCCAGCACGGTGGCAAGCAGATACCCGGCGTGCCAGGCAACGGCCTCCCCAGGTTCCAGGTATACCTCCACCCGGTATTTTTCTTTGAATTGGCGTACGCATTCCACCAGTTTTCGGCGGTCATAGTCATCCCGGGTGATGTGATGCCCGCCGCCGAAATTCACCCATTTCATCCGGGGAATATATTGGCCGAACTTTTCCTCGACCGCTGCCAGCGTTTCCACCAGCGCGTCGCTGTTTTGCTCGCACAGCGTATGAAAATGCAGCCCTTCAATGCCGTCCAGCAGGTCCGGGCGGAAATTCGCGATGGGTACGCCCAGTCGGGAGCCTTCCGCGCAGGGATCATACAAGGCGTGTTCCTGGGTGGAGTGCTGCGGGTTGATCCGGATCCCGCAGCTGACGCCGGCTTGAAGCGCGCGCTCCCTGTACTTTTCCCACTGCGTGAAGGAGTTGAAGGAGACGTGGCTGCAGATTTTCAGGATCTCATCAAAGTCCTTTTCGATGTACGCAGGGGAAAAGACATGGGTTTCCCTGCCCATTTCCTCGTAGCCAAGCCTTGCTTCAAACAGGCCGCTGGCGGTGGTTCCGTCCAGGTACTGCCCGATGGTCGGGTAGACGGAGAACATCGAAAACGCCTTTTGGGCCAAAAGAACCTTGCAGCCCGCGAGCCCTGCGACCTCCCGGAGGATGGACAGATTGCGGATCAGGCGCTGTTCATCCACCACATAGCAGGGGGTCTGAAGCGCATTCAGGTTTTTGTCCATCAGTCCACCAAAGCGGGATTGAAATCTTCTATCCAGGGCAGGCCCCACTTGTTCAGTGCGTCCATGTAGGGGTCGGGATCGAACTCCTCCACGTTCCATACGCCCGGTTTGTTCCAGGTGCCGTTCATTACCAGCATGGCGCCGATCATGGCAGGGACGCCTGTGGTGTAGGATATCGCCTGGCTGCCCACTTCCCTGTAGCAGGCCTGATGGTCGCACACATTGTAAATATAGTAAATTTTCTCTTTGCCGTCCTTGACGCCCTGGAAGATGCAGCCGATATTGGTCTTGCCCACGGTGCGCGGGCCCAGGCCGGCGGGGTCGGGCAGCAGCGCCTTGAGGAACTGCAGCGGCACGATCTGCCGGCCATCAAAGTCAATGGGCACAATAGAAGTCAGGCCTACATTTTCCAGGCACTTCAGGTGTGTCAGATAACTCTGGCCAAAGGTCATGAAGAAGCGGATGCGCCGGATGCCCTTGATATTCTTCCCCAGGCTCTCAAGCTCTTCATGGTGGAGAAGGTACATATCTTTTAGACCGACCTGGTCAAAATTGTACTGCCGCTTGATTTCCATAGGCTCAGTCTCAACCCAGCGGCCGTCCTGCCAGTAGCTGCCCTTGGCGGTAATCTCGCGGATGTTGATCTCCGGGTTGAAATTGGTCGCGAAGGGATAGCCATGGTCGCCGCCGTTGCAGTCCAGGATATCGATGGCGTGGATCTCATCAAAATGATGCTTTTGCGCGTAGGCTGAGAATACGCCTGTGACGCCGGGGTCAAAGCCGGTGCCCAGCAGCGCGCAGATGCCGGCTTCC
>CAZPBJ010000008.1:0-68543 GCA_964584685.1 uncultured Christensenella sp. | reverse complement strand
GGGCCGCCTTGTAGCTGCTCATGCAGATGCTGTCGTTGACCACCTCGCAGATGACGCTGTCAGGCGTCTCAGGAGACAGCTCAAAGGTCTCCAGCCTCAGGTCGTTTTTGCCGTATAATCTGACTGCCGTTGTTTTCACGGTACGATTCCTCCATTTTCATGCCTGATCAATTCCCAGGTACTGCCGATGAGGTTTTCGAACTGCTCTTCCTCCATCTTCCTGATGACAAAGCTCTGGCGCGGGGAATTGATGTCCTCCCCGCTGATTTCCATCATCTCGTACTGCCGGCACAGCGCGCGCAGGCGGTTAAGCTGCGCCTGCGTATTGCGCGTGGGCATATAGGTGACGGCGCGCACACCGTAATTGTTCAACATTTGGAAGAGGGTGTCAAGGTATGCGTCCTCAAATTTCTGGGCCCGTTTGTCGCCGGTGACCGACTCGGCCACGTCTCCCAGATAGGGATAGGCAAGGATGCCGCCCATCTCTTCGCTAAACCGGATATACTCCGAAAACAATGGGCATTCCGCCTCCGCATCGACGTATACCCTGGGGATAAAATCCTTTTTCAGCTGCCCGATGCGGTCATACTCCTCCAGCAGGGTAAGGCCGGGCCGTTCCCTCCTTGCCAACGCCTGCATCAGGTGGCGCTCGGTGACCGTGCCGCCGTCATGCGCCATGGACAGGGGCAGCACATCCAGCTCAAAGTCCAGGGCCATCCCGGTCAGGCGGTTGACGGCGTCCAGCATTTTTCGGTTCCGGCTGTTGCGGTGTTCACGCAGCGGAGCGAAGTATGCCTGAACCATCGGGATGCTTTGATGCGGCACGGCATGAAGCACCATATAGCTGATTCCCAGCTGGTCGGGACTGTTGGCGCGTAAATGTTCAAAAGGCGTCCCTGCCATGGAGACGCGGGCCTCTATCCCAACGGTGACCGGCAGATTCAGGATCTTGCCTGCCTCCACAAACTCAATTGCGCCGCCCATGCTGTCGTGGTCCACGATGCCCGCGGTGCACAAGCCTTCGCTTCTGGCGGCAAAGACAGCCGCGGCAGGGGAATAGGGGGAGAAGGAGTAAGTCGTGTGGATGTGGTTGTTGATATAGCGCGGGTTGACCGGCATAAAAGCGCTCTTTCGTGCGATTGTTTGAAGCGCCGAAAGCCTGTCGCCCTTTGTGCGGGCGTTCAGCTGCTTCAGGATCAATTCATTGATCATTTCAGCATCACCTGTCCGCCGGTCACCGGGATCGCCTGGCCTGTCTCATAGCCCTGCTCTACGGCGTAGAATACGGCCTTCGCCACATCCTGCGGCAGGCAGCCCCGCTTGATAAGCGACTTGTCCAGGTAAAAACGTCGCACATCCTCAAGCGTCTTCGCGCCGGGAACCTTGCCTGTCCTGAGGTACTGGACAAACAGGCCTTTTTCGGGGTCGGACCACAGCGGGCCGTCATAATAATTGCCCGGGCAAACCGCGTTGACCTTGATGCTGTATGGCGCAAGCTCCAATGCGAAGGACTGCACCAGACCCAGGCCGCCGAATTTGCTGCCGGCATAAGCAAAGTTTTTGTTGCTGCCCTCCAGCCCGCTTTTGCTGTTGATCTCAATGATGTCGCCGGTCCACCTTGGGTCAGCGGCGTATTGGGCTTTCATCACTCGGCTGGCATATCTCGCGCAGGTAAAAAACGCGGTATAGTTCACGCTGGTGACGAACTCAAAATCCTTCTTCTCCATCTCATCCAGGCTGCCTGCCTTGAGCACGCCGGCGTTTGAGACGAACAGGTCCAGGCCGCCAAAGCGGTCAACCGCGAAAGTGACCATCTCAGCCACGCTCTGTTCGTCCGTCACGTTGACCAACACCGCTGCGGCACGTTCTCCCAGCGCCAGCGCCACCTCCTGCGCCAGGGGAAGGTTGAGGTCCGCGATGACTACGCAGGCGCCTTCACGGTACATTTCCTGCGCGATGCCTTTGCCAAAGCCCTGGGCAGCGCCTGTGACGATGCTGACCTTGCCGCTCAGCCGCCCGGGCGCCATCACGCGCTTATGCACCTTTTCGGCGGCGATCCTCTCCCACTTGCCAATATCTATCATGCCTGCGCCTCCATATTCCTTATCATGCGTCCGTAAGCCTCATCCCACTGGGGCGTGTGCTTTGGCTGATAGACCGAGGGCGTCACGGATCTGCGGGCCACTTCCCTTGCCTCATCAAGGTTTGACAGCTTGCCCAGCGCCACGGCCTGCATCAGCACGTTTCCAAGCGCGGCGCCTTCAATGGGGCCGGTCGTCGTGACAAGGCCGGTGCTGTCGGCGGCCATCTGGTTGAGCAGTTCGTTTTGTATGCCCCCGCCCGTAATGTTGAGGCTGTCAATGGGATGGCCCTTCATTTCTCCAAGCCTCTCCATTGCCCAGCGGTACTTCAGCGCGAGACTTTCATACACGCAGCGGGCGATTTCACCCGTGCTCTGCGGCACAGGCTGACTGGTCGCCCTGCAGTACGCGCGGATCTTTTCCACCATGCCGCCCGCTTCATAAAAGGCGCTGTTGTCAGGATCGATGACGCTTCTTAATGCGGGGGCTTCCCTGGCCAATGACACGATCTCGTCCCAAGCGTACGTTTTTCCCCGGGCTGCCCATTCGCGCCTGCACTCCTGGATTATCCACAGGCCCATGATGTTCTTGAGCGGCCGGTAACCGCCCTGTACGCTGCCTTCGTTGCTGAAGTTGTTCTCATACACAAAGTCAGTCAGCACGGGCTCCCGGGTTTCAATGCCAAACAGGGACCAGGTGCCCGATGAACAGAAGGCAAAGCTGCCTTGCCCGGGTATCGCGGCGACGGCGGAGGCGGTATCATGCTCGCCTACGGCGGCATAGGGGACCCTGGACATATTCATTTCCGCCGCGACGCGGGCTGACATTTCGCCCCGCAAGGTGCCCGCCTGGTCAATGGGGGCAAATAACTTCTGCGGGATGGACAAGGCACGCAGGATATCCGGGCTCCAGGCGCGGGTTTGGACATCCAGCAAACTCGTGGTCGATGCGATGGTATATTCGCTGCGCTTGCAGCCGGTCAGCAGATAACCCAGCAGGTCGGGCATCAGCAGGAGCGTCTCGGCCCTTGCCAACGCCTCATCGTTTTCCAGCACCCGCCTGTACAGCTGATAGGCTGTATTGAAACTAAGCGCTGCGATGCCTGTGCGATCGAATATATCTTTTTTGCTGATCTTCTGCCACGCGGCATGCATCTCCGCGTCAGTGGAACAGCGGTATGCCCGCGGGCTTTCTATCAGCCTGCCTTCCTTGTCCAGCAGGCCGTAGTCCACGCCCCAGGTATCAATCCCAAAGCAGGCTGGGGAAAAGCCAAGTTCCCCGGCCTTCAGAAAGCAGGATTTAAGGTTGGCGAGTATGCCCTCAGCATCCCAGTAACCCTGTGTCCCTTCTTTGGTGAAATTATTCTCAAAATACCGGACGGTGCTTAAGGCAACGCGTTCCCCGTCAAAGCGGCCGATGATGCCCCGGCCGTTGGAGGCGCCGATATCAAAGGCCAACAGATCAATGTACTTCATGCCTTTCCCTCTGCCAGGGATTTCCTGTACTTTTCGCTTTCCCAGCCGCCGATAAAGCCCTTTGCCGATTCGCCCATGGTGACCAGGGTCAAGCCCCGGCGCCTGATCGTCTCGATGATGAAGACCACGGCGCATAGGGTTTCTTCAATCGTTTGGGCTGTCTTGCGGGGCAAATGGTAATGGGTGACGCCGCTTGTACGGTTGATAAGCGCTTTTTCACCCAGCGTGCCCTTGAAAAAGACCATCTGGTCGGGATATAGAGGGGAATCCAGCAAAAAGGCGTCAGGATACGCATCACCTGCCAGGCGGCTATGCAGCCAGGGGGTATCGGACAGATAAGTGCCATCAGCTGTCTCTTTGACCGCAGGCGCAGGAAAGGCTCCCTCTTCAAGGCCAAAGGCGTTTATAAACCGATTGTTGATGTCCTCGTGTATCTGCAGGCAGCGCTTATTGGAATTGTCATGCGAGATGATGCCATGATTTTGCAGCAGCAAAACGGAGGGCGCCCTGCCTGATTCTGCTTTGGCGTAACGCATTGCGTCGCGGATGGTGAAGGTCAATTCCGCGCCGGGATTGATGTAGGGAACTAACGCGCCGGTGTAATCAGCCCCATCCAGCGCGTTTTGCAGCACCTCGTCCGCCTCCTTGCAGCAGGCGGCGAGGTTGGCATAGACGCTGTGCGTATGGCCGACATAGGTGTCCAGCAGCGAGTGAAAGCCGGCCTCCACGGAAGGACGCAAGGCATCCAACCCCTCGATCTGCTGCTGTGCTGCTTTTGCAGATGCTGCCCCGGCTGCCTCTACGTCGGCATATTGACCGGGCTCGCTTTGTGCGTAAAAACGCCGCAGTGCAGCATAATTGATCACCGCGTAGGCTTTATCGGGCCTGATGTCCTCCAGGCAGTAACCTGAAGCCTTGATAGCCATCAGATAATCGTCAAGCTTGACGGAGGTATTGCCGCCGCCGCCCTGAACATAATCAGGTCTAGCGCCAAGCTGACCCGAAAAATGGCTGAATGCCTTCAGGATATCGGCGTATATATCGAGAAATGCCATAGTCACCTCATCTTCTCAAGCAATAAACGCTGCCGGTTTACTTCACTGCGGGCTACTTGCGATGCCGGAGTGTTTCGTTTTCATAATCGCGCACAAGGGACAGCCAGGCGCCATCTTCGGGGACTCCCTGCGTCATGCAGTAATAGTCCCAAACCGCGCCAAGCGGCAGCGTTTTGCGCTCCTCAAACAGCGTCAGGCGCGCGGTATGGTCGCCCTGGGCTTCGGCATTCCTGATCGCGTCGGAAGGCGCCAGGAAAGAGGACAGCAGCGCCTTGCGCGCGTTGCGCATGCCAACGCCCCAGCAGGCAATGCGGTTGATGGAGGCATCAAAGTAATCAAGACCGATGGCAACGCGCTGCGTATAGCCGTTCCACACAATCTCGTCCATGATGCGCTGCAGCTCATCATCAAGCGCCACCACATGGTCGCTGTCCCAGCGTACGGGCCGGCTGATGTGAAGCAGCATCCTGTCAACAAATGCCAACACGGCGCTGACCTTGGCGCTGACCATTTCCGTGGGGTGGAAGTGGCCTGTGTCAAGGCAGGCCATCAGCGACCTGCTGATGGCGTATCCCATGGCATACTCATGGCTGACGACCGTATAGCTTTCCACGCCGACGCCAAACAGCTTGCTCTCAATCGCGCAGGGAGCAATGTCCAGCCCCGACCTGTCGGAGAATATCTCATCCAGTGACCGTGTCATGCGCTCCCTGAAAGCTGCGGTGTTGGCACAGGTGTCCTTCATGCCGTCGGGCATCCAGAAATTCACAATACATGGCTGGGCCAGCTTTTGCGCGAACGCCAGGGCAATCTCGCGGCAGCGTTTTCCATGCTCGACCCAGAAGCGGCGTTTCGCAGCATCGGGGCTGGAAAGCGACAGGTTCCCGTCCATCATCGGATGGGAAAAATAGGTCGGGTTGAAATCCAGGCCTATCTTCTGTTCTTTGGCAAAATCCACCCAGGGCAAAAACGCATCAATGGTGTAGGCGTCGCGGTCCATCACTTTGCTGCCCTTGAGGGCATAGCAGGCATGCAGATTCAGCTTTTTAGTGCCCGGGATGAGTGAAAACGCCCTTGCGATATCCCGGTGAAGCTCATCAAAAGACCGCGCCCTGCCAGGATAATCCCCGGTGACCGCTATTCCGCCTGTCAGGGAGGCAGAGCCGTCAAAACCAACGACATCATCTCCCTGCCAGCACTGCATGGACACGGGAACGGCGTTTGCCGCGGCGATCGCCTTTTCCGTATCCACGCCCAAACGCGCGTATGTTTCCCTGGCGTATTCATAGCCCCTCTGGATGCGCAGATCATTCTTCATGCCTGTGAGCCTCCTTGCGGTAATCGCTAATGTCCTAAACTTGGTTTACTTGGGCATCCGGTCCTTCGTGCAGGAATACCTGTTTGAGCTGGACGGCGGTGCCTGTCTGCGGGTCAAAAGCCATGACCATGACATCTTTCATGTAGGCGTTCCATTTGTCAACAATCGGGCTAAGCGCCTGGACGGCCGCCGCTTTCTCCACGCTTTCACATTCATAGTAACCAAACAGTTCGTCGCCGTCAGTCCAGATCGTATAGTTGCCAATACCCGCCTCATCAAGGACGGCGGTCATCTCAGGCCAGATCTCATCATGGCGTTTGATGTATTCCGCCAGCATCCCCGGCAGTATCTTGGCTTTCCATGCGAATCGCTCCATGTTGTCCCTCCATCCTCTGCCAAAAATCATTTGAGAGGCCCTGATGCATGTTCCTTAGCGTTTGTCCTGTCGAGGTTTTCACATTTCAAATTGTAACACAAGGACCTATCGCCCGCAAGAAACACGACTTTGGTTAAACCTCAGCGAAGTCAGTGCCAAGAAGTCCGGCGGTCTTTTTGAACACCCCGGCATTGTGCCCCACGCTCATGGCACAGTGGTGCGAGGGCGCCTGCGCAAACCACTTCTCCAAATAGCTGTCCAGTGGCACACCGAAGTCAACATGCGTCTGGGTGTTGCCGATCATCAGGATAGGCAGTTTGACGGCTTTGCCCTGGCTTGCTATCAGACGCAGGCCGCCATCCCTGATTTGTGTCAGCCCCAGGGTGGTGACAGGGCCGCTGATGACATTGGCCTCCACGGACACGCCGCTTCCGCGCTTGCCGTGGAACACGCCCATCCCGCGCAACACGGGTTTTCCGTCCGATATGCGGATGTGGAAAGGCCCGTCATGTCCCAGAAGCATTGTGTTGTGCGGATAATCCATGGCGACGATTTCGGTATAGCTTCCGCCAACCCCCAGGGTATCACAGATTTTCATGGCGATGTTCGTCTTGATGTCGCCTTCCCCTGCGCAGGGAATGCCTGAGGAGGTCAGCAGGGAATGACCGACGATGAAACCGCTCTGGAGCTTTTCATACTCATTGTCTTCAGCGCCATGGTAGTAGTAGGAAAGCCCGTCCAGGCCATACTCAAGCACCATGCGCTCCTGGGCAGCGGCGACCCTGCAGGCCCATTCCAGCTGCTCGCGCGTCGGTTTCCTGGCAATTGGGTCTGAAGGCGAATCCTCGCTGATGGTAAAGAAATCCTCGATTTCCCGATGCTTTTGCTGTATTTCGGCTTCAGTCACCTTGTTAAGGCTTCGGTTCAGGTCGCACATTTCCAGCAGCTCGATATGCAGGCCGAATTTGCTTTGAAGCAGGGTCAAGTCGCTGTACATATCCAGCATGCCGCTGTAATAACCGCCAAGGAACCCGAAACGGGAAGAGGCGAGCGTCCTTTTGACAGACGCGGCAGCGGCCCATTCCCGGATTTCCTGCCAGGCGCTTATTGCCTGCGGCAATGCATCGGTTTTCTCATCCGCTGCAGCGCCTGCGGGGGAATCCTCCAAGCCAAGCAGTCCGTTGACAGCGCGGAAGCTGATCTTGGCGCGCTCAAAGACATTGGACAGTTCGGGTACAGGGCAGCCCACGCACTGGGCAAGCCACTCGCCCGTGCCGGTCACGGCGTAGTTCATGGCCGGCGCCGGCTGCAGGTTGAGGATGACCGCCGGAACTGGATTATTTAGATGGATGGGCAATATCATGCTGCTGGTATAATATGTCGCGCTGTGAACGAAGATAATATCAGCCTGCTTTTCACGGAAGAATGTACCGGCCCTCCTTCCGGCTTCCTCATCATCAACCAGGCCGAAATTCAGGACTTCGCCCATCCCTTTCAGCTTTGACTCAATGAATCGGTTGTAGCCAAGCAGACGGTCATGAAGGCCTTCAAACTGCGGCCAATAGGCTTTCAGCCCCGCGCTGTACAATCCAATGCGGGCCGGCAGCGGTTCTCTTTTCCCGATCATGTGCGGTGACCTCCAACGCGATGTTCATCTGAAGAATTCCGGGCGCGCTCCCGCAGGAACGCGCCCGGGCAGGTTCATTTTGTGTTGGTCGCGGGGTTATGGATCAATACACGGTTGACCAGTCGTCAATGTTTTCAGGCGTGAAGGCGAACGGGGGTCCAAGGAGGACTTCGGTGCCTTCACCGGCCGCTGTCACAGTATAGTCACCCAGGCGGCCGGCAGTGAATTTATCGCCCACGGCGCCGGTGATGGTGCCCTTGACCAGTGCGTCGGCAATATGGCCTGTCAGGTAACCCAAATCAATGGGATTCCACAGGTACATATAGGGGCAGACGCCCTGCTTGATGTACTCGGCCATCTCGGAGGGAAGGCCCAGGCCGGACACCTTGACCTTGTCGGACAGGCCTTTGTCAATGATGACCTTGGAGGCGGCTGCGATACCCACAGTGGTGGGGGCAATGATGCACTCAAGGTTCGGGAAGCTCTGCAGCAGGCCTTCCGTCTCGGAGACGGACTTGTCGCGCAGGTCATCGCCATATGCGATCTTGACCAGTTCAAGCTTGGCATACTTTTCCTGCTTGAGCACTTCCTGCATCGCAGCTATCCAGCTGTTCTGGTTGGTTGCCTGGGCCGTGGCTGACAGGATGGCAAACTGGCCTTCGCCGCCGCACAGGTCAAAGGCGGTTTCCACCAGTGTTTCGCCGATTTTTTGGGTGTCGGCCTGGTTGGCAAAGGTCATGCGGCTGGCCGCGTTGGTTGCGGAGTCAACAGCAACTACCTTGATGCCGGCTTCCATGGCCATGGTCAGTGCGTTTTGCAGCGCGTCAGGGTCGTTGGCCGCGATGGCGATCGCGTCCACTTCCTGGTCGATCAGTTCCTGAATCATGGCGATTTGGTCTTCCGCGGTGGGGTTGGCGGGCGCTTTGAGAATGAACTCAACACCCAGTTCCTTGCAGGCTTCTTCAAAGCCCGCGGCTTCGCGTTCGTTGTAGGGGTTGCCGGTGTTCTTGACGATGATAGCGTAACGTTCGGCGAACGCGACAGCCGTCGTCGCCATCATCAGGACCAGGACCAGACAGAGCAGTTTCCTCATGGTTTAGCCTCCTTGTTTATTTCTATTTGCGCGTATGCGCAAAACAGCGGCGGATGCTCAGGGGGTGGACAGGTGGGTTTGCGTGTCATGCAGCACGCGGCGTTTGTGAGAGCGGGATTCCATCATCGCTTTGACTTCCTGGGCGGCTACGGATAGTATCATCAGCGCGCCGATAATGATCAGGATGATCTGCTGGTCCAGGTTGATGAGGCCCAGTCCATAGCGCAGGAAGCCAATGGTAAATACAGCGATGAATACACCCGCGATCCGGCCTTTGCCTCCGGCGGTTGAAATGCCGCCCAGCACGACCATCGCGATCACGTCCATCTCATATGCCACGGCAACGTTGGGGCGGGTGGAGCCCATGCGGCTGGTCAGGAACAGCGCCGTGATGCTGGCCATCAGGCCGTTCAAAAGGAAATTGACAAAAATGACTTTGTCCACATTGATGCCGGAGAAGCGGCAGGCAGTGGCGTTTTTTCCAATCGCGTACTGCATGCGCCCAAAGTTTGTCTTGTGCAGGATAAAGGCATAAAGGACAAATACCATAATGA
This sequence comes from uncultured Christensenella sp., assembly GCA_964584685.1. GTDB lineage: Bacteria > Bacillota > Clostridia > Christensenellales > Aristaeellaceae > UBA1038. Next base: position 58,964 of record CAZPBJ010000008.1, on the reverse strand, counting down.
AGGACAGCAGCATGACCGGGATCTTGAGTGCGCCGATTGCAAGGTTTCCCCAGCCCAGTGTCTTGAACCACGCGGGGAAATTGCCTGAAGCCTGGTCTCCAAGCAGCATGAGGGCAAGCCCGCGGTAGATGATCTGCGTGGACAAGGTCACGATCATGGGCGCCAGTTCCTTGAACCTGATGAGGATGAAACCGTTGATCGCCCCGCAGGCGCAGCCGACCAGCAGGCACAGCGCCACCGCAGCCGGCATGGGCAGGCCGGCGTTATAGGCATAAGCCATGATGGCAGATGACAGCGCCACGGTGGACGCTACAGAGATGTCGATGAACCCGGTCAGGATAATGAATGTCATGCTCATGGTGATGAATCCCTTGTCAAGGAAGGAATTGGTCGCGTTGAGCAGTTTTGAGAACTTGTAGTAGGGTGAGATGCCGAAATTCAACACATTGACCGCAACAAAGATGAACAGCAGCATAATCTCCCAGGAATACCTTCCGGTCCAGGCTTTTACGTCTTTCAGCCGGCGGTCCTTCGTTAAACCGGTCATCAGACGTGCCTCCTCGCCAATGCTTCGCGCTCGGAACGCCGCTTGACCAGCACGTTGATGATGATGGCGCCCAGGATGATGCTGCCCTGGATGGTGTTCTTGGAGAACTCAGAGATGAAGTTGATCAGGGGCAGGGCGTTGTTGATGATGCCTATCAGCAGGGCGCCCAGAAAAACGCCGATGACCTTGCCGGATCCACCCGTGATGGATACGCCGCCAATGACGCAGGCGGCGATGAGGTTGCCTTCATACATCATGGCCGTATCGGGCTGGGCTGACGCGAATTTAGACACCCACAGCACGCCGCACATCCCCGCCAGCGCGCCCATGATGGTGTACGCCAGAAAGCGTGTTCGCACCGCATCAATGCCGGACAGACTGGAAGCCTCGGGATTGGAACCCACCGCGTAGAAACGGCGGCCGGTCCTGGTGAAACCCAAAAAGTACTGCGCGGCCAGCAGCACAACAAGCGCGATGACAATCAGGTTGTTGAAGCCAAGCATTTTTCCCGTAGCGATCTGCTTGAACGATTCGGGCATCTGATGCGCGCTGACCCAGGCGCCTCCCGACAGCAGCGTAACCGTGCCCCGGTAAACATAACCCATGCCCAGGGTGGCGATGATGGGCAGAACGTTAAGTTTTGACACCAGTGCGCCGACGATCGCGCCGCACAGGATTCCAACCAATGTGCCGATCAGGATAAGCAGAACCGGGTTGAGGGAGAAGTTGTTTTTGACAAGCAAAGCAGCCACCATACCTGACAGGGCGATGTTGGCGCCTACCGACAGGTCGATGCCCTGCGTGAGGATGACGATCATCATCCCGATGGCCAGGATGACAATGATGGCTGTGTTGGTAAGCAGGCTGTCGATGTTGGAGGGGGTCAAAAACCGCGGACTGACTGCCTGGATCAGCGCGCACAAAGCAATGATGAAAACAGTCAGCCCCAGTTCACGAAAACTCGACAGCCTGCGTCGCTTTTTGATCACCTGCATAATGTATGTCTGCTCCTCAGCCGGCTTTGGCGTGCTTGTCCATGATAGCTGCCGTCAGGATCTCTTCCTGCGTAGTGGATGGGGTTTCAAGGATCCTGGTCACGCGGCCCTCCCGCATCACAACAACGCGGTCACTCATCCCCAGCACCTCCGGGATCTCCGAAGAGATCATCACGATGCCGATGCCCTTGGCGGCCAGTTCCCGCATGATCTCATAGATGGCGTACTTCGCGCCGACATCGACGCCTTTGGTAGGTTCATCCAGTATAAGCACCTTTAGTTTTGACGCGAGGATCTTGGCCACAATGACTTTTTGCTGGTTGCCTCCAGACAGGGAATTGGCCAGGTCCTGGATACCCTGCGCCTTGATGTTGACCAGGGCAAACAGGTCCCGCGCCGTCACTTCCTCTGCCTTGACGTTGCACAGGCCGTTTTTTGAGTATTGCTCAAGCGTTGCCAGGGTGATATTCTTTGCGATGCTCCAATCCATAACCAGCCCTTGTTTCTGCCGGTCTTCCGGCAGATAGCCGATGCCGGTTTTCAGGGAGTGCTTTGGGCTGCGGACGCTGATCTCCTTGCCGTCCAGATATATGCGGCCTGCGTCATAACCCCAGGCGCCGTAGATAGCCTGGCTGACTTCAGAACGTCCCGCCCCGACCAGGCCGTAAATTGACAGGATCTCACCGCGTCTTAAGTCAAAGCTGATATCCTTGAAGTAGCCGGTCTTGCACAGACCTTCCACCCGCATCAATTCCTCCCCCGGCTCACTCTTGCGGGAGGGGTACATCTGCTTCAGGTCGCGGCCGACCATGGCGAAGATAAGCTCTTTTTGCGAAATTTCGCTGACATTCCAAACCCCGATGTATTTGGAGTCGCGCAGCACGGTGACGCGGTCCGCAACGCGGTACATATCCTCAAAGCGGTGGGAGATGAAGATGATCCCTTTGCCTTCTGCCTTGAGCTGCAGGGTGATCCTGTACAGTTCCTCGCTCTCGCTCTTGGTGAGCGCGGCGGTTGGTTCATCCATGATGATAATGCGGGCGTTGGTGGACAGGGCTTTGGCAATTTCAACGATCTGCTGCTGGGCGACTGATAACATGCCCATCTGTACGCGCGGGTCGATGCTCGATCCCAGTTGCCTGAGGAAGCCCTGCGCCTTCTCGTGCATGCTTTTCCACATGATGCGTCGGGTCTTGGGATCGGTCTCCTCGTGGCCGATGAAGATGTTCTCCGTGACAGACAGGTCGGGATAACTGGTGACATGCTGATAGATCGCGGCTATCCCCATCACGGTAGCGGCCCGCGGATTGGTAAATATGATGGGCTTGCCGTCCAGGATGATTTCCCCGCCCGGGTCGGGTTGGTGGGCGCCTGTGATGACCTTGATGAAGGTGGATTTGCCCGCGCCGTTTTCACCCATCAGCGCATGGATCTCCCCGGCTTTTAAATCAAAGTGGACGCCGTCCAGCGCCTTGACCCCGGGGAAGGTCTTTGAGATATTCTTCAGTTCAAGCAGGCGCGATGGCATGTGCTTATCTCCTTGGTGATTATCCGGGTAATTCCGGCCATTAGCTTTGCGAAGAAACCCGGCTGCCATTACACTTTATCGATGTCATTTTCGAACCGGATTGTACCATATAGCTTATCTGCGCGCAAGCCAAATCCAAAAAAGTATCCCTATGTCTGATGAAGAAGAGTTGACATGCTTTGGCGCCTTGCCTATAATGAAACCGTTCAAGATTGATTGTTGTCACGTAAAGGTTCCGTGCGCTGGCGGAAGGTTGTTCTTTGTTGAGCCGGTATTGCAAAAATCGTCGTGAGGTAATCGCTGTGCTGAAAGGTATTTCGCCCCTGATTTCCCCTGAGCTGCTCAAGGTGCTGTGCGAAATGGGCCATGGTGATGAGATCTGCCTGGCGGACGCCAATTTTCCTACGCAAAGCATGGGGCACATCGCGGTGCGCGCCGACGGCATCCCCGCGGCGGCATTGCTGGAAGCCATTCTTCCATTATTTCCGCTGGACCAGTATGATCGGTCCAACTTCGTGCTCATGCAGGTAGTGCCGGGCGATGATTACAAGCCCGTCATCTGGGAGGAGTACAAAGAAGTGCTAAAGCGCCATGAGCCGCAGGCACAAGCGGATTATATGGAGCGCTTCGCCTATTATGAGCGGGCAAAAAAAGCTTTCGCGATTGTCGCCACGGGTGAGAAAGCCCTGTATGCCAATATCATCCTGAAAAAGGGTGTCGTTAAATAGCGTTTGGAGTTTTTAGATTTAAGGGGTGATGGAATGTCCGAAATGCTGCTTTCCATGAAAGGCATACAGAAGTATTTCCCGGGCGTGCACGCCCTTGACAATGCGCACCTGGAGCTGAGAAAGGGCGAAGTCCATGCGCTGGTCGGGGAAAACGGCGCCGGAAAATCCACGCTGATGAAGGTTCTGACCGGTATTTACAAGCGGGATGGCGGTACTGTCCTGTACAAGGGAAAAGAAGTGAACTTCACCTCGCCCAAGGAGGCGCAGAAAGCCGGGATCGGCATCATCCATCAGGAACTGAACCTCATGCCCCACCTCACGGTGGCAGAAAATATCTATATCGGCAGGGAGCCCACCAAGGGGATTCTGCTTGACAAGAAAAAAGCCAACAATGACGCCTGGCAGCTGATCAAATCACTGGGGCTTGACATCGATCCAAAGGACGAAGTAAGGAAACTGTCCATCGCCAAGCAGCAGATGATCGAGATTGCCAAGGCGATAACCTATGACAGCGAAGTCCTGATCATGGACGAGCCCACCGCGGCGCTTACCGGCCGCGAGATCCATGAGCTTTTTCGCTTTATCCGGGACTTGAAAGCACGGGGGCACGGAATCATCTATATCTCGCACCGATTGGATGAGCTGCCAGAGATATCCGACCGGATCACCGTCATGAGGGACGGGCAATTTGTCGATACTGTTGAAACAGGCAGTGTTACCAAAGAGCAGATCATTTCGATGATGGTCGGCCGTGTCATATACGAGAAGCCAAAGCAGAACAGCAATGTACCTCCTGACGCCCCTGTGGTCCTGAAAGTCAGCAATCTCAAAGGATATAATGTAAAGGATGTCAGTTTCCACTTGAGGCGCGGGGAGATCCTTGGCTTTGCGGGGCTGGTAGGCGCGGGACGCACAGAAACAATGCGGGCGCTGTTTGGCGCAGACCCCATCAAAGGCGGGAAGATCGTCTTTGACGGGCGTGAAGTGACTGTCGGGTCACCTCAGGATGCAGTAGGCATTGGGATCGGATACTTGTCCGAGGACAGGAAATCGCTGGGACTGATGACAGGGCTGTCCCTAAGGGACAACAGCGTCATGTCAAGCCTTGACAGCTTCTCCGGAAAGCTGTTTGTGAAGGATAAAAAAACGGAAAAAGTATCGAAGGAGTATATTGACAAGCTTTCGATCAAGGCGCATTCAACAAGCCAGCTGGTAAAGCTGCTTTCCGGCGGAAACCAGCAGAAAGTGGTTGTCTCTAAATGGCTAATCCGCAACTGCGATATCCTTATCTTTGATGAACCCACGCGCGGGATTGATGTCGGGGCGAAAAGCGAGATCTACCAACTGATGTCAAACCTGGTGAAACTTGGGAAATCGATCATCATGATATCCTCGGAGCTTCCGGAACTGCTGCGCATGAGCGACCGCATCATCGTGATGTGCGAGGGCAGAATCACAGGGGAAATGGATATTGCTGAGGCAACCCAGGAAAAAGTCATGCATTTGGCAACAATGGTTGAGTAAAGGAGAGCGCCCGATGATCAACAGGAAATTTGAACTGCAGAAATTGCTTGCCCCGGCAGTACTGGTTCTTTTATACATATTTTTCTCGTTTTTCGGAACCAATTTCTTTTCTGTGGACTATCTGATGAATATCCTCAACGCGTCCTATTTCATAGGGTTTATGGCAATCGGAGTCACTTTTGTGATCATCACGGGCGGAATCGACCTGTCCCTTGGCACGACCATGATGTGCGGCGCCCTGCTTGGAGCAACGGCCTACAGCAACTGGGGCTGGAACATCTGGATATCCCTGGCGTTTTGTATTCTTGTCTCCACAATCATCGGCATGATCAACGGTACGCTGATCGCCTATCTGCGGCTGCCTCCCTTTATTGCGACACTTGGCATGCAGATGATTGGGATGGGTTTCGGTGCGATTGTAACAAAAGTTGTGACAAAGCGTTTTCCAACAATTGGTACCGCAGACGCGGCGTTCAAATATGTGTTCTATAAATCCAGCAATACCTCCGCTATTCCGGGCTTTCCAACCGGCGCCCTCTGGCTGATCGGCGCTTTCATTGTAGCTTATGTCCTTTTGAATCACACGAAATTCGGACGATATACCTACGCGCTGGGATCCAACTACGAGGCCGCGCGCCTCAGCGGCATCAATGTCAAAAAGTGGCAGTTCCTGATCTATACATTCTGCGGATTTTTCAGTGGACTGGCAGGCGTGTTTTATGCCGCGGTCTATACCTCCATCATCCCTTCAACGGGCAATGGCCTTGAACTGCTGGCGATCGCGGGCGTCGTCATTGGCGGAACCTCCATGGTCGGAGGCTCGGGGTCATTGATGGGAACGATCATCGGTGTGTTCGTCATGTCCGTCCTAAAGCAGGGCTTGATGTCAATGGGCTTGCAGGGACACTGGCAGACTTTCTTCACGGGGGTCGTCGTCATCGGCGCAGTGCTTTTGGACCAGTACCGTCTGCGCAAAGCCGCAGAAGCCAAACGGATTTGATTCTTACGGCCTTAGGCCGTTAGAGAATAAAGAAAGGTGGGAATTCCGGCATGAAGAAACTCTTGGCGCTCCTCCTGGTCCTTGTCCTGGCTCTCTCTGTGGTTTCCTCTCTGGCGGATGGCGAGTACATCGCCATCATCTCCAAAGGCTTCCAGCACCAGTTCTGGCAGACCGTAGCAGCCGGCTCAAAAGACGCAGCCGCGAAGTACAATGTCACAGTCACGTTTGACGGACCTCCGTCAGAATCCGACATCAACGTCCAAATTGACATGCTAAACGCCGCTCTGGCAAAGAACCCCGTTGCGCTGGCCCTTGCCGCGCTTGATACGGAGTCCGTGACCGAACAGCTCCTGGCTGCCAAGGACAAGGGCATCCCCGTTATCGGATTTGACTCCGGCGTGCCCAATGCGCCCGAGGGAACAATCTGGTCCACCGCATCGACCAACAATGAGTCGGCCGGCGCGGTCGCTGCGGCAGAAATGTTCGCGATCGAGTCGATTGCCGCGAAGATCGCGGCAGCCACGCCCGAAGCCCCCGTCATGATCAGCTGCTTCTCGCAGGACGCCACATCCGCATCCGTTGTCGGGCGCACCGTGGGCTTCCTGGCCAAGATGGTTGAGCTGGTTGAAACCGTTCATCCCGGCGCGGTCGCGATTACCGGCCATGACAAGTACAATGTCGCCAGCGCTAACCCCGCGGCAGTGACGATCAACGTCACCGTCCCCGCCTCCACCAACCCGACAGACTGCCAGACCTCCGGCCAGGGCATTTTGTCGATGGAAAACCTGATCGCGATCTTCTGCTCAAACGAAGCTTCCGTTGGCGGCATTCTGGCTGCCACGACGGACGGCTCCGATCTGGACCGTGCCAACGGCAAATTCAAGGACCTGATCGTGATTGGGTTTGACGCCGGCGCAAACCAGAAGGCTGCTGTCAGAAACCAGTGGTTCTACGGTTCCGTTACCCAGGATCCTTATATGATCGGGTACTATGCGGTTGAGTTGGCCGTGAAGGCTTTCAAGGGTGAGAAGATTGAACCCATCGTTGATACCGGCTGCCAGTTCTATACCTACAAAAATATCGACGACGCGAAGATCGCTCCGCTGCTTTACGACTGATCCTCGTTTATCCAATTAGTTCGCATCTATATGACTAAAGGCAATCGCCTCCCAAAGGGGGCGATTGTCTGTTTTTGGCATCACTGCACGGCCGAGCGCTTGATTGAAGCTTTCGCTTATGATATGATTCAGGCATCAATTGAATGAATACCGACCGTCTGTCAATCGGTCGGATCAGGAGGAGAAGGATACAATGGATTATCCCAAGATAGGCATCCGGCCTGTGATCGATGGCCGCTGGGGCGGCGTGCGTGAAAGCCTTGAAGCCCAGACCAAGGCCATGGCCAAAGCCGCTGAGGCATTGATCGCCACATTGAAATACCCGGATGGTACCCCTGTCCTTTGTGTCATCAGCGACACAACTATCGGCGGCGGCGCGGAAGCGGCCGCGTGCGAGCGGCAATTTGGCAAGCAGAACGTTGTGGCTACGCTGAGCGTAACCCCCTGCTGGTGCTATGGAATGGAAACGATGGACACCAATCCCACGACCATCAAGGCGGTTTGGGGTTTCAACGGCACCGAGCGTCCGGGGGCGGTATACCTGGCGGCTGTTCTGGCCGCCCATGCCCAAAAAGGGCTGCCGGCATTCTCTATCTACGGCCATGACGTGCAGGATGCGGGCGACAGTTCAGTGCCCGATGACGTGAAGGAGAAAATCCTCCTGTTTGCCCGCTGTGCCGTGGCTGTTGGTTGGATGCGCGGCAAAGCGTACGTCAACCTGGGCGGGATTTCCATGGGAATCGCGGGCAGCTACTGTGACATGAGCGTGTTCCAGAAGTATTTCGGCATCAGGGCGGAATGGGTTGACATGACCGAGATCCTCAGGCGCATCAAACTGGAGATCTATGACCACACCGAATATGACAAGGCGCTTGCGTGGATAGGGGAGAACTGCAAAGAAGGGTTTGATGTCAACGCCGGGAAAGCGCTACCCGACATCTTTACCAGGAGCAAGGTCGTCCCGCCCGACGAGGACTGGTCCTTCATCGCCAAGCTCACCCTCATTATCCGCGACATCCTGTTTGGCAACAAGAAGCTGGACGCGATGGGCTGGCATGAGGAGGCCTTGGGCAAGAACGCGGTGGCTGGAGGGTTCCAGGGTCAGCGTGCCTGGACGGACTGGCTGCCCAACGCAGATTTCTCCGAAGCGATCATGGCTTCCACCTTTGACTGGAACGGCATCAAGCAGCCCACGCCATTTGCCACGGAAAACGACAATCTCAACGGCATTTCCATGATGCTTGGCACCTTGCTGACCAACAGCGCGCCATGCTTCCATGATGTGCGCACCTACTGGAGCCCGGAAGCTGTTGAGCGCGTGACCGGACAAAAGCCCACCGGCCTGATGGCCAATGGCTTTATCCACCTCATCAACAGCGGCGCCACAGCGCTTGACTGCGCGGGCGTATCCAAAGACGAAAAGGGCGAGGGCTGCATGAAGCCCTGGTATGAGATGACCCAAACCGATGTCAAGGCTTGCCTTGAAGCGACCGACTGGTGCCGCGCCAACTATGAGTATTTCCGCGGCGGCGGGTTCTCCAGCCATTTCAAGACGCAATCCGAAATGCCCGTCACACTTATTCGCCTGAACATCGTTGATGGGGTCGGCCCTGTGCTCCAGCTGGCGGAAGGACACACCGGCAAGCTGCCTGACCTGGTGCATGACACGCTGGACAAGCGTACAGACCGCTCATGGCCTACTACCTGGTTCGTGCCGCGCCTGACTGGCGACGGGGCGTTCAAGGATGTGTACAGCGTGATGGCCAACTGGGGAGCAAACCACGGCGTTACCGTGTATGGCCATGTCGGCGCCCAGATCATCACCCTGTGCGCCATGCTGCGCATCCCGGTCAGCATGCATAACGTGCCCGACGGAAAAGTGTACCGTCCGCACAGCTGGGCTGCGTTTGGCACGAAAGATGTTGAATCGGCTGATTACGCCGCTTGCCGGGCCTATGGGCCGCTGTATGCCTGAGCAGAGTTGAAACAGGGCAGCCTGCCTGTCAAGCGGCAGGCTGCTTCCATCAAAGGACTCGTCAGAAAGCAGGTTTTTAAATGGCAGAAATGATCGACCCGAAGACTGTTCCAAAGCGCAGGCTGACAACCGGTGAAGAGATCCCCTGCATTGGCATGGGGACATTCGGCAGCGATCGGTTTACGCCTTCGCAGGTTTCGCAGGCTGTGGCAGGCGCTATCCGCTGTGGTTACCGGTTGTTCGACTGCGCGGCTGTCTATGGAAACGAGGATCTGATCGGCAATGTTTTCACGGCAGCGTTTCAGGAGGGCATCGTTAAGCGAGAAGACCTTTTTATTGCTTCCAAGGTTTGGAACGATATGCATGGGCAGGGAGATGTTCTGCTTGCCTGCGCAAAAACGCTGCGCGACCTGAAGCTTGCCTATGTCGACGCCTATTTTGTGCACTGGCCGTTCCCAAACTATCATGCGCCCGGCTGTGACGGTGACAGCCGCAACCCCGACAGCAAACCCTTCCTGGCAGATGATTTCATGATGACCTGGCGGCAGATGGAACGCTTGCATGACATGGGCCTGGCGCGTCATATCTGCATGAGCAACATGACCGTTCCCAAACTGGAGGCGGTGCTTCCCCGTTGCCGGATCAAACCCTCCCTCATCGAAATGGAGCTGCACCCCTGCTTTCAGCAGCAGGTATTGTTTGATTATGTGAGTGCGCATGATATCATGCCCGTCGGCTTTTGCCCAATCGGCAGCCCCAACAGGCCCGAGCGCGACAAGATGCCTGATGATATCGTGGACACTGAAGTCCCAGAGGTCGTGGAAATCGCCAAAGCGCACGGCATCCACCCCGCGCTTGTTTGCTTGAAATGGGCTGTCCGGCGCGGCCAGATACCGATTCCTTTCTCAGTCCATGAAGACAAATATGTATCAAATCTGCGTTGTACGACCGAGGATCCGCTCACCGACGCGGAGATGGAAAAATTGAAAGCGGCTGAACGCAATTGCCGCCTGATCAAGGGGCAGGTCTTCCTGTGGCCGGGCGCGGATGATTGGCATGACTTGTGGGATGAAGAAGGCATCATTGTAAAATAAGGCCATTGACAAAAGGCTGCCGCATCGATCTTCACGGTGCGGCAGTCTCTTGCCCTTTATGCAGCCGCGACAGCGGCAATCCTTACTTTTTTCCTCTCGCCTGATAGTCCCTGTCGATCTCTGCACTCCAGTCAAGCGGCATGCTCTTGTTTGTCCGTATGTAGCTGACGGCGCAATTGACGGCATCGTACTGAACCTGCGTGCCTTGCGCGTCGTTGTGGCGGGTGGACGCGCGGTCGGCATGGATGCCAAAGCGCTGGGCTGTGGCAATGGCATCCATGTTGGCGCCGATGAAAAGGAACTCCCATCCGTACTTTTCCCGCTCGCGGGTGATCATATGGTTGATCTGCTCGAACGTGAAGCGCTTGCTGGCGTTCTCATAGCCGTCTGTCGTGATGACGAACATCGTTTTTTCGGGTTGTTCAGGCTCCGCCGTGTGCCTGCGGACGTTGATGATCTTGTCGATGCTGTAGCCGATTGCGTCAAGCAGGGCTGTGGAGCCGCGTACAAAATACTCCTTTTGCGTGACTTCCTGCACGCCTTTGACGCTGATGCGGTCATGCAGCAGTTCGATCCTGTCATCAAACAGCACGGTCGTGATCAATGCGTCGCCGGGCTCTGTCTTTTGCTTTTGCAGCAGGGTGTTGTAACCGCCGATGGTGTCGCTTTCCAGCCCCGACATGGAGCCGCTTCGGTCCAGGATGAATACCAGCTCAGTCAAATCCTTTTTCATTTTGAAGTCCTCCTTCTGCTCTCGCACTGTCAGGATAGCAGGTTCGGCAGACCGGGAGGTCATCTGGCAGTTTACTTATCAGCGCTGCCCAGCAGGTTCTTTTCACAGCCCTCAGCGAACAGGACGCTGTTGATCTCCATAATGTCATAGACACCTGTGGAGATGAAGTAACGCACGATCAAGTCGGCGCGGACAGCAGGGGAAAAGGCATAGCCGGCAAGGGCCAGCAGCTCAACGGTGTTTCGCAGGTCCAGCCGCATCGCCACGCACAAGGCCAGCACGGTGGGCTTCTTTGGGTGGCTTTTTTCCATCTTGATCTTGTAGTAGTTTTGCTTGGTGATATTGGCGCGCTTGTAAACGTCGGGGTCTGTCATGCTGTGGCTGTCAATATAGTGGATCATGGCCTGCGCGAAGGAAGGCTCCGGCAGGGTTTCTGAAAGCGGCGGCGGAGCCATCCGGGGGTAGCCGATCGTTCTCTCTTCCGCGTTCAGAATCGAATAGGGGGCCATATCTTCCATGGCCTCCATCGCCCTTGACATTTCAGCTTCGCGGCGTAGATATCTGCGGTCCGGTCTGGCATCGACATAATGGTCGTCAATATACTCGTGCACTTCGTCTGTCAGCTTCCTTGACAGGGAGAAGGCGCGATGGTCAAATACCGCCAGATATACGGTCATGTCGCCATCATAGGCCAGCAGAAAGCTGTTGATCTCCTTGGTCGCGGCAGTCAGCGCAAGCTCTCTGGGATAGCCATGCGCGCCGGCTCCGATCAGGGGAAAGGCGAGGCTTTCAAAATTCGCCAGAGCCGCCGCCTTCAAGCAGGACCGATAGCAGCTCCTGAGGATAAACTCTTCGCCGTGATGGCCGTCTTGCCACACCATACTGGGGGTGTGGATGATGTGGCCCGCCGGCAGGTCAAAGCCCGGCGTAACCACAGCGCTGCCCAGCGCGCATCCGCCGATTTCATCACATGCCGCGCGCAGGGAATCCATGCCCGCTGCCTTGAAGATCGCTGCGCTTACACCGCCGTCTCCGGGCTGCAGCCTGACATTGGTGGTATTGACGACCGCGTCAACGTGCATTTTGGTCAAATCGTCACGGACAATGATAAACGGCATGAATTCTCCTCATTTCAAATAAATAATCCAAATCAAGGCTGTGTCGCCGTCACATTACCGCAGCAGCCTGAGCAGTTTGGGCAAAAAGATGATGGTTCCGGCGATGGCGGCAAAAAGGGAACAGGCCAGCACGGCGCCGGCCGCGGTGTCCTTGGCCAGTTTCGCTTTGGGATGGATTTCCCGGGTGACCAGGTCAACGGCTGCTTCCATGGCGGTGTTGAAAAGCTCCTCCGTGATCACCAGCGCGAAGAATATGAACAAAACGCACCATTCCATCGGGGTGCAGCCAAGCAGCAGCGCAAAAATCGTGACCAGCACCATCGCGCCAAAGTGGATGATCATATTGCGTTCAGCCTTTAGGCCGCCGATGATGCCATCCAGAGCATGGGCCAGACTGAAGACAAACCGCGGATGCGCTGTACCCGGCAGCAGGTCTGTCATTGTCCTCTCCTCACGGAAGTAGGCGCTGACAAAGCTCGTAAAAATGATCAGGTAGGCAGTTCCGATGGCATAGCCTGCCAGCACATCGCTGAAGTAGTGGACGCCCAGATAGATGCGGCTGAAGCCAATCAGGGCGATGAGGGCGCCCAGCATCACCGACAGCGGGCGTTTGAAGCGCGCGGTCCTCTCTGAGCGCCACAGCAGATAGATGACAAAACCGTAAAAGCTCATCGATGCCATGGCATGCCCGCTGGGGAAGCTGAAACTGGTTTCGCGGACAAGCTGGGTCACTTCCGTGGGCCTGACGCGCATGAAGACATCCTTCAGCCCAAGGTTGAGAAAGACCGAGATCGCCAAATTGGCAAGTATGGGTGTCCAGTACTTCTGCTCGTGCACCAGCAGGATGAGGATGAGGCTGAAAAGTACCAGCGCAAAGGGGCTTGCGCAGAAAGTCAGCGCAATAAAAATACCGGTCAAGGGCGCCGAGCGCAGGGAAGCGACACCTATGGAGACATTGGCATCCAGGGGATGGATTGCGCTGATGCCAAGCGAAAGCCCCGCAAACAACAGGATAAGCAGCGCGACCAGGATCCACTTTACTTTTTGGCGCATACAGGCGCTCCTTTAACTTGATTGCTGCCATTGTATCACGTGCGGGCAGGGTGAAGATAGGGGAAGGCCATTTGTGGTCAGCAAATCACACCAAATTTTGCATGAAGGGCTTGACAAATAAAACTTCATGCATATACTTAGTGAGCCTAACTAATTAGACGGAGGCGCATGGATGGATGATTTTTCTAAGGAACTCAACGATTTACTGGTGAAAACCTTTTGGTCCATCCTCAAGGTGGAGGAGCAAACGCTCAAGGCGGACAGCAGCGTTAATCTTTCCATCAATGAACTGCACCTGATTGAATCAGTTGGCAAGGCTGACTCGAAGGGCAAATCCATCAGCGACATTGCCACGGACCTTGACATCGCCAGGCCATCCGTGACCGTATCCATCAACAAACTGGTGGAAAAGGGTTATGTGCACAAGCGCAAAGACGAGACGGACGGCAGGATGGTCTATGTGACACTGACGGACGACGGCAACAAGGTCAACCATGTCCACAATTATTTTCACCTGCAGATGGTTCGCGACATCTCAAAGTCGCTTGAGGAGTCAGAAAAGCATGTACTGCTGCATGGCCTGACAAAGCTGAACGCTTTTTTTCGGCATAAGGCTGAAATGGGGAATCAGGCATGAGTTTCAGCATTGCGGGAACAGGCAGCGCATTACCAAAGCGCGTTGTCACAAATGAACAGCTGGGCTGCTTTCTGGATACTACCGATGCGTGGATACGCAGCCGCACGGGCATCGGGGAACGGCATGTTATTGTCCAGGAAAGCCTGAAAGACCTGGCTGTTCAGGCAGGTCTTGACGCGCTCAGGATGGCCGGTATCCAGGCATCGGAGCTTGACCTCATCATTTGCGCGACAACCGCGTCAGACCACCTCATCCCTTCCCTTGGCTGTGAAGTCCAAAGCGCCATTGGCGCGGCCTGCCCTGCCTTTGACGTCAACGCGGCGTGTTCCGGCTTTATTTATGCCCTGGATATTGCCGCGGGCTATTTTTGCCGCAAACCGGACAGTACTATCCTGGTGATCGCTGCCGAGGCCCTGTCACGCCTGATTGATTGGCGCCAGCGCAGCACATGCGTGTTGTTTGGCGATGGTGCCGGGGCTGTCGTACTGAAATCCGGCGATGACCTGAAGGCCATCAAACTCAGCGCCACGGGAGACGCCAGGACCATATCGGCAAAAGGCCCCAAGGGTAATTCACCTTTCGCCTTGTCAGACGATTCGCATCCCTATGTCAGCATGAACGGCAAAGAGGTTTACCGTTTCGCGGTATCCTCCAGCGTCCGTGACCTGAGACAGGTCATGGAATTGGCGGGACTGGCTGAAGATGATGTCGATCTGGTGCTGTTGCATCAGGCCAATGCCCGTATCCTGGATGCCGTTGCGTCCCGGCTGGGTCTGCCCCAGGATAAATTTGTCTCCAATATCGTTCACTACGGCAATACATCAGCCGCAAGCATCCCGATTTTACTTGACGAGCTTAACCGTCAAGGCAGCCTGAAGCCCGGCATGGTGCTGGCACTGTCTGCCTTTGGCGGCGGCCTGACGACCGGAGCCTGCATCCTCAGGTGGCGCGGCGTCGATTCGCAAGCGAGTCTGTAGAATATATAACACAATGGAGGAAAGTATGACTACATTCGAAAAGGTACTTGGCATCATCGCGGAACACAGGGATATGGATCTGAGCAAAGCGACTCCGGACACTACTTTCGCTGAACTGGGTCTGGATTCATTGGACCTGGTGGAACTCATCATGGCCATGGAAGAAGCCTTCGGCACCACCATCGAACTGACCAGTGACGTCAAGACACTG
Source organism: uncultured Christensenella sp. (assembly GCA_964584685.1). Classification (GTDB taxonomy): domain Bacteria; phylum Bacillota; class Clostridia; order Christensenellales; family Aristaeellaceae; genus UBA1038. The sequence goes on along the minus strand of CAZPBJ010000008.1, from coordinate 43,726 downwards.
GGTCAGGCAGTTGCCCTGGCTGAAAAGGCATAAACCGGCACATGATCAATACCAGACTCTGTGAGGTGCTGGGCATCCGTTATCCCATACTGCAGGGCGGCATGGCCTGGGTCGCCGACGCGCGGCTGGCCGCCGCTGTCAGCAATGCAGGAGGGCTTGGCATCATCTCTGCGATGAACGCGGATTCAGCCTGGCTTGTGCGGGAGATCGCCAAGCTGCGTGAATTGACCGATAAACCCTTTGGGGTCAACATCATGCTGATGAGCCCCTTTGCGGATGAAGTCGCGCAGGCAGTCATCGAAGAGAAGGTGCCCATTGTCACTACCGGGGCGGGAAACCCGGCTAAATATATGCCTGCCTGGATCGGGGCAGGCATCAAGGTGGTGCCGGTCGTTCCGTCGGTGGGAATCGCCAGGTATGTGGCAAAACGCGGGGCCGCCGCCGTTATCGCCGAAGGCGGCGAGGCTGGCGGCCACATAGGCGATCTGACCACAATGGTTCTGACCCCCCAGGTGTGTGATGCGGTGGATATCCCCGTCATCGCGGCAGGCGGCATCGCCGACGGCCGCGGCATGGCGGCGGCCTTTATGTTGGGCGCCTCCGGTGTACAGATGGGCACCCGTTTTCTGGCCGCGACAGAATGCTGCGTTCACCCAAATTATAAGCGTAAGGTATTGGAAGCGCATGACATCGATACCATTGCCACCGGCCGCAGGCTGGGGCATCCTGTGCGTTCGCTCAAGACTCCTTTCTCCGTGGAATTCGCGCGCATGGAATACGATTCGACACTCACCAATGAACAGGTGGAGGCCAAAGGCGCTGGTGCGCTGCGCCAGGCAGTGCAAAATGGCGATGAGACGCTTGGCTGCTTCATGGCCGGGCAGTGCGCGGCGCTGGTAAAAGCTGAAATGCCTGCTGAAGCCATTATTCTTGAAGTCTTGTCCCAGGCTGAGGCGATTCTCAGCGGAGCAGGCCAATGGGTGAGTTAGCCTTTGTGTTTTCCGGCCAGGGCAGTCAAGTGCCGGGGATGGGCAAGGCGCTTTGGGATCACCTGCCGCGCGTGCGGGAGATATTTGCGCGTCACGAAATGATCAGGCCGGGCACCACAGCGCAGTGCTTCGAAGGGGACGCTCAAACGCTGTCGCTGACCATCAACGCGCAGCCCTGCCTGTACACACTTTCTTTGGCAACGGCATCCGCCCTGGTGGACGCGGGTGTCATGCCCCGAAGGGCTGCGGGATTTTCGCTGGGCGAAATCGGCGCGCTGGCTTTTGCGGGCACTTTTCAGGGGGATGACGGTTTCCGCTTCGTGTGTGAGCGCGCCTCCGTCATGCAGGGAGCTTCTCAACTGCATCCCGGTGGCATGGCAGCTGTCCTGAAGCTGTCGTCCAAAGCAGTGGAAGCCCTTTGCGCCGACATTGTCGGCCTCTGGCCCGTCAACTACAACTGCCCCGGACAGCTGGTGGTTGCGGGCAATGCCGAGGCTCTGGCAGCGTTGGGAAAGGCAGCCGCCGCCCAGGGCGGCCGCGTGCTTCCGCTCAGGGTCAGCGGTGCTTTCCACTCGCCTCATATGGATGAAGCGGTGAGTAAGCTTGAAAAAAGCCTTGGGAATTATCACCTCGCTGCGCCAAATCTGCCGGTCTACGCGAACCTGAGCGCTCAGCCATATCCTGCGGAGCCACTTAACCTGCTGGCAAGCCAGGTCAACCATCCCGTTCTGTGGCAGCAGTCAATAGAACATATGATACAAGATGGCGTCACGGATTTCATTGAAGTTGGCGCAGGCAGTACGCTGTGCGGCCTCATCGGCAAGATCGACGGCAGCGTCAGCGCCATGCCCGTTGAAAACGCGAAGAGTTTTGACGAGGCTGTCAAACGCTATGCAAAGGAGCCTCATCATGCTAAAGGGTAAAAAGGCCCTGATCACGGGCGGTTCAAGGGGTATCGGCCGCGCAGTCGCGCTGGCAATGGCCCGCCAAGGCGCGGATGTCGCCTTGATCTATGCCGGCAACGAAGCGGCGGCCCGGGTCACCTGTGAAGCAGTTCAAGCGCTTGGCGCCAGAGCATTCTCATACCGCTGCGATGTGGCGGACGAAACTGCCGTTGCCCAGACCTTGCCCCTGGTCATTCGTGATCTGGGCGGCCTTGACATTCTGGTGAACAATGCCGGCATCGTCAGGGACGGACTCCTGCCTATGATGAAGGAAGCTGACTTCACCGCTGTCATCAATACCAACCTCCTGGGCACCTATCACATGATCCGTTATACCGGCATGCATTTCATCAGGCAGCGCGGCGGCAGGATCATCAACCTGTCCTCCGTCGTCGGCTTATCGGGTAACGCGGGCCAGGCCAACTATGCCGCGGCCAAAGCGGGGATCATAGGGCTGACCAAGTCATGCGCAAAGGAGTTCGCGTCCCGCGGTATCACCTGCAACGCCATCGCGCCCGGCTTTATCAAGACAGAGATGACGGACGCCATACCCGAGGACAAAATGAAGCTTGTCCTTGACGCCATCCCCCTCAAGCGCGCCGGCCAGCCGGAGGATGTCGCCAATATGGCGGTCTTCCTGGCCAGTGACCTTGCATCCTACATTACAGGCGCTGTCTTTACGGTTGACGGCGGGATGAGCATATGACGAGAGTCGGCGGAGCACTGCGGGATAGAGGGCCTTTTCGCATGGGCGGCCTTGAAGCGGCGCTTCCTATCGTACAGGGCGGAATGGGCGTGGGTATTTCCATGTCAGGTTTGGCCGCCGCTGTCGCCAATGAAGGCGGCATCGGCGTCATCAGCGCCGCCTGTATCAGCCGTACGCCGCCCTACAGCGGCAAGGGTCTGAATGACGCCCAGGCGCTGCGCGAGGACATCCGACGGGCACGACAACTGTCAAACGGCATCATCGGCGTCAACATCATGGTGGCCTTGAGCAACTTTGAGGCGCTGTGCCAAGCGGCCTCGGATGAAGAGGTTGATGTCATTTTCGCGGGCGCGGGCCTGCCGCTTGCCCTGCCTGCGTATGTGCGCCCCGGCAGCCGAACCAGGCTTGTGCCTATCGTGTCGTCGGGCAAGGCAGCCGCCTTGATCAGCAAATGGTGGCAGGAAAAGTACAGCCGCCTGCCCGATGCCTTTGTGGTGGAAGGGCCCATGGCAGGCGGACATCTGGGCTTCAAGGCGGGGAACATATTCGATCCTTGCTTTGGCCTGGACAGGATACTGCCCGAAGTGCTGGCTTTCACCGAACAGATGTACCGAGGCGGCGGTCCGCGGATACCAGTGATCGCGGGGGGCGGGATTTTCACCGGTGCTGACATCCGCAAGTACCTGGACCTTGGCGTACAGGCGGTGCAGATGGGAACCAGGTTTGTGACGACAGATGAATGTGACGCGCCGGAGGCGTTCAAGCAGGCCTATCTGGACGCGAAGCAGGATGATATCATGATCATCCAAAGCCCGGTGGGCATGCCGGGCCGCGCGCTTAAGAACGATTTCATCCTGTCCATGGAAGCCGGGCAGACCTCGCCCGTGCGATGTGCCTATCATTGCATCACCTCCTGCAAGCGGGACAAGAGCCCCTACTGCATCGCGGACGCGCTGCTTACCTCCCTGGATGGCAATACGCGGGAGGGCCTGGTCTTCGTAGGATCAAATGCCTGGCGGCTTGATAAGGTATTACCTGTCAAGGCATTGATCAAAGCGCTGGAAGATGAGTATGCCCAGGCGGGCGGCCATGACAACGCGCCGCTTGAAAGGATGGAAACCTGATGAGAAAAGTAGTGGTCACCGGGCTTGGCGTCGTATCGCCGGTTGGCAACAACCTGCCGGATTTCTGGGGCAGCCTCACCGCCGGTACCTGCGGCATCGGCTTCATCACGCGCTTTGACACAACGGACTACAAGGTCAAGATCGCTGCCGAGGTGAAGGATTTTGACCCCTCGGGCGTGATGGACAAGGCGGAGATCAGGCGTTCGGACCTCTTCACCCGCTATGCCATGGTGGCTGCGGATGAGGCGATGCGCGACAGCGGCCTTGACATGACGGACAAGGACAGGCTGGGTGTTTATATCGGTTCCGGTATCGGCGGCATTGGGACAATGGTGCAGGAATGCAAAAAGCTGGACGCAGAGGGTCCTCGCAGGGTCTCACCCTTCCTTGTGCCCATGATGATCGCCAACATGGCGGCCGGGCAGGTGGCGATGCGCTATGGCGCGCGGGGCCCTTGCCTGCCTGTCGTCACCGCCTGCGCTACTTCATCGCACGCCATAGGCGAAGCCTTCCGCGCCATCGCGCACGGTTATGCCGACGCCATCCTGGCAGGCGGCGCCGAAGCGCCCCTTATTCCGCTTGCCATCGCGGGTTTCACCTCCAGCATGGCGCTTTCCCTGCGCAATGATCCACTAGACAGTTCCATTCCCTTTGACAAGCGGCGGGATGGCTTTGTCATGGGTGAAGGCGCAGGCGTGTTGATGCTGGAGGAATATGAACATGCCATAGCGCGCAAGGCGCGCATATATGCCGAGATTTGCGGCTATGGCAATACCTGCGACGCCTATCACATCACTTCCCCCTTGCCTGATGCCTCCAGCGCGGCAAACGCGGTCCGTAACGCAGTGAAGGAAGCGGGCATTCAGGAGGGAGAAGGGCTTTATATCAACGCGCACGGCACCAGCACACCCCTCAATGACAAGACCGAGACGCTTGCCATCAAGAAAGCCCTGGGCGAAGAAGCCGCCCGCCGGGCTGTCATCAGTTCCACCAAATCAATGACAGGTCACATGCTGGGAGCTGCGGGCGCGGCTGAGGCCATCGCATGCGTGATGGCGCTCAGGGATGGGGTTGTTCCGCCTACTATAGGCTATCGGGAGCCTGACCCGGAGTGCGACCTGGATTACACCCCCAATCAGGCGCGCAAGGCCGCGCTGACAGCGGCGCTCTCCATATCGCTGGGCTTCGGGGGACACAATGCCTGCCTTGCCTTTCACAAGGCGGACCCAACTTAAAACAGCAGCCGGGGGAGGATCATATGAACATTGACGAGATCAGGCAGCTTGTCCAGATACTGACAGAGTCAGGCTTAAGCTGCATCGAAGTGACACAGGGCGATACAAAGATCCGCCTTGAGCGGGAGATCATCGTGCAGCCGGCATCGGGCCACCTGACGGCTGCGCCGCTGCCGGCAATCATGCCCATACCTCAGTCGGGCACTGATGGTGAGCGTGTGGTTGACTTCAACAGGGTGCGGGAAATCAAGTCACCCATGGTAGGCCTCTTTTATCCCGCCCCGGCGCCCGGCAAGCAGCCTTTTGTCCAAAAGGGCAGTAAGGTCAGCAAGGGTGACGTGCTGTGCATCATTGAGGCAATGAAGATGATGAACGAAATCATTGCCGAGGAGGACGGCACGCTCATCGACATCTGCGCCCAGGAGGGCCAGCTGGTGGAGTTTTCACAGGTCCTTTTCAAAATATTTTAGGAGGCAGCATATTGGACAGGGAAGAACTCAAGAAGATCCTGCCGCACCGTGAGCCTATGCTCCTGATTGACGAGGCCAGCCTTGTCAGCGAAGAGCAATCGGTGGGCTCGGTCAGCATCAGGGGGGATGAATGGTTCATGAAAGGCCATTTTCCCGGAAACCCCGTCGTGCCGGGCGTTATCCTGTGCGAAATGATCGCGCAGACCTGCTGCATCACCGTGCTGAAGCGCGCCACTACGGAGACGCCCTACTTTGCGGGCATGAACAAGCTGCGCTTCCTGGGCGTCGTACGGCCGGGGGACACCATTCGTTTTGAGTGCCGGCTGACCGCCAGCAGGCCGCCGTTTTATTTTGCCAAAGCAAAGGGTTATGTCAGGGAGAATGAATGTGTATCGGGCGAGTTTTCCTTCGCTGTAAAGGATAGCGCATGAATATATTGAGGTGGCATCGTTGTTTTCAAAGGTACTGATCGCCAGCCGGGGCGAGATAGCCGTGCGGGTCATCCGGGCGTGCAAAGAAATGGGCATTGCGACAGTTGCCGTTTTTTCGGAAGCCGACCGTGAAACGCTTTGGGTCAACCTGGCGGATGAAAGCATCTGCATCGGGCCGCCCGCGGTCAGCGCAAGCTACCTCAACATGACGGCTATTGTGTCCGCGGCGATCAACACAGGCGCCCAGGCGATCCACCCGGGCTATGGCCTCCTGTCCGAAAACGCGCGCTTTGCCGCGCTGTGCGAGCAATGCGGCCTGGTATTCATCGGCCCCAGTTCCCAGCTTATCGGCAGGATGGGGGACAAGGATGAAGCCCGCAAGACAATGGCTGCCCTGGGAGTCCCCATTATCCCCGGTTCAGGCGTGATCAAGGATGCCTTTGAAGCTGAAATTGTTGCCCAACAGCTGGGTTATCCCCTGCTGATCAAGGCGAAGGCGGGCGGCGGTGGGCGCGGCATCCGTTTAGTCACTGAATCAGCTAAGCTTAGAAAGGAATTTTTGGCTGCCACCACGGAAGCCGAAGCCTACTTTGGCGACAGCGCCGTATACCTTGAGCAGTATTTGAGCCCTGTCAACCACGTTGAGATGCAGATGTTGTGCGACGAGCACGGCCATGCCCTCTGCCTGGGGGAAAGGGAGTGCTCCATCCAGCGCAAGAACCAGAAGATATTGGAGGAAAGCCCCTCCCTGGCCATCTCTCAGGCAACGCGTGAAGAGATTTCGGCGCTGTGCGTAAGGAGCATGCAGGCCATCGGCTACACCGGTCTTGGCACAATGGAATTCCTGTGCGCTGGCGATGGCAAATACTATTTTATGGAGATGAATACACGCCTGCAGGTGGAGCATCCTGTCACCGAACTGGTGACGGGCATCGACCTGGTCAAGTGGCAGCTGCGCGTTGCAGCAGGACAGCCGCTCACTTTCGGACAGGAGGATATCAAGCAGTCCGGCTGCGCCATCGAATGCCGGCTCAACGCAGAAAACCCTTCCCTGGCCTATCGCCCAAGCAGCGGCAAGATCACGCTGCTGCATATCCCGGGCGGCCCATGGGTGCGTTTTGACACCGCCATTTACCAGGACTATACGGTTCCGCCATATTATGACTCACTCATTGCAAAGCTCATCGTCCATGCTTCATCCAGGGAAGAGGCCATCCGCAAGATGAAGGCGGCCCTGTGCGAACTGGTCATTGAAGGCATAGAGCATAACGCGGACCTGCATCTGGAAATACTTGAGGACGAAACCTTTCTTTCGGGGGATTACCACACGGACTTCATGGAAGGGAGGGAGTAAATGATGCTCAAGCGGGAGCTGTTCAAGAAGCCGGGGAACGCCCTGGAAGCCGCCGGCACGACACAGGCACAGCAGGCGCCTGCTGTGCCCGACGCGCTTTTCACCACCTGCCGAGGCTGCAAGGCGGCTGTGTTTTCAGGCGACCTGGAAGAAAACCTGAACGTTTGTCCCAATTGCGGCAAGCATCTGCCGCTGCCTGCGCGGGCGCGTATCGCCATCACCGTGGACACGGACAGCTTTGTGGAAATGGACGCCGATATGACTTCCGGTGACCTCATCGATTTTCCCGATTACCCGCGCAAGCTGCGTGAGGCGATGAACAACAGCAATGAAAATGAGGCTGTCATCTGCGGGTCCGCCAGCATTGGATGCCTCCCTTGCTGTGTATTTGCCATGGAATCACGTTTCATGATGGGATCCATGGGCACCGTGGTTGGCGAGAAGATCACGCGCCTGTTTGAGCAGGCCGCAATCAGCGGATTGCCTGTCATCGGGTTTACCGTGTCCGGCGGAGCCAGAATGCAGGAGGGCATCCTGTCATTGATGCAAATGGCCAAGACCAGCGGCGCCGTGCAGCGGCACAGCGCGGCCGGCAACCTGTACATCTCCGTCTTGTGCGACCCGACAGCGGGCGGCGTGACGGCCAGCTTCGCCATGGAAAGCGATATTGCCCTGGCAGAACCCGGCGCGCTGATCTGCTTTGCCGGGCCCCGCGTAATTGAGCAGACAATCCGGCAAAAACTGCCCGAGGGCTTCCAGTCTGCTGAGTTCCTGCTGGAAAAGGGCTTCATCGACGCGGTAGTGCCCAGACAGGAGCAAAGGGATATGCTGCACAGACTGCTCAGGCTGCATCAAAGGAGGCCGCAGCATGCAGGCGTTTGACCGGGTGATGGCCGCGCGGGCAAATGACCGGCCTGGCGCCGGCGCTTTCATCAGCAGCATTTTTACTGATTTTGTTGAGATGCATGGTGACCGGAATTTTGGCGACGACAGGGCTATGGTAACAGGCATCGCCCAGTTAAGGGATATCCCGGTGACGGTCATTGCCCTGGAAAAGGGACAGGATACCAAGGCCAGGCTGGCAACCAACTTTGGCAGCGCGCATCCTGAAGGCTACCGCAAGGCGCTGCGGCAGATGCTTCTGGCGCAAAAGTTTAACCGCCCTGTCATCACTTTCATCGATACATCAGGCGCTTACTGCGGGTTGGGCGCTGAAGAGAGGGGACAGGGAGAAGCGATCGCAAGCAGCCTTATCGGGCTGATGAGCCTGGCAACGCCCGTCCTGGCCCTGATGACAGGCGAAGGCGGCAGCGGCGGCGCCCTGGCGCTGGCAGTTGCGGACCAGGTTTGGATGATGGAAAACGCGGTATACTCGGTCATCTCGCCTGAGGGCTGTGCCAGCATATTATGGAAAGATCCGTCCAAAACACAGGAAGCCGCGCAGCATCTGAAGCTGACGGCGCAGGATCTTCTGGCCCTGGGAGTGATTGAACGCATCATCGATGAACAGCGCGGCTTTGACGCCATGGCGGCGCAGCTGCAGGACGATATGTATGTCCATATATCAGCCATGCTCCGGCTGTCCCGTGAAGAGCTTCTGGAGAACCGTTACCAACGCTTTCGAAAGATCGGAGGGGCACAGAAATGATCAGGATCGTTACCGACGGGACTGCCTGCCTGTCCCACAGCATGGCCATGCAGATGGGCGTACGCGTCGTACCCGTGACCTATTCTGTCGCGGGCAGGCTTTATCATGAAAGCTACCTGGACAACAGCGGTGAAGCGGAACGCCTGATAGCCGAAAATCCAGGGAAATGCCTCACTTCGCATCCCCCTGTGGCTGTGTTCGCGGACGTTTTCCGAAACCTGATGAAGGATGGCGATGAGGTGCTTTGCCTGGTGATTTCCTCACGGCTGAGCGGCACCTTCAGCTCCGCTACGATTGCCTCAAGGGATGTCAATACTGCCGGGATAGCGGTAGTGGACAGCCTGACCACCGCGGGAGGCTTGACCCTGCTGCTCAAATATACCAGGGAACTCATAGACCGCGGCTTGACGCTTGATGAGGTTGTCAGGGGCGTTGAAGCCAGGCGCGGATCGATCGGCATCGCGTTTTCCGTCAATGACATGAGCAGCCTGCGCAAGAGCGGGCGGCTGGGAGATGTGCGCCAGTCGATTGGCAACGTGCTCAATGTGCGGCCGGTCCTCACCTTGGCGGACGGCGCGGTCGTGGCCCAGGGAGTAAGCAGGGGGGACACGCAGACAGTCAGGGCGCTGCTGGATCACGTTCCCTCAGGGGCCAGGGATATCATCGTCCACCACCTGGGTGACAAGTACGACCCGGCGGTTGTCATGCATCTGCTGGGAGAGCGTTTTCCTGACGCGCAGGCAACCGCGCGGCCGCTGGGATCCACCCTGCGCATTCATCTTGGCGCGGGCTTCCTTGTCATCGCCTGGATGACATAGCGGCGAGTATGCAAAAGCGCCATCGCATCCCTGCGGCGGCGCTTTTGCTTTGCCTTATCAGCCTTGAAGGTATTTGGCTTCGGCTTCCCTGATCATCTTTTCGCATATATCGACTTGCTTGATGTCTTCGGGAAACAGCGGCGCAAGCGGCGGGCGGACAGAGCCGCAGCTGATGCCCTTGCGGCGCAGCAGTTCCTTGATGACGGCGTATATATTGCCCTTGCAGGCGATAAAGGCGTAGATGATGCGGCAGATATCGTTTTGAACGGCCTGCGCCTTCTCAACTTCACCGGCTTCCAGCAGGGCATTGGCCTTGAGGTAAAGCCTGGGCATGGCGGCGTATGTGCCGCCTATGCCGCCGTCAGCGCCCATCACGCGCCCGGCGATGAACTGCTCGTCGGGCCCGTTGAACACTGTGACGCGTCCGCCGCCGGCGTCCTTGAACATCTGGATATCCTGCGCAGGCATGGATGAGTTCTTGACACCAAGCACGCGCGGGTTCCTGAGCATCTCCAGGTACAGCGGCATCGTCAGCGCTACACAGGCAAGCTGGGGGATGTTGTAGATGATAAAGTCGGTTTTCGGCGCCGCCGCGGACATATCATTCCAATACTTGGCGATGGCGTGCTCCGGCAGGTGGAAGTAGATGGGGGGTATGGCGGCGATGGCGTCCACGTTGAGGCTTTCCGCGTGGCGCGCCAACTCCATCGAATCCCTGGTATTGTTGCAGGCCACATGCGCGATGACAGTCATCCTGCCGCCCACTGCCGCCATCACGCTTTCAAGTACCAGTTTGCGTTCGGCTACGCTTAAATAGATGCATTCGCCTGAGCTGCCGTTGACATAGAGACCCTGAACGCCTTGTGCCAGCAAATGACGTGCCAGTGCCTGGGTTCGGCTGGGTGACACCTCGCCCACGTCGTCATAGCAGGCGTAGAAGGCGGGAAAGATACCTGTGTATTTTGGATTCGACGGGTTTGTCAGGCTCATGGTGCAATACCTCCGTGCTCTGTGCTATATATTGAAGTCAGCCCTTCACGGCGCCCAGCGCGATGCCCTGCGTGAAGTAATTTTGGAACAGGATGAAGATGAAAACGATGGGGACCGAGCCAAGCGTCGCGCCTGCCATCAACAGACCATAGTTGGTGGAATATTCCGACTGCAGGGTCGCGATGCCAAGCGAGATGGACAGATTGACCCGTGAGGAGAGCATGACCAGCTGCATCGTATAGTCATTCCAAACGCTGATGAATGTAAAGATGGCAAGCGCGCCAAAGGCCGGCTTGATCATGGGCATCACGATGCTCAGGAAAGTCCGTATCTCACCTGCGCCGTCAATGCGGGCTGCTTCCATCATTTCGCCCGGTATGCCTTCGGCGAACTGCTTCATCAGGAAAATGCCAAATGGCCAGCCGACGCTGGGTAAAATGACTGCCCACAGGGTGTCATATAGCCCCAAAGTGTTCATCATGCGCACAAGCGGGATCAGGATGACCTGCTTTGGCAGCGCCATGGCGCCTATCAGCAGCGAGAACAGGAACAGCCGCCCGGGGAAACGTTTCTTGGCTAATACGTACCCAGCCATGGAAGCGACGATACAGACAAGGATCATCGCCATCAGCGACATCAGGACGGAGTTCAGCATCCATCGCCAAGCGGGCTGAATGAATAATTGTGTATAGTTCTCCATCGTTGGGACCGCAGGCAGCCATTGCGGCGGGCGGATGTTGATGGCCGCCGAATCCTTAAAAGACCCGGTGATGATCCAGTAAAAGGGGAAGATAAACAGCAGCGCGGTGATGACCAGGATGACTGTCATCAATGACATGTAGGGCGAAAAACCCTTCTTCTTGATCAAGCTTGTCACAGGCATTTCTCCCTTCTCAGTCGCTTGTGCGCATTACCCTGAATTGCAGCGCGCTGAACAGCGCGATCAGGATGGCAAGGATGACGCCCATGGCGTTGGCATAGCCGTAGCGGTAAAGCTTAAAGGCTGTCTCGTACAGGTAATACATCACAGTGCTGGTGGAGCCGCTGGGTCCGCCGTTTGTCAGCAGCTGGATAAGGGCAAAGCACTGGAAGGAATTGATGGTGGTGATGACCAGCACATACAGCGTCGTGGGCAGCAGCGACGGCCATTTGACGTGCAGGAAGGTCTGCCACTTGCTTGCGCCGTCGACTTCGCTTGCCTCGATCTGCGCAGCGTCCACGTTGCCAAGGGAAGCCACATAAAGCACGATGGGCTGACCGATGGACGTGGTGAACAGGATGGCCAGGATACACCATATGGCATATGCGGAATCACCCAGCCAGTTGATCCTGGCATTGGGCGCCAATACATTCATGGTCTGCAAAAACCAGTTGAGGATACCGTAATACTGGTTGAACACCCATTTCCACACAACGACAACCGGCACCGAACCCATGACAACCGGCAGATAAAACACCCCGCGGTAAAAGGACCGCGAAAATGGCTTTTTTTGGTAAACAACTGTCGCTACCCACAGCGAAAAGGCGGCGACAAGGGGAACGGAGGCAACGACGATGATCAAAGTGTTCACGACTGACTGCCTGAACACGGGGTCGGAAAACAACTCCTGATAGTTGCCGATGCCGATGAAGCCGAAATCGCTCATCGTATAGTTGAAAAAGCTGGTATAGACGCCCATGCCCATGGGGAAGACGACAAAGCCAAAGAAGAAGAGCAAGGCCGGCAAGAGGAACAGGTAGGATACCCTCGTCTGCTGGCGCTGCAATCTGCGGGATCGTGTAAACAGCCGGTTGTCCTTTGTGATTGCGGTCAATGCGATAACCTCCTTGGCTTTGTCCGGTCAGGCTTTGAAGCGGGGAGCGGTTGCCCGCCCCCCGCTTGAGTATGATGAAGGTTTACAGGCCTTTGTTGGATTCCGAGGTATAGTCGGCCAATGCGGTTTCAACCGTTTTCTTGTCGGTCAGGATATCCTGCAGCATGCCCCACCACTGCTTGCGCATGTTGGCGAAGCCGGGCATGGTGTTGTAGTAGGGACCATAGTACTTTGTCCAGGAAGCCAGCAGTTCATAGTCCGCGTTGCCTTCATACAGGTTGCCATAGCTTGAGCGGACCGGGAACGCGCCGGTGGCTTTTACGTTCTTGGGGCCGTATTCGCTGTCATTGCAGAGGAAATCAATGAATTTTTTGGCTGCCAAAGCGCGGTTTTCGTCCTGGTTGTCAAACACGCAAAAGCCGTTGACCAGGTATTCAAGCGAAGGTGTGCCGGACTCGGACGGGAAGGGAAGGAAGAAGGGGGTGAAGTCAAGGGGATTGTTCTTGGCGGCGCTGGTGCCCCAGCAGATGGACATGGACAGCACTTTTTGAACAAACAGCTTGATTTCGTCGCCGGCAACAATGTCGGTGCCTTTTTCAAGCTGGCCCTTGTCGGCCAGTTCCTTGATCAGTTTGAGGGCTTTCAGGCCGGCTTCGGATTCCATGGTGTAGCTGGTCTTTTCGGCATTGGCGATGGTGGCGCCATAGAGGTTGGAGACAAGGGCGCGGGTGCCCTGATCGCCGCCCTGGCCGCCGCAGTAGACGGAGGCGCCCAGATATCCAGCCTTGTTGAGGGCCTCAAGCGCTTTGACAAAGCTTTCCGTCGTCCAGGTGCGGGCGCCTTCCTGGTTGACATACTGCAGCGCGCCTGCGGCATCCCACATATCCTTGTTGATGTTCATGAAGAAGGGGGAAGATGAAATGGGGTACATCCAGTAGCTGGTGCCGTCCGAGCAGGCGCCAAGCAACGCGTCATTGTTGACATCCTGCTTGAATTCATCAGTGAACATGTCGTCCAGCTTGACCAGTTTCCCGTTGCGGCCATACTCCACGATACGGCCGGGGGCGTCAAACAGCACGTCGGGAGCCTTGCCGCCCTCGATGGCGCTGACCAGCTTCTCGGGGCCGGACTGGAAGTCGATGGTTTCCACAATGACATTGATACCGGGGTTCTTGGCCATAAAGGCATCGGCAAGTTTCTTCTCATAGGTTCCTGCGGGGTCGGTGGTGTTCTCCTGCCCAAATGTCGGGAAAGCCCACCAAGTGATGTCTTGCCTTACTTGGGTCTGTGCCAAGGCAATGCCGCCCATGGACAGCAGCAATGCCAGGACGAGGGTCAGGGACAAAAGCTTTTTCATGGGAAATCCTCCTCCAATAATGATGTGATCCGCCCGGATCATTGTATGGTTATAGTATAGAAAGTTTGTCATACAAAGTCAACCGGTATTTTCGTCTTTTTAAAAGAAATCTGTCCTAATAGACGATTTTACGATCGGATATTACAAAAACGGCATAGTTGGTGGGACTAATGAGGGTCATTTGGCGAAGAAAGCGCTCATTTATCAACACCTGCTTGACATCAATGCCCCTTGGGTGTTAAATGAGGGACAAAGATTGAAGGGAAGTAACATCATGAACAGCGTGCCGGGGGAGAAGCGCTATGCACAGGCATTCAGGGAAATACGGGCTTACATCATACACAACAACCTGCAGCCGGGCGACAGGCTTCCCACCGAACAGGCGCTGTGCGAGCGCCTGGGTGTCAGCCGCAACGTGCTGAGGGAAGCGATCAAATCCATGGAACTGATGGACATGGTGGTGGCACAGCCCGGGCGCGGAACAACCCTGAAAACTTTTAACCTTGACTTTGTGCTTCAAAACGTCATATTTGCCTCTGTAGGCGAAGATGAATCCACAGTGGCAGAGATGCTGGACATACGCAAGCGCCTGGAGCTGGGCTTCATGAAGCAGGCGTATCAGACTCTGACCCAGGAGGATATCCGCCTGATCCGCCGGATACTGACGCATATCAGGCAGGAGTGGGAACAGCATCATTTTTTCCACGCTGACGACCGTGAATTTCACATGACCATCTTCCGGCGCATTGGAAACCGGACGCTGCTGTCCATGATGGAAGCCATCTGGGATGTGGACGCCAATTTCAAGACCGAACAAAAATTCAAGCACCTTGATGAGACCATCATCAAGCACGAGAACATTGTCAGGGCTCTGGAAGCGCGTAATCAGGAGGCTTTTGAGGCGGCGATGATGGCGCATTTTGCCAGCGGCAAATATTCCAGGGCCAATGATTTCTCGGAGTATTGAGGGAGGATAACGATATGCGGGAAAACCTGGATCAGGTACAGCAATGGGTTAAGGACGAACTGCAGCGCAGCGTCAGCTTCTGGCTCAGCCATGGGATGGATAATGAGCATGGCGGGATATTCACCTGCCTGGACAGGAAGGGCGAGGTGTTTTCCACTGACAAGAGCGTTTGGATGCAGGGCCGCTGCGCCTGGACATTCTCAAAGCTATGCAATCAGTACGGCGTCAAGGAAGAGTGGCTGAAAGCCGCGGAGAGCTGCCTTGACTTTTTGGAGCGTTACTGCATCAACCGCGCTGCCGGCAACAGGATGTACTTCACCGTAACCAAGGACGGCAGGCCCCTGCGCCAGCGGCGGTACAGTTTCAGTGAAGGCTTTTACGCCATGTCAAACGCGGAGTACTATCATTTGACCGGCAAGGAAGAGAACCTGCAGCGCGCCCGCCGGGCCTACGACCTCATCTGGGACCTTAATTGGGGCAAGGTCAAGGATCCAATCGGCATGGGCCCCAAGACTATTGCCGAAACGCGCGCCGGCCGCTCCCTGGCCGATCCCATGATATACCTTAACCTGACAAACGTTCTGCGGCAAGCCGATCCAAAGTGGGCCGCCAAGTATGACCGGCGCGCCGCGCAGTGCGTGCATGACATCTTTACTTACCACCGTAAAAAGGATATGCGCTGCACACTGGAAATGGTGGGCCTGAATGGTGAGTTTTTAAGCGAGTTTACCGCAGGCCGCGTAGTGAATCCGGGTCATGACATTGAGTGCAGCTGGTTTTTAATGGAAGAGGCCATGCGGCTGCGCGATGAGAATCTTCACAAAGAAGCGCGGGGCATGTTCATCGATGCCATTGAAGCCGGCTGGGACAGGGAATTTGGCGGTCTGCTGTATTTCATCGATTGCCTGGGTAAGCCGCCGGAGGCTTATGAGCACGACATGAAGCTATGGTGGCCTCATAACGAGGTGATGATCGCTTCCCTGATGGCATATCGTGACACAGGGAATCAGCAGTACTTGGACTGGTTCATGAAAACCTTCATTTACTGCAAGACCTATTTCAGCGACCCCGAGTACGGTGAATGGTATGGTTACCTGCGCAGGGACGGACAGCCAACCCAGCCACCCTGCAAGGGCAGCACTTTCAAGGGGCCCTTTCACCTGCCGCGCATGCTGCTGATGGTCGACAGGATGCTTGATGAAATCAAGGCAAAGAACAACTGAATACTAAAAAAGCCGGGCGCTCGCCCGGCTCTTTTAATCAACAGGCGGCTTATTCCCTGCGCCAGTCAGCTACGGATTTATCATGGCTGCTTATCCACAGTTTGTCACCGGGCTGCCAATCGGGCAGCGGGATGTTGGCATCCCAATAGAGCAGCCTGTCGTCCTTTTGCTCGCTGATATCCCCAACATTCACCATCAGGGGAAGGTAGCGGACCTTGTCGCGCATTACGGTGTCCTTATCAAAACCTTTGAAAACGCCGCTCAGTTCACGCTTGCGGCCATTCAGCAGCCCGCGGATGAACTTGCGGTATGCGGCAACGGGTGTGATGGAAACACCCGCGGCAAAGACGGCGATCCAGCCCATCAAAACGGATATGACAACCGTCAGCACCTGGCTGCGGATGGTCAGGGAGTAAACCAGGACAGCCAGCATCGGCAGCTGCGGCAGGGCCCACAGCCCGGCGCGCCGCCTGAGCTGGGCATTGATCTGTTCCAAATCGCTTTGCGTGTACATGCTTCCCTCCGATTGTCCCATATCATACAGCATCAGGCGCCGCCTTGTCCAGCGGTTGACAAACAGGGGCAAACAGGGCATACTGGCCAAAGTTCCGCTCTTTGGCGGCACGGGCGGGGGCCATTTGAGCGCTCCCGCAGGAAAGAGGAGTCTATTGGCCCTGTCTGAATCATTTAAAGCCCTGGATGTATCCCAAGAAGTACTCAAAGCCTTGGAGGGGATGGCCATCAAGACCCCCACCTCCATCCAAAAAGAGTGTATACCGGTCATAATGGCCGGACGCGATATCATCGCCATCGCCCCCACCGGTACCGGCAAGACGATCGCCTTTGGCATACCGATGCTGGAGTATATCAGCCTGACAGAACAACGCGTACAGGAAGTTGTTCTGGCCCCGACGCGTGAACTGGCCATGCAGATCTCAGCCGAGCTTGAGTCGCTGTCCCACTTTATCCCCCAGATCCGCATCGCGTCGCTGTATGGCGGTCAGCCCATCACCAAGCAGCTCACCCAGCTCAAGCGCAAGCCCCAGATCGTTGTCGGCACTCCCGGGCGCCTGCTTGACCTCATACAGCGTGGCATGGTTCAGCTGGATCAGGTGCACACCATGGTCATAGATGAGGCCGATGAAATGCTCAAGATGGGTTTTGTCAAGGATGTGACAAAACTCATCGAATCAGTGCCCCCTGCGCGCCAGCTGGTCATGTTCTCCGCCACCACCAATCAGGACGTGCAGACGATCTCCTGGAAATTTCAGCAGGATCCAGTTGAGATCCATGTTGAGGCCAAGGAAGAGGACAAACCCAAGATCACGCAGTACACCATCGTGGTGCCCCGTGAAAGCAAGATGGAGCGCCTGTCCTACATTTTGGACTCGGATGAATACAAGCGCATCATGATATTCACCAACACCAAGCATATGGCCCAGCGTCTGTCAGACAAGCTGAAAAAGCAGGGTTACCTCTGTGAAGCCCTGCATGGCGATATACCCCAGAACCAGCGGACGGCCATTATGGCCAATTACAAACGGGGCAAGTTCCCCATCCTGGTCTGCACTGACGTAGCTGCCCGCGGCATCGATGTCTTTGATGTGGAAGCTGTCATCAACTACGATCTGCCCAACGAGAATGAGTACTATACCCACCGCATCGGCCGCACCGGGCGCGCGCGCAAGCACGGCGTCAGCTTTACCATGATGACCTATCAGGAGAGCGTGCGCATGAATGAGATCCTCAAATATATCAAATCAACGCCCACACCGCTGCATTTTGACGTGGACGGGATCTTGCGCACCGTGGATGAGGATCCTTTCTTCGACAAGATCTGAGTGTGACAAAACCGCCGCTTTACGCGGCGGTTTCATTGTGCGCCCTCTATTCGACTGCGGCTTCAAAGGCCGCGATGAAGTCAGGCGCGCTCCAGGTGCCGCAGGCGATGAGGCTGCTGCCTTTGACAGCCATCTGCAGCACGATGCCATTGGCATATTGGATCAGCAAAGCCTGTTCAGCCGCGCGCGTGGCGGGGCTCTGATAGACAGCTGTGGACAACAGCATATTCATCAGCTCTGCCACTTTGTCTTGCCCGGTCACGATCCCCACATCTGAAAGCTGCAGGCCGGTTACCTGGCCCGTTAGTGTGCTGCGCAGGCTTTCCCGCCCAATCAGCGCCGTCCCGCCAAAGGAAACGCGCTGGAAGACGCGCAGCCTGCCATCCACCGGAGCGGCGATCGCGGACCCCTCCATACCGCTCAGAATATGGACGGCGCTGCCGGCGGGTACCGTGTTGCTGATGATGGCGTTTGAATGGTCAAGCGCAGGTTCATCAGTAAAAGCTGATACGCTGCCAAGACCGGGTCCCAGCATGTCTTGGTTAATCTCTGTGGGATTTTGCAGCAGGCGGTAGTACCTGCCCTCCGCTCTGATAAGCGGGAAGTTGGCGCCTGAGCTGTCAGCCCATACGCCCAGGTATCCCGGTTTTGATCCCGAGGCGTTGAGCGTGATGCTGCCGCGGGGAACATCCTGCGCCTTTGTGCGGGTCCCTTCAGGCAGACTGCCTGCTGCCAGGGTGTTGATGCGGGGCACGCCAGTTGCCGCATTGAGGATGCTGTGGATACCCGCTGCGCCAAGGCCAAGGACAAAAATCAGGGAACAGGCAAAGGCAAGAGCGCGCACAGGCAAAGCACGGCGTATTTGAACCGGGCGCGGCTGCAGGATCCGCTGACGCAGCGATTCATCCGCCCGCAGGCCGCCCAGGCATTCCTGCGCGACTTGCGGCAGCTTATCCAAACTAATCAAGCGCTTCACCCTCCTCCAATAATCCCTTCAGTTTCCTTCGTCCCCTGGACATTCGGCTGGATATGGTCCCAGGCGGCGTTTTCAGGATCTCTGCCATTTCCTCAATGCTGAAGCCCTGGTAATAGTGCAGGAGAAATACTTCCCTGATCTGTGCAGGCAGCGAGTGGATGGCCTGCATCAGCGCTTCCTTCTCCATCCTGTTGTCCAGTTCATCCCAGACGGGCACAATCTCAAGCGACCTGGAGCCCAGGATGACCCGCTTTGCCCAGGCACTGCGCCACATGTCCCGGCAGATATTGAGGGCAACCTTCAGCAGCCAGCTTTTTTCACTGCCCTCTTTGAGTACAGGCTGATTTTCCATCAGCCGGATGAAAACATCCTGTGTGACATCCTCGGCCTTGTTCCTGTCACCCAGGTAAAAGTAACTTACGCGCAGGACGTCATCGGCATAAGCGGTGTACAGCGCTTCAACGACGGAGGAGTAGTCATCCCCTGGCATGCTCCCTCCCTCTGCGCATACGCTTCATCCATAAAACGTATCAAGCAATTTGATTCATGCAAATCGGTAAAATTCTCATTCCGGAGACTTTTGCGCTGCCGTCATTATATCGGCCAGCACTTTACGCGTCAAGGGACCGGCTTGTGGTATAATGGCGGCATGGTATGATCAATAGGAGAGGTGTTGAAGATGACAAATTCAAGGAAGCACGTGGGCATCCTCAGATTGCTTGGCGCACTGATACTGGCCGCGCTGCTGAGCGCTGCCATGCTCTATGCCCTTCATGCGGTCTATCAGGCCAACTTCAACTCAAGCGCCCTGACCATGCCCTACTATCTGCTCTTTGCCATTTCCACTTTTATGCTGTTCCTGCTGCTTTTCCTGCCTGCCAACCGGCCGGCCAAAGGTTTCAAGACATTCGTCAGATGGTTCCTGATCATTGTGCTGGGCCTGGGTATCTGGGCAGCCGGCGCCATATGGAACCTGCAAAACGAAAGGCTTTTCCTGCCCGGTCAATATCAGGCTGCGGACGTTGAATCGGTGAAAGCGCTGCCCAACACCGAGCACGTCAGTGTGCAGGGCAAAGGCAGCCTGACGTATGACGGCTGGCTGTGGAAAAACGCGCCTCAGGGCAAGGCCGGCCTGATCATCTACTTTGGCGGCAATGGGGAGTTCGCTGCGCGCACGACCTACAACTTCGCGACTAGCGCCGCTTTCGCCCAGGCGCTTGCCGGTTTCAATGTGCTGACGCTTGATTATCCCGGCTATGGCCTCAGTCGCGGTGACGTGGGGGAAGAGGGCATCCACCAGATGGCGCTTGCTGCCTGGGACTACGCGCAAAACAGGGCGGATGTCGATACCGCCCGTATTGTACTGGCCGGCTGGAGCCTGGGCACAGGCGCCGCCTCGCGCCTGGCGGATGAAAAGGAGCCCGCCGGGCTTATCCTGATGGCGCCTTTCTACAGCGGTGCCGAACTGCTCAATGATTATGTTGGTTTCCGCGCTTTTGACGGTTGGTTTTCAAGGCTCGTCCGCAACAAATTCCACAGCGATATGTACGCGCTGACAACAGGGACGGATACGCTTGTCATCGCGGCCAAGGATGATGTGATAACAGCGCCCGCGCAGGCACAGAGGCTCGCGGCGCTCTATCCCCGCCATACCTACATCCTGGTGGCGGGAGGGCACGACGACGCCAAGAACAGCCTTGAATCCTGGGCGGCCATCTACAGTTTCCTGCAAAGGATACCGGCCAGGTAAGCAAGGATCACGGCGCCAGGTGGATGTCGCAGATGTCCCTGATCGCGAAGGCTTCAAAGTAAGTGTTCTCAAGGGGTATCCATTCGTCAAAAAAGCGGGCTGCGCTGGATGCTGTGTTTCGCCGCACGATGCGGCTGGCTTGTTCGTCAGTGTCAATATCCAAAAAGACCTTCAGGTCATAATGGTCCTGCAGACTGGGATGCATGCAATAGGAACCCTCAATGATGCTTAACCTTGCGGGCATCGACGAGCGCTCTTCAAAGTTTCCGGACTTGCAGCTGTAAGCACGGTAGGCGAATGGTTTCCCATCTTTCAGCGGCAGCAGCACTTCACGCAAAAAGCGCTCATGGTCAACATTATTGCCCGGTAAGGATAATCTTTCCGTCGTTCGCTGCTCAGGCAAAAGAAAGAAATCGTCCATATGGTAAACTTGGGCGTCTTCATAATGCGCTTTGAGTTTCTCCGCCAGGGTGGATTTACCGCCCGCGCAGGGGCCGTCAATGGCAATGATCGCGGGCTTGATCCCAAGCAGGCCATCGATCGCCTGCAGCAACTGGTTCATTCAGCGTTCCTCACGGAAATAGTTGATGCCGCAGCCGGCCGGCTGCTGATTTTCCCGCTTCATGCGGATGGAGGAGAATACAAGGACCAGACAAGTGACGATAAAGGGCAGCATGGAAAAAATGGCGCCGGGGATGTCGATCACATCCTTGGGGATATACAGGCGAAGCACGCTGAGCGCGCCAAAGACTAGCGCGCCAAATATGGCTTTGCCCGGACTCCAGCTTGAGAAGATGACCAGGGCAAGCGCGATCCATCCCTGTCCGCCGATGATATGGGGCTGCCAGTTGCCCACCGCGGTCACCAGGGATATGTATACGCCGCCCAAGCCGCATAATCCGCCGCCGATGAGAATGTGGATGTACTTGTATCGACTGACATTAACCCCCATGGCATCCGCAGCTGCCGGGTTCTCACCCACCGCGCGCAGGTTGAGGCCATGTCGGGTCCTTTTCAGGTAAAAGCCCATCAGGACGGCCAGCACCACAACCAGGTAACTGAGGATGGAGTGGCTGAACAGCAGCTTGCCAATCACTGGAATATCTGACAGCCTTCCCATATCAAGGGGCAGCAGCGCTGCCTTGACTTTGTCCGAGATGAACACCGTTCCGGTGGGGTAATTCTCTTTCAGCGTCTCGCCGATAAAATTGGCGATGCCGGTGCCGAAAATCGTCAGGGTCAGGCCGGTCACATTCTGGTTGGCCTTGAGAGTGACAGTAATGAAAGCATAGACGGCAGCGCCCGCCATGCCGGCCAGCACGGCAAATATCAGCGCCATGACGGCGGAGTCAAATACGAATCCGCCCAGAAAGCCGATGATGGCGCCCAAATACATCATGCCTTCCACACCCAGGTTGATGTTGCCGGATTTCTCAATGAGTATTTCACCCAGCGTTCCATACAGCAGCGGCACGCTGGCCAGAATGGCTGCGTAAAGGAAGGCAAACAGCTGGTCTACTGCGCTCATGCCGCCGACACCTCCCTGCGCGCGATACGGTACTGGATGAAGAACTCACTGCCAAGAACAAAGAAGAGGATGATGCCCTGCAGGATGTCGGACATTGAGGCGGGAATACGGAATTCCGTCTGCATCATGCTGCATCCTTTCTCCAGCACGCTGAACAGAAAAGATACAACCAGGATTCCCAGGGGTGACAGCCTTGCAAGCCAGGCTACGGATACAGCCGTGAAGCCGCGGCCGTTGGCTACCGCGTCTGTCAGCTGCCTGTCCGGGCCTGCGACCTGCAGCATGCCAACCAGTCCGCACAGACCGGCGCTCATGAACATCGTGCGCATGACGATCGACCTGACCGGCATGCCCGCGTAACGCGCCGTTTTCTCATTTTCGCCTACGACCGTCAGTTCATAGCCCTGCTTGGTATGACGCAGGTAAACAAACAGAAAGACAACCGCCAGCAGCATGATGATCCAGCCGATGTGCACATTGCCGACGCCCGGAAACATGACTTCAGGCAGCCGTGCCTGCTTGGGAAAGCGGGGCATCGCGGCAAATCCGCCTTCCGGGTTGCGCCAGGGGCCTTCACGCAGGAAGGTGATGATATAAAGCACAATGTAGTTAAGCATCAAGGTGAAGAGGGTTTCGTTGGTGCCAAAGCGCGTTTTGAAAAAGGCCGGGATCAAGCCCCACAAGCCGCCCGCTATGACCGCCGCCGCAGCCATCACAGGCAGCAGCAGATAACCCGGCAGGTAGTTGTGAAAATAGGCAAAATAGCTTGCCGCTACAGCCCCGGCGCAAATCTGGCCTTCTGCGCCGATATTCCAAAAACGCATCTTGAAGGCAAGCGCCACGCCCAGCGTCGTCAGGCACAGGGGGATCATCAGCTTGATGGTCTCCTTTTGCATGCCCGATGATCCCAGCGCGCCCTTGAGCATGCTGCCGTATACGCTCAGCGGCGCATAGCCCAGGCATATGAGGAAAATGCCGCCAGTGACAAGCGCGCCCAGCACCGCCAGCAGCCGGTACATCCAGGTTTTGTAAGGTCTCAGTTCTCCACGCTGCGTGACATGGAAACCGGAGAGGGCGGCGTGCTTAAGCATAGGCGTCCTCCTTGTCGGTCTGCATGCCTGTCATCTTCATGCCAATAAGGGCTTTGGTGGCAAACTTCGTTGATACGATGGCCGATACTTTACCGCCCGACAAGACCAGAATACGGTCGCACAAGGCCAGCAGCACATCCAGGTCTTCCCCGATGAACAGGATGCCCACGCCCTTGAGTTTCTGCTCGTTGAGCATATCGTAGATGGTCATGCTGGCGCCGATATCCAGTCCGCGTACCGGGTAGGCTGTGATCAGCACGCGCGGGGACAGGTTGATCTCCCGTCCCAACAGCACTTTTTGCACATTGCCGCCGGACAATTTTCGCACAGGGATGGACAGGTTTGGCGTAGCGATGTCCAGGCGCCTGATCATCTCCCCGGCTTCCCGCCTGGCTTCACGGCGCTTGAGCAAGGCGCCTTTTTGATCCCTGTAGGTCTTGAGCAGCAGGTTATCGGGGATGTTCATGCTGCCAACAAGCCCCATGCCAAGACGATCTTCCGGGATAAAGGCCATGGATACACCGCGCTTGATGATTTCCCTGGGGGAAAGGCCGTCGATGCGCTTGCCGTCCATCAGGATGCTGCCGCCTGTGATTTCCTGCAGCCCCGCGATAGCTTCACATAGTGCCTTTTGACCGCTTCCGGCAATGCCGGCGACACCCAATACTTCCCCCGCGTGCAGTTCAAAGCTGACATTTTGCAGCTGCCTGTGGCCGTCTTCACCCGTAATGCTCAGTTGGTGCACATCCAGTATCACGTCACCCGGCTGTGTTTGGGCGCGCTTGATATCCAGGTCAACCTGTCGGCCTACCATCATTTCTGTCAGCTTGAAGCGGTCGGCGTCAACGGTGTCGATGGTGCCGATGCTTTTGCCCTTGTGCAGTACCGTCACGCGGTCAGAGATGGCCATGACTTCTTCCAATTTGTGGGTGATGATGACAATCGCGTGTCCCTCATGCTTCATCAGGCGCAGGATATCAAAGAATCGTTCGATTTCCTGGGGCGTCAGCACGGCGGTTGGTTCGTCGAGGATCAGGATCTCGGCGCCCCGCGTCAATACCTTGACAATTTCCACTGTCTGCTTTTCGGATACGGACATGGCATAGACTTTCTTGTCCAGGTCAATGCTCAGCCCCAGGCGCTTGCAGACGGCGTCGGGGCCGGTCCTGTCTTTCGCGTTTCTGCCAAGCGCGATATTTTCCCTGGCCGTGAACAGGTCGACCAGCTTGAAGTGCTGGTGTATCATGCCGATGCCCAGGTCAATGGCTTCCCTTGGCGAGCGGATCGGAGCCGTTTTGCCTGCCAGTTCAATGGTGCCGGCATCAGGCTGATAGATGCCCGACAGCATATTCATCAGCGTCGTCTTGCCTGACCCATTCTCACCCAGCAGCGCAAGGATTTCGCCGGAGCGCACGTCAAGGTCGATGCGGTCGTTTGCCAGCACGCTGCCAAAGCGTTTGGTGAGGCCCTTAAGGGAGATCCTGACAGGCAGTTCCGGCATACCGTCTCCTTTCGGCGGGCTTTGATACAAAGGGGGCTGCCGCGTTGCCACGACAGCCCCAGCTTGAGAACAGTTTACTTGACTTCAACGCCTTTGACAAGCATGGTTGTCATCAGGCCGCCGGTGATATCGCCATCAGCCAGAACCTCTCCGTCCTTGACCACCAATTCGCCCGCGTTGTTGTAGATGGGGCCGGTGAAAACATCCCACTCGCCAGATACGATCCTGGCACGGGCTGCTTCGATCTTCTCTGCGCTGCCTTCGGCCACATTCTTGGACAAGGGGGAGATATCGACCATGCCTTCCTTGAGGCCAAGGAAGTAGTTGACCGGCAGCCAATTGCCCTCGATGACGTCCTTGACTTCGGCGGTGTATACGCTTGACCAGTTCCAAATGGGGGCGGTCAGGTGGGCGTTGGGGGCTGCGGGCGTCATATCGGTGTTGTACCCGCAGCCGAATTTGCCCGCCTCCTCGGCGGCGACCTGCGGCATGGCGCTGTCGACATGCTGGCCGATCACGTCACATTCAAGCGAGAGCAGGGCCTCTGCGGCTTGCTTTTCCAGGGTGGGATCGCCCCAGGAGTTGATATATTTGACGTACACAACCGCCTCGGGGTTAACTGACTGGATGCCCAGGGCGAAGGCGTTGATGCCGCCGTTGACTTCAGCGTTGTCCGGCCAGGCCGCGACATAGCCGATCTTGCCCGTAGCGGTTTTCAGGCCCGCGGCGATACCCGCCAGGTAACGCGCCTGGTAAATGCGGCCAAAGTAATTGTTGAAGTTGACGCCGTTGTTTTTGTAGCCTGAGCAATGGGAGAAGATGACCTGCGGATACTCGTCGGCCAGCTCAGCCATGTAATCCATGTAGCCCCAGGAGTTGCCAAAGATAATGCTGCATCCCGCGTCAACCAGTTCGCGCAGGGCGGCTTCGCAGTCGGAGTTTTCCTGGACGTTGAATTTGTAAAGCACTTGTTCGTCTTTGAGGCTCAGGGCGGCCTTCATGCCCTCGATGCCGTTGTAGTGCGCGCCTGTAAAGCCGTCGTCTTTGGAGCCGATGAACACCGCGCCTACCTTGATTTCCTCAGCCTTGACCGGGGGAAAGGCGGAAGCGGTTTGCGCCATCACGGATGAGACCTGCAGGATCAGTGCCAGCACCAGAATGATGGACCATGCTTTCCTTGACATAATGCCTCCCAAGTTACATATTTCTTTTCAGCAGTCCCTGCACAGGATGTTGCCATCCTGAATCGCTTCGACCACTGCCAAAGACAATAGATTGACGCCGCTTTCACGCAGCTTTTGCCCGCCTTGCTGGAAACCTTTTTCAATGGCGATCCCGACGCCGACCAGTTGCGCGCCGGCCTGTTCAATGAGGGACATCAGGCCGCTTACTGCCTGCCCGTCTGCCAGGAAATCGTCCACGATCAGCACGCGGCTGCCGCGGGGGATGAAGCCAAGGTCCATGCGGATAAAGCAGGCCTGTTTATGGGTAAAGCTGTAAACCTCAGCCTGCGCCATAGCAGGGGATTGGTTCAAGGCCGCGGATTTTTTGGCGAATATGACCGGGATGTCACCCAATGCGTGCGCTGCCGCTGTGGCAAGGGCGATTCCCGATGCCTCTACAGTCAGCACCAGGTCAGGCCTGTCCTGCGCGAAGTGCAATGCCAGCGCATCGCCCATCTGGAACAGCAGCCGTGTATCGATGCGATGATTCAGGAAACAGTCCACCTTGACGATGTCTTTCCCGATACCGCTGCCCATTTCCTCGATAGCCCGTTTGAGTGCTTCCAAGCTGCCTCCCGACTGTTTCAAAAACACGAACAATTTTTGAAAACATACGCTGATTATACAGGATATGCTGCGTTATCGCAATCCGTTTTCGCACTTTGCCGGAATTATTTTCGCTTTTTGTCTTTCAGCGTCTGACAGTCACCTGAAAACTTGTGCGGCACTTGGGGCATGTCACTGTCATGGTGCCGATCTTCTTTTGCAGGCGCAGCGTGCTGCGGCAATTGGGGCAGCTGCGGTAACGGTGCGTTTTATATTCCTTCACCCGGTTGATTGTAAGCAGGACCTTCTTTTTAACGCTGTCGCGCAGTGTGATGTATTTGCGGTTTTCAATGGCGCGCTTGGCTGTCTGCCTGGAAAAGACACGCAGGAAGGCAAAAAGCACCAGCAGCATAGCGGCATAGTTGAGTATGGCCGAGCCAACGAACAGGTTCAGCACGATCAGCGCAAAGTAGACGGCGATCAATGCCTTGTAGAGGGGGTCCATGCCATAGCGGCCCTGCATCCAGGAGGCGAACTTAAATTTCAGCCTGTTCAACATTCAATCTTCCTCTTTCAACTTGGTTTTCAGCAGCGGCAGCATAGTCTGGCCAGGCAAAGCCCCAGGCACAGCGGGCTGATCCCGCCCATGTTGGGTATGCCAAAGCTTTGGCTGCGCCTGGTATATGCGCCGCTGCCGCCCTGGATTTGCTGTTTGATGTTTTGGAACTGAAGGTTTTCCGGCTCCGTTCGGATCGCTTCGTCGATATGCTGCAGCGCCGCAACGGTGTTGCCGACGCCATAGTTGGCAATGGCGCTGAGATAATACCACTGCGCCGAATGCTCACGGATTTGGCTGAGGGCATACAAGGCCTGGGAATACTGCAGGGCGTTGATGTACTGGCGGACAGGGTCAAACTGGTCGCCTCGGCGTGTCTGCTGCTGAGTCTGCTGGCGGTACGCGCCGCCAAAGAATTGCTCAAAGGGATTGTAGCTCCCGCTTCCGCCGTACCCGCCATAACCGGCATAAGGGCTGCGCTGCTGTTGGTAGGAAGAGGCGCCTTGCTGGGAATAATCTGTATATCCTGCCCTGCCGGACTTGATCTCCTCATAAGCGACGTTGATCTGGCTCATCTTGTGCTGAGCGCCTTTGTCGTTGGGGTTGAGATCCGGGTGATACTTTTTTGCCAGCTTGCGGTAGGCTGATGTCACTTCCTGCTGCGTGGCAGTGCGGGGGACGCCGAGCACCTCATATGGGTCGTTCATTTCGCGGCGGCCTCCTTCTTTTGCTGGGCGCGCAGCCTGGTCCAAACGCCTGAATACAGCACATTTTCCAGTATCTCACTGTTTTGGCGTATCTGCAAGAGTTCATAACAGGCTGTCACCTGAGCCATGAGCATCTGCAGGATGCCTTCGTGTTCGCCCGACGGAACCGCTATCAGGGGGTTATAGCGTTCGTGTATGATATCCTGCCTGAAGTCAAGCGCCGCGTCCATCAAGTAGATGAATCGCCCCAAAGCGTAACCAAAGGCCCTAAGTTCCTGCTCCTTGGGCGAATTGTCTTCATACACGAAGATCTCTCCCAGCAGTTGGCCAAAGACGTTGGCGGGCATATCGGGCACGGTCACCCCGTCCTTTTCCATCCGGGACAGGTCGCGCAGCGCGCTGTCGATGGCTGTGCTCTGGCGGGGATAGTTTCGGCTGATCCTTTGCGCGTTCCTGCCAATGAGCCTTGCCTGTGACAGGGCGGCAAACTTGCGGTCATCTTGCCAGTCATCCATCTTTTGCCGATAGGCCAATATGACATTCATGTCGGCGGCATAGGCCGTAAAGCGGCTGGTGAAACAGGGATGCGTTTTCAAAGGATGGACTGCACAGCGGAATGTATCCAGCCGGGTTTCCTCATCGTCCAGGGAGGAAAGCAGAAGGATCAAAAAAGTCATATCATAGGTGAGCGTCGCGCGGCAGACTGCGCCATGCTGTGCCCCCAGCGCCTTGCAAAGCCCGCAGTAGCAGGCGCGGTAATACTCGCGCTGCTCCCGGCTGAGCTTATCCAGATTGGCTACCACAAATCCAAACATGTCGTCTCTCCCGCAGTGAATGCCGCTTGGCACATCCCAGCGCAGACCAAGTCCGGATGATTATACTACACCCGCATGAATAAATCATGAACATTTCACGCGCCATGATAGATGCGGGTAGACTGACTATGTTATAATGGCGTCAACAAAGGGGGAGTACGTACCAATGGAAGCAGACCCGCTGGGGTGGAATCTGTTTTGGCTTCTGTCACTGCTGATCATCCACGCCTTGCTGACGGCCGCTGAAACCGCAGCGCGCACCCTTAACCTCAACAAACTCAGGCGTCAGGCCGAAAATCAGGATCCAAACGCGCAAAAGCTTATCCAATACGCGGAAAAGCTGACACAGGCGCCCTCGGGCGTCCGCGCAGGCTTGGCGTTTGTCGGTTATTCATCCGCCGGCATCGCTGTTTATACCTTTACACGGCCTCTGGCGCAGACGCTGGGCAGGCTGCAGCCCTTCAGTTCGGGCGGGATCTTGTCCGCTTTGGCGGGGCTGCTGGTCTTATTGGCTTTTTCTTTTATCTTTCTGCTCTTTGGTACGGTGCTGCCCCGGCAGTATGCCAGCCACCGCGCGCAAAAGGCAGCGCACGCGCTGTACCGTGCTGCCTCCTTTTTCCATGCGCTTTTCCTGCCGCTGGCCAAAGTCATCACCTTTTTGTCAACAGCGCTGGTTCGTTTGATTGGCATCAACCCGGATGAAGAAGTTGTCCAGCTGACCGAAGATGAGATACGCATGCTTGTGGATGTGGGTGAGGAAAAGGGCGCCATCCAGGAGACTGAGCGCGATATGATTGAGAACGTGTTTGAGTTCAACAACCTGACCGCCGCCGACTGCATGACACACCGCACCGATGTGTACGCGGTCTGGGTGGATGACACGGTGAATGAAATAGTGCGCATGATAGAAGAGACCGGCTTATCCCGCTTTCCCGTCTATGAGGAGGACCTCGACCACATCATCGGCACTGTCTCCACCCGGGATTTCCTGCTCAACCAGCAAAAAGAGACGCCTCTGCCGCTGCGGGAGGTGCTGCGTGCGGCGCGCTATGTGCCCGAGTCCGTTAAGACCGACGCATTGTTTCGGGATATGCAGCGCAATAAATACCATATGGCCATTGTGGTTGACGAGTATGGCGGCACCAGCGGCCTGATCACGATGGAGGACCTGATAGAGGAAATCGTCGGCAACATCTATGATGAGAGCGACCCGCAGGTACAGCAGGATCTTGTGGTGCTGTCCCAGGGGCATTTCAGGGTGGCGGGCGGCATGCAGATTGACGCCTTCAACGACGCAAGCGGGCTGTCACTGCCCCTGGAAGAAGAATACGATACCATGGGCGGCCTGATGCTCAGCTTGCTGAGCTCTATCCCCGATGAGGGCAGCCAGCCGGAAGTCGACGCGTACCAGATGCATTTCAAGGTGCTCAGCGTAGCTGACAGGCGCATCGAGTGGATGGAAGTCACACGTCAAAATCAGGAGGTCAATGAAAGTGTATGATCTGATTATCATTGGCGGCGGCGCGGCGGGTTGTTCAGCCGCAATGACTGCAAGGCAGCGCAATCTGCAAGTATTGATGCTTTATGCGGGCGATGGCGCTATGGAAAAGGCGCATCGCATGGATAATTATCCGGGTATGCCGATGATTGAAGGCAAAGAGATGGTGCGTGTCTTTCGTGGGCAGGCTTTGGACGCCGGAACAGAGATCAAAAAGCAGCTGGTCACCAGGGTGCTTCCGGTAGGCGACGGTTTTTCCGTACTTGCGGGCAATGACCTTTACGAGGGGAAGACAGTGCTGCTGGCAATGGGCGCCTCACGCGTCAACCCGCTGCCGGGCGAGGAAGAACTCTTGGGGCAGGGCGTCAGCTATTGCGCCACTTGTGACGGCATGTTTTACCGGGGCAAACGCATCATTGTAATTGCCGGCGGCAAGGAGGCGGTCGAGGAGGCTAATTACCTGTCGGATCTTGGCCGGGTCACTTATTTTATTGAAAAGCCGCATGATACACAGGGGCTTGCCGCGAGCGTCACTTTGGCAGCGGGAAAACCAAAACAGATCAGGCAAAGCGGGCAAGCGCTGGTTCTGGTGACAGATCAGGGAGAGGTTGAGACAGACGGTCTGTTTGTATTGCGGCCGGCCGTTGCCATGACACAGCTGCTGCCGGAGATCGAAACGCTCAAGGGCGTCGTCACGGCGGATCTGGACATGATGACCATTGTGCCCGGCGTGTTCGCCGCGGGGGATATCCTTGGGGCGCCGCTGCAGGTCGCCAAAGCGGTCGGAGAGGGCAACCGCGCCGCCCTGGCTGTCGCCGTCTACCTGCGCAGGCAGGCATCTTGAAGCAGCTCATGCGAATAAGAACTGTCCTTGCCCTGATGCTGTGTTTCCTGCTGGGCATCAGCCCGACCACTGCGCAGAGCACCAATAGCACACAGGGTTTGGCTTTTGAGTGGATACAGGGTGAACAGTACTTCCCCCGGGAAGAGCCCTGGACCTATCATTTCAGTTTCCGCTATCCGCGTCTATTGGGCGACGGGCTTGTGCAGGAAGCGATCAACGATTACTTTCGAAATGCCATGAA
Source organism: uncultured Christensenella sp. (assembly GCA_964584685.1). Classification (GTDB taxonomy): domain Bacteria; phylum Bacillota; class Clostridia; order Christensenellales; family Aristaeellaceae; genus UBA1038. The sequence goes on along the minus strand of CAZPBJ010000008.1, from coordinate 12,539 downwards.
TGAGATGACGATGCTGGTCATCCCCATGTTTGCCGCCGACCCCATCATGGTAGGCGCGGGCGGCAATGAGATCAGCCAAAGCTATGAAGTCACCTGCAGCAATGACGCCTTTTTCAGCGTGCTGCTGACGCAGGTGCAGACGGTGGACGGAAAGGCACGTACCACGCTTCAGTCTGCTGTATTTGCCACATCGGGTGAATATGCGGGGCAAAGCCTGACACTGCGCGGCCTGGTTCAGGTTGGTCCCAGCAGCACGGATTTGGGCGAAGCGGTGCTGAAGGATATCTGGCAGCAGATACAGGCCCAAATGCTCGATGGCTCATTCGGGTGGAAAAGCGACTTGAGTTCTGATATACTCAAGGCAGAATTCTATCCGGAAGTGCAATTCTATGCCGATTCGATGGCCAACGCTGTTTTTTATCTGCAGCCTGGCCAGTTCCGGCAGGATGACCTGACGGTGACCTACACCTATACGCCCCAGAGACTGGATGAACTGCTGGCACAGCAGGATTAGAATGGCAGGGAGGGTTTGTTCATGCTGATGGACGCGCTTGTCAAGGCGAAGCCGGCGCAGGGGCTTGATTTGATGCGGGTGGAGATGCCTGTTCCCAAAGATGATGAGGTGCTGATAAAAATCCATAAAACCGCTATCTGCGGCACAGATCTGCACATCTACCACTGGGATGCCTGGAGTCAAAAACATGTTGAACCACCGCGAATCATCGGACATGAATATGTTGGCGAGATCGCTCAGGTCGGCAGCATGGTGAAATCTTTCCGTGTCGGGCAGACTGTCTCGGGTGAAGGGCATATCGTATGCGGGCATTGCCGCAACTGCCGCGCGGGCAACGGCCAATGGTGCCATGAAACCAAAGGCGTAGGGGTGAATCGGGCAGGCGCTTTTGCCCAGTACCTGTGCATACCCGCCTCCAACTGCATCCCCATCAGCGCTGACCTGGATGAGGAAATCGTCTCCTTCTTTGACGCGCTGGGCAACGCGACCCATACAGCGCTGATGTTCGACCTGGTGGGGGAGGACATCCTGATCACCGGCGCCGGGCCCATTGGCATCATGGCAGCCGCCATTTGCCGGCACAATGGCGCGCGCAAGGTCTTTATCACTGACATCAATGACTATCGGCTGGACCTGGCCAAAAAACTGGGCGCAACCACCGCGGTTAATGTTGCCCGGGACGCGCTGCAGCCGGCAATGCAGGCAGCCGGTATGGTAGAGGGCTTTGATGTGGGCATGGAAATGTCCGGCAGCCCCGGCGCGCTCAAACAGGTACTGGATACCATGCGCAACGGCGGCAAGGTCGCCTTGCTGGGCTTGTTTGGCAGGCAGGTGGAACTGGATATGGATCAGATCATCCTCAAGGGGCTGACGCTCCAGGGCATTTACGGCCGCAAGATGTATGAGACCTGGTACAAGATGGCCGCGATGGTGCAGTCGGGGCTTGACCTGACGAGATTGATCACCCATCGCTTCCACTATACGCAGTTTCAGGAGGCTTTTGATGTCGCAGGCAGCGGTAAAGCCGGCAAGGTCATCCTGGATTGGAGCGAAAAGGCATGAAAAAGGCTCTGAATATCTATCGGGACATGCTGGAGGATATCAAGGCAGCCGGCACCTATAAGGCCGAGCGGGTCATCACCACGCCGCAGCGCGCAAGGATCGATACGACAGCTGCGCCCAATGTGCTGAACATGTGCGCCAATAACTACCTTGGCTTGTCCGACGACCCGCAGCTCGTCCGCGCGGCTATGGACAGCTATGAACGATGGGGCTTTGGCTTGTCCAGTGTCCGTTTCATCTGCGGCACCCAGCAGATCCATAAGCAATTGGAGAGCAGGCTGTCAGATTTCCTGGGCATGGAGGCCGCCATACTCTACTCCTCTTGCTTTGACGCCAACGGCGGCTTGTTCGAGACACTGCTGACTGACCGGGATGCCGTGATCTCAGACGAACTCAACCACGCGTCAATTATCGACGGCATCAGACTGTCCAAGGCACAGCGCCTGCGATATAAAAACTGCGACATGCGGGATCTGGAAACGCAGCTGATCTCAGCAAAGGATGCCCGCGTCAGGCTGATCGCCACCGATGGCGTTTTCTCCATGGACGGCTTTATCGCCAAACTTGGGGAGATTTGTGACCTGGCAGACAAATACGATGCCCTTGTTATGGTGGACGACAGCCACGCGGTCGGTTTTATGGGCAAGCAGGGCAGGGGAACACCCGAGCACTGCGGCGTGATGGGCAGGGTCGATATCCTCACCGGCACCTTTGGCAAAGCCATGGGGGGAGCATCCGGTGGTTATACGGCGGCATCCCGGCCCATCGTGGAGCTGCTGCGGCAAAGGTCCAGACCCTACCTTTTCAGCAATACGCTCGCCCCGTCTATCTGCGCCGCCACGATCAAAACGCTTGACCTGCTGGAAGAAAGCACCCGGCTGCGCGATAAAGTGCATGAGAACACAAGCTGCTTCAGGCAAAAGATGACTGCCATGGGCTTTGATATCCCGGCAGGCGAGCACCCCATCGTGCCTGTTATGCTGTATGACGCGCACACGGCAGCGGAGTTTGCCCGCAGAATGCTTGAGAAAGGCGTTTATGTGGTCGCCTTCAGCTTTCCCGTTGTACCTCAGGGCAAGGCGCGCATCAGAACGCAGGTAAGCGCAGGCCACAGCAAACAGGACCTTGACTTTGCCGTTCAGTGCTTTGCGCAGGTCAAAACAGAGATGGGTCTCTGATAGAGTAAGGAAGTATTTATGAGCGAACTGACCAACAAAAAGCCCGTTATCTTCTCGGGTGTACAGCCTTCCGGCAGGATCACCCTGGGTAACTACATCGGCGCGATCCGAAACTTTACCCTCCTTGAAAAGGACTATGACTGTCTGTTTTGCGTGGTTGACCTGCACGCGCTGACCGTAAGGCAGACCCCTGCCAACCTGCGGCGCCAGACGCTTGAACTGACAGCGCTTTACATCGCCTGCGGCCTTGACCCCAAACGCAATATCATCTACTGCCAAAGCCATGTTCCCGCGCACGCGGAGCTTGCCTGGATACTTAATTGCTTCACCTACATGGGTGAGCTTGGCCGCATGACGCAGTTCAAGGACAAGTCCGCGCAGCACAAGGACAACATCAACGCCGGGCTGTTCACCTATCCCGCGCTGATGGCGGCTGACATCCTGCTTTATCAGACCAGCGTGGTCCCCGTGGGCGGAGATCAAAAACAACATTTGGAAATTACGCGCGATATCGCCCTGCGCTTCAACGGACTGTATGGCGATGTGTTTACGATACCCGAGCCCTATATCCCCAAGGAAACTGCCAGGATCATGAGTTTGTCCGATCCGGAAAAGAAGATGAGCAAGTCGGATGAGGATGAGAACAGCCTGATCACGCTGCTGGACGATAAGGACAGCATCCACCGCAAGTTCAAGCGCGCGGTGACCGATTCACAAGCACAGGTCAGCTATGATCCGCTTCTCAAGCCGGGCGTCAGCAACCTGCTGGGGATCCTTTCCGCCTGCTCCGGGCAGAGCATTCCGTCTTTGGCAGAAGAGATGTCTGGCGCGGGGTATGGCCAATTGAAGCAGCGCACTGCCGATGCGGTGATTGAAGCGCTGCTTCCCATCCAGCAAGCCTATGCCAGGCTGATGACGGACAAGGCATATCTGGCTGATATCCTCAAGGAAAACGCACAGCGCGCCGGAGCCCTGGCCGAGAGGACGCTCCGAAAGGTCTATAAAAAAGTGGGACTGTACCAAATCTGATCAAAGGCGGACATGCATGAAGACAATCACTTTCACTGCCGGCAAGGGAATGACCAGACAGCTAATCCTGCATGAACCCGAGGGGGAGCCCAGGGCCGTCGTACAGATCGTCCACGGGATGGCTGAACACTACAAACGCTATTATCCGCTTGCGGAGTACCTGTGTGATAAAGGATATGCCGCAGCGGGGCATGACCTGGCCGGTCATGGGCCGGGGACGCCCGCAAATGAATTGGGATATCTGGGTGATCATGACGGATGGCAGAACCTTGTCAGTGAACTGAACACCGTGCATTCGATCCTGTGCCGGAGATGGCCCAACGCCAGGCAGGTGATGCTGGGGCACAGCATGGGCAGTTTCCTGGCGCGGGAGTACGTGACGCAGTATGGGCATGAGCAGTTGGACGGCCTTGTCCTCAGCGGTACAGGCTACACTCCGCCAAACATGTGCGGCGCAGGCCTTGCGTTATCCCAAATCATCTGTACGCTTGGCGGGAAAAGAAAGCCATCCTCTTTGATCGACCGCCTGGCATTTTCCGGAAACAACCGCACTTTTGAACCATCCAGGACGCCGTTTGATTGGCTCAGCCGCGATGACAAAGAGGTTGATAAGTACATTGCCGACCCCTACTGCGGCTTTGTTTTCACCGGGGGAGCCTACCGGGACCTCTTCAGGGGGCTCAGGCGCCTGACAATGCCGGGTCGCCTGAGCAAGGTGCCAAAGGATTTGCCGGTGCTGATGATCTCGGGCGAGAGGGATCCCATTGGCGGCCTGCAGCTGTCCGGCATGCACGCTGTTGTGAACCAATACAGGCAGGCCGGGCTGACGGACATCACGATCAGGACCTATCCCCAAGGCCGACACGAGATGCTCAACGAAATCAACCGCGATGAAGTCAGGGCGGATCTGCACGCCTGGCTCAGTCCCATTAAGGAGGAATGTTGATGTACCAGTTCTATCCGGGCGATATCACCAATGTGCATGGTATTCGTGTGGGTCAGGCGCAAAACGAGAAGGCGCGCACCGGTGTCACGGTCGTGCTGGCGCCAAAGGAAGGCGCGGCGGGCGGCGTGTCCGTGCGCGGCGGCGCCCCGGGTACCAGGGAAACGGATGTTTTGAGGCCGGGCAACCTGGTGGACTGCGCGCACGCCGTGGTATTGGCAGGGGGCAGCGCCTTTGGCCTGGCGGCGGCGGACGGCGTCATGCGCCACTTGGCGCAGGCGGGCATTGGCCTGGATATGGGAAGCGCGCGTGTGCCTATCGTGCCGGCGGCTGTGCTCTATGACCTGTCCGAAGGTGAGAGCGGCATATACCCTGACGCCGCCATGGGCCGCACAGCCTGCATGGCAGCGGCCAAAGGGCTGGCACAGGGGCGTTACGGCGCGGGCTGCGGAGCCACGGTGGGCAAGCTCATCACCTCTGCCCTGCCGGCATCGGGCGGCATAGGTTCCGCTTCGATCATGCTGTCTGAGGGCGTCACGGTAGGCGCCATAGTGGCCGTCAACGCCATGGGCGATATCTATCATCCCGCCAGCAATGAGTGCATTGCCTGCGCCGTAATGCCCGATGGAACGCCCGTGCCTGCCGAAGGGCTGCTGTATGGCGTCGCTCCCGCGCCACAGCAGATCAGGATACCCGCGCCGGGCTCCAATACAACCATCGGCGTCGTGGCAGTGGATTGCACGCTGACCAAGGCGCAGGCCAACCGCCTTGCCGATATCGCGCATGACGGATTGGCCCGCACCATACGCCCCGTACACACCCAGATGGACGGTGACACGATGTTTGCCCTTGCGACCGGGCGCGTGGACGCCGACGTAAATTTCGTCAAACTTTGCGCCGCCGCAAGCGAAGTTACGGCACGTGCCATCGCCAACGCCATTTTACACGCAAAGCAGTGATCATCGGCATCGGGCTTGACCTGTGCAGCGTGGCGCGCATCCGCTCACTCATGCAGGACGAAAGGTTCCTGCTGCGTTACTTTTCACAGGATGAGCAGGGCTACATCCATTCCCGCGGGACGATGTCAGCGGCATCGGCCGCGGCCTGCTTTGCCGCCAAGGAGGCATTTGCCAAGGCATTGGGGACCGGATTTGATGGCATACCGCCCAGGGAGATAGGCGTCGTTCATGATGATAACGGCGCGCCACGCTATAAACTGGAAGGCCTTGCCCTTTCACGCGCCTTGGCCAAGGGTATGCGCAGCGCACACCTGAGCCTGAGCCACGAACTGGACATGGCGGCGGCAGTCGCAGTGCTGGAGGGGGACTGACATGCACTATGTAGTCACGCCTTTGCAGATGCGTCAACTTGAGCAGGAGGCATTCCGAAAGGGTGTTTCCGGCCTTCTGCTGATGGAGAACGCGGCGCACGCGCTTGTTGATGAACTTGTCAGCATGCTGGGCGCGGCTAAGGGGAAAACCGTTATTTTCTATTGCGGCGGCGGCAACAACGGCGGTGACGGCCTGGCGGCGGCGAGGCTCTTCCATCTGCGGGGCGGCATAGCGTACATTTGCCTCAGCGGAGAAGTCAGGACGCCTGATGCCCTGACAAATCTTCGTTACGCACAGGCGCTCAAGCTGGCGTTTGTTGAGGACGCAAGGGATCTGCCACTGCCGGATGCCGTGGTCGATGCCTTGTTTGGCACCGGCCTGGACCGCGCGCCCGAAGGAAAACCGGCTGAATTGATAGATACCATCAACCAAATGCAGGCGCCTGTCCTCAGCGCGGACGTTCCTTCGGGACTGGACGCGCAAACCGGCATCCCGTATGGCCATTGCGTTCGCGCGGACAGGACACTCACCTTTGAGTATCCAAAGATTGGCCTTCTGTTAACACAGTCACCAGACCTTATTGGCGAGCTGATTGTCAGGGGCATAGGATTACCGCACGATTTGCTCACTGAACCTTATTTGACGGCATTGGAGGCAGACGAACTGCATGGCAGGCTGCCCCGGCGTTCCCGCGCCGCGCACAAGGGCACAAACGGACGGGTGCTGATATACGCCGGAAGCCATGGGATGGCTGGCGCAGCTGCGATGGCGGCGTTGGGCTGCCTTCGCGCGGGAGCCGGCCTGGTGACATTTGTCTGCCCGGAAGAGCTGATTCCCATTTTGCAGACACTGGTGCCGGGCGCGCAGTGCCGTTCGGTTCAAAGCGCGCTTGAAAGTGTTCCGCCGCACGATATACTGCTGTCCGGCTGCGGGCTGGGTCAGGATACATCCGCCCGGGATATTCTTGACCGCCTGTATGACCCTGACATACCTTCTGTTCTGGACGCGGACGCGCTTAACCTGCTCGCCAAAAATCCACGTGTTCTGGGGGAAAAGACTGTTATCACACCCCATGTCGGTGAAGCCGGCCGCCTGCTCGCCCGGCCATTGCAGATGATCACAGCGTCAATGCAGGATGCGGCCCGCGCATTGCATGACAAGTTCGGCTGTGTTGTCGTGCTGAAAAGCCATTGCAGCGTTATCACCGATGGCACACTGACCGCCCTCAACACCGTGGGATCCCCCGCGCTTGCCAAGGGCGGCAGCGGCGATGCATTGGCCGGCATCGTAGCCGGTCTCATGGCTCAGAAAACAGCCCCCTATGAGGCAGCGCTCACTGCTTGCCTATGGCTGGGAAAGGCCGGGAAGATGGCGGAAGACAGGTTTGGCACGCAGTCGGCCCTCACCATCGACGTTCTGTCACTGATGGGAGAAGCCGCGATGGGTTGACCCCTGGATAGCATATATAAAAGCCGCCCGGAACGCAGGTCTCGGACGGCTTTTGCTTGGTTTGCCTATTTCAGCTTGAATTCTGCCCAGATGCTCTGGTACACCTGTTCATAGTCACCCAGATCCATGATGAACTCCGTCTCACCCAATAGTTCCCTTGGTATATTGATCGCGGGGTTGTTGCGCAGATTTTCGGGGATCAAAGGATAAGCGCTGGCGACAGGGGAGAGGTAATACTGCCAGGCCGCGGTGTTGGCAGCCACTTCGCTGTCAAGAAGGAAGTTGAGCAGCGCATGGGCATTTTGGGGATGAGGGGCGTCTTTTGCGATCACCAGGGAATCGATGCCAAAGCCCATTCCCTCCATGGGATAGACCACCTTCAGCTCGGGATTGCCGTCCATGGCAAGCAGCACAAAGGGAGTAAACATATAGCCTACGCTGACATCGCCGTTGATCAGGTCCTGATGGGGCGTATTGTAGTTGAAGACACGCACATTGGGCCGCAGCAGGAAAAGCTTTTCCTTTGCCTGTTCAAGCGCGGCGTCATCTGTCGTATTGAAGGAATAGCCCAGGGTCTTCAGCGTGATTCCGATAATATTGCGCGCGTCATCGATGAGCACAATGCTGTCCTTGAGGCGTTCATCCCAAAGGCTTTCATAGCCTGTGATCTCGATGGCGGGGTCAAGCAGCGCCGGATTGTAAACGATCAGCGGCGTACCGGCAGTATAGGGTACAGTGTATTCATTGCCTTCATCATAATACTGGCCCAGGAAATCAGGGTCCAGATTATCGTAGTTGGGCAGCATGGCCTTGTCGAGCTTCAGCAGTTTATCATCCTTGCGCAGCATGTTGACGGCATAATCGCTCGCCAGGATAACGTCGTAACCAGTTCCCGCGCCAGCCATCTTGATGAGCATTTCCTCGTTGCTTTCAAAGTTGGTGTAATTGACTTTGATGCCTGTGGTTTCGGTGAACTTGGCAACTGTCCCATCATCGATATAGCTTGCCCAGGTAAATACGTTGAGCACCTTCTCTTCCTCGGCCAGGGCAAAGGGAAACGACGCCAGCAGCAAAGCGGCAAGTACAAGGGCTGATAACCTTTTCATTCTGATGCCTCCTCAGTTGTATTAATTAATTATGATTCTACCCTGCGTGAATCTTGTCAAACTTCGCGGCGCGGGCCAGCCGGTTCATCACTGCCAGGCCTATACCCGTTGGCGGCAGCGTTTCACAGAAGATCTGTTCGATATCCTGTTCATCATAGGCGCGCAGCAGGTAAAACAAGCGCTGGGCGGCCTCGCCGGCGTCCCGGCCCAGGTCGTCTGCCAATCTGTGGCCATAGAGCGGCAGGTGATCATGCATTGCCAAGATGCGTGCCTTGAGCGTGTTATCGTAGGCTTCACAAATCATTTGTGCGACAGCCTCCGGGCTGCCTTCCACCAAGGTCAGCTTTGCCTTTGGCGCGTAATGCCGGTGCCGCATCCCCGGCGACAGCGCTGTTTCGCCCGGCAGCAGGGGGCGCATCACGCTGTCTGCCACCAGGCAGTCCCCGGTGATCAAAGCGATCTGCTCAGGCGTGACTGCGCCCGGACGCAGGATGGTGGGCACTTGGCCATGAAGGTCCACCACGGTGGATTCAAGCCCAACACGGCATCTGCCGCCGTCCAGAATCAGCGGGATGCGTCCCCCAAGATCGTTCATCACATGCCGCGCGGTAGTTGGGCTTGGACGCCCGGAGCTGTTGGCGCTTGGCGCCGCGATGGGTAATGCCGCAGCCTGTATCAGTTTCATGGCCACCGCGTGGTCAGGCATTCGGATGCCAACTGAGTTTAATCCGGCTGTCACGATATCCGCAACGACCGCCTTCTTTTTCAGCACCATTGTCAGCGGGCCCGGCCAGAAGGCGTCCGCAAGCAGTTGCGCCGATTCATTCCAATGGCACAGTGACGGCGCCTGCGCCGCATTTGCGATGTGAACTATCAGGGGATTATCGGCAGGCCGCTGTTTGGCGGCAAAAACACTCTGAACCGCCTGAGGGTCCAGAGCATTCGCGCCTAATCCATAGACAGTCTCGGTGGGGAACGCCACCGGCTGGCCGGCCTGGAGCAGCCGCGCTCCTTCCATGATGTTCAGGTCAGTAGCTTCCAGCAGCCGTGTGTTCAAGCAGGTTTTGCGCTCCTCTTAACAAAGCGGCGGAGAGATGCATCACATCTCCTCCGCCGCGTCACATCACAGTAACCCCGAAGTGCCGCTGTCCTCAGTTTTTTCACCCGCTGTGTAAAGCAGGCCGGTGCCCGGCATCGAGCCTTTGCCTTCCCCTGACGTGTCGCCACGGGGGCATGGCAGCCACTCTTTGACGAGGGCTCCGTAAGGAGAAATGTGGGTAAAAACAAAGGGCTGGCAAACACCTCAGGAATGATCCTTACACACGGATTATAGTTTCTTTGCATTGACCTGTCAAGGGGTTAGATACCTTGCGACAACTGAGTTATTATGAAAAGCGAAAGGCGCCTGCTGCCAGGCGCCCCTCGTGTTTTGTGGAATCAGTAGGTCTCCTGAAGCTGGATGTTTTTGTAGCGTCTGAGGCCAGTGCCTGCTGGGATGAGTTTGCCGATGATGACATTCTCCTTCAGCCCGTCCAGAGGATCGACCTTGCCCTTGATGGCCGCTTCTGTCAACACGCGCGTAGTCTCCTGGAAGGAGGCTGCCGAGAGGAAGCTGTCTGTGGCAAGCGATGCCTTGGTGATGCCCAGCAGTACGCGCTTGGCAACCGCTGGCCGGCCGCCTGCCTTGAGGGTGGCGTCATTGGCCAGCTCAAAGCGGAAGATGTCCACCAGGCTTCCGGGCAGAAGATCGGTATCTCCGGCGTCTTCCACGCGCACCTTGCGCAGCATCTGACGGATGATGACTTCTATGTGTTTATCCGCGATGCCCACACCCTGGCTGTGATAGACGCTCAGCACTTCTCGCAGCAGGTATTCCTGCACGGCCTTGATGCCAAGGATACGCAGCAGGTGATGGGGGTTGATGGAACCGTCGATCAGCTCATCGCCTGCCTGGACATGGTCGCCTTCCTCCACCTTGAGGCGCGCTCCGTAATGGACAAGATAGCTCTTCTTCTCGCCGGGGTCATCGTCGGAAGTGATCACCAGCTCACGCTTCTTCTTGACGGTTACCATGGCGACAGTACCGCTGATTTCAGCCAGAGTGGCTTCACGCTTGGGTTTGCGGGCTTCAAACAGTTCTTCAACGCGGGGAAGGCCCTGGGTGATATCTTCAGCGGAGGCGACGCCGCCCGTATGGAAGGTGCGCATGGTCAGCTGCGTGCCCGGCTCACCGATGGACTGGGCGGCGATGATGCCGATGGCTTCGCCAATATCCACATCCCCGCCGTGCGCAAGGTTGGATCCGTAGCAGCGCGAGCAGACGCCGGTGCGTGAACGGCAGGTTAGCACGCTGCGCACCTGCATCTTGGTCACGCCCGCCTCGGTTATCGCGTGGGCAAGCCCGGCGTCGATGGCATCGTTGGTGTGGCAGATGATCTCGCCTGTGATGGGATGGATGACATCCTCGGCCGCAACGCGTCCTGTGATGCGTTCCTCCAGGGGTTCGATTTCAGAAATGGGTTCGACTGTGATGCCGCGTACTTTTTCACCGCGGACTTCAAAGCAGTCCACCTCGCGCACAATGACTTCCTGCGAGACGTCCACCAGGCGGCGGGTTAGGTAGCCGGAGTCGGCCGTGCGCAGCGCGGTATCGGCCAGGGATTTGCGGCTGCCGTGGGAGGACATGAAGAACTCAAGGACGTTGAGGCCTTCGCGGAAGTTGGCGCGGATGGGGAGTTCGATGGTCTTGCCCGAGGGGGAGGCCATCAGGCCGCGCATGCCAGCCAGCTGGGCTACCTGGCCCACAGAGCCGCGGGCGCCGGAATTGGTCATCATGTAAATGGGGTTCTTGATGTCCAGCACACCCATCACGCGGTTTTTAAGCCTTGTCGTGGTATCGCCCCACAAGGCGATAACAGCTTTGTAACGCTCATCCTCGCTCATCAGGCCGCGGCGGAAGCGCGCTTCGATCTTGGCGACAGTCTGGTCTGCCTCTGCCAGCCATTCGGTTTTTTCCGGCGGGACAATGATATCGGCGATGGAGACAGTGATGGCGCCCTTGGTTGCGTAGATATAGCCAAGGCGCTTGATTTCATCAAGTACCGTGGCGCAGGTCGTTACGCCATGCACGTGGAAGCATTTCTCCACGATGCGGCCCAGGTCTTTCTTGACGACCTCGTGGTCGATTTCCAGCTTGAACACATCTTCCGCTGCCATACGGCTTTGAAAGCCAAGATCCTGCGGGATGATATCGTTGAAAATCAATCGGCCAAGGGTGCAGTCGATGATGCGGCGCTGTGTTTTTCCTTCAATGAGGCGTTCGACGCGCACCTTGATGGGGGTCTGCAATGCGATCTGCCCATCTTCATAGGCAAGCTGCGCTTCCTCGCGGGAGGTGAAGACCTTGCCCGAACCTTTAGCGCCATCATCACGCACTGTCAGGTAATGGCAGCCAATGACCATATCCTGCGCGGGGGAAATGACGGGTTTGCCGTCCTGGGGCTTCATGATGTTATTGGCGGCAAGCATCAGGAAGCGCGCCTCTGCCTGCGCTTCAACAGACAGGGGCACGTGAACTGCCATCTGGTCACCATCAAAGTCGGCGTTGTAGGCAGTGCAGACAAGGGGATGCAGTTTGATGGCCTTGCCTTCGACCAGCACCGGCTCAAAGGCCTGAATGCCAAGACGGTGCAGCGTAGGCGCGCGGTTGAGCAGCACGGGGTGATCCTTGATCACGGTTTCAAGGATGTCCCAGACCTCCGGCCTGACTTTTTCCACAGCGCGCTTGGCGGATTTGACGTTGTTGCATATACCAAGCTTGACAAGCCTCTCCATGACGAAGGGTTTGAAAAGCTCCAGTGCCATTTCCTTTGGCAGGCCGCACTGGTGAAGGCGGAGTTCGGGGCCGACAACGATGACCGAGCGGCC
>CAZPBJ010000007.1:0-68632 GCA_964584685.1 uncultured Christensenella sp. | reverse complement strand
CTGACTGTCGTTGAAGTAGGCGGGCACGGTGATGACGGCCTGGGTAACGGTTTCGCCCAGGTAGGCCTCGGCGGTCTCCTTCATCTTGGACAGGATCATGGCGCTGATGTCCTGGGGGGTGTAGTCCTTGCCGTCGATGTGCACCTTGTGGGTGGTGCTTATTTCACGCTTGATGGAAATGACCGTGCGCTCGGGGTTGGTCACAGCCTGGCGCTTGGCGACCTGGCCGATCAGACGCTCGCCGTCCTTGGTGAAGGCCACGACGGAGGGGGTAGTGCGCGCGCCTTCCGCGTTGGGGATGACGACGGGCTCGCCGCCTTCCATGACGGCGACGCAGCTGTTGGTGGTACCAAGGTCAATGCCGATAATCTTGCTCATGATGTTCCTCTTTCTAATCCTGTTTGACCAATAATCTTATATATATGGAAGGGCTCAGCCGGCGATGACCTTGACCATCGCGTGGCGCAGCACACTGTCCCCCATTTGATAGCCCTTTTGCATCACCTGGGCCACGGTGCCGGGTTCCCCCTCATCGGGCGATCCCTGGATTACCGCGTCCTCCAGCCTGGGATCAAAGGGCTGCCCAAGCCTGTCGATAACGGTGACGCCGCGCTTGTCCAGCGCGTCGGTCAGCTGTTTTTGCACAAGCTTGACGCCGCTGAGCAACGCTTCGTCATTTGAGGGCACAGTCAGCGCGCGCTCCAGGTTATCGCACACGGGCAGTATCGTCCTGATGAAACCGGCCGCGCCGTCCTCATAGGCTTCCGCGCGAACGCTTGCGTTCCTGCGGCGGAAATTTTCAAAGTCCGCCTGTACACGCTGGGCCATGTTCAAATACTCGTCGCGCTGCGCCTGGGCCTGGGCCAGTTCGGCCTGAAGGGCCAGGACGGCCGCGCCGTAATCGCTGCCCTGCTCCGGGGTTTCCGGGCCGGCGCCTGCTGCCTCCCCTGCCTGCGCTTCCTGCGTGTCGGGCGCTTCCTGCTCGGGAGCCTGTCGTTTCATGCGGTTCATACTTCCTCCGGTGTCATTCATATTCTTGCGTGGAGAGCATCCGGCTGAGCGTATCGCCTGCCAGCGCCAGCGTGGACAGCACCCGCGCGTAGGGCATCCTGGTGGGCCCGATGAGCCCGATGGCACCCCGGTGACCCCTGCCCACCTCATAGGAGGCGGTGACGATGGACAGCTCTTCCATCCTGGGGATGCCGTTTTCAGGGCCGATGCGCACGCTGAGCGTCACATCCGCGCCTTCCTTGAGCAGGGACAGCAGGCCCTGCTTTTCCTCCAGCGCCGTCAGCACGCTGCGGGCCTTGCCTACGTCGTAGTACTCCGGAAAGCCCAGCATGTTGTGCGTGCCCAGCACCCTTAAGTTATCGCTGGCGTTTTGCCGTTCCAGCTGGCCTGCCAGTTCGGCGATGCCGCTGAGCACCTGCGGATCCCAGGGGGCGCTGCGGGCGTAGCCGTGCAGCATTTCCTGCGCCTGGCCCAGGGTCTTGTGGTGCAGCTTTTCCGTCAGCATGCGGCTGATGGCGTACAGCGCGTCGGGGTCGAGGGCTTCGGACACATGCACCTTGGCGTCGCTGATGATGCCGCCGTCTGTGACCACCACCACCAGCGCCGAGGCGCGGGAGAGGGGAATCAGCTGCAGGCTGGCGATGCGCAGCTCACCCTGGCGGGGCATCATGGCGATGGCGGCATAGCTGGTCAGGTCGGACAGCGCCTCGGCGGCGCTGGAAACCACATCGGCCAGCTGCTTGACGCGGCTGAGGATGTGCCGGCGTATGCGCTCCTCGTCTTCCCCTGGCAGCCTGGCGCCCTGGGGCAGCTGATCCACGTAGAGGCGGTAAGCCTTGACGTTTGGCACGCGGCCGGCGGAAACGTGAGGCTGGCTGAGGTAGCCCAATTCCTCCAGGTCGCTCATCTCATTGCGGATGGTGGCGCTGGAGAGGTCCTCGAAATACTTGCGAGAGAGCGTACGGGAGCCGACAGGCGACGCGGTCTGCACATAGTCGTCAATGATCGCCTGCAAAATGCGCCACTTGCGCGCGCTGAGTGCCATCCGCTCCCCCTTCGCCTTGTCTTTCGGGCTGTTTAGCACTCGACGAGTGAGAGTGCTAACAACCATCCCCAAGATACCATGCCCATGAAACCTTGTCAAGGGTTTTGAAGGGAAGATTTGGCGGAGGGTTGCATACACAAGAACGGCAGGTAATGTCTCAAGAATCCTTTAGAACAAGGATGTAAAAAACAGTGCAAGCTTTGAGATATCAGCTTGCACTATCGCACAGAGTTTCAGACGAGAATCATGTAAATATGGGCTGGTTGGTTGGGCTTATTGCGATAATGTATAAGGACCTGTTGTATGAGGGTTTCCGCTTTCGATGGAATGATAATGCTGAAGCATCGAGCCTGGATCACCCTTATCACCCTTGATGCCTTGGATGCCTTGGATACCTTGGATGCCTTGATCCCCCTTGTCACCCTTATCACCCTTGATGCCTTGGATGCCTTGATCCCCCTTATCGCCCTTCGGTCCCTGATCACCCTGAGCGCCAGTTTCACCCTGGGAACCGGCAGGCCCTGTTGCGCCGTCAGCGCCAGTTGCACCAACAGGACCGATGGGGCCTATAGGACCTTGAGGACCGGCAGGTCCAGTTGCGCCGTCAGCGCCATTAGCACCAGCAGGACCGATGGGGCCTACAGGACCTTGTGGACCGGCAGGTCCTGCTTCACCTGTGTCACCCTTTTCACCCTGCAAGCCCTGCGGACCGGCAGGTCCAGTTGCGCCGTCAGCGCCATTAGCACCAGTAGGACCAATGGGACCAGTGGGACCGATGGGACCCTGGAGACCCTGAATACCAGTATCGCCTTTGTCACCCTTATCGCCTTTGGGTCCCTGCGCGCCCTGTGCACCGGTAGCGCCTCTTGCGCCTCTTATTCCGGTTGGAACAAAGACTGCGAAGTAGCTGTCTTCCTGGGTCGCTTCGTTCCTGAATGCCTATACTTCGACCAATACACCATATCCTTGTTTCAGGAATTCATTGGCGAGGATTTCAAGGTCCTTTGTCTTCGGCTGTTCAAGCAGCCTGTCGGGTATGCGAATGTAACCCTCGGGCGTTGTAATGAGGTTAACCTCGGCGCCGGCGGGCAGGACGGTGAACAGGCTGATCACCATGGCGGTGGTCAACAGTGTAATGAGGATGCGTCGTTTGAATTTCTCCGTCAGTGTCATACATTTCTCCTTTATTAGATGTGGTTAAGTCTCGTTTGTGTGGGATCATGCGGTTGCGGCAACACGATCAGCGACGTTTCAGAAGACAAAGCCTTCATCTTCTGCTCCATGGACTGCTGTTCATAGCGGCCGAGGTCGAGCGGATAACTCTACTTTTAAGATTCAATGGCTCTGCTCAGTCCCCTCTCATTTGCCTTACTCAATATGAGGAGCAAGTGCAATCATTTTCAATCGCCCATCTTCTTTCAAACGCTTGCTGGGATCTTTCGCATTAAGGAAACCGGACAGAAGATGGTTTTCAAGTTCAATGTACCCAAGCGGTTACAGACAAAACAAGTTTCACACATTGATTGGGCATTTTTTACATTCTTTGATTCCGGCGATACAATTTTGCATTTGATGAAAGGCAATTCCGTGAATGGTAAAACGACTCGCATCATTTCCGGCAGTGGCCATCGCTTGGATTGCCTCAAATGTTTGCCCCCGTACTGCCGCGGGTATAATCCGCGCATAGGCATTGAATGCTTAATGTATGAATTTGGAGGGCTAATCCCATGAAAACAAGCGTTGTCAACCTGATCAACCAGCAGATCAACAAGGAGTTCTTTTCAGCCTACCTGTACCTGGAGTTTTCCAATTACCTGATCCAGAAGGGCCTGACGGGCTTTGGGCACTGGTACCGCATCCAGGCCATGGAAGAGCGCGACCACGCGATGCTGTTCTTTGATTATCTGCACCACAACAACAAGGCCGTTGAGCTTGAGGCGCTTGAAAAGCCCGCAGCCAAACTGGAAAGCGTGACCGATGTGCTCAAGGAAGGGCTCAAGCACGAGGAATACATCACCGCTTCCATCAATGATATTTATGCCGAGGCCCTGAAGGAGAAGGATTTCCGCACCACGCAGTTCCTGGATTGGTTTGTCAAGGAGCAAGGCGAGGAAGAGGCCAACGCGCAGGCCTTGATCGACAAGGTGCAGCTGCTTGGCGACAACAAGCAGGCCATGTATATCCTCAATACAGAGCTCCAGGCAAGGGTTTACAATCCCCCCACGCTGGTGGTCGGATAAACATCGCCGGTACTTTTTCCGGGGGCGTTCTCATATGAACGTCCCCGGTTTTTTCTGCCCATGTTCCCTGAATTACAAATTCGCGTTGCCAGATCGGTCAAACAATGGTATACTTTTACCATGACCGGATAATAAAAGGAGGACTTTCCACATGAAAAAGTTGACCGCCCTGCTCCTGGCAGCGATGATGCTGCTTGGCATTCTGCCCGCATTGGCAGCGGCCGCGCCTGTCACCCTGACGATGGGCTCCTGGCGCGCCGATGACATCGTGCAGGTACAGACCCTGCTTGACAAGTACAAAGAAGCGACCGGCGTGGAAATCAAGTTTGAGCCCACCGTGTCCGACCAGTACAACGCCACGCTGCGACTGCAGCTGGACAACGGCACAGGCCCCGACCTCTACTACTCCCGTTCCTACGCGGTGGGGCAGGAGCTGTTTGACGCCGGCTTCTCCATGGACTGCACCGATATCCCCGGCGTGAAGGAAAACTTCGGCGCCGCCGCGCTCAACGCCTGGCAGACGCCCGACGGCAAGGTCTTCGCCGTTCCTTTCGCCGCAGTCAGCCAGATCATCTATTATGACAAGGATGTTTTCGCCGATAACAGCCTGGCGGTTCCCGCGACTTTCGAAGAATTCCTGGCCGTCTGCGAAGCCCTGAAGGCAAAGGGCATCGAGCCCCTGGCCAATGGCATCGCCTCCAACTGGGACATCCTGGAGTGCGTCTACCTGGGCATGCTGCCCAACTACGTGGGCGGCGCCGAGGAGCGCGCCAAGTATGAGAGCGGCGAGAAGAAGATGAACGACGAGGCCTTCCTCAAGTCGCTGCAGGATTACGCGGCCCTGGCCAAGTTCCTGCCCGACGGCTTTGAGTCCATCACCAACTCCGACGGCCCCGCGATGCTGGGCAACGGCCGCGCCGCGATGTTCATCGACGGATCCTGGACCTGCGGCGTGTGGGGCAAGGATTATCCCGACCTCAACTGGGGCAGCTTCGCCATCCCCGCTCCGGCCGGCAGCGCGCCTGGCATGTGCTTCCATCCCGACATGGGCATCACAGGCAACAACGCCACCAAGCATCCCGAAGAGGTCAAGGCTTTCCTGGCCTGGCTGGCCACGCCCGAAGGCGCTCAGACCACTTCCACCTATCTGCCGCTGGGCTTCTTCCCGATGATCAACGCCCCCATCACCTTTGCCGATGAGCGCGTGACCGAGATCCTGGCGCTCAACGAAGGCAAGGTCATGGACGCCCGCTTTGTCTGGGCAAGGCTGCTGGATATGTACACCCCCATGGTGGAACAGCTTAACGCCATCGCCCGCGGTGACGCCACGCCTGAAGCCGCCGCTGAAGTGTTCGCGGCCGAGCAGGCCAAGGTCCTGGGCAAGTAAGGAACCATTCGACGCGATGCGCCGGGAGCCAAGGGACCGGCTCCCGGCCTTTCCATTATATTGAGGGAGGTGCCTCATGCAGGACAAGGGGATCCGGCTCAACAGAAGCGGCGGCGGCCTGAATCCCGGCGCGCGGTACTGGATCTGGTACATACTGCCGGCGCTTGCGGTCTACATCCTGTTCATGGCTTATCCCATGATCGATTCTGTGAGGCTCAGCCTTTATGAAGGCACGACAGGCGCCAGGACATTTGTCGGGATGGACAACTATGTCAGGCTGTTCACCGATGAGGTGATCTCCAAGCGGTTCTGGGGCGCTTTCCGCAACACCTGGGTCTTTTTTGCCTACCACATGCTGCTGCAAAACGCGCTGGGCATGCTGTTCGCGGTGATACTGACCAACCGCACCATGCGGGGCAGGGCGTTTTACCAGACGGTCATTTTCATTCCCTGCACGATCGCGGTCATGGTGACAGGCTACCTGTTCAAGCTTCTGTTGAACCCGCAGTTTGGCGGTTACGCGCTCAAGGACATGGGCCTGGCTTTCCTGGCCAAGCCCTGGCTGGGGGACAGGGACACCGCGCTCAATGTGGTATCGCTGGTGTCGGTGTGGCAGTGGGTGGGCATCCCCACGATGATGTTTGTGGCCGGGCTGCAGGGCATCAGCGAGGATCTGCTGGAAGCGGCTGATATCGAGGGCTGCAATTCCTGGCAAACCTTTGCGCATATCAAGCTGCCGCTGATCCTGCCGGTCGTGGGCATGATCGCAATCCTGACCTTTGTGAGCAATTTCAACGCCTTTGACATTATCTACGCCATGGAGACACCCAACGGCGCGCCGGACTATGCCACGGACCTGATCGGATCGCTGTTCTACCGCTATGGCATCGCGGGCGAGCATCCCGTGGGCATTCCATTGCCGGGGGTGGGCGCCGCGATTTCGACATCCGTATTTATGATGCTGCTGCTTGGCGTGGTGCCCATGCTGCGCGCGACGCAGGGGAAGGAGTAACCATGGCCAGCGAGAAAAAGACCAGGAGCCTGCGCGTCTTTAACCTGCACATCCCCTCGCATCTGCTGATGGCCCTGTGGACCCTGGTCGTGAGTTTCCCGGTATATCTGCTGATCATCAACTCCCTGAAGACAAAGAAGGCCATATACAACAACCCCTTTGGCATTCCTGCAGAGTGGACGCTTGGCAACTATACCAGCGTGGTCCAGGGCGGCAACTTCTTCCGCTACTTTGGCAACAGCACGACGGTTGTAGTGGTATCGCTGTTCATGATCCTGCTGCTGGGATCGCTTGCAGCCTATGCCCTGGCGCACTGGCGCAGCAAGACGTCCAGGGCCGTCTATTTCTTCTTCCTGCTGGGCATGATGCTTCCCATCAAGATCGCCACCATCCGGCTGCTTGAGCTGATGAAGGTTTTCCAGCTGTTCAACAGCTTGTGGAGCTTGTTTTTGGTCTATATTGCCATGGGACTGCCCACGGCAGTGTTTATCCTGACGGAATTCGTGCACGGCCTGCCAAAGGATTTGTACGAGGCGGCCTATATCGACGGCGCCAGGCGGCTCAAGATCTACTACAGCATCGTGCTGCCGCTGATCAAGCCGGCGCTTGCGACGGTGGCGATCTACAACCTGGTCCCGATATGGAATGACCTGTGGTTTCCGCTGATCTTCATCACGCAGGAGGACAAAAAGACGGTGCTGCTGGCTGTGACGCGCCTGCAGGGCCAGTACGCCACCGACTGGCCGAGGGTCTTCGCGCTCCTGACGCTTTCTGCGCTGCCTGTGATCACCCTTTACCTGACGATGTCCAAGCAGTTTGTGGCGGGCCTGACAGCAGGCGCGGTCAAAGGCTAAAAGAAGGGTCAAGGGCCGAAGGTCATTGTCGGGGTCCGGGGCGGACAGCCCCGGCGTACTTTCTAAGGCCGCAGCCAAAATGGTAAAAGCAAAGACAGCGAAGCGAATCTTTGCGGCATCCTGCATCACTCATGGCAGTGAGCCAATATCATCTATCCAACGTTCCCCCAAAGGAGACCCCTTATGTACCGCAGAACAGCGCTGCTGCTTTTATTGTGCCTGACGCTCTTTCTTCCCCTTATTCCGGTGCAGAGCGCGGACTTCGTCGTCAGCGATCCGGAAATC
Organism: uncultured Christensenella sp.; assembly: GCA_964584685.1. Taxonomy (GTDB): domain Bacteria; phylum Bacillota; class Clostridia; order Christensenellales; family Aristaeellaceae; genus UBA1038. Next base: position 60,798 of record CAZPBJ010000007.1, on the reverse strand, counting down.
GACGCTCAGATCGATACCTATTTCCGCAGATCGAGAACCATCGGCGGCTCCCTTGTCGTGATGTTAAAAGGCCAAATTGTCTATACCCGCGATTATGGCTTCAAGCATCTTCGCACCCAAAGCCCCGTGGACGCCGGCACCTATTTCAAGACCGCCTCCATCACCAAGATGGTCACCGGCATCGGCCTGATGACGCTGGTGGAAAGCGGCAAGCTGGACCTGGACGCGGATATCGGCACTTATTTGGGCTACAAGGCCGGCAATCCCTATTATCCCAAAACCCCTTTGACCCTGCGCCAGTTGATGAGCCATACCTCTTCGCTGAGTGACACCGGCGGATTCAACAATATCAAGCTCCGGGTATCCGACATCCTGAAGCTCCCGCGCGCGCCCAAAGGGAATTTCCTCAAACAGAAGCCCGGAAGCCTCTACTCCTACAGCAACCTTGGCGGCGGCCTGGCAGGCGCCCTGATTGAGGCGGTAACGGGACAGAGCCTCAACGGCTACATGGCGCAGGCCGTTTTCGCCCCGCTTGGCATCGAAGCTGCCTATTCGGCTTCGCTGCTCAAGACGCCTGAGGATGTCGCCAGCCTGTACGCAGACGGCAAGCTTTTCCGCGCGGCGAACGGCTACATCAAGGAGAAATATGAGGATTTCCCGGACCCGGAAAAGCACTTCCGCACAACAGCCGGCGATCTGTGGATACGCTCGCGCGACCTGGCCAGGCTGGCGGCGCTGCTTTGCGGGGACGGCAGCTATGACGGCGTCGGGATACTGTCAGAGCAGAGCGTCCAGCTGATGCGCCTGCCGCAAAACAGCCTGGATAGGTCAGTCACGGGGGAGAGCCCCTACGGCCTGTTTCTTGAGCGCAACGATACGATCATCAAGGGAAAGGCGGTCTACGGCCACCAGGGCATGTCGGCCGGGGCGATCCTCAACTGCTACTTTGAGCCGGAGACTGGATTTGTTTTCGTACTCTTCTCAAACGGCGGCAGCAAGGTCCGCGACAACCGCGTAGGCGTGCAGGCGCGCAACATGATCACTTACCTCTACCCGCTGTTTTCCGGGCAGCAGGAGTAGGGCCGGGCTGCGCTGGGGCTCACGCAGGGCTGACACGGTAAAATTCGCCCTTGCATTCCGCCCGGACCGGTGATATACTCACTGAGCTGTTAAAAAACAGCGTTTGCGCCTTTAGCTCAGCTGGATAGAGTGTTTGACTACGAATCAAAAGGTCGGGGGTTCGAATCCCTCAAGGCGCGCCAAGCAAAAGCCCTGCATTATCAAAGAATGCGGGGCTTTTTATTTTATGATCTCGTGAACAGCTGTGACCTCAACGGAGTAGTGACAGCTAGCGGCTGCTTGCCTGTCTTTCTGGTTCTGAAAACTGATAGATTCCTGATATTTCCCCGGACGATGCAAGCCAAATATGTTCATTGCGGAAGGATCCCCATGGTCACAGCATGTTGAGGTGCTTCAGAAATGCTGTGAGCAGTTGGGTATGTTTCTTTGCAGTATTATTTCAATGATCATAGGATGCTGGATGCTGATGCGGCCGGGATGCACCGGGCATAATTCTGAATGGATATATTCAGCTGAAAAATCGATGTATTATTACAAAAGATTTGAACCAAATAAGACAATACCTCTTGACATTTTGACTTGATGTGTTGTATGCTCAATGCACTTACATTGGTTTTTTATTTATGGGACATTTTTATTTTCTTGTTGTTCAGTCATTATATGGTGTTTGGCCGTATGGCTTGAACATAAATATCAGTTGAGGAGGTCCATAACAATGAAGGGTGCAAAACGCTTTATCTGCCTGTTGTTGGCCGCTGTCCTCTCCCTGGGCCTTGCCGCGGGGGCCGCAGCCAAAGAGTACGAAAAAGTAGTCATTACCTATACATGTCCTCAGGTTGTCGCGGGGTATGACTACAACACGGGCGACGAGTACAGCAAATTCATTCTGAACAAGTTCAATTTTGAGTTCCAGCCAACCAATGTGCCCTGGGGCGACTGGCACAGCATGATCAGCACATGGATCATGTCCCAGGACCTGCCCGATGTAGCCATCTTCAACTACGGCGACGGAACGCACGCCGACGCGTCCAATTTCGTCTCCCAGGGGCTCCTCAAACGCCTCCCGGACGATTGGAAGACGAGGTGGCCCGGCGTTGCGAAAGTGTTTGAGACGACCAGCCTTGGCCCGATGCTGGAGGAGCTTTACGGCGGAACCTACTTCATTCCCCGGGCAAGGTTCTTTTACAACCTCCCCGGCGAACCTCTTGCCAACCACTGGTCCCTGTGGATGAGGTCAGACTGGGTTAAGGCGGTGGGCAAAGAAGTCAAGAATCACTACACCATCCCCGAGGTGCTGGAAATAGCCCAACTGATCAAGGATCAGGATCCAGGCAAACTGGGAGCCGCCCTGGCCCCGATCTCCATGACCGCCGCAAATGCCGCCAGGTTCTTTGTGGAGGCAAACAGCACGTACTGGAACACGTTCTTTAAAGGCGCTGATGGAAAGTATGCCTGGGGTGCAGCAGCGCCTGAAACCCTCGAAGGCCTGAAACTCTGGTATAAGGCGTACAGCACCGGTGTTCTGGATCCGGAATTCTATCTGCTGACCTTTGAAAAGGACATGGAAAAGTTCCAGACCCTCGGAACAGCCGGCGTTTCCTACCTCGGCGGCCAGACAGCGGACGTTCAGAACTACCGCACTCTTTTTGAAATGCGCACGGGCATCGGCAGCGATGCTTTCCTGATGGCAACCCTTCTTGGAGCGGACGAGCACTACCATCAAAGGGACCTGATCAACTTCTGGGGCGCAGTCTGTTTCAGCCCCGATGTTGAAGACGCGGTATTTGAGCGCTGGATGGACCTCATGGAATTTACAGCCAGCGAGGAAGGGTATCCCGGCACTCAGATGGGCCTGAAAGGCGTTGACTGGGACCGTGATGCAAACGGCGACATCGTCTCCCTGGTGCCTCCGGGCACGCTTCTTGCCGGTGCTGTGGGCGAAGGCAAATACCCCAGCCTGGGGCATGTGCTTGGCTCCGTCATCCTGTGGGACGACCTTGCGTTTGACAACCCGAACATCGAAAAGAGATACCGTGACGAGTCCAGGGCCCTCTATGCGAACCGATATGAATTCGGCACCCCAGAGACATTTGCCAAGGCCGACTGGAACCTCTGGCTGAACTTCACGGAAAATCTGCGCAGGGCCAGAGGTATCGACTATCCCACGGAATACGCCAACCTGGTCACGAACGCCACAAGCGAGGACAACCTGGTCGAGAACTACAACGCCTGGCTTGCCTCGCAGATGACCCTCATCCAGCCTGTGCTGGACGAACTGAATCCTTGAATCCCCTGACGCATTGACTGCTTGACGATTGTACACTGTTTATGCCCGGGGCGGCGCGCTGTCCCGGGCATAAATGAATACAGCGGAAAGGGATGAAAATGACCGCATCATCAGCCGGTACGCGAAAACGGGATTTCAAAGGCTTTCTTGCGAATACCGGGAAGAACATCTTGAAACACAAGGAGAAATACATCCTCGTCCTGCCCGGTCTGGCATGGTACGCCGTTTTCGCGTACATCCCGATCTTCGGCCTGTCCCTGGCGTTCAAAAAATTCATGGCGAAGATGGGCCTGTTCGGCAGCCCCTGGATCGGGACGGCCAATTTTGAGAATGTGTTCGCCGACCCGGCGTTTCTGCAGTCCATCTTCACAACGCTGAAGATCAACGCGGGCAGGCTGCTGTTCGTTTTCCCCTTCCCCATTTTCCTTGCGCTTCTCATCAATGAAGTCCGCCTGGGGCGTCCCAAAAAGGTCCTGCAATCCATTTATACCTTCCCCCATTTTCTCTCCTGGGTGATCGTAGCCAGCATCATGGTCAACGTTTTGGGGCAAAGGGGGCTGGTCAATTCCTTCGCCGGCGCGGTATTTGGCAGCAAGCCCGTCAGTTTCCTGGGGATACCCTCGTATTTCCTGCCGGTGGTGTACCTGACGGATATCTGGAAAAGCGCCGGATGGAGCGCGATCATCTATATGGCCGCCATATCGGGGATCGACACCGAACAGTATGAGGCCGCCGAGATCGACGGCTCCTCACGGCTGCAGCGGGTTTGGTACATCACGCTGCCGGGAATCAAGCCAACCATTATTGTCCTTTTCATTCTGGCTGTAGGCTATCTGATGTCGGGCGGGTTTGACCAGATCTTCAACCTGAGCAATCCGGCTACCATCAGGGTTGCGGAGACCCTCGACATGTACATCTACCGGATCACTTTCCGTGGCTCTGTCGACTTTTCCTTTTCAGCCGCGGTGGCTCTTTTCAGGTCTGTCATTAATCTGACGCTGCTGTTTTCCGCGGATCGCATCATGAAGCGCATTGGCGGATCAGGATTGCTGGCATAGTCCGGGAGAAGGAGGGGAACATGACCTCAGTGAAAAAAAAGACCGGGGGGAGCTTTCGAAACAAGTTTGAATTGCTGGACGGGATTATTCTGGCTTTTCTCCTGATCATGGCCGCCATGATCGTTATTCCGCTCATCAACGTTATCGCCACGTCTTTCGCTTCGCAGAAGGAGGCTGCGGAAACCCCGCTGCTGCTGATCCCCACCCAGCCTACGATCGACAACTATTACAGGCTTTTCCAGGATCCCCGCATCGTCATCGGCTACAAGACGACCTCCCTGATCCTTTTGCTTGGGGTTCCTCTCAACCTGCTGCTGACCACCAGCCTGGCTTATGGCTTGACCCGCCTCAACTTTCCGGGCGCGAAGGTTATCTTTTACGCCGTCCTGCTGACCATGCTGTTCAACGGTGGCATCGTCCCCATGTACCTGCTGATGCTGCAGCTTGGCCTGACCAAAAGTATCTGGTCTGTCATCTTCGCGTATGGGGTCAACACCTTTTACTTCATCGTTATGCGGACCTACATGACAACGCTGCCGGAATCCTTGATCGAATCCGCGAAAATCGACGGCGCCAACGAGCTTCAGGTCCTGTTCAGGATCATTCTGCCCCTGTCAAAGCCTATCCTTGCGACCATCCTGCTTTTTTACGCCGTGGACAGGTGGAACGAATGGTTCAACGCGATGGTTTTTCTGCGCAGGAACGACCTGATCCCCTTGCAGCTGGTGCTGCGCACCATTGTTATGGATTCGGTGATCGTCAACTCCCTTTCCATAGCCGGACCGCGTATCCCCAGGTTCACAGAGGGGATCCAGACCGCCACGATCGTTGTCACCATGCTTCCGATCATGCTCGTTTTCCCTTTTCTTCAAAGGCACTTTATCAAGGGGATCATGATCGGCGCTATCAAGGCTTGATGAGAAGGAAGATATAGTCCTCATGTCTCTTCCATCCTGTGCCATCGCTTCCGTGGAGATAAAGTTAGGGTAAGGTGAGCTGAAATGATCATCCAGTCAGGCAACTATATGATGAGGTTTTCATGCGGTGGTGTTGAAGTGCTTCGTGACGGCGAAATATTGTACTTCAACAAGCGTCCAATGTACGCTTTCATCAAGACAGCCTTGTCCATCACCGAGTTTTATGATGCGCCTTACGATCAGGTTGACAGCGAAAACAGCAAGATCATCGCCAAAGGCGTATTGAAGCCGCCCACAGGCTCAGAGCTTGCATTCCTGGACACCTATGAGGCAGCCGCAGCAGGCTTCAGAATCTGCAGAACCGTCACTGTATTGAAGAATATCGACGATTACGGTTTCGCTTCGAAAATCTCGTTGGTTATGGCGGCCTCCGATGAGGTACGCGATTATGATTATTTTGCCCCCGCAAACTGGTATCGGCACAACGAATACGCAAAGCCCCACGTGATGGGCTATGACAAGGACTGCGAATATTTCTGGCGCAGGGAAGTCAACTATACCTTGCCTCTGTTTGCCGCGCAGAACAGGGTGTCGGGTGAAATGGTGATGCTTTCACGCTGGGCTGCCGACGTTACGATGCGTGATCACGACTTTGTCCAGTCAGAACACATTGTGGACAGGAAATTCACCATCGGCTCCATCGGTATCAGCAAGCCTGAAAACAGGACGCTCAATTATCTGTATTACGGTTTTCCGCTTCGCAAGGAAATTGCTACGGTGCGTGACGGCCTGACGATCGATTATGTATACCCCGGCGTGGACGGGCAAATGCCCCGGGCGGACAGGGGCTACAATGTTGACTATATGATGCATACAAAGACCATGACCCGGATATTTCATCCCATGGAAGCGGGATTTTTCCACAGTTGCGCAGTGGAGGTCTATTTCAGCCAATATGAAGGGTTTTATCCCATGATGCGGGACGCGTGGCGCAGGGTTTACGCACGGCTGAAAGATCCTGTTTACGTTGTGGACCAAGAGCTGCAATATCGCAACTGTATGGAATCCCTCACCAAACTGACAAGGCAGTACGGCGACTCATGGGGCTTGCCGTTTTCCTGCCAGCTTCCCCAGATGGACGTATCCAGCGTGTCTTTCCAGTTCGGGTTTGTGGGACAGCAGCCGGGCATTGGCTATCAGCTCATTCGGTATGGCGATAAGGAAAACCGGCCGGAGTCTTTCCAAAAAGGGCTGAACATCATTGATTTTTGGGTCAAGACAGCCATGACCGGCATCGGCGCTCCGCAGGTTTGCTACAACCCAGCCATTACCGGCTTTGAGCCCATGCCATTTTGGACAAGGATGATTGCCGACGGGCTTGAGAATATCCTGGATGCCTATATATATATGAAGAAGATGGGTGAAGAAAAGCCCTCTTGGCTGGCATTCTGCACGAAAGCAGCCGACTGGTTTGTTCGCATACAAAACGCCGACGGAAGCTGGTACCGCGCTTACAACACGGATGACGGATCCATGCGCATGGATTCAAAAGCCAATACAATCAGCGCGGTCAGATTCCTGGTACAGCTTCACCTTGTCACCGGAGACGAGCGATACAGGGAGGCCGCGCTTAAAGCGGGAGAATGGTCCTGGCAAAATACTTATCAGCTCATGGAGTACCGCGGCTCAACCTGTGACAACGCCGACATCATGGACAATGAGTCGGGCATTTACGCGATGTTTGGGTTCTTGTCGTTGTATGACCTGACCGGCGGGCAAAAATGGCTCGACGCGCTGATCGGAGCCGCCGATTACACGGAAACGTGGACATACTCATGGTCATTCCCAGTACGCGTCCTGTGGCCCAATCACCCTTTCAACAAGAATTCCATCAGCGGACAGAGTCCGGTCACCCTGGGCGGAGGAGGCGGCGATATGTATATGGCGGCCTGCGCTTATGTATATTACAGGCTTTATATCATAACGAATGATGAGCATTACAGGGATTACGCCGAGTTTATCCACAGCAACACGCGCCAGGCAAACGACGTGGATGGCAGCTTTGGGTATGCGTTTCCCGGCCTATCCCATGAGGGCGGCAGGTTCGCCGATCAAACATTCATCAGCCATTATCACTGGCTGCCCTGGGTCACCTATGTTGAAATTGACCCATTGTCCAGATTCTATGATACCTTTGGCGCCTATGATATCGCGGGAGCGGAGAAACTCAGCCCGGAGGAACGTGCCGCAAGGAACAGGATCTACGACTATTTTGTTTAGTTAAGATAAAAGCCGCCACGGTGCGATGGCACTATCTTGTTTATTCGTCAACTCCGATGCATGAACTGTGCTATGCGCAAAGCGGTGATCGGCTTTCCGGCTTTCAATATGGCGGCGTAATTGTCAGCAATGTAATTTACACATTGACACCTATAAACCCGCGGAGAAAATCATTGCGTTTGGCGGCAACTTCAGCTGCCGGGGAGTGCGTGGCTTGCGGATCAGGACACGCGCATATATAAAATGTGACCTGCCGCGGATCTGGCGATCATATTCAATTGAGATCCTTTAAGTTTCTTATTTGAATGCTAGCCTTGGAAGATGACATGCCTCTCAAAGGAGTCAAGGATTTTTTGCCGGCCTGTCACAGTACGCTTCTGAAGTACAAGACGTTTCCGTCAGGGTCGTAGAAACTCATATTCCGCGCTCCCCACGGACGAACAGCCGGTCCTTCAATGATTCGGGCTCCCATGGCAAGGATTCTCTCATATTCCGCGTCAAGATCGTCCACAGTGAACGCGAGGCTGATGTTGCGGTTGTCATTGTTCTTGACGGAACCGTCATTATACACCGTCAGCGTTGTCTCCTCTGTCAGGATGGCCTGGTGCACGGGATCGCCGCTGCCGTTATCAACCCCGAGCAAACGCTTGTAGAAATCCGCCAGTCCGATGACATCGTTTGTCTCCAGGCATACTTCACCTATCCTCATTTGCCTACCCCTCCACAGCGGTATACACATCCATGAACTCCGCTTCACCGCGCCTGTAAACCTTCTCATAGCATGCGACGAGCGATCCGTCTTTATCGCATTTGTGCCTGCAGCCGTTGACCTGCATGAATGACATCAGCGCCTTGTAAGCGTTGGGGATCAAGGTGAAGGGGGCCCTGAACGGCTCTGTGATGGTGATGGCAGCGCAGGACTGCTCCGGCTGGCGGAGGACCTCCATGCCGCACCCCTTTTCATCAAAGCCCTCAGGCAGTACGCAGGCCCCGGCATAACCGTGCATATGGAACACGTTGATTTGTTCCTGGGACACATGGGGGAAGTCCCAGCCGATGATCTCAGGGTCCGGGACGCCATGCCCGGCTGCCCAGTTCCTGATGTGACCAACAGCGTCGCCTTCCGGGTCTTCGCTGACTACGGCATAACGGACATAGCGGAAGGACTTGGTCTTTTCGATCCGGATGTTCGAATATGCATCGCCGGACACGGTGATGTCTTCCCGGAACAACTGATCCATAGAACATGAAAAGATCCGGCACAGTTCAAGCGCCTTGTCCATCTCGGGGTAGGCGTCGTCCATCTCCCACTTGGATACCGTCTGCCTGGACACGCCCATCTTCTCAGCCAGGGCATCCTGGGTCATGCTGTGGCGCATCTTTCTGAGATACTGCAAATTTTGCCCGAAGCCCATGTATATCCGCCTCCTTTAGTCTGATACATACATGATATCAAAGCGGAATGAGACCTTCCACCAACCCATGATTGCCTTTTTACAGATCAGGCAACCTGGGGTTGCGACTTAATGATTTGCATGCACGATAGCCAATCAATTCCCCACTTTTTGTATGAAAGTGCCCGTCTGTTGACATCCATCCCCATTTTTGATAGTATTCGTGCATGAAGAATGACAGTGAATTACACCAAGGCGGCAATCCCCAGTATCGGATGGTGCAGCCGGGCAGCCTGCTGAGCCTGGATGGCAGGCTGATGGAGGCAGGCTGGGCGACCCATCAGCTCAAGCGTTTCGACCCTTCCCTGATCAGGGCGCCCAAGCACCGTATCAAGCAATGGGACTATTACTGCGTCTGCAGCGACTTCGCGGCGCTTGGCCTGATGATATCGGACAAGGGCTATATGGGCCTTGACGCGGTGTCCATCATGGATTTTGATCAGCATACCCATCATACCGCCACCCGCCTGACGCGTTTCCCCATGGGGAAGCGGGGCATGTCTGTCAGCAGCGATGCGGGCGTCATCCGCGCGCAGGGGAAAGGCTACGAGATGACCTTCCGCACCGAGGGGGCAAAGCGCCACCTTTATGGCCATGTATACGACTTTGGCGGCCGGGGCATGCCATTCCTGTTTGACATCATCCTGACCCAGCCGTCCGGCGACAGCATGGTGACCGCCACCCCCTTTAGGGGACGGCCGCACCTCTTTTACTACAATCAGAAGATCGGCTGCATGCCCGCAGACGGCCGCTGCATCTTTGGCGAGCAGGAATATCTCTTTTCTCCCGCATCTTCCTTTGGGGCGCTTGACTGGGGCCGCGGCGCATGGCCATACCGCAGCACCTGGTACTGGGCATCGGCAAGCGGTGTCGTGATGGGAAGGCGCTTTGGCCTCAACCTGGGCTATGGCTTTGGTGATGCATCGGCCGCAACGGAGAATGCGCTGTTTTGCGACGGTGTCGCCCACAAGCTGGCCAAGGTTGTTTTTGAGATTCCAGGTGCACGGGGCAGGGAGGATTACCTGCAGCCCTGGCGCATCCATGATGATCAGGGACGGCTTGACCTGGTATTTCAGCCTGTCCTGGACCGCGCGTCAAAAACCTCCGCCCTACTTGTCTCCAACCGGCAGCACCAGGTCTTCGGCCGTTTCTCCGGCACCGTCAGGCTGGATAACGGCAGCGCGCTGACCCTGAAGGATTTCACTGGCTTTGCCCAAAAAGTAAAGAACAGGGATTGAACGGGCTTATTCCTGCCCTCCCCTGTCACTTCTTCGCGCCTCACGCGAAAAAACACAGCCGCAGTAATCCTGGCGGTACAGGCCATACGCTTTTGACAGTTGGGTGGAGCGCAGGTAGCCACCGCGCTTCTTGAAGTCACCGGGGAGGAAGGCGATGCCCTCCTCCCGGCCGATGGTTTGCCCCAGCCCGTTGAGCAGGGCGGCGTTTTTCATGGGGCTGATGGTGAGCGTGGTTGTGAAGAAGTCAAAGCCGTGCCGGGCGGCGTAAGCGGCGGCTTCGCGCAGGCGCAGCTTGAAACAGGCTTCGCAGCGCGCGCCGCCTTCGGCTTGCTCCTCAAGGCCTTTGACGGCCTGATAGAAGGCATCCGGCGTGTAGGGCAGAATGACGGGCTCCCCGCTCAGGCCGCCCAGGCTTGCCAGGCGGCCAAGCTCATCGGCGCGCCTGATGAACTCCGCTTGCGTATCGATGTTGGGATTGTAGAAAAACAGCGTGATATCAAGCTTTTGCGCCAGGCGCTCCAGCACCGCCGACGAGCAGGGCGCGCAGCAGGCGTGCAGCAGCAGCCGAGGCTTTGGCCCATCCTTGGGCAGCGCGTCAAGCAGGGCCTGCATCTGCAGATCATGGTTGACGGGCTGGACTTGCTTATTCATTGCGTTTCAGGGCGTGGCACAGGGACATGGCGCGCAGGGCATCTGTGACATAACTGTCCAGGCTGCTGCCCTGGCGGTAATCGGCGGGGGCAATGAAATCCACCCGCCCCTGCTGGTACAGCGGCAGCGCCTCCTCGCGATCGGTATAGACGGCGATGGAGCGGCCGCCGTTGCGCTTTGTCAGGCGCATGATGGGGATATCCGTCATGCCGTCGCCAAAGAAGATCATGTTGTGAAAGGGGACGGCGCGCTCGGCCTCGGGCGTATAGCGGTTGAGGTCATCATCGTTTGACACGTCCAGCACGCCTTTGTTGATGCGGAACAGGTACTGTGTCTTGCCTGTGTAATTGACGACCGTGGCAGGCCAGTCCGCGTGACCCTCCTCATCATAATGGTAGTAGCAGGCATAGACCATCTTGAAGTGGCGCGCGATGTCGGTGCCCATGATGACCTCGCGCAGGCCGGCGGAGATGATATAATGCTCCACCCGCAGATGCAGCTGCCTGCCCAGTTCATTGATGCGGTCAAACCAGCCGCTGACGCCCTCAAAGAATTCCACTTCCCGGCCCAGAGCGTGCAGGGCATCCCGGTTGATGGGCTGACCCTGCGCCTTTGCTTCCTGCATCATCAGGTACATATAGCACAGCATCCTGTCCATCTGCCCGGCCTTTGCCAATGCGGCGGACTTTTCCCAGAAGGTATCGGGCGTATAGCCCAGGCGGGGGATGAAGCCGTAGTCCAGCATGTCATGGGTGGACAGGGTCTTGTCAAAGTCGTACATCAGGGCGACCTGCGGATAATCTGCCGTCATGGGCCATCCCCCTTCCATAAGATTTCTATAACCCTATTCTATCACAAACCGCAGGCCGTGAAAATGCGGGGAAAAGCTTCGGATTCATCGCGCCGGTCTGCATGAATCCATCGGGCTGCCCCGTTGTATGGATGCAGCGGTCCAGCAGGTTTGCGGCCTGCGATTTCAGGGTAGAATGATAAAAGCGCATCAAGCGAAGAAGTGAGGGATCCGGGATGAAAATGAGGGGTTTTCGGCGGAGCGCGCTGGCGCTTTTCCTGGCGGTCAGCCTGCTTGCCGGCGTGCTGCCGGCTGCGGCTGACGGCACCAATGTGATCGGCACGCTGCTTGTGAGCAACACAAACTACGTCAATGTCCGCTCGGGGGGCGATACCAGCTATCCCATCATAGACCAGGTGTCGCCGGGCTCCGTGTTTCAGGTCATCGGCATCGCAAGTTCGGGCTGGTTTGAGATCGTGCTGGATAACGGCTCGACAGGTTATGTTTCCGACCGCCTCACGACCTTCACGCCTTCGGGCACAGGTCCCGCCGCGACGGCATCGCCTTATATGGATCTCAGTCAGGTGCGGGCCACCATCACCGTCAGCTACCGCAGCGACACGGGCCGGCAGCTGGCCATGGATTACGTACAGCTGGCTTATGGCAGCAATATCGTTTCAGCCAACGATTCAAAAGTGCCCGCAGGCTATACCCTGCTGTCCAGCCGCCGCGTCACCGTCTACGTCAGCGCTTCTGGCGTGGCCACGCCTTCGGGCGTGATTTTCACCTACGCGGGCGGTTACGTCCTCCCCACCCAGGCTCCCCAGGGGATCACCCGGGTGCCTGTGTACTACAAGGACATTTACGGCGCCCTGCTCAACACAGCCTATGTGGACCTGGTGCCCGGCTCCAGCCTGATATCGGCCAACAGTGCCATGGTGCCGGCAGGCTATACCCTGGTGGGCGCGCGGGACGCGGTGGTCTCGGTCTCGGCCGGCTATGTCGCCATCCCTTCCTCGGTCACCTTCCTCTATACGCGCTCGGCCCAGCCCACGCAGGCGCCGCAGGCCAGCGCGGTCGTGCCAGTTTACTATATGTCCGCTGGGGGCGGCTACCTCAACACGGTCTATCTCACGCTGGGTTACGGCGTGACGACTGTCAGCGCCAACAATTCCCTGGTGCCCGCGGGGTACAGCCTGATCAGCCCGGCCAGCGTCAACGTGCAGGTCAACGCCTACAATACCGCTTCGCCTGCCAGCGTAGTGTTCACCTATCAGGTGCAGATCACCCAGGCGCCGCTGAAGGTGGTCAACATCCCCGTTTACTACAGGGGTGAGGACGGCAGCCTGCTCAACACCGTGTATGTCACGGTCACCCAGGGCGTCAACACCGTGCAGGCCGATAACGGCAACGTGCCAAGCGGCTACGCGCGCACAGGCCAAAACACCCAGCAGGTCTTCGTGGATGCCAACGGTTACGCCATGCCGTCCTCGGTGACCTTCACCTACAGGCTGCCCCTGCCCCCTATCAGCATCAACATACCGGTCATATACCGAGACCATACGGGCGCCCAGTTCAACGCCACACAGGCCTGGGTCACCAGCAATGTGCAAAACAAGGTCACGGCTGACAATAATTACGCCCCTGCCGGCTGGGTGCTGATCAGCCCCGCCACGGTCACTGTCACCCTGACGCAGGACGGCGTGGCGACACCTTCCCAGGTGGTGTTCACCTACCAGGATCCTGCCACGATCACCGACCCCGTGTACCTGCCCGACTTTGTCAAGACAAAGCCCAACGCCGGCAGTTACCCCGTATACACCGGCCCCGGCCCCGATTACTACCGCGTGGGCAACGCCACGCTGGGAGGCGGCACCATCCGCGTCTACGGCAGGGAGGGTGACTGGGCCCTGATCGGCTACGGCCTGTCAAACGGCGGCTACCGCATCGGCTTTGTCACCATGGCCGCGATCCCGGGCGGCATCCAGCCCCAGAATCTCATCCTGGTGCACATGCCAAAGACAAACGTATCGACCTCGCTCTTTGTGGACGATCCCATCGTATCCACCAACCGCGTGCTGGAGAAACGCATTGAGGGAGGGGGCAATCCCTTCATCCTGCTGGCCTACCTCAATGATTTCTGGGCCTATGTGCAGATCGACAACTTCGAAGGCAGCGGCAAACCCGCGCGCGGCTTTGTCAGCCGCAGGAGCCTTGGCGTGCAGTAAGCAACTATAAAAATCAGGGGCGCTTGTGAAAACACAGGCGTCCCTTTATATTTAATGAGCCATTCATTGCGGGAGGAGAATCAGGCCCTGCGTATCCACCAGCAGGTCAAGCGCCTGCCAGCCTTCCGGCAGCAAAGCCCGCACCTTTGAAGCGAAATCCTCCCGATCGTGCACGCACATCAGGGTGGGCCCGGCGCCGCTGACGCATACCGCAGCCCCCAGATCAAACGCGGCTTCACAAAGGCGCTGCGCGCCTGGGATAAGCGGCAGGCGATAGGGCTGATGCAGGCGGTCCCGCATCGCGCGGCGCATCAGCGTCAAATCGCCCGAATTGAAGGCTCCCAATAGCGCCAGGCTGTGGCTGATATTGTATACGGCGTCGTGCCGGCTGACTTCCTGGGGCAGGACTGCGCGCGCTTTTTGCGTGGACAGCTCAAAACCGGGCACCAGGGCGGTAAATCTCAGGGCCGGGGAAAGCGGGCAGGCGACACAGTCATGGCGATCGCCCTCTCGCATCGAGGCCCTCAGCCCGCCATATACCACGGCCGCCACATTATCGGGATGCCCCTCGATGCCTGCCGCCAGATCAAGGATCCTGTCCCTGTCAAAGGGAATGCCGTGCAGCGCGTAAGCGCCGGCGATGCCCGCCACAATGGCCGCGGCGCTGGAGCCCAGGCCACGTGAGGGCGGGATGTCCGAGTCGATCGCGAGGCGCAGGCCTTTGGCCGGCAGCGCCAGGCTTGCCATAGCCGCCTGCCATGCGCGGTACACCAGGTTGTTTTCATTGGCGAATTCGACCGGACAGCCTTCGATGATGAGGCCGTCTTCCCGCTGTTCAAAGCTGCAGCGCATATACAGCGCCAGCGCCACGCCCAGGCAGTCAAAACCGGGGCCCAGGTTGGCGGACGTGGCGGGGACCCGCACGCTTACCATGCCAGCGCCTTCTCTTTCACATAGTCTGCCATTGCCGACACCTCGATGACGTCGCTGTGCAGGATGGGAAGCTTGAACAGGCCGTCCAGCGCCCGGGGGAGGGGGAGGCCAGTCTCAGCTTGCAGAGCCCGCCATTGGTCCTCGGGCGCCGCAGGCACCGGGATTTCCAAAGCCTGCAGGCAGGCGGCGGGGAACTTGTAGGGGGAGGCGGTGGCCAGCACGACGCCCTTGCCCTGCATGGCGCCTGTTTGTCCATGCGCGCTCAGCGCGTGCCAGGCGGCGGCGCTGTGGGGATCCAGCAGATAACCCGCTTGCCGCCACACATGGCGGATCACCTCAAGCGCCTGGGCATCCGTACATACCGCGCTTGAAAAGTGCTGCCGAAGTTTACGCAATACCTCCGGGGGCAGCACAAGCCTGCCATCTTCCTCCAGGGCGCGCATCATGTCTTTGCACCGGGCGCTGTCCCTGCCGCAGGCCAGGTACAGGGCGCGCTCAAAGTTGGAGGACAGCAGGATATCCATGGAAGGCGAAAGCGTCTTGACAAGCGCGCGCCGTTTGTCATAGACGCCGTCCCGCAGCGCCTCGTGCAGCACGCTGTTGGCGTTGGTGGCGCAGATCAGGCCTGCGATTGGCAAGCCGGCGAGCCCGGCCAGACGGCCCGCCAGGATATCGCCGAAGTTGCCCGTGGGCACGGAAAAAACAACTTTTTCCTTCGCGCCAAGCTGCCTGCAGGCGTCAAAATAATAGGCCATCTGCGGGATCAGGCGGCCGATGTTGATCGAATTGGCGCTGGAGAGCAGCAGATGGGGCGCGATGCTGACGGCTTGGCGGAAGATCGCCTTGACGCCTGCCTGTGCCCGGTCAAAGTCACCCTTGACCGCGACAGCCCTGACATTGCTGCCCACCATACGCTGCATCTGCGCCTCCTGCACGGGGCTGACGCCGCCTTGGGGATAAAAGACGATCACCTTGACGCCGGGCACATTACGGAAGCCGGCCATAGTGGCCGACCCTGTGTCGCCGCTGGTGGCGGTGAGTACCAGGATCTCCTGATCGGGCGCCAAGCGGTCGCGCGCGCCAGCCATCAGGCGGGGCAGCATGCTCAGCGCGATATCCTTGAAGCTGGCCGTCGGCCCGTGGAAGAGTTCCAGGACGCTCAAAGGGCCTGCCGCCTTCAGGGGGGTGATCAGATCGTCATCAAACCGCCCGGGCATATAAGCTTCGGCTGCCATCTTTTGCAGGGTGTCATGTCCGTAATCGCTGCCAAAGGCCGCGTCAAGGATCTGCGCTGAGCGGCCGGCATAATCCAAAGCGCCGGCGCCTGTTTCAATCGTCCCTTTGGGCATGTACAGACCGCCGCCTGGCGCCAGTCCCCGCAGGATAGCCTCCATCGGGCTGGCGGATATGCCGCCGTCCCTGGTATCGGTATAATTCATGCCTTGTCCTCCTTGGACGCGGTGTCCTGCTTCAGTTCATCCGGCTCAGCCGGCTGTACCGGCTGCAGCTCATTTGCCTTGCGCCAGTACTTGACCAGGGCGATGAGCACCGCCATGAGCGGAACGCCCAGCACCATGCCGGGAATCCCCATGACCGCGCCAAAGAACATCACGGAAAACATCACCGCCAGCGGGTGCAGGCCCACCCGGTGGGAGATGACACGCGGGGTGATAAGGCCGGACTCTGTCTGCTGGACAAGCAAAATCAGCAGCAGGACCCAAAGGGCCTTGATGGGCGCCGGGCTCAGCAGGGCGATCAGCACGGGCAGCATGCCGCCAAGCCAGGGGCCAAAGTATGGGATCAAGTCAAATACGCCCACCACCAGGCCGATTGTCAGCGCGTTGGGCAGGCCAAGCAGCAGGCATCCAAGGCCGATCAGCAGGCCGACCATGGCCGAGATGATGATTTTGCCCCGGACATAGCCCCGCAGCAGTTTGCGGATTTCATTGCCCAGCAGCTGCAGGCGCGCCCTGCGCGCGGGGCTGAACAGCGAGATGAGGGCCTTGAAGATGGGCTCCTTGTCCTTGAGCAGGTAAAAGGTGATCACCGGGACCAGGAGGATATCCACCAGGCTGCCCAGCGACGATACCAGGCGGGTCAGCATGTCCCTGAGCAGCTGGATGCCCTGGCTGCTGAGCTTGCTGAACTCGCTGTCCAGGTCGACCGTGTCGCCGAGCATCTCACCCAGCCACTTCATCAGCTCATCCAGCATGACCTTGAGGTTGTTGACGCCGCCTGTCAGGTGCTTCAGCATCGCTGACAGGTCCCTGATCAGGGAGGGGATGAAGAGGATGGAGAAAAGCACCAGCAGCAGGAAGATGAGCAGCACAGTGGCAAGCGAGGACCATACGCGCCCGACGCCCTTCTTCTCCAGCATAGTGATCAGCGGGTCCAATAGAAAGGCGAGGATCGCCGAATAGAGGAAGGGCATCAGCGTGGCGATCAGGTCCCTGCGCACAAAATACAGCAGGACAGCCAGCACGGCAATCAAAACGACCCGCCAGACCGTCCTTGTGTTCCGGGTGACCCAGTTGCTCTCCATGTGACGCCTCCCTGCTTGCTTGGCATTATTCTACCACAAAACAAGTCCGCTTTGGCCCCGTTTGCTCTGTAAAATCCGCCGGTTTCCTGCCCGGCCCCGCCGCGCTGCCTGCCTTGCTTGACAGGGGCTGGGGCCGGGGATACAATTCATATGGAAAAATCTGCCGTAAGGAGGATGCTTGTGTCGGAAGGTCGGCGCAGACGCAGCGGCCGCAGGGAGCAGTCCTCCGCGTGGGATCGGCGCGCCGCCGGGGACGAACAGCCCCGCTATGCCGCGTTTCCCCGGGATGAAGGGGCGCTGTATGTGACGCAGCCCCAGCCGGTCCCCCGGCAGGGATGGGTGCAGGAGGTGCCGCTCAACACAAACCGTGTCAGCGGTTTCCACCTTACCGTCATCATCGTTTGCCTCGCCTTGCTTGCGGCGATGGGCTTTTTTGTTCTGACGGCCTCGCAGGCGCAGGACGCATTCAATGAGAAGCTGGCCTTTCTGCAGCGCGATACCTTCTTTGAGGGCGTCAGTGTGGACGGCATCCCCCTGGGCGGGCTGCGCCCCGACGAGGCGGCGCAGAAGCTTTTGCAAAGCGCGGATAGGCTTGATGAGAGCCTGAACCTGCAGATCCAGGTTGACGGCAGGAATTATCAGGTCCCTGCCGACCGGATCCCCTTTACCCGCAACAGCCGCGCCCAGCTTGCGGCTGCCTGGGCCCTGGGCCGCCAGGGTTTCGCCTGGGGCATCGGCTCCGACAAGACACCCTTTGACATCAGGTGGGAGCACACGCGCCATGTAGCCGCGACCAGGCCCGACTATCGCACGGCAAGCACCTATGACAAGGCGGATGTCCGCCGCGTGGCGGACCTCATCGCCTCCCAGGTGGACCGCGACCCCATCATTGCCGTCATTGCCAGCTTTGACTTCAACACCAAGGCCTTCACCGTCACGCAGGATGTGCCCGGGGCCAAATTGGACAGCCAGGCGCTGTATCAGCTTGTCTGCGACGCCCTGGACGCCGGAAAGCGCAACGAGACCATCAGGCTGGACGCGACGCCCATCCTGCCGCAGGTAACTTCCGTGGAGCTGCAAAACAGCTTCAAGCGCCTGTCGCAGTTCAGCACAAGCACCACAGCCGATGAGAAGCGCAATACCAACATCCTGCTGGCCGCCCGCAAGATAAGCGGCAGCACGGTGATGCCGGGCGAAACCTTCTCCTTCAACAAGGCGACCGGCGAAAGGACAGCGGACAAGGGCTACCAGATGGCGCCCGCGATCGCCTACGGGGTCACGTCCGATGAGATCGGCGGCGGGGTATGCCAGGTGTCCAGCACCCTGTTCAACGCGGCTGCCCTTGCGGACATGAGCATTGTCAGCCGCACGCCGCACGCCTGGCCCAGCAACTATATTGACAAAGGGCTTGACGCGACGGTCAACTGGCCCGGCTTGGACCTGGTTTTCCGCAATGACAAGGCTGCGCCGGTTTTCATTGTGGCAAGCTACGCCAAGCGGCAGGTCACGGTGGAGATCTATGGCATGAGCACAGGCCCCGGGGAGAGCATCCGGCTGGAGACAGAGCTGATATCCCAGATCCCGCCGCCCGGTGAGCCCAGTTATGTGCAAAATCCCCTGCTTGCCCCAGGAACGCAGCAGGAGCTGAAGAAGGCGCGCACAGGTTACACGGTCGATACTTTCCGCGTCTATCTTCTCAACGGCGTTCCCTACCGGCGCGATAAACTGTTTACCTCAACCTATGCCATGGTGCAAGCGGTGATCGAGTACAACTGAGCGGACGGGAAGGAGCATGGGATGCAAAAGGGCGACAGGCGAAAGGCGGATATCCTGGCCTCGGCCAATGAGCTTTTTGGCTGCAAGGGCTACCACAAAACCACCTTGCAGGACATCATCCTCAAGGTGGGCTGCTCCAAAGGCAGCTTTTATCATCATTTCGAGTCGAAGATCCAGGTGCTGCAGGCCATTGCCAGGCAGCGTGTGGAGAAGGATTACCGGGCCTTTGCGGACAGCCCTCCGTCTCCCGGGCTTGATAGGCTTAACCGCCTGCTCTACTTCACCTGCCCCTGGCGGCAAGGCGAAGAGGTTTTCATGGCGCAGGTGCTGAGCCTGGGCCTGCAGGAGGAGGGCGCGGTGCTGACCGCCCACCTGCGGGAAGCCCGCAAACAGGCTTTCTACCCGGAGCTTTTGGCATTGCTGCAGGCGCTCAGGGAGCAGGGGCTGGCGTTTTATACGCGGGCAACCCTGCCCGAGCTGCTTTGGGACGCGCATATGGCTTTTGCGGATACCATGACCGGGGAGATCTGCCGCCTGATCGTATCGGGCGGCACGCCGGCCAGCCGCGCGCTTGACCTGCTCAATACCGCGCGCTTCCAGTGGGAACGCCTGGCGGACCTTCCCTTTGGCAGCGTAGCCATCGTTCCCGCGGAGGAAATGCTGGCGGTCATCGACGCGGCAAGCAGAAGGGTCAGGCTGGAAGACGGGCAGCTGCGCTTTGACGAGGGTTACGCCGCGCCTTGTCAACAACTGGGGAAGACGTTATAATGGGCAGGGTTTTCCCTTGGAGGCTGCGGATGTTTTCTCGCTTTTTACTGACTTTTTTGGCCGCGCTGCTGGTGTGCACGGGCTCCGCGCGGGCGCAGTCGCCCCCGGAGCTTGCTTTGATAGAGCCCGCTTTCCCCGTGGCTCAGGAAATCAGGCAGCTGCTGACGATCGCCCAGGGGGAGATCGGCTACACGGAGCAGGGTGGCGTCACCAAGTACGGCATTTGGGCGGGAGACCCGCAGGCGCAGTGGTGCGCCGAGTTCCTGTGCTGGGTGGTTGATCAGGCGGACAAGCGGCAGGGAACAAGCCTGCTCAACAGCGTTTATCCCTATTACAGCAGCAGCAACACGGGGCGGGACTGGTTTTTGTCGCAGGGCCGCTACATCGCCCGCAGCGGCTTTGTCACCTCCTGGGGCACCCAGTGGTACAAGGGCGCCAAAGCGTCGATGGAGAAGAACAGCTATATCCCCCAGCCGGGTGACTGGGTTTTCTTTTCCTATACGGCTTCGGGTGATACCTCGCACGTCGCCATGGTGGAAAACTGCTATCACGGGGCTGACGGCCAAACCATCGTGCAGGTCATCGAGGGCAATAACCCCGAGGCTGTCGCGCGCGCGCAGTACAGCCTGACGGATTGGCGCATCCAGGGTTACGGCACCGTGAGGGATCTGGCCGACATCGTCCTGCGCATGGGCGCGCGGGGCGAAAAGGTCAGGGCTTTGCAGCAAACGCTGGCCGACATCACGCTGCTTGGCGATGGTGAGGTCACCGGCTTCTACAATCAACGGACTTCCGATGCCGTGAAGGCTTTTCAACATGAAATGGGGATGCAGACGACGGGGATCGCCAACCAGCCAACCCAGCTGCGCCTGCAGGACTATTATACGCAGTACAAGGCCCGGCATCCCGAGTTCTGGACTGTGGACGCGGCTCACTGATGCGGGAAGGACAAACCATGCAAGATATACTGCTTGTACTCAACTTTGACAGCCGCTACGCCAGCCAGCTGGCGATGAAGCTGCGCGCGGAGCGCTTTGACTGCCGCATCCTGCCGGGGGATACGCCCCTTGAAACCGTTGCGCGCCTTGCGCCCAATGGCCTGGTGCTGTCGGGCGGCGTCGGCGGCGAAGCGCCGATGAATCTGGACGTCAGGCTGCTGTCCGCGGGCCTGCCCATCCTGGCGATGGGGGACGCCTCGCTGGCGCTGTGTACGGCGCTGCATGGACAGCTGGAAGATACGCAGGCGGCGCACGTTGTGCAGACGGTCCGCTTTCTGCCTTCGCCTGTGACGGAGGGGCTGGGTGAGAGCGAGCGCTTTTTGAACGCGCTTCGCCCCATGCGCCTGAGCGATGAACTGCTGCCCCTGGCCATCAGTCAGGAGCGGGTGATAGGTTTCAGGCACGCGGCGCTGCAGCTGTTCGGCTTTGCCTTCCAGACAGAGCAAAACGACCCTGACGGCATGGCCATCCTGATGCGTTTTGCGCAGGATGTCTGCGGCTGCACCCAGCGGCTGACAGACAGCGCCTTCATAGCGTCAGCCAGGCAGCAGATCCAGAAGGCCGTGGGGGAAGGCAAGGCGCTGTGCGCGATGACGGGCGGGCTTGACTCGGGCGTCGCGGCCCTGCTGGCGCACCGGGCGATTGGCGACAGGCTGCAGTGCCTCTTCATAGACACCGGCCTGCTGCGCGAAAACGAAGCCGATGATTTCCTTTATTACTATCAGCAGACCCTGGGCCTCAATATACGCCGTGTCAACGCGCAGGACAGGTTTTATGAAGCGCTGCAGGGGCTTACCAAGGCGGAGGAGAAGGCGGCCGTCATCGCCCGTGTCTATCTGGACACGCTCAGGCAGGAAGCCGGCAGCTTTGAGTTTTCTGCCGTCATCCGCGGCACCAGCGCCAATGATGTCCTCAGGACGGGGGATGAGTATGTCACCCCCGGCATACCCACGGACGCGGCAGTCGCAGAGCCGCTGCGCGAGCTTTTCAAGGAGGAGATCCGCCGCATCGGCGAGGCCCTGGGCATGCCGGCTGATATCCACCAGGCGCAGCCCTTCCCGGGAACGGGCCTTGCGCTGCGCATCATGGGCGCGGTCACGCGCCGCCGCCTGGCCATCCTGCGCAAGGCGGACGCGATTTTCCGCGATGAAATCAAGCAGGCGGGCCTGGGAAAGCGCCTATGGAAGTATTTCGCGGTGCTGTACCACCTGAACTATGAGGCGGATGAGGACGCGCTGGCCATTTCCCTCAGGGCGGTCACCATTGGCAGCGTCGGCGGAGAGATGCGCGCCCTGCCGGCACGGCTGCCCTACGACCTGCTGGAGCGCTATACGGGCCGGGTCATGCAGGCCTTCCCCGAAGTCGTCAAGGTGGTGACGGATATCACGCCGGGCAGCAGCTACTCACAAGTCGAGTGGCGCTGATCAAGTTTTAGGAGAATCTATGCGTTTATCACACCCAAGCGTACCCTACCAGGGGATACCGCCCCAGGATGTTTTTTTTGCCGCCAATGACCAGTATGTCCAGCTGGGCCTGGGTTTTGTGGTGCTGTCCATGAACCATGAGATGTACCCGGACAAACCCCTTGAGATCTATCTGTCCATCGACGCCCAGCCAACCGCGCGCGACCTGCTGCTGGGCGCGCTTCTTGGGCGCGCCGAACAGCTGCGCGCGCAGTTTCCCCAGGTCAAGGGGCGCATCTATACGCATTTGTCACCGACAAGCTGGGAGATGCTCAATTTTTACAACCGCAACGGTTTTGCCAATGCCGACGCGCAGGAGGAGCACGTTTTCCCCCTGCCGGCGCTGCCGGGGCAAACGCCCATGGGCATCCAGTTCGCCTCCGTGCCCCTGGGCACCATGCAGGAGCAGCACGCCTTTCTGGCGCGCCTGAACGCGTACCGCATGACGCCCATCACGCTTGACTTTTTGACGCTGCAGATGCAGCAGCCCTATTTCATGGCGCTGGGCTATTACCGCGCGGGCCAGCCGCTGTGTGAACTCATGATGACGGGCGCCAGCCAGGACAGCTCGGCCCTGGTCATGCTCTATACCCGAGGCGACCATCGCCGCAAGGGCCTGGGCCGCTCGCTTGTCTTGTCCGCCTGCGCCTTGCTCAGGGAACGCGGCGTGCGCCAGGTTGTCACCCACATCTACAGCCGCAGCCAGGCGCAGACCGGCCTGGTCAAGTCGCTTGGCGGCACAAGGCGCAGGATCATCGGCATCCTGCCTTCCATAGAGATCACCTGATCAGGGCGTCCGCCTGTCAGGCGCCTTCCGCTAGCCTTTGCCGCTCCAGCTCCTGAAGCGGTTTTTTAGCGAACAGCAGGATGATGAAACCTGCCAGGAAAAGCGTCAGCAGGGCAAGCGTGCCAAAGGAGCTGCGGCCCGTCGCCGTGCCGATCAGGGCATAGAGCAGGGGGCCCATGAAGGTGGCGAACTTGCCGAATATGTCAAAGAAGCCGAAGAACTCGTTGGACCGCTCCTTGGGCACCAGTTTGCCAAAGTAGCTGCGGCTCACCGCCTGGATGCCGCCCTGGACAGTGCCCACCAGGATCGCCATGGACCAGAACATGATCGTGCTGCGGCTGATGGCCTGCCGGTAGCCGCTGATGGTATCCTTGTTGGCGTTTTGGTAGGCAGACAGCTGCGCGGCGAGTGTCTGGCTGACTTCTTCCCGGATGATCAGATCATCGGCGTTCGTGCCTTTGATGGCAAAGGCCACTAAGCCTGCTGCATCCGCCTTGCCGTGCAGCAGGGCGTTTTTCACGTCCTTGTGGTAGGCGGCCAGGGCGTCCTTTGCGCCGGCCTCTTCCGAAAAGCTGGAAGGTATCGCCGCATCCGTTTGCGCGAATGAGGCTGTGTAGGCGCTGTCAAAGGCGTCCTGGTGCGGCTCGAGCGTAAAGCCCATGATAAAGCCCACGCAGCAGATGATCATATAGACGGCTATGCCGATCAGAAGCGCCTTTCTGGTGCTGATCTTCTGGGACATTCTGCCAAACAGGATGGAGCAGGGCATGGCCATGATCTGTGTGACAAGCAAGGCCAGTATCATGCCCACCGCGCCCAGGCCGAGAGCTGTGCCGTAGGCGGTGGAGATGGAGATAATGGTTCCCACGCCGTCAATGTAGAAGAAGTAGGCCAGGATGAACAGCAGCAGGCCCTTCCTCAGGGCGATCTCCCTGGCTGTCCTGACCACATTTTGAAAAGTCTGGCCCAGGGGATTGTGCTTGGGGCGCTCGATATAGTGCGCCTGGTGAACATTCTTCAGGAAGGGGATGGAGAAGCCCAGCCACCACAGCGACGTGATCAGGATGGAGAACTTCTGCGCGACGGGGCTGCCGTAGCCAAGCCACAGCAGCATGCCGATGGACAGGACAAAGGGGATGGTGCTGCCCCCGATATAGCCCATGGCAAAGCCCCAGGAGGAAACCTTGTCCATGCGTTCGTTGGTGGTGATGTCAGTCAGGAAACTGTCATAAAAGAGGTTGGCGCCCGAAAAGCCGATGTGCGAGATGACATAGGCGATGAGCATCATGCGCCAGTCATTGCTCAGGGCGATGGCGGCGGTAAAGCCCGCCCCGGTAAGCAGGAAGACGGTGAACAGCTTCTTCTTCATGCCCTTGTAGTCGGCAATCGCACCCAGGATGGGCGAAAGCAGCGCGACCAGCAGGGTGGCCAGCGATGTGCCCAGGCCCCACCAGTAGTCGCCGTCCCTGCCGGCAAAGCTGACAAAGATGGTGGGGAAGATGGCGGCCATGATGTTGGTGGCATAGACAGAGTTTGCCCAGTCGTAGAGTATCCAGCTCTTTTCCTTGAGCGTGAAGCGCTTGCCATTGTCTGTTTGCATACTTGCTCTCCTTTGATACTTTGCTGACAGCGCCATTATATCCGCTAAGCAATGAAAAAGATAGAAGCGAGGAGCTGTACGTGCTGGGCTTGTGCAAGGCTCCCGAGAAATCTTTCCGGCCCTGCGCATGAAAAAAACAAAGGAGATTTTTTGGCCGGAAAAGCATATTATGCCGTAAACGGAATAAAAATGAAGACGTGCCTCTATCACTTGTGGTCAGCCCGGGTGAAAACAACTACCGGTTGGATTGGATACTTATCAACAGCCCTGTCAGTATGCAGTCCTCTGGGGCGTGGCATCCCTTGAAAGACTTGAAAGGATGTGGTAGGATACAGCGGTATTCGGGAGGCTGCGGGGTTTATCCACAGAGACTTATCCACAGCTGCGATGAACACACTTTGCAGGCGTGTTCTTTTTTGACCACTGTTTGCTCAGGCAGGATGCATATTTCAATGCAAGCGAGGACGAGCACTTGGAAGCGAAAGCGGTTTGGGAGGCAGCCTGCCGGCTCATGAAGAACGACATGAGCGAGGTGACCTATTCCACCTGGATCGCTTCTGCGCTTAAACCGCTTGATTTTATAGCCGATCAGTTTTATGTGGAAGCGGTCGCGGACTACTACCACACTTTTGTTGTGCCGCGCTATTCCGTCATGATCCAGGGCGCGCTCAAGCAGGTGACAAACCGGGAGATCAAGCTGTACATCCTGACGCCCAGGCAGGCGGAAGAATACCGCAAGGGCTCCAACCCCATCAAGAGGCCGTCTCCCAAGCTTAATCCCAAGTATTCCTTTGATACCTTCGTGGTCGGAAACGGCAACCGTTTTGCCCACGCCGCCTCATTGGCGGTGGCGGACGCGCCGGCGGCCGCCTACAATCCCTTTTTCATCTATGGCGGCGTCGGCCTGGGCAAGACGCACCTGATGCAGGCCATCGGCCAGTTCATCCTGGCCCAGCAGCCCGATACGCGCCTTGAATACGTGACAAGCGAGACCTTTACCATTGAGCTGGTCGCCGCCATCCAGACCAACCGCAATGTCCAGTTCCGCGAAAAGTACCGCAACGTGGATGTGCTGCTGATAGACGATATCCAGTTCATCGCGGGGCGCGACAGCACGCAGGAGGAGTTCTTCCACACCTTCAACGCCCTGCACAACGCCGGCAAGCAGATCATCATCTCGTCCGACCGCCCGCCCAAGGAGATCGCGCGGCTGGAGGAGAGGCTGCGCAGCCGCTTTGAGTGGGGCCTGATCGCCGATATCCAAAAGCCGGACATGGATACCCGCTGCGCCATCCTCAGGCGCAAAGCCAACGACGACATGATCCGCGTCAGCGATGAGGTGCTGCAGATGATAGCCCAGCGCGTGGACAGCAATATCCGCGAGCTGGAAGGCTGCCTCAACCGCCTGGTGGCCTATGCCACGCTGTCAGGCAAGGAGATCAGCATGGTCCTGGCCGAAGAGGCGCTGCGCGAGGTCTTCTCCGCCCATCAGCCCCGTTCGGTCAGCTGTCAGGATGTGATGGAGGCTGTTTGCCTGTATTACGCGCTGCCGCAGGAAGACCTCAGGGGCCCCCGGCGCACCAGGGTATTGACGGTGCCCAGGCAGCTGGTGATGTACCTGTCTCGCAAGCTGACCAACACCTCCCTGCCCAAGATCGGCGAAATGCTGGGCGGCAGGGACCATACGACGGTACTGCACGGCTGCGGCAAGATTGAGGAGCTCGCCCGCGACAGCGCGCCGCTGCGCGCGGCGATTGAGGACCTGACAAAGCAGCTGCGAACGGAAGGGTAGAGGTAAAGTCAAGGAGGACACGCCTGATGAACCTGAGGAAGCCGCTCACTGTCCTTGTGCTGCTCATCTCGCTGGCGGCCGGCCTGGTGCTGGGCTACCTGCAGCTGATGCCTCCCGCTGTCCCAAAGGATTTTACGGAGCGGGAGACCACCATTGATCAGGCGCAGGCCAGCCCCGACCTGGCGCTGATGCTCAGCCACCTGAAAGCGATGGCGTCACAGGTGCACAGCGTGGACAGCGATGGCATCCGCGTCACCCATGCTTACCTGAAGGATGCCCTGGCGCAGCTGGGCTACGCCTTTGAAGAGGAAAGCTACGCCCTTGGCATGGATGAGATCATGCAGCTTGAGCGGGACCGCACCAGCTTTCGAAACCGCCCCTTCACCGCGACGCCTGAGAGCATCCGCTCCTACGCGGGCATAGGGGACAAGCCCACCATGGACCTGAACAACATCACGGTGCGGGTGGACGCGCCCGGAACCGATGAGACCGTCATTTTTGTGGCGCATACTGACAGCGTGAAAGCAGGGCCCGGCGCCTTTGACGACACGGTCTCGGTCAGCGCGCTGCTGGAGGCGCTGCGCCTGCTGAAAGCGCAAACGCCCCTGCGCGACCTTGTCTTCCTCTTTGCGGACGGCGAGGAGCAAGGCATGCTGGGCGCAGCCAAGTTCGTGCAGGACCATCCCGAGCTGCGGGCAGTCACCAAAATGGTGTTCAATATCGAAGCCCGCGGCAACCAGGGCGTGATGATGCTGTTTGAAACAACCGGCAGCAACCATGCCATGGCGCGGGCCTTCGCAAACGCCGTGCCGCGGCCGTTTGCCATGTCCATTGCCGGGACCGTCTACAGAAGCATGAAGAACGATACCGACCTGACCCGCTTCATGATGGCGGGATACCCCGGCATGAATTTCGCGGTCATCCAGGGCGCGGAAGTCTATCACACCAAAGACGACAATTATGGAGGCTTCAGCCGCGACAGCGCATACCACTACCTGCAGTCGGTCACCGGCCTTGTCAAGTACGCTGCGTCAGCCCAAACGTTTGACCTGCAGGCACAGGAGGACGGCGTTTTCTTTCCGCTGCTGCCGGGCATCATGCCTGTCATGGGGCAAGGTACCGCGAACGTTATCGCCTATGCCGCGGCGGCGCTGTTCCTGGCAGTTACCCTGTTCCTGCTCATTGGGGGCAGGGCAAAGCTTGGCACGCTGCTTGCGGCGGCAGGGCTGCAGGTGCTGGCGATGGCGCTTGCCGGCGGGATCAGCTACCTGGTGGTCAAGCTGGTGCTGAACGCCAATCAGTTGAGCGACTATTATCAGGTCCTCAGCTTCAAGCCCGCCCAGCCTGTCTTCTACGCCATGCTGGCGGCGCTGAGCCTGTTGAGCGCCCTCGTCTTCTTCCTGGTTTTCAGGAAGGCGTCCTCGCCCGTCTCGGCGGCGCTTGGCGTGCTGCTGATCCCGGCCGCGCTGGCCCTGGTGACGACCTTCATCTTCCCCTCGGCCAATTACCTCTTCTCCCTGACTGTGCTGGCAGGCTTGTTGGCCATTGGGCTCAACAGGGTTATTCCCCTGGGCATCCCTGCCGCGGCGTTCATATTTGGCACCCTGCTGCTGTTCGTGCCCCTGTGCGCGCTGGTTTTCATTGCGCTCAGCTTCAATACCGCCTACGCAGCCGTGACGCTGTGGATGCTTCCCTTCAACATGCTGCTGGGGATGGCCCTGTTGTACAGGCCGCAGTTTTCGCACAGGCAGTAATTGACGTAAAAATGTTAAACCCACCGCAAGCCAAATGACTTGCGGCGGGTTTCTGTGTGGCAGGGCGTTTATACCTTGCTGTCCGGAACGATCCTCTTCATGGTCGATACAAGGCTGTCAAATCCGGCGCTGAGGATCTCAATGTCATTTTGCATCATCACGAACTGCAGATGGTCTGCGTACCTCTCCAGCAGACCGGCTCCCGCATGGATGCCAAAGGCCTTGCCGCTTTCCCTGCAGGCTTTGGCGACCTTATCGATCGCGTCTGTCACGGTTTTGCCAGTTGTATCACCGGGCACGCCAAGGGAAATACTCAGGTCATTTGGGCCTATCAGCAGCACGTCGATGCCGCTTGTGCGCGCGATGGCATCCACGTTCTCAATGGCTTTTGCCGTTTCTATCTGGGCGATGGACAGTACGCTGTCATTGCCCTGCTGCATCGCTTCGGCATGCTTAAAACCGCGCTGATAGCCGTTTGCAGCCCCGCCTGCGGCAAAGCCGCGCTCCCCCAGGGGAGGGTACTTGGACCAGCGGACCAACTCCTCAGCCATTTCCCGCGACTCTGTCATGGGAACCATGACCCCCGACGCCCCACAGTCCAGCGACCTGGAAACCCAATCTTTTGAAAGCATTGAAGCGCGAAGCAGGGGCTCAATGCCCGAAGCGTTTGACATCAGGCACAAATCATGCAGCGTTTCGATGGAATAGTTGGGATATTCACAGTCGAACATGATAAAGTCAAGGCCGGCGTGTTTGGCCAGCAGGCAGACGGCGGGATTGCGCACCATCCGCAGCATGGTGCCGTACACCTTCCGTCCGCTGAGCAGTTTTTGCTTGATATTCACGGGTTTCTCCTTAAATGTGGATTTTGCAGGAACTTTTGTCTTATCTTATACAAAAACGGCGCGTCATGTCAATCAAGCCTGTATGGCTATTAATTATGAAACTATTCCGGAGATGAATACTCCGGGAGGTTTCCGCGTTATTGTCGGGATCCGCTTACTCCGCGGCCGGCGCCTGCCTGCTGTCGGGATCCCCGGAGATGATGGCGTTCATTACGTGCAGGAATCTGCGCGCGGGGATTGACAATGCCGCCCCTTTCCGGTGGACCATCCCTACCGAGATTTTCGGCAGCACGTTGCAGGTGAGGAAATAACGGAAAGTCTCGGGTTTTCGGATGATTTTCACAAAGGATTCAGGAAGGAAAAAGCAGACCTGATTAGCCTGGGCAAACTCGATGCTTGTAAATTGGCTTCTGGAAGTCAGCACGTTGACGGGCTCGGTGATGCCGCACTGTTCAAACATTTGGGCTGTCAGCATCCCAAAGCGCGTTCCTTTGCTGCGAAGTACAAACGGTTCATTCCTGAACAAGGCAAGGTCGATCCAGGGATAATGGCTCTCTTTGATTTGCTTGCCCAGGGCAACCAGCGGATTGTTGGCAGGCACGCAAAGGATGATATTTTCTTCAAAGTATAATTCGGCCTGCAGGTCAGCCGAGTATGTCGGAAGGGAGATGAACCCGATATCCAGCTTGTAGTCCAGGATCATCTGCTCGATTTCCGGCGTCCTGAGTTCCCTCACGTCCATCTGCATCGAGGGCTCAGACTGATGGATTTTGCTGATCGCTTCATAAATCACGGCGCGCAGGCCTGTGCAGGCAAAGGCCATCTTCAGCGTCTCGTTCTTCTCGGTCTTGATGCGGGTGATTTCCCTGCCCATCTGGTCTTCTATGCCGGCCATCTCGGCAGCGTAGGCGATGTACCGCTCTCCCGCAAGCGTAGGCTGCAGCTTTCGCTTGGACCTGTCAAACAGGGTGATCCCGATCCTTGCCTCAAGGGACTGCAGGTATTTTGTCAGCGCAGGCTGGGATATGTACAGCTCCCTTGCGGCGGCGCTGATATTCTGGTGTTTTGCGATGGTCAACACGTAATCTATATCTTTGCACTCGATCATTGTCAATTTTCTCCCTTGTTTAATAAGTCAAAGTTATTATAGCATATTTTTTGGATATTGGACGGATGGACATCGACATGATAAATTCAACCTGCGCAATATCAAAGAAAATTCAAAAAGCAACGGGAGGCTGTCATGGCGAAAATCCTCGAAGACAAATGTATCGGCTGCCGGGTATGCCAGAAATTCTGCTCTGTCGACGCGATCAAGTACAAGGACAAGAAGTGCTATATCGACTCCAATGAATGCGTCGACTGCTATGTATGCCTCAGGCAGCACGTATGCCCCCAGGACGCGATGGTGCCTACCGAACTTGATACGTTCTACAGGCAATTCATGCACACCATGAGCGATCCCGTGGAAAACCATGGCGTCACCGGTGTGACAGGCAGGGGGACCGAGGAAGTCAAGACAAACGATGTCTCCGGCCGTGTTCGCAAGGGCCGCGTCGGGCTGTGCATCGACGTTGGAAGGCCCGGTGCCGGCGCCTATATGTATGATGTGGAAAAAATCGCCGTAGCCTGCGCGAACGCCGGTGTCAAGCTTGAAAACAAGGAAACGACACCGCTGGCCGCGCTGATGCCCGACCTTTCGACGGGGAAGCTTGACCCTGAGGTACTCAACCACCGCCTCCTGTCAGTCATTGTTGAGGGGAACTGTTCCGAGGAAGAACTGCCTGCTGTATTGGCCGCGCTCAAAGAAGTCGCCGGCCGGATCGACACGGTGTTCTCCCTGGGCCTGATCATGCGGGTGGATGAAGAGGGATACAACCCGGCCCTCAAATGCCTGGATAACCTTGGGATACCGCAGCCGCACCGCGCCAAGATCAATGTCGGCCTTGGCAAGCCACTGATTGACTGATTGAAGGAGAAAAGATAATGTCGCACTCATTGCATCGCAGCGGACCTATCGAGTCGCAGAAGAAGGACTTTGTCTGGTTCATGTACCAGACGAAGGGCGTCAACGACAAAAATATCAAACCCAAGGCGCTCATATACATTGAAGCCGCAGAACACCAGCACTCGGAAAACTGGGGGGATGTAAAGACCGGGCCCATCACCCGATTTGACGCGGAGGAGATCAAGGATAAACTGACCGACAAGTCGCGCATCCGCGGAGTCTTCACCAAGCCCGAGCAGGTGGTCGGTTTCCTCAAGGAAGTCAAGGCAGCGGACCTTGACCAATCCTGCGTGATCACAGGCATCATTTCCGAAGTCATCCCCTGCTGCCAGGAGGCGGGCGTCAAGCCGCATTCAGCCAACTTCTCACTGGGCGTATGGGGTAACAAGGGCATCCTGCCGGACGATGACATCCTTTCCATCACCACCATGTGCGGTCACCACATGATCCCGCCCAAGTTTGTGCAGCATGTCATCAAGCAGGTGGACAAAGGCAAGCTCACCCCGGAGGAAGGGGCCAATCAGCTGTCCAATTTTTGTTACTGCGGAATCTTCAACCAGGTGCGCTGCGCCGAGATCATCAAGGATATTCAGCAAAAAGAACACGCCAAGGCTGAAGTAACGAAGTAAGGGAGACGCGGTGCATGGCTTCTTATCAGATTGGAATCCTCAATGGTGACGACATCGGCTTGGAAATCGTTCCGGTTACCGTTGACGTCATCAAGGCGGCTGTTGAAAGCCGTCCCGGCATTGAGATCACCTGGGTCCCGCTGCCGATCGGCTATACCTCTTTTGTTGAGAATGGCCATACGCTTCCGCAGTCAACCATGGATACCCTGCGCAAGCTGGACGGGTGGATCCTGGGACCCATCGGCCACATGGCGTATCCCAAGGATCCCAACTGCATCAACCCTCATCCCATTTTGCGCAGGGAGTTCGACCTGGTAAGCAATATCCGCCCCGCGAAGGCCAATCCGGGCGTGAAGTGCATCAACGATGCGACCGATCTGGTCATCGTCCGCGAGAACAACGAAGGGTTTCAGCCTGACCGGAACATGTTCAGGGGAACCAGCGATTGCATGCCCACGCCGGATATGGCGCTTTCCCTGCGGGTGATTACCCGCCGAAACTCAGCCATGGCAGCACGCACCGCCTTTGAGCTTGCAAGGCAGCGCAACAGACTGAAAAAGGTCACTGCCATCCACAAGAACACGGTCTTCAAGCTGGGCTGCTCCCTGTTTCTGGAAGCCTGCAGGGAAGTAGCCGCGGATTATCCGGACATCGCGCTTGACACTTGCGTGGTGGATACCTTTGCGATGAAGATGCTGATGCACCCTGAAAACTATGACGTGGTCGTCACCACGAACATGTTTGGGGACATCCTTTCCGATGAAGCGGCCGGACTGGTCGGCGGCCTTGGCATGGCGCCCGGATTGTGTGTCGGTCCCGATTACTGCATGGCTCAGGCGACGCACGGCTCCGCGCCCGATATCGCGGGCAAAGGCATCGCCAACCCTTACGCGATGATCATGTCGGGCCAGATGATGCTGTCCTGGCTGGCCAACAAGAAGAATGATCGTGACGCCGTGCTTGCGGCGGATGAGATCGCCGGGGCGGTCGAAATGACCCTTGCGGAGAAGAAATTCCTGACGCCGGACCTGGGCGGTGACGCGTCCACGCAAGAGATGGGGCAGGCCATCTGCCGCCGGCTGAAAGGGATGGCCGGCTGAATGAATCCGGACAGCTCCGGTCAATCTGGGTATTACAGGTGAAATGAACACCTGTAAAAATAAAAAGGAGAAAAACAATGACCAAGAAACTTAGGCTCCTGGCGGTTCTGGTACTGGCTCTTGCCCTGGCGCTCAACGCTGTTTCAGCGCTGGCCGCGGCAGCGGACTACCCCAACGCAACGGTAGAAGTTGTCTACCATTCCAGCATCGGTTCGGGCGGAGACATCATGCTGCGCAGCTTTGACCTGGCCCTGGCTAACGCGGCCGCCGCCGGCAAAACAAAGCATGTCGGCTGGGTCATCAACAACATGCCCGGCGGCTCCGGCGCCGTATCGTGGACCTATGTGACCCAGGCAAAGCCCGATGGCTACACCCTGCTGGGTATTTCCTCCACTATTCTCACCTCCCCCCTGATGAATGGTCTGGATGTGAACTATGAGAGCTTCACGCCCATTGCCATGCTGCTGGTGGATCCCATGGTGGTGGCCGTCCCCGGCAACAGCCCCTTCAATACTTTTGAAGAGCTGATCGCCGATGCGAAAGCCAACCCCAGCATGCAGGCCTGGGCAGGCGTCGTTGCCGGTGAGCTGGGCTTTGTGGCGGGCCTTGAAGTGCAGAAGTACTTTGGCGCCCAGTTCAACCTGGTGCCCTTCGAAGGCGGCGGCGACGCAGCGGCTTCCCTGATGGGCGGACACCTGACCGCGGCCATCGGCGAATTCGCCGAGCTTGCCGAAGGCGCCAAAAGCGGAAACCTGAAGATCATCGCCTGCTTCAACGAACTGTCCGTCGAGGGCTTCCAGGACGTCCCCACCATGGCCGAACTCGGACAGCCCGATATCAACATCACCAAGATCCGCGGCCTGCTGGGCCCCAAGGGTATGGACCAGGCAGTTGTGGACGCGATCGTCGCGCAGCTGAAGGTAATGCTTGAAGAACAGAGCTTCAAGGATTATGTCGCCAACAACGCCTTGATCGTCGACCTTCGCACCGGCGACGATTTCACTGCCATCATGAAGGAGCAGACCGAGCTGCTCAAGGCAACTCTGGCCGCAAACTAAGGCAAGGCCAGCCAGTTAGGGAATTCGCGGCCGAATGGCAACATTCGGCCGCGACACTTCAAACAGCACGCAATAAAGGAGGCAGCCGCTTTGTTCGAACGGAATGACCGTTACCTTGGCCTGGGCTGTGTGATACTGGGTGTCTTTGCCTACATGGCGGCGTCCCAATGGAAAGTTATGGTAGGCGCCGACCCGGCGGGCCCCGGAGGGATCCCCAAGATCCTGAGCATAGGGATCGCCGCCATCGGCGTCATCCTCATCGCCGGGTCCTTTCTCATGAAAAACCAGCAAAAGGATAAACCTCTGTTTACCCGCAAGGAACTCATGATCGCCATCTTGCTGACTGTAATCAGCCTGGTGTACATCCTGGCGCTGCCCGTTATCGGATACCTGCTGGCAACGCCCCTGCTGATCGCCAGCATCCTGCTTTCACTTGGAAGCCGCAATGTTAAGTCCATCCTGCTGATCAGCATCATCAGCACCCTTGTGCTGTTCCTGATGTTCTACTCTGTGCTGAAAGTCAACCTGCCGCTGGGATTCACGCTGCCCTTCATCAAGAGCCTGGGGCTGCGCTGGTAAGGAGAAGACATATGCTTGAAGGATTGTTAAACGGACTACAGAAGGTATTTACCCTTGAGGCGCTGCTCTTCATCGCCTTTGGCGTGCTCTGGGGCACAGTCGGCGGGATCATCCCCGGCATCAACGCGACCATCGCCATGGCGCTGCTGCTGCCCTTCACATACACGATGGACAGCACGATCGCCATCATGATGCTGGCCGGCGTGTACTGCGGCGGCGAGTACGGCGGGTCTATCCCGGCTGTACTCATCGGCGTACCCGGCACCAATGCCGCAGCCTGTACGGTCATAGACGGCTACCCCCTGAGCAAGAAGGGTCGCACAGGCCTGGCGCTCTACCTGTCCCTGTTCGCCTCCGTCTTTGGCGGGACTTACAGCGCGGTGGCACTTGTTATCCTGGCGATCCCCCTGGCAAAGGTCGCGCTGGCCTTCGGCCCTGCCGAGTATTTCGCCCTGGCCTTCCTGGGACTTTCCATGGTGTGCTCGCTTGGTGAACGCAACGTCTTCAAGGGAGTCCTGGCCGGCCTCTTTGGCATCCTGCTCGCCACCATAGGCTTTGACACTTTCACAGGCGCCAAGCGCTATACATTCGGCATGCTCAACCTGTCCAGCGGCATCTCCATGGTGGCGCTGATGATGGGCCTGTACGCGATCACCGAGATGTTTGACCAGGCCCAGCGGTACCGTAACGGGCAGGATATCAGCATCAAGGACCAATTGCCGGACCTGAGCATCCCAAAGTGGAAAGAGATCAAGCCCCTGATGCCGTGGATCGTCTTTGGCTCCACCATCGGCACCCTGGTGGGCGTCATGCCGGGCGCCGGCGCGACCGCGGCTTCCTTCCTGTCCTACAATGAAGTGAAACGCTTTTCACGCCAGGAAGGCTTTGGGGAAGGGAACCCCCTGGGCGTCATCGCGCCTGAATCCGCCAACAACGGCGCGACGGGCGGCGCGATGGTCCCCCTGCTGTCCCTGGGCATTCCGGGCTCCAACTCCACCGCCATCATGCTGGCCGCATTCTCCATCCACGGCATCAACGCCGGCCCGATGCTGTTCACGACCCATCCTGAGATACCCTACGGGCTGTTCATCTCCCTGTTTGTAGCCAATTTCTTCATGCTGTTTATCGGCTGGGCCTGCATCAAGGCGTCCATGAAGATCACCTCCATACCCAAACCTGTCCTCATCGCCATTATCATCGCCCTGGTGTTCACGGGTACTTTCGCTTATTCCAGCGAAGTATTCTCCCTCTACGTTGCGCTTGCCTGCGGCCTGATAGGCATGCTGATGCGCAAGTTCAACGTGCCCAGCGCCGCTATTGTACTCGGCTTTGTGCTTGGCGAGATCATGGAGGCCAACCTGCGCCGCGGCCTGATCATCTCCCGGGGCAGCTACTTTGGCGCCTTCACCAATTCGCCGCTGAGCAGCATCCTGCTTATCCTGGCGGTCGCTTCAATCCTGACAGCCTTGTACAGCAACCTCAGGGGCAAAAGAAGAAAATTCGAAATATAACGTTCACAGAAAACTTCCCCGGCATGTCTTGCCGGGGAAGTTCAATCCGGCGGCTTCACTCAAAGCATTTGGGGGCGCTCCATGAAGGTATCGTACCAATACGGTAAAAGCGACTATATCAGGGCGTTGACGCTGCTTGCGGGCAACAGGCAGCGCGATACCATGCTGCTGCGCTTATTCTGGAAATTCGCGGTTGGCTGCGCGGTATACTTAAGCACCGCTGCGCTGCGGGATATGCTGCTTGTCAACGACACCGTTTCCTACCTCGCCGGCGCAGCAGTGTTTTTTATTCTCTTGCTTGCGGACAACCCCCGCGTATTGCCGGCCCTGCTGTTTGACAGGCGCCTTGCCTCAGGCAAGATCCCCAAGGGCGTCATAGGCAGCCATGAAATGGAGGCCGCGGATGACATGATCACATTTACAAGTTCAGGCGTTGAGCACATGATGCGCTATGGCAACCTGACGCGCTTTATTGTCCACGATGACGCGATCCTTTTCTACCAGCAGGAGGGCGCGGCGGAATATGTTCCGGCGCGTGCCTTTGGCCAATCCCACGAGTTCAAGGCTGCCATCCAAACCCTCAGGCAGACCATCATCAACGGAAAGAAGGCGGACAACGCTTCCCTGCCCTTGCCTGCCGTCCGGTCACAGGGGCAAACGGACGCGCAGTACACGGTATCGCAAGAGCAGTATCTGCAGGTCAACGCGCTGCATGAGGGGTATATCAGAAAACGAAGGCTGAGAAATCCAGGAACCCTTCTGAAGGCACTGCTCATCATCTGGATAGGCGCCGGGTCTGTCAAGGGCTTCGCATCGCTGCTGCAGGGGGCGCAGACGCCCATGGCGATTGTCTATGTCTATTATGTCCTGGGCATTCTGACCTTGATTTTGGGCTCACTGGTGCTGATGCGTCCCATTTGGCTGGTGAACTGGGCGCTGAAGAAAAAGCTTCAGATGAAGCAGTATCCCGCCGGCTTCTTTGACAGCCGCTCCATTCATTGGACCGGAGACTGGATCGCATACGAATACGGCATGACCGGGATGAAGCTGGCCTGGTCCTATTTTACCGATGTTTTGTCGGACGGGAGATATCTTCTGTTTTATCAGCATGACACCCTGGTATTCTTTGCGCCGCTTATGGCGGAAGGCGGAATATCCCTGAAGGGCTTGGCGGATGAGGCAAACCGGCAGATCAAGATCACATCAGTCCGGTCAAAATCAACCGGGGAGGAGAGGAATCGCCATGGGTAACGTAAAGCCGGTCATCGGCATCACGCTGGGGGACGCGGCGGGAATCGGCGCGGAGATCGTTTGCAAAGCCGCTTCCTCGGGATTTCTGACGCAGCGCTCCGTCCCGGTCATTGTCGGTCAGGAAGAAATGCTCCGGATGGGAATGCGCCACGCCGGGGTATCCTTTGACTACTATAGGATAAATTCGCCCTCGGAAGCTGACAGATCCAAGGGGATGGTCGCCTTGCTGCCCTTTGGTGATTTGGATATCGGACATGTTGCCATGGGCGTCGGCACGGTTGCCAACGGCAAAACACAGGGGGACACGGTCCTTGAATGCATACGCCTGTGCCGAAAAAATGAACTGGACGGGTTTTGCTTTGCCCCGCTCAACAAAGGCGCGATGAAGGCAGGCGGGTACAACTATCCCAGCGAGCATGAGATGTTTGCCGATGTGTATGGGCAAAGAAAAGGTTACGGCGAGGCCAACTATGTCAACGGCCTGTGGAATATCCGGGTTACCAGCCACATCCCATTCAGGGATGTTTGCGCGCATATCACGGTGGACAACATCCTGGAGACCGCCCGGCTGGGGATGAAGATCCTGCGCCAGGCCGGGTGCGCGAACCCCAGGATCGCGGTAGCGGCCCTGAATCCGCATTGCGGTGAGGGCGGCACCTGCGGCCGGGAAGAGATCGACATTATCGCGCCGGCCATTGCCCTGGCCAATGAAGAGGGGATGAGCCTGGCAGGGCCGTTCCCGGCTGACACGCTTTTTGCCAGGCTGTTCAAAGAGAAATTCGATATGGTCATTACCATGTACCATGACCAGGGGCAGATCGCCATCAAGCTGCTGAACTTCATGCACTGCGTAACGGTTTCCGCGGGGCTGCCCCATCCCATCACCACGCCCGCCCACGGCACGGCATATGATATCGCGGGCAAGGGCATCTGTATCTCCACACCCTTTGAAGACGCCTACGATCTATGCTGTACAATGGCTTTGGGCCGTGAACGCGGACAATAGAGGGGAATGCTATGGAACAGATCGATACGTATTTTTGCCTTGGCACACTGCAGTGGATGAGCTATCCCCCCGCGCGGTACGGTTATGTGGATCCTGTCAAACAGCTATGCAGGGACGGGTTTTTCGGCGCCATTGAGTTGGGGCGCATCCCTGACGATGATGAGCGTGAGCGGATCCGCGATATGCTGGCTTCCTCCAATATGCGCGTATTCCATGGCGCGCACCCCATGCTGCTAAGCGGCGGCTATAATCCCAATGCCCTTGATGAGGCGGCGCGTCTGGCGGCACAGAAAGCTTTGTTTGCCGCGGTGGACGAAGCAGCCTTCATCGGGGCGGAAGGCATGGCTTTCCTGTCGGGGAAATGGAACCCTGAGCATCGCGAAAAAATGCTGGACCAATTGGTGAAGACATCTGTGGCGGTATGCGCTTACGCGCAGAGCAAGGGGATCATGGTCAACCTGGAGGTCTTTGATTATGACGTGGATAAGGCGGTATTGATCGGCCCTGCCCCCCTGGCCGCCCGTTACGCAAAGATGGTGTCACAAAGCTGCCCAAACTTCGGCTTGCTGGTTGATTTGTCGCATATACCCATCACACATGAGGACAGCTATGGCGTGATCACTGCGCTGAAACCGTATATCCGTCACCTGCACATAGGCAACGCGGTGCTCAAACCCGGCGCGCCTGCCTATGGTGACAAGCACCCGCGCTTCAACTTCCCCAACGGCGTTAACGGTGCCGAGGAACTGAGGGACTTCTTCCTGGCGCTGCGGCAGGAGGGCTTTTTCCGCCCTGATAACAGAATGGTCTTGTCAACTGAAGTCCAGCCCTACGGCGTTGAAGACGCGGACATTGTGCTTGCAGGATCCAAACGTATCATCAGGGAGGCATGGGCAATGCTGGAAGCCAACCCTCAAACTGACGCAAGGAGGCAGTGAAAGCATGAAAATCGTCGTATTGGACGGATATACCCTGAACCCCGGTGACATTTCCTGGGAAGGGCTTGAAAAGCTGGGTCACCTTACCGTGTATGGGCGCACACCCGGGGAGCAGATCGTGCAGCGGATTTCAGACGCGGACGCCGTATTCACCAACAAGACGCCCCTTTCCCGTGAGACGATCGCCGCGTGCCCCAATCTGCGCTTCATCGGCGTACTGGCTACGGGCTACAATGTGGTGGATGTGGCGGCGGCAAAAGAACGGCTCATCCCGGTGTGCAACATCCCCACCTATGGCACGGCCGCGGTCGCTCAGTTCACCATCGCGCTTCTGCTGGAACTTTGCCACCATATCGGCGCGCACTGCGACAGCGTCCTTCGCGGAGAGTGGACTGCGAGCGCAGACTGGTGCTATTGGCATTATCCGCTGATCGAGCTGGCCGGCAAGACGATGGGCATTATTGGGTTTGGCCGCATCGGCTTAAGCACGGCAAGGATCGCCAAAGCCCTGGGCATGCATGTCATCGCTTACGATGCATATGAAAGCGATGAAGGGCGAAAACTTGCTGACTATGTGCCGCTGGATGAACTGTTCGCGCGATCCGACGTGGTTTCCCTGCACTGTCCCTTGTTCCCGGAAACACAGGGGATCATCCGGGAGGAAAACATCGCAAAGATGAAGCATGGCGTTTTGATCCTCAACGCGTCCCGCGGGCCGCTTGTTGTGGAAGAAGACCTCTTCAAGGCCCTTGAGAGCGGCAAGGTGGCCGGCGCGGCGGTCGATGTGGTTTCCACCGAACCCATCCGGGCGGACAACCCTTTGCTGAAAGCCAAAAACTGCCTGATTACGCCGCACATCGCTTGGGTGCCCAGGGAAAGCCGTCAGCGGCTGATGGCTATCGCGGTGAACAACCTGGCTGAATTCATGAACGGCAAAACTTGCAACAATGTATGTGATTAGTAAAAAGCCGCCGCGAATTGATTGATTTGCGGCGGCTTTTCAACTTACCTGTTTGAGTAATACGCTGTTTTTTAATCCGTGCTGTAGGGCAGCAGGGCGATGGCGCGGGCGCGCTTGATGGCCTCGGCCAGCTGGCGCTGATGCTTGGCACAGGTGCCCAGCATGCGCCTGGGGGAAATCTTGCCGCGCTCGTTGATGTTGCGGCGCAGGCGATTGACATCCTTGTAGTCAATGAATGCTACTTTATTGGCGCAGAAATCGCACACCTTTTTCCGGGGCCTGCGGCCACCGGGGCGGCGCATTTTTCTGTCGTTGCGATCCTCAGACATAGGGGTCCTCCTCTTCGAAATGCGCTGCCTTAGAAGGGCAGCTCTTCATCGTCTACCTTGACAAAACCGCTGTTTTGGCTGGACACGGGCGCTGATGCGGGAGTATAGCCGCCGGCGCTTGGGGCGCTGCCGCCGTCATTGCCTTCCCCACGGGGGGACAGGAACTCTACATCGTCGGCGGTCATTTCCAGACTGGCGCGGACAGTGCCGTCACTTCCGGTGAAGGTATTCACCGACACGGGTCCGATCACGCAAACCTTGCGTCCCTTGGCCAGATAGCGCGCGCACAATTCACCCAGCTGGCGCCAGGCGGTGACGCGGATGAAGTCCGCCTCGGGCTGCTGGCCGGCTTCAGCGTTGCTTGCCTTGCGGCGGTTGACCGCAACGGTGAAGGTGCATACGGGGATGCCTGCCGACGTGCTGCGCAGTTCAGGGTCGCGGGTGAGGTTGCCGATAATGGTCAGCTTGTTCACAGCCAGTCTCCTTACTCTGCGTCGGTGTCGGCGGGCAGCTCGGCTTCCGCTTCGACAGCGGGCGCGGCTGCGGGCGCGGCGGCAACGTTGGCGACGAAGCTCGCGCGGGGTTTGACGTTTGAGTGCTTGACCTCAATGCGGGTGGTCAGGTAGCGCAGGATGCCCTCCGTGATGCCCAGGTTGCGCTCGATTTCCTTGGGGACCGTCGTCTCAGCCGTGTAGTGTACCAGCACATAGTACCCTTCAAGCTTGTTAAGGATCGGGTAGGCCAGGCGCCGCTTGCCCCACTCTTCAACCTTGTCGATGGTGCCGCCGTTGGTCTGGATCATAGCGTTGTAACGGGCGATGAGTTCTTTGCGGGGATCCTCTTCCAGTGCAGTGTCGATGATGTAAACCAGTTCGTAAGTCATGCCTTTCACCTCCTCATGGACGTATGGCGCCGCGACCCGCGCGGCGCAAGGATGTGCCGGTCTGTAATTATATACCGGAGGCGAAGATAATTCAAGCTATTTTTTCAGCGCGGGATGAAGTTGTCGTGCAGGTTTTTGATGGCTTCGATGCGCTGTTTGGCGAACACCTTGGCGGCCTGCTGGGTGGGGATGCCCTGCGACTGGGCGATGGTCAGTATCTCCAGCAGCCTGTTGTAAATGGTCTTGACTTCCGCGTTGACGTGTTCCACGTTGTAGCCCTGGATCTCGTGGTAGACGTTGATGATGCCGCCCGCGTTGATGACAAAGTCGGGGCAGTAGACGATGCCGCGGTCCATGATAAGTTTGCCGTCGGCCGCTTCATCCAGCAGCACGTTGTTGGCAGTGCCCGCGATAACGCCGGCTTTGATCATCGGGATGGTTTTTGAATTGAGCACGCCCCCCATGGCGCAGGGGACAAAGACATCGACCGGCTGGGCGTAGATGTCGTCGGGCTGAACAAAAGTGACCTCCGGATGCTCCTGGGCCATGCGGTCGATGTGCTTCTGGTTGATTTCGGTAAAATATATCTTTTTAGCGCCGGCCTCCAGCAGGCAGCCGATCAGGTAATAGCCTGTCTGGCCGGCGCCCTGAACCGCAAAGGTATATTTGGAGACATCCGCGTCGCCGTACTTCTTGAACAGCCCGGCCTTGATGCCATGGAAAGCGCCCAGCGCAGTCACGGGCGAAGGATTGCCGCTGCGGCCTTCCAGGCCCACCACGTGGCTGGTTTCCATGGCGACATAGCTCATATCGACGGTGGTGGTATTGACGTCTTCGGCCGTAATGTAGCGGCCGTTGAGGCTTTGCACGAATCGCCCCAGCGCCCGGAAGTAGGCTTCGGACTTGACTTTGGCCGCGTCGCCCATCAGAACGGTCTTGCCGCCGCCCAGGTTAAGGCCGGCCGCGGCGCTTTTGTAGGTCATCCCGCGGGCCAGGCGCAGACAGTCAATGAGGGCCTCCTGTTCGGTGGCGTAATTCCATATGCGCGTGCCGCCCAGCGCCGGGCCCAGGGTGGTGTTGTGGATACAGGTGATCCCCTTGAGCCCTGTCGAGCGGTCATAAAAATGGATGACCTGTTCGTATTGATGCTCCTCCATGGCGCTGAAAAGAGAGAATTCGCTCATACACCCCTCCGTCATGTTTTTTTACTGTTTTTATTGTACAGCTTTGCGCCGGATTGCGCAAGCCCCCAATTACGGCCGATCCATGCCCGCGGGTCTTGAGTTTTGGCCCCTCCTGTGCTATGCTGTGGGCAATGAGAACAGACCTCAAGGCGTCCTGCACCGGACTGCAAGGCAAGCCCAGCTGCCGGCAGGCAATGCCGCGCCCATTATTCAGTTTTCGAAGGAGCGTTCAGTGAAAGCACGCGTCAGTTTCAACCGGGACCGCTGCAAGGGCTGCGGCTTGTGTGTCAGCGTTTGTCCCAAGCATATCCTGTGGGTGGATGAGTCCAGCACAAATGTCAAAGGCTACCACCCCTCCGGCATCAGCGACCAGGCCAAGTGCATTGCCTGCGGCAATT
This sequence comes from uncultured Christensenella sp., assembly GCA_964584685.1. Lineage (GTDB taxonomy): Bacteria > Bacillota > Clostridia > Christensenellales > Aristaeellaceae > UBA1038. The sequence goes on along the minus strand of CAZPBJ010000007.1, from coordinate 17,722 downwards.
GCGCCAGGATCTGCCCCGATTCCGTGATCACCGTCGAAAAAGATACGGAGGATGCCTGAGATGCAAAAGGCCTTATGGAAGGGCAACGAAGCCATCGCGGAGGCGGCGATACGCGCCGGCTGCAGGGCTTACTTCGGCTATCCCATCACCCCCCAGAATGAGATCCCCGAGTACATGAGCTGGCGGATGCCCGAAGCAGGGGGCGTCTTCATCCAGGCCGAGAGTGAAATAGCGGCCATCAACATGGTCTACGGCGCTTCCGCTGCCGGCGTGCGCGCCATGACATCCTCTTCCGCGCCCGGCATCAGCCTCAAGCAGGAGGGCATCAGTTACCTGGCAGGCGCGGAACTGCCGGCAGTCATCGTCAATATGATGCGCGGCGGCCCCGGCCTTGGCACCATACAGGCATCCCAGGCGGATTACTTTCAGGCCACGCGCAGCGCCGGGCACGGCGACGCCCGCATGATCGTGCTGGCGCCGGGCAATGTGCAGGAGGCTGTCGACCTGGTGCAGGTGGCCTTTGACCTGGCAGACCTCTACCGCATGCCTGTCACCATTCTGGCCGACGGGATGATAGGCCAGATGATGGAGCCCATAGTCTTCAATGAAATTCCTGGCCGCGCGCTGCCGCCCAAGGATTGGGCCGCGCTGGGCCGCGCGCCCGACGGGCAGACGCACTTCATCACATCCCTGCGTCTGGACGCGCCGGACAATGAGCTGTTCAACCTGGCGCTGCAGGAGCGGTACAAGCAGATCACAAAAGACGAGATCCGCTATGAGAGCCTTGGCTGTGAAGGCGCCGACATCCTGATTGCGGCCTACGGCACGACGGCGCGCATCTGCCTGTCCGCCATCCGCCTGCTGGGTCAGGAAGGCATCAAGGCAGGGTTGTTCAGGCCTATCTCGCTGTGGCCCTATCCCTATGAAGCCCTGCGCCGACTGGCCTTGCAGGACAGCGTGAAAGCGGTGCTGACGGTGGAGATGTCCGCAGGCCAGATGCTTGAGGATGTCCGCCTGGCGCTGATGGGGGCGCGGCCAACACCCTTCTATGGGCGCATGGGCGGCATGGTACCCCAGACGCAGGATATCGCGGAGCAGGTACGCCTGATCCTGAAGGAGGCGGCACTTTGAGCCAGATCGTATACACGCGCAGCGCGGGTCTGAAGGACGTAGAGATGCATTACTGCCCCGGCTGCCACCACGGCATCATCCACAAGCTGATCGCCGAATCGCTGGAAGAGCTTGAGATAACAAGCCGCGCCGTAGGCGTCTGTCCGGTTGGCTGCAGCGTTTACGCGGGCAATTACCTGGCCTGTGATTTCATTGAGGCTGCCCATGGCCGCGCGCCCGCTGTCGCCACGGGCGTCAAGCGCACCCATCCGGAGATCCCCGTCTTCACCTATCAGGGGGACGGTGACCTGGCTTCCATCGGCATGGCGGAGATCGTTCACGCGACCATGCGGGGCGAGAAGTTCACCACCATCTTTGTCAACAACGCGGTGTACGGCATGACAGGCGGCCAGATGGCCCCCACGACCCTGGAAGGGCAGAAAACCAGCACCTCGCAGCAGGGCCGCAACCAGCCCCAGCACGGACTGCCCGTGCGCATGGCGGAGCTGCTGAGCACCATGGACGGCATGGCCTTCGCGCAGCGTGTGGCGGTCTGCGACATGCCCTCCCTGTTTCAGGCCAAGAAAGCCATCAAGAAGGCCTTCACGCTGCAGCTTCAGGGCATCGGTCACACCTTCATCGAGGTGCTGTCCACCTGTCCCACCAATTGGGGGATGACGCCGGTGGAAGCCGGCGCCTGGGTGAAATCCACCATGACGCAGTACTATCCCCTGGGCGTGTTCAAGGATACGGAGGTGGGCAAGTGATCAGGGAGATCATCGTGGCCGGCTTTGGCGGCCAGGGCGTCATGGCTATCGGGAAGACCCTGACGGAAGGCGGCCTGCAGGAGGGGTTCCACGTCACCTGGGTGCCATCCTACGGTCCCGAAATGCGCGGCGGCACGGCCAACTGCTCGGTTGTCATCTCGGACGAACCCATCGGCTCACCCATTGTGACGCAGCCCGGTGACTTGATCGCCATGAACGGGCCGTCGCTGGCCAAGTTCCTGCCCCATGTCACGCCCGGCGGCCTGGTGCTGGTCAACTCTTCGCAGGTGCCCCAGCAGGTTGACCGGCAGGATGTGCGCAGCTACCTGATCCCCTCGATGGAGGTGGCGGGGAAGCTGGGCAATTTCAAGGTGGCCAACATGGTGATGCTTGGCGCCTATATCCGGGCATCAGGCGCTTTGCGCATGGAAACCATCAGCCGGATGCTGGCGCACCTGTTCACCGGGCCCAAGGCGCACCTGGTGGCGCTCAACGAAGAAGCGCTCAGGGCAGGGGCGGCGTTCATCAAATAACAGGCAAATAACAATGTTGTATTCCCCTTGTTTTTGTATTGACAGGGCCTTGTATGAGGCTCTATACTGCCCCCATTCACCGGAATCAACGAAGAAAGGGGCAGAATCATGAAACGCGTACAATTTATGGGCATGTGCCATATGATGCGGCTGATGTATGTATCAGGCGTTCTTGGTTCATGCCCTGTGAAGTCATAGACGATTAAATAGGCGTCGCATGATGAGGCTGATCAAGAACGATCGGCCTCATTTTGTATATACTAAAAATGGAGGGAATCATCATGAAAAAGCTCAGCAGCCTGATCCTGGCCCTGGTACTCCTGGCAAGTTTCTCCATCCCTGTCCTGGCGCAGACCACTGTCAAGCTGGGCCTGGTCGGGGAGACCTCCGACCAGTGGAACCCCGTTGTCGCTAAACTTGCAGCCGAAGGCGTAACGCTTGAACTTGTGAAGTTCGCCGACTACACCCTGCCCAACCGCGCCTTGGCCGACAAGGAGATCGACCTCAACGCCTTCCAGCACTACGCATTCCTGAACAAGGAAATCGCCGGCTTCGGCTATGACCTGACGCCCATCGGCGATACCATCATCGCGCCGCTTGGCCTGTACTCCCGCAAGATCAAGAGCGTCAGCGAAATCAAGGACGGTGACAAGATCGCCATCCCCAATGACGCCACCAACGGCGGCCGCGCCATCAAATTGCTGGAGACAGCCGGCCTGTTCAAGGTTGACCCGGCAGCGGGCTTTGTGCCTGAAAAAACCGACATCACCGAATATATCGTGAACGTCGAGCTGGTTGAAGTGGAAGCCGCGCTGACCGCGGGCCTGCTGCCCGATGTAACGGCCTCCATCATCAATGGCGGCCACGCTGTGGACAACGGTCTCTTCCCGTCGACTGACGCCATCTTCCTGGAGCAGGCGGGCGGCACGTCGGACAACCCCTACATCAATATCGTTGTTGCCCGCACGGAGGACAAGGACAACCCGCTTTACAAAAAGATCGTGGAATACTACCGCAGTCCCGAAGTGGCCGAAGTCATCGCCACCGTTTACAAGGGCGCCTATCTGCCCACTTGGGAGGCAGTGCCTGCCAAATAACGGAACACGTGATACAATGCATCCCAGCCGGGCATCAACCGGCTGGGATGCACAGCTGCGAAAACAAAGGACGGTCACATGCTGATACTCGAACACATCAACAAGACCTTCACGGACGTGAAACAAAGCGTAGAAGCGGTCAAGGATGTCTCTTTCAGCGTCGCCGAAGGTGAGATTTTCGGCATCATCGGCGCGTCGGGCGCGGGCAAATCGACCCTGGTGCGCTGCATCAACCTGCTGGAGCGGCCGGAATCGGGCAGGGTGATTCTGGGCGGTATTGAGCTCAGCGCCTTGCCGGAAAAGGCACTGCGTGCCCACCGGCGCAAGATCGGCATGATTTTCCAGCACTTTAACCTGATGGCTTCCCGGACTGTCATGGGCAATGTGCTGCTTCCCCTCAGGGATTCGCACCTTAGCCGGGATGAAGCCGCAGCCAAGGCGCAGGGTTTGCTGGCCCTGGTTGGCTTGTCCGATAAGGCGCATGCCTATCCTTCCCAGTTGTCCGGCGGGCAAAAGCAGCGCGTAGCCATCGCCCGCGCCCTGGCCAATGACCCGGTGCTGCTGCTGTGCGATGAGGCGACCAGCGCCCTTGACCCCGGGACCACGCTGTCCATCCTGGCCCTGCTCAAGGAGCTTAACCGGAAGCTGAAGCTTTCCATTGTCATCATCACCCATGAAATGGCTGTGGTGAAGGAGATCTGCCAGCGCGTGGCCATCATGGAGGACGGCAGGGTGGTGGAAATGGGCGATGTGTTTGACATCTTCTCCCAGCCAAAGGAAGATGTGACACGTGATTTCATCGACACTACGTCGCCGCTCAAGAAGATCCACCGCCTCATTGCCCAGGATTCGCCTGTCGTGCGCCTGCAGCCGGGGCAGCAGATCCTGCGGCTCAAGTTCCTGCGCAAGAGCGCGTCGCAGGCGCTGATATCGGAGATCTCCCGGCTGTTCAATGTTGACATGAATATCATCTTTGGCGATATCGAGATCATCCAGGACGCGCCTCTGGGCGGCCTGGTGGTGATCATGGGCGGCGACGGCGTGCAGATGCGTGACGCCATCGCCTATCTGTCCCAGCGTGACGTGGATGTGGAGGTGATCAAAAGTGCTTGAGTTCCTCGCCGGCATCGCCCCGAACTTTATCAAGAAAACGGAGGAGTTCCTGACAGCCATCGGCCAGACGCTTTACATGATGGCCTTTTCGGGGTCCATCTCCTTCTTCATCGGCCTTATTGTGGGCGTTATCCTGATCGTCTGCAGGCCGGGGGGCATCAAGCCCGTCAAGTGGCTGTTCACCTTCCTGGACAAGCTGATCAACGTCTTCCGATCCATTCCCTTCATCATTCTGCTGGCCGCGCTGATCCCGCTGACCCGCCTGATCGCCGGCACCGCCATAGGCACCAACGGGGCTATTGTGCCCCTGATATTTGGCACTGTGCCGTTTTTCAGCCGCCAGGTTGAGACCGCCCTGGCGCAGGTGGACGGCGGCCTGATTGAGGCGGCTCAGGCGATGGGTATGAGCCCGGCCGCCATCATCCGGCGCGTGCTGCTCAAAGAGAGCATTCCCGGCATTGTGCGCGGCACCATGATCACCTTTGTCAGCCTGGTAGGTTTGACCGCGATGGCCGGCGCCGTAGGCGGCGGCGGCCTGGGCGACTTTGCCATCCGCTACGGCCATCAGCGCAACCAGGTAGACATCACCTGGGCAACGGTGGTCGTCCTGCTGCTGCTGGTCAGCCTGATCCAGGCACTGGGCAGGTGGATCGTCAAGAGGACGACGCATTAATGGAACAATCCCTCTATGGGCTGCTGCGGGCGCAGGACAAGCTGCCCATGCACATGCCCGGGCACAAGCGCAACGCGCTGCTGGCGCCTTATCTGCGGGATCTGGGGGCGGCGCTTGACCTGACCGAGATCGAGGGCCTGGACAACCTGCACCGGCCGCAGGGGATACTGAGGGATTCCATGCGCCTGGCAGCCTCCCTGTATGGCGCCGCCGCTTCCATGTATCTGGTGGGGGGCAGCACAAGCGGCATCCTGGCGGGCGTTCGCGCGCTGTCCGGGCCGGGGGACAAGGTTATCCTGCAGCGCGAAAGCCACCTGGCAGCGCACAACGCCGTGGCGCTTTGCCGGCTCGATCCCGTATACCTGTATCCCGCTGTCCTGCCCGACCTGGGCATCGCGGGAAGCCTGACGCCCGAAACGCTCTCGCGCTGCATCACCAATAACCCCGGCGCCGGGCTGCTGATTCTCGGCTGCCCGAATTATGAGGGGATTCTCAGCGACCTGCCGGCATTGGTCACCCTGGCGCACAGCGCGGGGATGCGCGTGCTGGTGGACGCCGCGCATGGGGCGCATCTGGGCTTGAGCGCCCACTTCCCCGCGGGCGCTGTGGCAAGCGGCGCGGACATCGTGGTGCAAAGCCTGCACAAGACCCTGCCCAGCCTGACACAGACCGCCATCTGCCACGCGCGTGACGCGGTCACCGCGGCGCGGCTTGCCGCGCAGCTGGATGTTTTCCAGACCAGCAGCCCTTCCTATCTCCTCCTGGCCTCGATTGACAGCTGCGTGCGCCTGCTGCGGGACAGGGGCGAAGAGCTTTTCAGCCGATGGCGCGCGATGCTTGACCTGTTTTACGCGCGGACCGCCGATCTGGAACACCTGAGGGTGTTTGCCGGACAGGATCCCCTTGTCTTTGACCGTGACCCAAGCAAGCTGCTCATCAGCTGCCACGGCGCCGGCATCACCGGCCGGGTCCTGATGGCGCGGCTGCGCGGGGAGCATCGCATGGAGCTTGAGATGGCAGGCGCCGGCTATGCGCTGGCCATGACGGGTATGGGGGATGATGGGGAGAACCTGGCGCGCCTTTCTTTGGCGCTTCACGCGGTGGACGCGTCCCTGCAGCCCGCGCGGCACGCCCCGGCTGCAGCCTTGCCGATACCTGAGCAGGTCTGCCTGCCCCACCTTGCCCTTGAGCGCGATGCGGAGCTTGTCCCCATGGCCCAGTGCGCGGGCAGGGTGTGCGCCGAATACCTCAGCGTCTATCCGCCAGGCTGCCCCCTGCTGGTGCCGGGTGAGCGCGTCAGTGAGGAAGCGCTTGTATGTCTGCGGGAAGCGGAACCGCTCAAATCGCACAGCAAGGATGATTCCGGCCATATCATGGTGCTGGCTTAAAGTGAACAATCTGTAAAGTTCCCGCATGACGTTCCGATTTCTTGCAATTGCGGGGCGGCCTGTGCCATAATATGTCATCGACCGATATGATCGGATGTAAGGAAGGACGATACGATGTTAAGGAAAATGCTGGCCCTTGTCATGGGGGCAATGATGTTGGCAGGCAGTATGACGGCAATGGCTGAGGCTGTCGCCACCCCTGCCGCGCAGGAGGACGTGACCCTTGCCACTGTCAATGGCGAGCCTGTGCTGCTCAGCCAAGCGCAGATGATGATTCCCCAGCTGGGCGACTATATGACCGACGCTACCGATTATCAGTATGTGGTGGATTTCCTCATCAGGCAGCGCGTGATGGAAAAGAAGATCAAGGACATGGGCTTTGACGTCTTCACCGCCGAAGAGACGGACGCCTTTGGCAAGGACGCCCAGGCGCAGTGGGAGCAGGGTATCGAGAGCTATGTCTCCTACTACCTGTCTGAGGATACGCAGGAAGCCAGGGACGCCCTGCGTGTGCAGGCAGAGGCCTTCTACCAGGCGCAGGGCTTCGGCCTTGAGGAATTGACCCTGAGCGTCAAAAACCGCGCGTCCATCGACAGGATGAGCGCCTACCTTGTTGGCGGCTATGAACCCACGCAGGAAGAGATCGACGCCACGTTCCGGCAGTATGGCCTCTCCTATCAGCAGAATTACGAAAACAACATCATGGCCTATGAGTACAACACAACATACAACCAGCAGACCAGCTGGTATACCCCCGAAGGTTACCGCGGCATCATCCACATCCTGCTGCAGCCGGACACCGCGCTGATGGACAGCTACACCCGGCTGTCATCCGCATTTGAAGAACAGCAGAGCGCCCTTAACGGCGAACAGGCAGCTGTTGATCCCGCGGCGACCGCCACCGTCAGCCCCGCGGTTTCGGCGGAACCTGTCACGCAGGAAATGGTTGACGCCGCCCGCCAGGCCATACTGGACAGCGTCAAGGCCCAAACCGATGAGATCTATGCCAAGCTGGCCGCCGGCGAAAGCTTTGAGTCACTGGTCGCCCAGTACGGCAAGGACCCCGGCATGTCAGACGAGGCCAGCCTGAAGGACGGCTACATGGTGCACAAGGATTCCGTTGTCTGGGATCCCGCGTTCACTGCCGGGGCCTTCTCCGAAAAAATGGCCAAGGCCGGCGACGTGTCCGACCCCCTTGTCTCCGCCCACGGCGTCCACATTCTCAAGTACCTGCGCGATGTGCCCTCGGGCCTTATCATGACCGATGCCATCAAGACCGAGATCGCCGACTACCTCAAGGCCACCAAAGAGAACGCCGCCTATGAGGAGGCCTATGCGTCCTGGGTTCTGGAGATGACCGTCACCTACAACCAGGAGGCCATCACCCAAGCGACAGAGGCCGCCAGGGCCCTGCAGGCGCAAGAGGCCGCTGAGACCCAGACCCTGGAAGCCCTGCCGGCAGCCGATGAAGCGCCTGCGGCAACTGAGGCCGTTGCGACAACCGCGCCCTGAAATTTCTGCTTGACAGGGGGCGCCTGTCATGGTATATTGCCAAGTGCGTAAAGCAGAGGCACCCGCTTCTCACCTTGTGAACATGTTTTGCAGGGTTCAGGCACACAGATTGTTCTTACAATTGGCGGGTAGCGATGCCCGCCGATTTTATTTTTATCCGGAGGTGATAGGATATCAACAATGATCTGAAGATCAACGAGGAGATCAGGGACCGGGAGGTTCGCGTAGTTGGCGCAGATGGCTCCCAGCTGGGCGTGATGCCGCTGGAAAGGGCCATGGCCCTGGCTGAGGAACAAAAGCTCGACCTGGTCAAAATCGTACCCAACGCCCAGCCGCCGGTCTGCAAGCTGATGAACTTTGACAAGCACCGCTTTGAACAGTCCAAGCGCGAAAAGGAAATGCGCAAGAACCAGAAGACTGTCCTGCTCAAGGAAGTGCAGCTTTCCGCCACCATTGAGGAAAACGACATCCTCACCAAGGCCAAGAACGCTGTCAAGTTCCTTTCGGCCGGCGACAAGGTCAAGGTGACCATCCGCTTCCGCGGGCGTCAGATCACACATGCAGATATCGGTGTCAAAGTGATGAATGACTTCGCCCTGCGCACGCAGGAGGTCTCCGTGATCGAGCGCCGCCCCCTGCTGGAAGGCAGGCACATGATCATGATCCTCAGCCCAAAGGCTGAGAAGACAAGCAAGGCCGATCGCGCCGTTCCCGCCAAGGAGGCGGAAACGCCCGCCAAGCCCTGACACATTAGCCAAAAGGAGGAGACAACCATGCCCAAGATGAAATCCCATCGCGGTGCGTCCAAGCGCTTTTCGCTGACCAAAAGCGGTCTTGTCAAGCATAAGAGCATGAACCGCAACCACATCCTGACCAAGAAGACCACCAAGCGTTCGCGCCATCTGCGCGCCGGCGGCATCCTGAACAACACCGCCGAAGCCAACACCATCAGGTCCATTATTGCCAAGTAATTCGCAAGCTGCAAGGAGGATAAACCAACATGGCACGTATTAAGGGGGCAGTGAATGCCCATAAGAAACGCCGCAAATACCTGAAGCTGGCGAAGGGTTACTTTGGATCCAAATCCAAGCAATACCGTACCGCCAGTGAGCAGGTTCGCCGCTCGCTGCGCTATGCCTACAAGGGACGCAAGCTGCGCAAGCGCGATTTCCGCCGCCTTTGGATCACGCGCATCAATGCCGCGGCCCATCTTAACGGCCTCAACTATTCCAACCTGATCTCGGGGCTCAAGAAGCTCTCCATTGAGATCAACCGCAAGATGCTGGCCGAGATGGCTGTCAACGACGCCGCCGCTTTTGCCCAGCTGGCCCAGATGGTCAAAAAGAAGTAAGCTGCGTTCATTTTCTTTTCAAGCGCCTTCGGGCGCTTTTTTGTCGTTTTGCGTGTTCTCGGCAGATTTCTCATGCGATCGCTGTTTAGCCGAAATTACGCTAAACCTCAAGCCCCGCTTGGCACGGCGTGGCGGCTTGAGTGCGATGCGGTCAGATATAATCCAGCGGCAGTGACAGCAGATCATCTGCCAGCCACATCTTTTGATCATATTGACATAATATAATACCGGTACCCCGCCGCATGCCGGGAAGGCTGTCAAGCGCATCAAAGCTCCTGGCCATATGTCTGTTGGGAGCCGCGGTCATCTTGATCTCAACCGGGTAGACTGTGTCGCCCCACTCAATGACCAGGTCGATCTCCCTGCTGTCACGGTCACGGTAAAAGTAAAGCGGCAGCGCGGACTTTCCCGCGTTGTAGAAGGATTTTACAATTTCGCTCACAACAAAGGTTTCGAATACCTGGCCTGCCTTGGCTCCGTTCATGAGTGTTTCAGCGTTGGGCCAACGGGTCAGATAGGCCAATAGACCCGTATCCAGGAAATAGATCTTTGGCGTTTTGAGTACACGCTTCAAGTGGCTGTTGCCGTAAGGGTACAGGAGGTGGATGATGCCCGAGGTTTCCAGGATGGAGACCCAGCGCTTGCTTGTATCATTGCTGATGCCGATTTCCGAACCAATGGACTGGTAGTTGAGCAATTCGCCGCTTCTGGCAGCCAGGGCTGTCATGAAGCGCAGAAACTGTCCTTCATCCGCAACCTGGGCAAGCTGCTTTACATCCCTTTGGATGTATGTTTCCACATAGGATGCATAGTATATTTCCCATGCGTTATCAAGGTTAAAGACCAACTTGGGCATATAACCGCGGTGGATGATTCGCCAAAGATGCTTATACGGCTTCATCTCGTGTTCCCGCCGGCTTAAATAGGCGCCGTCGGGAATGAATGCTTGATTGAAGGAGATCCCATGCTGCTCGCGCAGGGAAATGCCCTGCAGGCGAAGGATGCCGACCCTGCCGGCCAGGGACTCACTGACATGCCTCATCAGTGAGAATGCCTGTGACCCTGTCATCAGGATGAGGCCGTCCCGCTGCTCGCGGTCAGCCAGCATCTTCATGTGAGGAAATATCTCAGGTATGTACTGCACCTCATCGAGCAGAAGCGGAACAGGATTGTTCTTGAAGAACAATGCCGGATCTTCTCTGACCTGCTGCCTGAGGAGCGGGTCATCCATCGTCACCTGAGTGAAGCGATTTCCGGCAACTTGGCCTAGTACCGTGCTCTTGCCAACTTGTCTGGGCCCTGTCAGCAGGAGAATGGGGAATTGATCTTGATATTGTTTGATCCAGCCCTCAATGGCCCGCGAATGATACATGGCAGCCTCCAATCACAGTTCGGCAGATTTCTCATGTAATCGCAGTTTAGCCGAAATTATGCAAAACCGCAAGCCCCGCTTGTAATGCGCGTCCATCCGCAGTAAAATCAGCCCATGAGATACCGCCTGCACCGACGGACGGCGGCACGGACCCTCTGTCCTTTGGTGACCATTGCGCGGGAGGCGGCTGTATGGCACGAAAATCCGCATCAGGTCCGGAATCATCCCCGATTCCATACTGGAGTCATACGACGGATACCCTTATACGCGAGACCGACAGCTCGCTGGACGGGCTGAGCGCTTCCGCGGCAAGGGAACGCCTGCAGCAATACGGTCCCAATGCGCTCAAGCCGCGCCGGCACGATACCGCGCTGAGGATGTTCCTCTCACAATTCACCAATCCGCTCGTTTTGATCCTCATATTTGCCGCGGTCGTTTCCGCCGTCGTCCACGAGTGGGTGGACACTGCCATTGTGCTGACGATCGTGGCTGCCAGCGCCATCCTGAGCTTTACGCAGGAATTCAGCGCAAGCAACGCGGTGGAAAAACTGCGCTCACAGGTGACCCTGAAAACAACCGCGCTGAGGGACGGGAAAAAGCAGACCATTCCGGCGGAAGAGGCCGTGCCGGGCGATATCGTCCTGCTTTCGGCGGGAAGCCTGGTGCCGGCTGACGGGATCGTGCTGGAGACCAAGGACTTTTTCGTCAACCAGGCGGTTTTGACGGGAGAGACCTTTCCGGTTGAGAAGCTGGCAGGCCCCGTGGCCGAGGGAGCCGGCCTGTCTGAGCGGCTCAACATGGTATTCATGGGAACCAATGTCCGCAGCGGCACGGCCCGCGTGCTGATCACCCAAACCGGAGCCGGCACGGCGTTTGGCCAAATCGCCCAGCGCCTGACCCTGAGGCCGCCGGAAACGGAGTTTGAGCGGGGCATCCGCAAATTCGGTTACATGCTCACACAGATCATGACCATCCTGGTGACCGTCATCTTTGTCATCAACACATTGCTGTCCAAGCCGGTGATCGATTCGCTGCTGTTTGCCATCGCGCTGGCGGTGGGCATCGCGCCCGAACTTCTGCCCGCGATCATCAGCATCAGCCTGGCAAAAGGCGCGCAGGACATGGCAAAGAGCGGCGTCATCGTCCGCCGGCTGAGCGCCATAGAGAACCTTGGCAGCATGGATGTGCTGTGTACGGACAAGACGGGCACGCTGACCCAGGGCGTAGTCCGCCTGGACGGCGCGCTGGATGCCTTTGGGCAGCCATCCGATGACGTCATGCGCTGGGCTTTCCTCAACGCGGCCTTCCAAACCGGCATCGCCAACCCGCTGGACGAAGCCATCCTCGCCCAGCCGCACGCGGATACGACGGGGATGGACAAGCTGGAAGAGATCCCCTACGACTTCCACCGCAAGCGCATGAGTGTGGTCATGGACGCCGATCCCGGCTCCCGGGTCAAGCCGCTGCTTATCACCAAAGGGGCTTTGGCCAACATCCTTGAGGTATGCGAATCAATCCGAACCGGAGAGACCGCCGAGCCGCTCAGCGGCGAAAAACTGGCGGCGATCAACGAGAAGTTCATCGCCTGGAGCGCACAGGGATACCGTGTTCTGGGCGTCGCCGTGCGGGATGTGCCGCGTCAGAACTCCTATACCATCCAAGAGGACGAACTTGCGATGAGCTTCGCCGGCTTCCTGCTCTTCTTTGACCCGCCAAAGGAGGACGCGCGCCAAACCCTTGAAGCGCTGGCCGGGCTGGGCGTCAAGGTGAAGGTCATTACCGGCGACAACCGCCTGGTAGCCCGCCATGTGGCGGAAATCGTGGGGCTGCCGGTTGACAGCATCCTGCCTGCCGAGGAGATGGAGGAACTGCAGGATGAGGCTTTCTGGCACGTTGCGGAAAAAACGTCGGTCTTTGCCGAGGTGGATCCCAATCAGAAGGAGCGGATCATCCTGGCCTTGAAAAAGACGGGCCATGTGGTGGGCTACATGGGCGACGGCATCAATGACGCGCCTGCCCTTCACGCCGCCGATATCGGCATTTCTGTCGACCAGGCGGTGGACGTGGCCAAGGAAGCGGCTGATTTCGTGCTGCTCAGGCAAGACCTCAGCGTGCTGGTGGCCGGCATCAAGCAGGGGCGCCGCACCTTTGCCAACACTCTCAAGTACATCTTCACCACCACCAGCGCGAACTTCGGCAATATGCTCAGCATGGCGGGCGCTTCGCTTTTTCTGCCGTTTTTGCCGCTGCTGGCCAAACAGATATTGCTCAACAATTTCATGTCCGATTTTCCCGCCATGGGGATCCCGGGCGACAATGTCGATGAAGAGATGCTGGCGCAGCCTCACCGCTGGGACATGAAGTTCATCCGCAGTTTCATGATCGTCTTTGGTCTGGTGAGTTCCCTGTTTGATTATGCCACGTTCGGGCTGCTGCTGTTTGTGGCGCATGCCGCGGAGGCGCAGTTCCAGACCGGCTGGTTTGTCGAATCGCTGCTGTCCGAGCTGGTGATTGCCCTGGTTGTCCGTACGCGGCGTCCCTTCTTCCGCAGCAAACCCGGCAAAGTGCTGTGGCTGATCACGCTTATCGTCAGCCTGGCAGCGCTGATGATCCCCTATCTGCCCTTTGGCGCTATCCTGGGCTTCACGCCGCTGCCCGCCTGGCTGATGGCATCGCTGGTCGGGATCACGGGCCTCTATATTGCCGCCGCCGAGGCCGCCAAGAGGGTATTCTTTTCCCGCATCAGGAACCAATGACCATACGTTTCATGATGCCCTGCCTGCTGTGGACAAGACCCATGCCGGATGCTACAATAGCCCTGCACCCGGTCAACGGCGCATGGAGGCATCACAATGAGCAACATATGGCATGACATCAAACCCGAGCGCATCCAGGAAGAGGATTTCATGGCGGTCATCGAAATATCCCAGGGATCCAAGAACAAGTATGAGCTGGACAAGGAGACGGGTGTGCTGATGCTGGACCGTGTGCTGCACACCTCCACCCACTATCCCGCCAACTACGGCTTCATCCCGCGCACCTATGGCGACGACCTGGATCCACTGGATGTGCTGGTGCTTTGTTCCGAGCCCATCCTGCCCATGACGCTTGTGCGCTGCTACCCCATTGGGATGATCAAGATGCTGGATTCCGGGCGTGACGATGAAAAGATCATCGCCATCCCCTTCTCGGATCCCACCTTCAACACTTATCACAACATCACCGACCTGCCCCACCATGTGTTTGATGAGATGCAGCACTTCTTTACCGTTTATAAGCAGCTGGAGGGGAAGGAGACCGCCCCGGGCGAAGTGCAGGAACGCCCCGCGGCGATCGAGGCTATCAGAAAGGCCAGGAACTCTTACCGCGCTCTCTTTGGCTGATTATACGCACGCTGATTTATCCGGTCCGTATCGGGCATAAATCATCGCCGGTCACGGACCGGCTTTTTGTTTGTCACCAAATGGCGCGGGTAATATATGGTATGCGCTTGCCAACGGCAATGCAAATTCCCGAAAATGAGGTATTCATCATGAGAATCAGAAAAATCCTGGTTTTAGCAGGTATCCTGGCCGTAGCCCTGCTGCTGGTCGGCTGCACGCCCAAAGCGGCCACGCCCACCGCCTCCCCCGCCCCGGTTGTGACGGAAGTTCCCGCGACCGAAGCGCCCGCGACCGAAGTTCCCGCGACCGAAGTTCCCGTGACCGAAGCGCCCGCGACCGAAGTCCCTGCGACCGATGTCCCCGTGACCGAAGCGCCCGTGACCGAAGCACCAGCGGTTGCCGCACCAACCGATGCCGTTGGCCTTGAGCTGACGCTTGATGAACTGAAGGCCTTCAACGGCAAGGACGGCGCCCGCGCCTATGTCGCGGTTGACGGCATCGTCTATGACATGACAGACTCCCTCCCCTGGAAGAACGGACAGCACAACGGCTTTGAGGCAGGCAACGACCTGACGGACGCCATCAAGAACGCATCGCCCCACGGCGTTTCCAAACTGGCAAACGTCAAACCTGTGGGCATCCTGGCCGGCGGTCCCGCCCTCAAACTGACGCTTGAAGAGCTGAAAGCCTTCAACGGCAAGGATGGCGCCCGCGCCTATGTCGCGGTTGACGGCATCATCTATGACATGACAGACTCGCTTCCCTGGAAGAACGGCCAGCACAATGGCTTTGAGGCGGGCAACGACCTGACCGAAGCCATCAAGAACGTCTCGCCCCACGGCGTTTCCAAACTGGCTAACGTCAAGCCGGTCGGCATACTGGCAGTCAAGTAAGGCAAAACCGGGGGTTAGCTTAGGCCGGCCCCCGGATTATTCTATTCTTTTTCGCGGGAGGTACCTCATGTACAAGATCCTGGGCTACATCAACATCGCCCTGGTCGTCATCATCACCGCGCCCTTCTGGCTGCGCACGCTCAACAAGTGGACCGTCAAGACCAAGGACAAGCGCTTTTTGGACCTTATCAAGTTCCTGCGCAAGCTGCACAAGCCCCTTGGCATTGCCCTGGCGCTCATCGTTGCCTGGCATGCCTATTTGGCCCTGTTCGGCACATTCAGGCTGCACACGGGTTTGCTGGCTTACGTCAGCTTCCTTGCGACAGTGACTGTGGGGGGCATATATTACAGGAAGAAGGGCAAGACGCTCTTCAAGGTGCACAAGACCCTGGCGATGGTGAGCGTGAGCCTGGTGCTGATTCATCTGCTGTGGCCAAACGCAATTTGGCAGATCTTCGGGATCTGAGATAAATCATAAAAACCCGAGGCCTTCGCGCGATGCAAGGGCCTCGGGTTTTTACGTGGTTATCATCCTAAACCCTCAAGTCAGTTGTTTACCAATACCTCGTTGGGAATGCGCAGGCTGTCTACGCCATTGCTCAGGATGAAGGTATCCGGATAGTTTTCACGGGTCAGGAATTCAAACTCGACCATGAAGCGGGTAGGTTTGGCCTCGTCAATGATTTTGATCCTGAAGTCGCTTGCGTATTCGGCATTTTCGAGGTATCTGCTGCTGCCCCCGCCTGAAGATGTAAAGGGTTTTTCGTCCTCTTCTCCTTTCAGAACGCAGTCCATTGCCCATTTCCACATGATTTCATCGCAGCGCTCCGCAGTAACGCCGGCGTCCGCGGTCATTTCCACTCTTGCATAGACACGGATGGGAGATATCAGCATTTCCGCAAGATGCAGGCTGTAGTCGCTGAAACGAACATCCGGAATCGCTTGGATGTGCCTTACGCCCGGCAGGTCCTTCACCGACATGGTAAAGCTCAGTTCCTTGCTGTCAATGCTCTGCTTTCCACGGATGGGCAGGTCAACCGTCAGTTCATCCCCGGCGTCCAATTCAGACAGGTCATATTGAATCCAGGCGATCGTTTCGCCGTTCTGCTTGCCTGCGTTGACGCCGGCTTCACCCAGCGGATTGACGTTCTTGCCATTCACGATAGCCCAGTCCAGGCTGCTCCACCAGACGCCGTCTTTCTCAGCAGCCTCAAAACGGAAGCCTCCATTATAAACCGTCGCGTCATCGAATGGTCCTTTGGCATCGCGTTCCCTTGTTGAGTAAGCAATCCTCAGGTATTTTCCGTCATATACGGCTTCGGTCACGGTGACGTCGACGTGGTCAAAGCTTGCGCTTGCCAGGTTTTTCTGCAGCAGGTCGTAAGCTTCCTTTTGAACAACCGCGAATTCTTCCCTTTTCCCCTGACCCATGAGATTGAACAATCCAAAGCCGTCCGTCAGCGCGAAGGCTGCGGCAGCAACGGCAACCAAGGCGATGGCGATGATTGCGGACAATGAGATTTTACGTTTCATAACCGGTTCCTCTTCCTTTCTTATTTGGTCGAGTACCCGCCGTTTCAGCGCCTCGCTCATAGTGAGGCCGGACAGGCGGGCATTCAGTTCTTCCTTCAACTTATTCTTCATCGAAATACCACCCTTCCAGCTTGCTCCTCAGCTTTTCCCTGGCGCGTTTCAGGCGTGTAGACAGTGTAGATTCATTGATGGACTGAGTTTGCGCGATTTCACGCAGGCTGATTCCCTGGTAGTAATGCAGCAGGATGACCTCGCGGTACTTGCCGGGGAGGTTCATCACTTCCCTGATGAGCGTGTCGTCGTCTGGCTTGAACTCTTCACCAGTCTCCGGCAGTTCCGCAAGGGAGCGGCCGCTCTCATAGCGGAACCATTTGCTGCGCCTGATGTCGCGGCAGCAGTTGACAGCGATGGCGCACAGCCAGCTCATTTCGCCGCAGTCCCCGCGGAAAGCATGGTATTTCCGGTACGCTTTCAAGAACGTTTCCTGCACTGCGTCTTGTGCCAGATGAAGATCGCCCAAATTAAGGTAGCAGAAGCGCAGCAGCCCGTCGCCGTGTTGTTCTATCAGCCGGATGACGTCCGCTTCCTGTGCTTTGTCCGGTACCTGACAAAGTTCCATTGCTTCGCCCCCTTTCATTTGGTTAGACGCGTGCCGGGAGAATTATCGTTCAATTATACAAAATTGTCTTCTGATACAGTTGTATTCCAGGTTTTACCATACAAGGCGGGCGTATGCTATATAATAGTCAGCAGGAAATTTTTGCTTTTGCAGCAAAACAGCTTCTAAAATACTCTTTATATATGTATCCGGATACAGGAGAACAAAGGAGTGAGAAAGTGCCTTCTGAAGAAAGAAAGGTGTGGTTTATTCAAACAGTAGAAGGTAAAAAGCATTCCCTCTATCGTGTTGCGTTCATCATGCTGAGAAGAACCGCTGATGCTGAAGATGCCGTTTCCGATGCTGTGGAGGCCACCTGGAGGCAATTGGACAATATAC
>CAZPBJ010000006.1:0-84889 GCA_964584685.1 uncultured Christensenella sp. | reverse complement strand
CGGCTTGGAGAAGTACCCAAGTGGCCGAAGGGGCTCCCCTGCTAAGGGAGTAGTGCGTGATAAACGCAGCGAGAGTTCAAATCTCTCCTTCTCCGCCAGACTAACCTGAGAAATCAACTTTTCTCGGGTTTTTTATTATTTAGGATGCATCACGGCCGACCCAAAGACGCGGCACAGCTTGAACAGCCTCCCGGGAAGTGATTCAATGATGCCGTCCATTTCCATCAGGGTGATATGGGTATTGAGATCACTTGTTGACAGGCCCGTAGCCGCCTGCAGTTCATCGAAACTCTTTTGTTCGTCTTGCAGGGAATCCGCGATCAGGCCCTGTACTCCGCTGAGTTCTTCGAATCGCAGGCGGATTTGTTCTGTTTGCGATGGCTGCGGCGACTGCCAGCCCATATCTTCCATTATGTCCTGCGCGCAGGTACACAGGCGCGCGCCTTCCCTGATCATCTGATGCGGGATCAGGCTGCCGGGGGCGTCTACTTCACCTGGCAGCGCAAAGACTTCCCGGCCTTGCTCAAGCGCGTGTCCCATGGTGATCAGCGTACCGGATTTCTCCCTCGCTTCCACCAGCAGGAGACCATGAGAAAGGCCCGAAACGATGCGGTTGCGTACAGGAAAGTGATAGGCCAGAGGCTCGGAAGCGGGAGGCAGTTCACTGATGATGGCGCCTCCCCCTTGCAGGATACGCTCTGCAAGCTCCTTATTCTCTATGGGGTAAATGTTTGATAAACCGGAGCCCAGAACCGCGATCGTCCTGCCGCCGGCCTCCAGGGCCCCCAGATGCGCGGCAGTATCGATACCCCTTGCCAGGCCGGAAATGATGACAACGCCCTTGGCAGCCAAGTCCCTGGCAATGGCATGCGCCTGATTGCGGCCGTAGCGCGTTTCACGCCGGGAACCAACAATGGCGATCGATCGCTCTTCCTGTCCTGTCAGACGGCCTTTAAAGAACAGAAGGTCCGGCGGCTCTGTTATGCTGGTGAGCAAGGAGGGGTAATCCCGCTCATCACCCAAAAAGGCGATGGATATGCCAAGTTGTTCCAGCCGAAGGGCGATCTTGTCAAGACCGGCAGCCTTCAGGCTCGACAGATCCTCCATGGCTCTAGAGCTCAGAATGTCTGCGCAGTCCCTGGGAAAGGCATCAAAAAGCGTTTCAAAGCCGCCAAACCGCACAATCAGCAAAGCACGGGCTTTCGCGCTTACGCCTTCACAAAGTGAAAGCCATAAGCGGCAAAGCTGCTCCCTAGTCTCAAGCATGGGCGTCTCCCCAATACTTGGCGTCTATGCGCCGATATTGGATTGCCTCGGCCATCGCGGGTATTTCAATGTATTCATCGCCGCGAAGGTCTGCAATGGTGCGCGCGACCTTGATCAGGCGGCCGTATGCCCTCATGCTGAAACCATAGGACTGGATCGCCTTTTGAAGCAGTTTGAGCGCTTCCGGCTTGACCAGCGCCAGCTGCTCCAGGTGTTTGTTGTCCATCTGCGCGTTGGAGCGTATGCCAAATTCGGCGAAGCGCCGCAGTTGGCGCGCGCGCGCCGCTACAACACGATCGCGTACCGCTTTGCTTTCCTCAGCGCTCGATTTTGTACTGATCTCTTCCACCGGCACCGCGTCGACTTCGATTTGGATATCAATGCGGTCAAGCAGGGGACCGGAGACACGGTCAAGATACTTCCTGATTTCGTGGCTGCCGCAGCGGCAAGGTTTGACTGAGCTGCCGAAGTAGCCGCAGGGGCAGGGATTCATGCTGGCTACCAGCATGCAGCGCGAAAGATACTGCATATGGGCGCGAACACGTGAAACCGTGGTGACGCCGTCTTCCAGGGGTTGACGCAAGGCTTCCAGAACATTGCGCGGATACTCGGGCATCTCGTCCACAAAGAGCACGCCATTGTGGGCCAGGCTCACTTCACCGGGCCTGGCGTTGGCGCCGCCGCCAACCAGGGCAGCCATGGAAGCGGAATGGTGCGGGGTTCGAAAAGGCCGCTGCGTCATAAGGCCGCTGCCTGCCTTCAGCAAGCCGGCCACTGAGTAGATGCGGGTGGTTTCAAATGCCTCTTCCTGCGTCATTAAGGGAAGAATGCCCGGCAAACAGCGTGCCAGCATGGTTTTGCCGGAGCCGGGCACACCCACCATCAGCATATTGTGCCCGCCGGCCGCCGCCACTTCCAGCGCGCGCCGCGCGCCGGACTGCCCCTTGACCTGTGCCATATCGGCGCCGATTACCTGCTCCTGCAGGCATTCCATGTAGCTCTTTTGTATCTGGGCAATCAACGGCGCCTGGCCGGAAAGATGCTGGGCGACCTCATACAGTGACCGCGAAGGGAAGACCTCAATGCCTTCGACCGCCAGCACTTCATTGGCGTTTTGATGGGGGAGGATGACCTGCCTTATGCCGCGTTCCCTGGCGGCGATTACCATGGACAAAGTGCCTTGAACAGGCGCCAGGCGGCCGTCCAGCGCCAGTTCACCGATCATCAATACTTTCTCCGCTTCAAATGCACGGATCTGGCGGCTTGCGATGAGGATGGCAACCGCGATGGGGAGATCAAAGGCAGTCCCCTCTTTACGCAGATCGGCCGGCGAAAGATTCAATGTTGTATGGCCGTAGGGCGGCGTAAAACCGCTGTTCTTGACGGCTGAAAACACGCGCTCGCGGCTTTCTTTAACCGCGGCGTCCGGCAGACCGACCAATGAGAACTCAAACTTGTTGCTGGTTTGGACATCGGCTTCCACCGTGACCGCTTCCCCTTCTATCCCAACCAGTGCAAAGCAAAGTGTTCGGGCGAGCATGACATCGCCTCCTTATCTAATAATAGAGCCAGTTAGGGACCCATTGCATCGCGTCCAGCCAGGCTTTGGATACCCTCAGCCCACTGACATAGGGAAAGAAAGCGATAAACAGCAGGCCCGCGATGACAGTAAAAATGACGGCGGCTGCACGCGCCGGTTTCTGACGGCGCAGGCCAATATAATAAAACGCCATCACCGTGCACAGGATGATAAAGGGCACAGCCGGGAAGTAGTGGTAAATGTAAGTCCCCCGCGGGACCAATATCCATGGCAGATACTGGGCCAGGAAGGAGATGACAAGCAGGCCGGGGCGGATGTCATCCGGCAGCCCGCGGGCGGATATCCTCAGCGGGCGGACACGCAGGTGCTGCTTTATCCACATGCCCATCATGGCGATCAGGGCAGCCAGGCCGCCCAGCCAGACAGCCGGATTGCCCAATGTCATGATGGTGCTGCCGGTATTGCCATTCTTGGATCCCGAATAGAACCACATGGGCTTCAGGCTCAGCGGCCACTCATACCAGGGTGAGTAGAAGTAATGGTTCATGCCAAGGCCCGGCGTGCTGTGGTAACCAAGCATGGACTTGTTGGCGTCCATCACCTTTTTGACCGTCAGTCCTCCGGGCGTCTGCATGAAGACAGGGAGGAAGGATAGATAGTAAATGAGCAAGGGGACAGCGATGAAAAACACCAGACAGGCCAGCAGCGTGTACAGTATGCGTTTTTGCCACTGGTCAGCTGCCACCCGAGCAGCCATGACCCGATCTCCATCCGCCGCAGCTATGCGTGTCAGCAGGCGCTGAGCTGCCTGGCCTTCCCGCATCCTGCGCCAAAGTGTCCAAAAGAAGATGATCGCAAGGCCCGCACCCGCGTAGATGCCTGTCCACTTGCTGGCTATGCCCAGGCCCATGAACAGACCCGACAGGGCCAGGTTGGGCAGCGTTTTCACCCAGGACCTGCCGTAATCATCCGCCTGGGCGTAGCGGATCATGAAGTAGTAGGACCAGATGATGAACAGCGTTACAAAGCTGTCGATTGTGGCGATGCGCGTCTGCGCGAAGTGCATGAGGTCAAAAGCCAGCAGCAGCATGGCCATCAAGCCAAGGCTCTTTCGTTTTGTCAGGAGTTTGGCCAGCAGGTATAAACCCGGCAGCATGAGCACGCCGGCCAAAGCGCCAGCAAAACGCCAGCCGAAGGGCACCATGCCAAAGATTGCGATGGCAGCGGTCATGAAGACCTTGCCAAGCGGGGGATGCGAGGTCTCATAGATCTGGCTGGGCTCCTGGCCGCGGATGGCGTTTAGCTGCTCATAAGCGGTCCTGGCATGGTATATTTCGTCGAAATACATGCTGTTGAACCAGGAGGGCTCGCCCTCCAGCGTATCCTGCTCATCGATAAGGAAACCTGCGCTGCCGGAAATCATGGTGAGAGGCAGGGTTTCCTTTGTGTTCGCGTCCCTGGCGAGGATCTCCATCAGGGTAAGCCCGACCGTGGGCGCCGTGATCTTCAAATACCTGCCGTGATGCAGCAGATTGACGCCGCTGAATGTTGTCCCTTCGTCATTGACGATGGATTCCTTTTGATATTTCCAGGAAAAGCAGTCACCTGAATCGCCGGGCCGCATTTGGGCCGGGCCGCCTGACCAGTTCACCATGTCAACGCTTGATTGGGCGATATAATCGCTGTCACGCCAATGGATGCCGCCAAAGTGAAGCAAGTTGAAATCCTTCACGCTGCCCAGGTCAAAAACAGCCTCTTCATCCATTTGCGTGAATGTGTAGCCCTTTTGGGGCGCTTTGAGTGAGCCAAGGTTGGTCAGCGCAGCGATGGCGTACAATAAAGTTACCGGAATGATGATCAGCCAGTCTTTCAGACCGGTGCGCTGCCTGAACTGTGGGGAAAGCAGCCTACTTTCCGCAGGATCAGCCGCCTGCTTATCCCCATCCAAAGTCTCCGCTTTGGCAGGCGTGATCAGTGTGAGGCTGCGCAGCGGATTACTTTGGGACAAGCCGACATACAGCGCAAAGCCGGCGGCCAATACGCTGGCGGCGGCGCCTGCGTATTCGAGCCAGCCTGATTCACTTACAATGTTGAAACTTGGGGCGCTGAGATGCCCTTCAACTCCGCCGATGCGTATGCCGCGGTCCAGCACAATGCTGACATTAAGGAAGACAATGACGCTGAGCGCGCAAAACAGCCACAGAATTTTGCGGTCACGCCTGAGCGCATAAGCCACTAACAGCAACAGGACTGCGGTGAAGAGGTATCGCTCATGCATCATGACACCCAGGACACAAAACAGGATCAGCATGACCGCGCCCAACAGGGGAAGGTTCTTAATGTCACGCGCCAATACATAGCGTATGGTCAGGAGCAGGAAAGCCGAAGCCATCAACAGCGTTCCCGTCAGTTGCAGGGATAAAGGCAGTACGCCTGCCGCCAGGGCGGGCAGCAGCGCCATTGACAGAAGGATGGTTTCAAGCCCGGTTACCGCGGATTGTCCGCCACGGTTCCGCGGGCCGAGCAAATATGCGACTGTTGGCAGTATCAGGCTGGCCGCACCCAACAGACGAAGCATCAACGGCGCTGCCTGTTCGATGGGAATCCAATTGAGGGCAAACAGGAAGTAGAGGTTGCTTGCGTTGACAGTGGCGTAACCGTAATAATTCATGGTGCTGGAATACAGCTTGATCAGCCAGTCCAGGCCTTCCTGATTTGCGGAGAAAGGCAGGATGACTGCCGCTGCCGTCAAGGCGGCGCCGACACAACCCATGAGGACGCTCCTGGCCTTTCCTTTGTCTCCGTGAAAGGCAAGGTCAACAATCAGCGCAACGAGCCCCAGGGGGCCGAACATTAATGCCTGCGGCTTTATCAGCACAGCCAGCACATAAAGGGGAAGCGCCCACGACCACTTGCTCCTGAAAGCAAGAAGGACTACCAGCATCAACAGCAGTGCCGGCAGGCTGTCCACCTGGCCCCAGGCGGCTCCTGTAGCATAGACAAGCGGGCTCAGGGCGTAAATCGCGGCCATGGTCAACGCGCTGCGACGGTTAAGGTGCCTGGAAGCAAAGGCGTAAAATATGGCGACGCTTGCCAAATCCGCCAGGATGGGCGGCAGTTTCACCATGAAACCCGTCGCACCGGTTCCCATCAAACTGCCCAACATACCCAGTGGCCACAATGCCAGCATATAGCCCGGCGGATAGTCGCTGAAACCCTCAGTAACGTAGAAACCGGCCGGTCCGACCCTGTACATTTCATTCGCCCAGCCGGTGAAGCACCCGATGTCAACCCCATAGCCGGGTATGAGCACTGCCATTGCCAAGCGGGTGACCGCTGCCAGTATAAGCAGTAAAAAGATAGCCCTGTCCCACGCGGGCTTGCCCTGTGGCCGGAGATCCTCAAGCGCAAAACGCTCCGATTGGCGGGAGGCGATGCGCACATACACAACATAGAGTGCTGATATCACCAACAGCCAGGGCCAGAAGGCCTTGGGAGACGCCACTGATTCATCGTCAACCAGCGAGGTTTCGATTTCCCAGGGCTCCCAGGATTCCACGAAGGCGCCTGCGGGCACATCCTGCAGTGCCGCCAGCCTTAGCCCGTCAAAGCTTGCTTCGCCGCGGCTGTCGGCTGAATAGCCGCCCAGGCGAGCGTAGACTGTCAGTTCGCGCTGCTGCGGACCGGTGCGGCCGTATACCAGGAGTTTTTGCCAATTGCCTTGAGTGTCGGTCAGGCTTTCGGACACAGCGCTCACCTGCATGACGGACAAGTTGGCACCGCGGCCGTCCATCGCTTTGGCATTGACATAGCCGCTCAGTTCATAAAGCGTGTTTGGCTGCACTTCAACTGTTTGAACAAAACGGGCGTCGTTCGCGTCGTTGTTGCGTATTGTGACGCCCTTGCCGCTTTGGCCTTCCGACACCTCAAAATCACTGATACCCATGATACTCAAATAGGCATCAGGCAGCCAGCCATCGGGCAGGCCTTCGCCGCTGATGCTTTCGAAATCACTGTTTTTCAGAAGGTTGACGCCATACGCTGTCTGAGGAGCAGGCTTGCCAATCAGCGTGAAGGCGCCCAGCGCCAGCAGGACCGCGGCAAGGGCAAGCCATGACCATTTGGATCTTTTGAAGCGCAAACTCTATGTACTCCTTGCCGCGCTGCGCGCATACCAGATGCCCGCGCGTGTTATTTCCAGGCTGTCAAACCGCCATTTCGGGGGATGCGCATGGCTTTGCAGATAAGCCCTTGCCGCGTGATCAAGACGCCGCCGCTTATCGTCGGTCACCGATTCCAGGCCTTCTCCCAGGCGGTTATGACGCCTGCACTTGACTTCAATGAAACAAAGGACTTCACCTTCCCGGGCGATGATGTCGATTTCGCCATCGTCAGCCCTGAAACGGCAGGCAATAATGCTCAGGCCTGTTTCGCGCAGATACGCGCAGGCTTCTTCCTCGCCCTCAAGGCCGCTGTCATAGCTTAGCATGATATGTTAAAGAAGTGGCCAATGAAGCTTCTGCGGTGGATAGGGCATGGGCCATGCGCGCGCAGCGCGGCGATGTGTTCAGCCGTGCCGTACCCCTTGTTGCGCGCGAAGGCATATTGCGGGTACACCTTGTCCAGCAGGCGCATTTCACGGTCGCGTGTCACTTTGGCCACGATAGACGCCGACGCGATCGCGTAGCTTAGCGCGTCCCCATGTATGATGCCGCGTTCCTCGCCATCCAGGTCCAAGCCTTCCAGGGCATCGATCAAATACAGCTGTGCCTTCGCGTCCTTTGCTGCGCGGCGCATAGAAAGTTTGGTGGCCTGCAGGATATTGACGGCATCGATTTCTTCCGGCTCTGCGCGCCCTATGCCAATAAACAGAGCGATCTCCATAATCTGCTCATAGACCTGTTCGCGACGGGCCTCAGACAGTGCCTTGGAATCATCCACCCAGGCAAGCAGCGGCTCAGACGGCATAATGACACAGGCAGCCATCACAGGGCCTGCCAAGGGACCGCGCCCCACTTCATCCATTCCTGCCAAACGCAGACCCTGAGCCCGGTAAGGGCTGTCGGTTTGTGTGAGAACGCGCAGGCGCTCCCGGCGCTTATCGTTCATCAGTGTGACGCTCAGGCGGCAATTCAAGGCTGATGCGCCCGATTTTGCCCGCGCGAAACTCATCAAGCACAGCGGAGGCAGCACGCTCCAGGTCCGGTTCACCGGCTTTGAGCAGGTAGCCGCGGCTGCGGCATACGGCCTCCATCAGCGATTGCCCGCGCAGGGAGGCATCAGTCAGCTTGAAACGAGACATCACCAGGGTTTCATGACTGCTCAGCAGGTCTTCCATCAGGGCGATGGCCAGGTGAAAGCTGTCATGCGCCTGATCACGGATGGAGCCGATATATGCCAAACGCCTGGCGACAAGCGGATCGGAGATCCTGGGCCACAAAAGGCCCGGTGAATCCATCAGTTCAAGGTAGGGGGTAACCTTAAACCAGGTTGTGGAGCGCGTGACGCCGGGCCGGTCCTCGGTCTTGATGCTGGCGCTGCCTTTCATGATATTGATCAGGGTGCTTTTACCTACATTTGGCACACCCACCACCATGGCGCGTACGGTTTTATGGATTCCGCGTTTCATGGCGTTATCCAGCTTCTCCCGCGCGGCGCTTTCGATAAGGGGGAAAACCTTTTGCGCGTTTTGGTAAGCATTCAGGGTCATTGATTCAAGGCCTTGCGAGCGAAAGTAGCCAAGCCACCGCTTGTTGGCCTGCAGATCGCCCAGATCAGCCTTGTTGAGCAGCAGAACGCGCTTTTTATACTGCACCAGTTCGTCCAAATCGGGGTTACGGCTTGAAAGCGGCAGCCTGGCGTCACAGATCTCCAACACCACATCCGTATGGGCCAATTGATCGCTGAGGAGGCGTTTTGCCTTGGCCATGTGCCCGGGATACCAGGAAATGCTCATGGCTCGTCCTCCTGCGTTCATCATTGATAATCCGTGACCAAAAATACCATGACTGCCTGTAAAAAGCAAGGATGGCATGACCTTCAAAGCCGATGCCATCCCCGGAGCGCAACCTGCTGTGCTTATTGCATATTGAAGATATCCCTGACAAGGACAGTCAGTCCCTGCGCGCCGACCACGAAACCGCGGTCATTGTCAAAGACATGGTCCGCGCAGGCCCGGTAGAAGCCAATGCGCTGATTGTACTCATGTATCACGTCTTCGTGATCGCCTGTGTTTAGCCCGGGGCGTGTCTGGGTGCGGATATCGGACAGGATCTGGTCAAGCGGCCTGTCAATCAGGATGATGATGCCGTGATTTCGCATGATCTGCACATTTTCCTTGACCAGGGGCAGCCCGCCGCCGGTGGATACAATGCAGGGCTCTTCGCCTGAGAGTTCTATCAGCACGCCTGTCTCCGCGTTATGAAAGAAGTCTTCTCCCAGCGTGGCGTAGATGTCCATGACCGGCATGCCCATCATTTCACTGACGCGCTGATCGGTATCCATGAAAGGAATGTCAAGATTGGCAGCCAGCTTCTTGCCAAGGCTGGTCTTTCCGCTTCCTGCCATGCCGACCAAAAATACATGCACAGGTATCATGTCCATCCCTCCCCTCACCTATACTGCAAAAGCGACCATGTTTACCGCACAATCATATCATGAGGCGTCTGTTGACGCAAGATGCTTGGCGCATTTTTGCCTCCTGAACCGCATGTAAAAATATTTTTGAAAAGGACTATGCAAGATGTGAATACTGTGCTATATTGACCGAGGTGCCAAGCCAAGGTATCAGGTGTCCCTCCCGGTTGTGTCCTCAGGTAACTGATGTGAAGAACCCCGGAGCCAACTGTAAATCGCATCGGTTTGGACATAATTTAAGGAGGTACATGAATCATGTATACCGACAAAACCATCACCTGCCGCGAGTGCGGCGCCGAATTCGCCTTCACCGGCTCCGAGCAGGCGTTCTACGCCGAAAAGGGTTTCCAGAATGAGCCCGGCCGTTGCCCCGCCTGCCGTGCAAACCGTCGCCAGAATACCCGCGGCGGCAACACCGGCGATCGTCAGATGTTCGACGTCATTTGCGACGAGTGCGGCGCGACCACCCAGGTTCCCTTCCAGCCCCGTGGCGATCGTCCGGTTTACTGCCGTGACTGCTTCGCCAGGCATTCCACCCGCTGAACCAAAGATTAGCTTAAGCTGACAACACCCGCCGCAAGGCGGGTTTTTTAACGCAGTTTCCTGCTTCGGGTTGTGACAGGACAGGAGCATGGATAATTTTGCGTGAGCAAGACGCAAGCTGCGCGGCAAGGTGTGAGTGGTTGACAAACGAATCGGCAAAGATATATGATTCACGTCACGGCGGCAAGAAGCGCCGATGTGAGTGCCGGATGCAGATGTATGGAGGAAGTTCGTGCCTGTAAAGAACAAACTGGTGATTGTTGAATCGCCCGCCAAGGCGCATACGATAGAGAAATTTCTGGGCAGGGGGTATAAAGTAGAGGCGACACAGGGCCACGTGCGTGACCTTCCCAAGTCCCGTTTAGGCATTGATACGGATGATGACTATGCGATGAGCTATATCACCATTCACGGCAAGGGTGATATACTGGCCAAACTTCGCAAGGAAGCAAAGGCCGCCGATATGGTCTTCCTGGCTACCGACCCTGACAGGGAAGGTGAAGCAATCTCCTGGCACCTGGCCCAGGCGCTCAAGATGGACCCGGCCAAAGCCAAACGTGTTGAGTTTCATGAGATTACCAAGAAAGCAGTAAACGCCGCCATCAAGGCGCCGCGCCAAATAGACATGGATCTGGTAGACGCCCAGCAGGCCCGCCGTGCCCTGGACCGCCTGGTTGGGTACAAGATCAGCCCCCTTTTATGGGCAAAAGTACGCAAAGGCCTTTCCGCAGGCCGCGTTCAGAGTGTAGCCACCGGTATCATCGTCACGCGCGAAGAGGAGATTGAAGCCTTCATTCCGGAGGAATATTGGGACATCTACGCCCAAGTCTCACTCAGGCATGGATCCGGCAAAGAGGTGCCGCTCAAGGCGAAGCTCTTCAGTTTGAAAGGCAAAAAGGCAAGCATTACCTCACAGGCACAGGCAGACAAGGCGCAGCAGGCTATCGAGGCCTCCCCATTTCAGGTCAAATCAGTGAAATCAAAGGAACGCGAGAAAGCCCCCGCGGCGCCGTTCACCACTTCCACTTTGCAGCAGGAAGCCTCACGCAAGCTCAATTTCTCCATCTCCAAGACCATGCAGGTGGTTCAGGGGCTTTACGAGGGCATTGACTTGGGCAAGGAGGGCACGCAAGGGCTGGTCACCTACATCCGCACCGACTCGGTGCGCGTGAGCGATGAAGCAGTCAGCGCTGCCCGCTCAAGCATATTGGCCTTGTATGGTGACGCTTACCTGCCTGTGGCACCCCATCAGTATTTTGGCCGCAACAAAGCGCAGGACGCGCATGAGGCAATCCGGCCCACTGCTGTTGAGCGCACGCCGGAAAGTGTAAACGGCTTCCTGAGCAAGGATCAGCTTGCCCTGTACAAGCTGATCTACACGCGATTCATGGCCAGCCAGATGGCGGCCGCCCGTTACGACACCATCAGCATCGATTTGGCAAACCAGAAGGCACAGCTTCGTTATTACGGCGAGCACAAGACCTTTGCCGGTTTTACGGTAATTTATGAAGAGGGCAGCGATGAAGCGGGGGAGAAGATGCAAAGCAAGCTTCCGCACTCCCGGGAAGGAGATGCTGTCGTCCTGCATGATGTCAGCAAGGAGCAGCACTTCACCCAGCCGCCCACGCGCTACACCGAAGCCTCGCTGGTCAAGACACTTGAGGAACTGGGCATTGGAAGGCCTTCCACCTATGTGCCAACGATTTCAACCATCATCGCCAGAGGGTATGTTTCCCGCGAGAAGAAACGCCTGTTTCCTACCGAGCTGGGCAGAATGGTCAATGGCTTGATGGCGGAATACTTCGCTCCTGTCGTGGACACTGCCTTCACTGCGCGTATGGAAGACGACCTGGACGAGGTAGAGGCCGGCCAGAAGCCATGGAAAGAGGTCATCGGCTCTTTTTATCCTCCCTTTGCGCAGATGCTGCAAAAAGCGGAGATGGATATTGAAAAGGTTGTGATCCAGGACGAGAAGAGCGATATTCCCTGCGATAAGTGCGGGGCTTCCATGGTATATAAAAACGGCCGCTTTGGCCGCTTCCTGGCCTGCCCGAATTTTCCCGCATGCAAAAACACTTTGCCGATCCTTCAATATATTGACATTGCCTGTCCCGCCTGCGGAGGCCGGCTATTGGAAAAGACAAGCAAGAAAGGCCGCAAATTCTACGGTTGTGAGAAGTACCCGGAGTGCGGCTTTGTTTCCTGGGAGAAGCCCGTCGCAAAGCCCTGTCCGGCCTGCGGAAGCTATATGACCATCAAGTACCGCAAGAATGAAGCGATGCTGCTCTGCTCCAGCGAAACATGCCGTCATCACGAGAGTTATCAGGAGCTTCAAGCCACGGTTGATGAGTAACATGAGCGTCAGCGTCATCGGTGCGGGTCTGGCGGGCTGTGAGGCCGCCTGGCAGCTGGTATCTCGGGGTGTGCCGGTCCGGCTTTATGACATGAAGCCGCTGCGGATGACACCGGCGCACACGTCGCCGCTGCTGGCTGAGCTGGTCTGTTCCAACTCGCTGCGCTCCGACCGCCTGCAAAACGCCGCAGGCCTTCTTAAGGAAGAGATGAGGTGTCTTGGATCCCTGGTCATGGAAGCGGCGGACCTGGCTCGCGTGCCTGCCGGCGGGGCGTTGGCGGTAGACCGGGACGCGTTCTCGGGATACATAACGCGTATACTGAAAGCGCATCCTCTCATCACGTTCATCAGCCAAGAGGTTGCCCAGTTCCCTCAAGCGCCCGCGATCATCGCCAGCGGTCCCCTGACATCACAGGCGCTGAGCGAAAGCATTATGGCACTGCCGGATATCGGGATCCTGCACTTTTACGATGCGGCGGCTCCCATCGTCCAAAAAGATTCCATTGACATGAGCCGCGCATTCAAGGCATCGCGCTATGGCCGCGGGGACGACTACATCAACTGCCCCATGGATGAATTCCAATACAGAGCTTTTCACCAGGCGCTTATCACCGCCCAGACGGCTCCCATCCACGG
Organism: uncultured Christensenella sp.; assembly: GCA_964584685.1. Taxonomy (GTDB): domain Bacteria; phylum Bacillota; class Clostridia; order Christensenellales; family Aristaeellaceae; genus UBA1038. The sequence continues at coordinate 71,915 of CAZPBJ010000006.1, read as the reverse complement.
CTTTGAGGAGACCGCGGTTTTTGAGGGCTGCATGCCCATTGAATCCCTGGCCCGCCGCGGGGAGATGGCGATTGCCTTTGGGCCGCTCAAACCGGTTGGGCTTGTTGACCCCCATACAGGCAGGCAGCCCTTCGCTGTGCTGCAATTGCGCCGGGATGACGCCTCGGATACGCTCTACAATCTTGTGGGATTCCAGACACGGCTGAAGTTCCCGGAGCAGCGCCGCGTCTTTGGCATGATCCCCGGCCTTGAAAACGCCCAATACGCGCGATATGGCGTCATGCACCGCAACACATATCTGCACAGCCCGGGTTTCCTGGACGCGCATTTTCAGATGATCAGCCGACCGGGTATTTTCTTTGCAGGGCAGATGACAGGGATCGAAGGTTATGTGGAAAGCGCCGCGTCGGGGCTTTTCTGCGGCCTTAACATGTCCCGGCTCATGCTTGGGCAGCCAATGCTGGATCTACCTTCAGACACTGCCATTGGCGCCCTGGCCCGATATATTTCCACTTTCAACAGGGACTTTCAACCCATGAATATCACCTTTGGCCTGATGGATCCCATCAAGTCAAGGGCAAAGAGCAAAGAAGACCACTGCCTGCAAATATCAGGCAAAGCATTGCAGACGATCGACAGCATCAAGTATGCCATGACCAGTACAGGAGGCAGCGATGGAACTTAGGGGAACTACCATTTGCGCGGTGAAGCGCGGGGGAAAGGTGGCAATAGCCGGGGACGGCCAGGTCACCATGGGAGAATCCACCATCTTTAAACAAACCGCGCGCAAGGTGCGCCGCATCTACAATGACAAGGTTGCCATCGGTTTTGCCGGGTCGGTAGCCGATGCGTTTACACTGTGCGACCGCTTTGAAGATAAACTGATCCAGTTTAGCGGCAATCTTGAGCGCGCTGCCGTTGAACTGGCTCAGGACTGGCGGGGGGACAAGATGCTGCGCAAGCTTGAGGCGATGATGATAGCGGCTGATGAGAATGACCTGCTGATCATTTCGGGCAACGGAGAGGTGATCAATCCGGATGACGGCATTTGCGCGATCGGTTCCGGCGGCAACTACGCTTTGGCCGCGGCGCGCGCCATGGCGCAGAACACTGAACTGTCCGCCCGCGATATCGCCCAAAAAGCGCTGCATATCGCGGCATCCATCTGCGTATTCACCAACGACAATATCATTGTGGAGGACGTATGAGCAAAGAACTGACTCCCCGTGAAGTGGTGCGCGAGCTGGATCGCTATATCGTAGGGCAGGACGAAGCCAAGCACATGGTGGCTATCGCCCTGCGCAACCGTTACCGCAGAAGCAGGGTGTCCCCTGAGATGCGGGATGAAATATACCCCAAGAACATCCTGATGATGGGGCCGACCGGTGTTGGCAAGACCGAAATCGCCAGGCGCTTGGCGAAACTTGTCAACGCGCCTTTCGTGAAGGTGGAGGCTACCAAATTCACGGAGGTTGGCTATGTAGGGCGCGACGTGGAGGGTATGATCCGCGATTTGATGGAGAATGCCGTGCGCATGGTGAAGGATGAGCATGAATTGCGGGTCAAGGCACGGGCCGAGGTCATGGCGGAGGACAGGCTGGTCAGTCTGCTGGTCAATCCGCCTAAAAAGCCGGCGCAAAACCCGATCGACATACTGCTCAGCGGCCGCAGCAAGGATCCGGATCCTTCCCCGGAAGAGAAGACCAGGATATCCGGCAGGCGGGCAGAAGTGTATGAGCAGCTGCGAAGCGGTCAGCTGGAGGATGCCGAAATACAAATCGAGGTGGAGGAGACGGCCCCGCAGCTGGAAGTGGGAGGCAATTCCATCAACATCGGCGATATGATGGGCGGCATGATGCCAAAGAAGACAAAGCTGTGCCTGGTCAAGGTAAAGGAAGCGCGCAGGATCCTCATCACGGAGGAAGCGCAGAAGCTGATCGACCAGGACGCCGTTAAAGAGGAAGCCATCCGCCGCGCCGAGCAGCATGGCATTGTTTTTATCGATGAGATCGACAAGGTCGCGGGACGCAGCTCCGGCCAGGGACCCGATGTATCGAGGGAGGGCGTGCAGCGCGACTTGCTCCCCATCGTGGAAGGCAGCACTGTCACCACCAAATACGGCGCCGTGCGCACTGATTTTATGCTTTTTATCGCTGCCGGCGCCTTCCACGTGGCCAAGGTGAGTGACCTTATCCCCGAAATGCAGGGACGCTTTCCGGTGCATGTAACGCTCAAGCCCTTGACGCGCGATGATTTCGTGCGCATCCTGACCCAGCCGGACAACGCCTTGACCCTGCAGTACAAGGCGCTGCTTGAAGTGGACAAGGTGCATCTGAGCTTTGACGCGGAGGCGCTTGAGGAGATAGCCGCTGCAGCCAGCAACGCCAATGACTTTGGCGAGAATATCGGCGCGCGGCGCCTGCATGGCGTGTTCGAGGAGTTGCTGGAAGATATTTCATTCAATGCGGGCGGAGACGATATGCCCGATGTACCGCTTAACATCACAGCGGCCTATGTGCGCGAGCACATCAAGGCAGCCAAAAAAGCGGACCTGAAAAAGTACATCCTGTAGCTGCTTCTTTCCGATCCCCGCATGCCCCGGCACAGCGCTGCGGGCATACGGGCGTTTTTGGCGGGCTTGCGGCTGCTTATAAGTCCATGTATAATGCTAAACGGCGCAAAGCCAAAGGAGTACAGGATGTTTGAAGGACTAAAGAAGGTATTCGGCCTGGGCGCAGAGGCGCAGCTAAAGCCCCTCAAGAAGCAGGCCGATCAGATAGAGGCACTTGAACCCGTTTTCGAAAAACTCAGTGACACGCAGCTTTCAGCCAAAACAGCCGAATTCAGGCAGCGCCTCGATAAGGGTGAAACACTGGACCAGCTTTTGCCCGAAGCATTCGCCGCCGTCCGCGAGGCGGCGCGCAGGACGCTTGGCATGCGGCCTTTTTATGTCCAGCTGATTGGCGGCATTGTGCTGCATCAGGGTCGTATCGCCGAGATGAAGACAGGCGAGGGCAAGACGCTGACCGCATGCCTGCCGGCTTATTTAAACGCGCTCAGCGGCAACGGGGTCCATATCGTGACAGTCAACGATTATCTGGCCAAATTCCAGGGCGAGGATATGGGAAAGCTCTATCGTTTTATGGGGCTGACCGTTGGCGTGATCGTGCATGACCTGTCAAACGAGCAGCGGCGCGCCGCCTATCAATGCGATATTACATACGGCACCAATAATGAGATGGGCTTTGATTACCTGCGTGACAACATGGTCATCTACCAGACTGACATGGTGCAGCGCGGCCATCACTACGCAGTTGTTGACGAGGTGGACTCCATCCTCATCGATGAGGCGCGTACGCCCCTGATCATCTCCGGGCAGGGCGACAAGCCGACCGATATGTACGAAAAGGCTGACCGTTTCGTTGTACGCCTGAAAAATGAAACAGACTACACCGTAGAGGAAAAAGAAAAGGCGGTCGTTTTTACCGAAGAGGGCACCCGCAAGGCGGAGGCTGCCTTTGGCATCGACAACCTCTCCGACCTTTCAAACAATGAACTGATGCATTACCTCATCCAGGCGCTGAAAGCCAACGCGCTATTCCGCCGGGATACGGATTATGTGGTGCAAAACGGCGAGGTCATCATCGTCGACGAGTTCACCGGCCGGCTGATGATGGGCCGGCGTTATTCTGACGGACTGCATCAGGCCATTGAGGCCAAAGAGCATGTCAAGGTGGAGCGCGAGTCGAAGACGCTGGCGACGATCACCTTTCAAAACTATTTCCGCATGTACGGTAAACTGTCGGGCATGACGGGCACCGCCAAGACCGAAGAAGAGGAATTCCAGGGCATCTATAACCTGGATGTTGTTCAGGTGCCCACCAACATGCCCATGATCCGCAAGGACCTCAACGATATGGTTTATCGCGGGAAAAAGGGTAAGTACGAGGCGGTGGTTGAGGAGATCATCAAGCGCCATCAGACAGGGCAGCCCCTGCTGGTGGGTACGATATCCGTTGAAGTGTCCGAAATGCTCAGCCGGATGCTGGAAATGCGCGGCATTGCCCATGAGGTGCTCAACGCCAAGCAGCATGCCAAGGAAGCGACGATCGTCGCGCAGGCCGGCCACTTTGGCGCGGTCACCATCGCGACCAACATGGCCGGCCGCGGTACGGACATCCTGCTTGGCGGCAACCCCGATTTCCTCGCCCGCCGCGCCATGCGCCAGGAAGATTTCTCTGAGGATATCATTGAAGAGGCGACGGGCCGCAGCGAATTGGTTCCGCCTGAAGTATTGCAGGCGCGCGAAAGGTACAACGCGCTCAAGGCTGGTTTCCAGAAAACGACGGACAAGGAACATGAAGAGGTTGTCAAGGTGGGCGGCCTGCATATCATTGGCACCGAACGCCATGAGAGCCGCCGCATCGATAACCAGCTGCGCGGCAGATCGGGCCGTCAGGGCGATCCCGGTTCCTCGCAGTTCTTCATATCATTGGAAGATGACCTGATGCGCATCTTTGGCGGTGAACGCATCCAGCCTCTGATCGCCAGGCTGGGCATGGAAGAGAATGTGCCTTTGGAAGCGGGCCTGCTGACCAAGCAGATCGAGAACGCCCAGAAGCGCATCGAAAGCCGCAACTATGAAATCCGAAAGTCCGTTTTGCGTTATGACGATGTGATGAATCAGCAGCGCGGGCTGATATACGGCCAGCGCCGCCAGGTGCTGGAGGGCGCGGACATGCGCGCCTACCTTCTGAGCATGGTGGAAAAACTGCTGTCTGAGGCCGCAGCCAGATACTGCGCCGGTGAAAACAAGGACTGGGATCTCGATGGTTTGCAGGAGTATTTGGAACGTTTGTGCATACCTTCGGGCACTTTTCTGGCCAATGCCGATGCCCTCAGGGGCTTCAACCGGGAGGGGCTTGAAACCTTCCTCAGGAAAAGCGCCGAGAGCTTTTACCAAACAAGGGAAGAAAAGATATCCGAACTGGGCATCAATATGCGTGATCTTGAGCGCAATGTCCTGCTGCGCTCGGTAGATACGCGCTGGATGGATCATATCGACGCGATGGACCAGCTGCGCGATGGCATCGGTCTGCGTGCCTATGCCCAGCGCGATCCGGTCAATGAGTACAAGCTGGAAAGCTATGACATGTTTGACGAGATGATCCGCCTGATACAGGAAGACACCATCCGCAGCCTTTACCAGCTGCGCATCGAAAAGGCGCCCGAGCGAAAGGAAGTGGCACATCCCATGCGCGCCGTCGGCGGCGGGGACGCGGCGCCGGAGAAACAGCCTGCCCCAAAGCCTCTCAAGGCCGGTGAAAAGATCGGCCGCAACAGCCCCTGCCCATGTGGCAGCGGCAAGAAGTACAAAAACTGTCACGGCAAGAACCTCGGCGCGGAAGCTTAAGAAAGTACTGGTGAGGCAAAGGCATGATCCTTGATCTGGAACAATACCGCGCGCAGCTGGATATCCAGCGCGCACGGCTGATAGAAGTGGGCGAAGGCCTGCACATCACGCTGCTGGAGCAGGAGCTTGCTGAACTGCATGAAGAGATGGGCGCGCCGGGATTCTGGGATGATTTGGATCGTTCCCGCGCCGTCAACCAAAAGATCACCGCGCATGAGACAAAGATCAAGCATTACAAAAGTTTGATCGATGCCTGTGACGAAGTGGAAACCATGATGGAACTCTCCTCTGACGAAGAAGACCAGGGTATGGCGGACGAGGCAAAGGCAGCCTTGAACAAGCTGACGCACCAGGTGGAGACGCTTGCGCTTGAAACCCTGATGCGGGGTGACTATGACAATTCAAACGCCATCCTCGCCCTGCATGCCGGCGCAGGCGGGACAGAGGCCCAGGACTGGACACAGATGCTGTACCGCATGTACACCAGGTACTGTGAGCGCGCGGGTTTCAAGGTAAATCTGCTGGACTACCTGGCAGGGGATGAGGCGGGAACCAAGTCAGTCACCTTTGAGGTGGAAGGCGATAATGCCTATGGCTACCTGCGCGGCGAAAAGGGTGTGCACCGCCTGGTGCGCATCAGCCCATTTGATTCCAACGCCAGGCGGCATACCAGCTTTTCATCGCTGGATGTCGCCCCGGTGCTGGAAAATGACGGTGTCATAGAAATCGACATGGAAGAAGTGCGGGTGGACACCTATCGCTCCACGGGCGCAGGCGGCCAGCATGTCAATAAGACAGACTCCGCCGTGCGCATGACACACCTGCCCACGGGCATTGTGGTATCCTGTCAAAATGAGCGTAGCCAGGTGCAAAACCGCGAGATGTGCATGAAGATGCTGCGCGCCAGACTGCTTGAACTCAGGGAGCGCCAAAAGGAAGAGCAGATGGCCGACATCAAGGGCGAGATGAAGAAAATCGAGTGGGGCAGCCAGATACGATCCTATGTATTCCAGCCATATACCATGGTCAAGGATCACCGCACAGGTTTTGAGTCGGGCAACATCGATGATGTCATGGACGGCAATCTGGATGGGTTCATCACAGCCTATCTGAAAATGCAGTAATGCGTATCGTCATAAAGCTGCTGCGCTTGCTGACGGTGCTGCTGTTGGTATACTGCCTGTTTGCCTATCTGATCAGCGCAGTGGCTGACAAGGCGATCAATGCGCGGGTGATGGAGGCGAAGTTCAGCCGCTTCGCGGATCCCCTGGTGACCAGGCTTGAAAAAAGCCAGTATCTCACGATTGCGCAGGCAATTACCGGCTTCCTGAAGGGCGGCACCGACAGCCCTCAGCTGATTGTCACGCGCGGCGGCATGAGCGAAGCAGCGTTTTCAGACGATGAGATCACGCATTTGACCGATATCCGCGGCTTGCTGAACACGGCGCGGATACTGCGCTATGCTGCCCTTGCCCTGGTTGGGGCAGCTATGCTGGCTTTTTTTGTGTTGCGCAAAGTAGAACCCGCGCTGCTCAAGGCTTTACAGCCGGAGCGGACGCTTGTCACGGGTTTATTTGTTTTTATAGGACTGATCATTGCTCTGGTAATCTGGGGACTGATCGATTTCACCGGCCTTTTCACAGCCGCGCATCGTTTGGTTTTCCGCAACGAACTATGGATGCTGGATCCTCAAAAGGACCTGCTGTTACAGTTGATGCCCATTGGACTTTTTATCAGCTACGGGCTTGACCTGCTGAAGGACAATGCTTTTTTGCTGCTGATCCTCCCCCTGGCCGCTTACGGGCTGAGGGGCATGGCCAAGCGTAGCGGGGAATGAGCTATATCCGGCGTGCCGCCGCCGCGGCGCAGGCCCTTGCCCAAGCGGAGGGCGTCACCATACTGGCCATTGAGAGCTCCTGCGATGAAACCGCTGTGGCAGTCGTGAGGAATGGTACACAGATCCTCTCCGATGCCGTCTATTCGCAGATCGACCTGCATATGCTTTATGGCGGTGTCGTGCCTGAGATCGCCAGCCGTGCCCATGCCGAAAAGATCGACATGGTAGTGAAGGCCGCTTTGCGTGAAGCAGCCCTCAGCCTCGATGAGATGGACGCCATCGCTGTCACCAGCGGCCCCGGTTTGGTAGGCGCGCTGCTGATAGGCGTCAGCTATGCCAAAGGCCTTGCCTTCGCGCTGGACAAGCCCTTGATTGCCGTCAATCACATAGAGGGGCATATCTGCGCCAATTACCTCAGCACCTCTGATTTGCGGCCTCCCTTCCTGTGCCTGGTCGTATCGGGGGGGCACAGCCACTTGCTGCGCGTGCAGGAGGATGACAGTTATGTGCTTGTCGGGTGCACACAGGATGACGCCGCAGGCGAGGCTTTTGACAAGGCTGCACGGGTGCTGTCTTTAGCCTATCCGGGCGGTCCCAGGCTGGACGCGTTGGCACAGACGGGCGATGCAGCTCGATTCATCCTGCCCAAACCGCATACGCAGGGACGGTATGATTACAGCTTTTCCGGTCTAAAGACCGCGTTTGTCAACCTTACCCACCAAATGACCCAGCGAGGGGAAACACTGCCGCTGGCGGACCTTGCAGCTTCCTTTCGCCGGGCTGTGGTTGAACAGCTCTGCGACAAGGCCATGCTGGCCATGCAGGATACGGGGGAAAGGGTCATTGCGCTGGCCGGCGGCGTTTCCGCCAATCACTTGCTGAGGCAGCGCATGACGCAGGCGTGTGCTGCACATGATTACACGCTGTATATGCCCGAGCTGCGCTTTTGCGGTGATAACGCCGCCATGATCGGCGCAGCAGCGTTCAAGCGATTGAAGCATGGGCAAATCGCCGATCTCAGTCTAAACGCGAACCCATCATTGCGATTGGTTTAAGCTTCATCTTTACGGCGAAGGGTGATCAGGTGGATCTGCGCAGGCGCCCCGATACGTATGGGCAAAAGTGATGTGCCCACGCCATTGGTAATCATGATTTCTTTGCCGTCAAATTGCATCCATCCGCTGCGAAAACGGTCACCGTACCGGCTGGATGAATGCAGGCTGTGCCCCAAAACGACCATCTGACCACCGTGGGTGTGACCGGCCAAACCGAGGTCGAATGAAAAATCAGGCTGCTCTTTGGCAGCGGGGAATATGTCCGGTGAATGCGGGACGAAGACGGTGAAGTCAGCGTCCTTTGCCTTATCCCTCAGCGGCTCAAAGTCAGGCTGTCCGCGTTTGATGTCATCGACACTGCAGACGCAAAGACTGGCGCCGCTTTTTTGCAGAAGGACGGCGTCATTGACCAGCGGTGTGATGCCGCTGCGCCTGACCGCTTCCAGCAGTCGCCCGAATGCCGGATCAATACCCATATGATCATGGTTTCCCATGACTGCGTAAACGCCAAGCGGTGCCTGCAGCAAAGGCAAAACATCGAAAAAGGCATGGGAGGAAGCAGTGTCCTCGCCGTAATCGCCCCCCAGGAGGATAATATCGGCCTGCATCTCCCGTAAGCGTTTGGCCAAGTCAAGCACCCTGTCCCGTTTGAACAGCGGACCGTAATGGATATCGGAAGCATAGGCTATCCTGAGTTTGTCCAGGCCTTCAGGCAAGGAGTCATAGTGCCGGTTCGACACAATCGCATTGAGTTGGGCTGACTGCCAAAATGGGTAAAGCAGCTTATATTTTGTAGGGATCCTCCCTGTAAAGCGCAGCAGTCTCCTGAGCAATGCCCCGCGGTCTGTCACCCTGTCTCCTCCTTCATACGCTGCTGACAGGTTAGGGTGCGAAACGATTTTTGTCAAGTTATAAACCCGCGGCAGGCATCCCGCCTCTTGCGGGTACCCGCTGTTTGTGTATACTGCTTTTGTGCCGAGGTGATAAAGGGAAGGTAAATGAAGGATGGATGTAATGGCGGTTCTGCTGCAGATACTCATGCTGCTGATGATCATGGCGGTTGGCATCTATCTGCGCAAGCGCAAGGTGATGACCGACCCTGTCATTAAAGGGATCAACCAGATCATTTTGCAGATCGCCTTGCCTGCGCAGATCATCCTGACCACGCAGAAGGAATACGCCCCCGGCCTGCTGCCCGGTTTCTTCCGTGCGATGCTGCTGGCGGTTCTGCTGATGGTGATGTTTTCCATCGCGTTCTACGCGCTTTCAGGCAGCAGGCTCAGTGACCGGCGCCGCGTGGTCTTTGCCGCGCTGAGCGCCTTGCCAAACGCCGCCTATGTAGGCGTTCCCCTTGTGCAGGCCGCTTACGGCGACGGGGGCATCATCTATTTGTCCGCCTACATCATCGCGTTCAATCTGGTGCTGTGGACACTGTACCAGGTTCTGTACGCCGGCCGCAAAGGCATGGATATGAAACTCTTGTTCAATAACGGCGTGATTGCCTGCATCATGGGCACATTGTTCTTTGCGGCGCGCGTCAAATTGCCCCAGCCGTTCCTTGGTTTTGTCACTCAGCTGGGCGGTTTGACGACGCCTTTGTCATTGCTTTTGCTGGGTGCCAGGCTGAGCCAGGGTCTCCAGCGTGATAAACTCAGGGACAAGGCTCTTTGGACAGCGCTTGCCATGCGTTTGATCCTTTATCCACTGGGCGCCTACCTCATTTTACGGCTTATCGGAATCGGCGGCATGGAACTCAAGGTGCTGGTGATTGTATCGGCATTGCCTTCGGCGGTCGCCGCGCAAATGTTTGCCGAGAAGTATGATAAGGACTATATACTGGCTTCCCAGGGTGTCACCCTGTCGCTGATCCTGTGCGTGATCACGATTCCCCTGCTGATGCTGCTGCTCGGGCTGTAATGCTACCTCCCGACGAACCATTTCTGTTCAACCAGGGTGAACATGCTGTTGATCAGAAAAGCCATCAAGGAGACGGGCAAAGCGCCTTTGATGATGAGCAGCACATCCATTGTGCGGATTCCGTTGACGATGAGGATCCCCAATCCTCCCGCACCCATCGCTGCGCCGATGGTCGCTGCGCTTATATTGATAATGACCGAGGTCTTGATGCCGGCAAATACCGCCGGCAGCGCCAGGGGCCATTCCACACTGACAAGCCGCTGCCAGGGCGTCATGCCCATGCCGGCGGCGGATGTCCGAATTTCCTCGGGGACCGCGTCCAATCCCTGGATGATGTTGCGCAGTATGGGCAATAGCCCGTAGAAGACCAACGCAATGACGACAGGTGTCTGACCGTAACCCAGAAGCGGCACGGATAATGCCAGGATGACCACGGAAGGCAATGTCTGCAAAAAAGTGGCCGCCTGAAGCAGCGTTGCCTTGAATTCCCTGAAAGGGCCCAAGCGGCTCAAAATGCCAAGGCTAAGCCCCAACAGCAGGGAGAAGAAAGTGGAAATTGACACCAATTCCACATGCTGCCATACATAAAAAGAAAGCGGAGCGCGCGCTCGCAGCGCCCCCTTTGCGCCAATGACGGGGGACAAAACCTCTGCTATCCAATCAAAACGATACACTGCAAGCAGAAATAATGCGAGCCATAACAGGGACGGCATGTATCGCCTTGCTTTAGCGGCCATCCGGCGTGCCTTCCCTGAAGCAATCAAGCAGGCTGTCAAAAGACAGGCTGCCCGGCGCTATGCCATCGACCGCCAATTCCCTGCACCCTGTTTTGAGCATCACGGACAGGGCTTCGGACAGCGTCGTTTCCTGCTGGACAGCGCTATATAAACCAGCGACACTGTCAGCTGCTTTGCCGGGTGTGTATGCCTGCTTGACCTGATAGCGTGAGAGCAGCTTGAGCGCCATTTCAGAGCCGAAGAATGCCCGGCTGAACGCGTCACCATCAGCAAAAACCATCTCGACGGGGGTTCCGGACCGTACAATTTGCCCATCCCGCATCAGCAGGATCCTGTCCCCAAGCGCCAGCGCTTCCGATACATCGTGGGTGACAAACAGCACGGTCTTCTTGAGTGTCCTTTGGATATCGGCGAAGGATTTCTGCAGGCGCTCCCTGTTGAGGGGGTCAACCGAGCCAAAGGGCTCGTCCATCAGCAGAATGGCAGGATCGGCGGCCAGTGCCCGTGCCACGCCAACGCGCTGCGCCTCACCGCCGGACAGTTCGCGCGGATACCGATCCTGATATTTCCTGGGCAGCCCGATGAGATCCATCAGCTCGTTGACCCGAATGTCAATGTCAGCTTTGGGGCGGTTGAGCAGTTTCATCACAACACTGATATTGCGTTTGACGGTATAGTGGGGGAACAGGCCGATATTCTGCACCACATAGCCAATGCCGCGGCGCAATATTTCCGGCGCCACGGTCTTTATGTCGATGCCGTTTATGAAGACTGTACCGGCGGTAGGCGTAATAAGGGCGTTGATCATTTTAAGCAGCGTTGACTTGCCGCAGCCCGATGGGCCAAGCAGAACGCACAGTTCACCCTTTGGCACATGAAGATCGACACCGCGTACGGCAGGGATGCCGTTATATTCTTTGGTCAGCCCCAGTGTCTTGATCATGCCGTTCCCCCTTTGTCAAGGAACCTTACCAGCCCGCCAAGGAGCGCGTCAGTCAGGAAAGTGAGCAGCACCAGCGGCACTGTGCCAAGCAGGATAAGGTCGGGCGCGGACTGCGCCAGGCCAAGAAAGATCAGGCTGCCAAGCCCGCCGCCGCCTATCAGGGCAGCCAGAACCGCATTGCCCATCGACTGTGTGAGCGCGGTGCGCACGCCGCCGATCATCAATGGGAGCGCCATCGGGATCTGCACGCGGTAAAAAACCTGTTTTTTTGTCATTCCCATGGACGCGGCAGCCTCAATCACGGCAGGGTCAACCATTTGAAGGCCGGCCAGCGCGTTGTGCAGTACAGGGAACAAGGCGTAAATGAACAGCGCTATCCATGCCGGCCAGAATCCCACGCCGCTGACACCGGCATTTCTGAGCAGTTCGCTTTTTGAACTGATATAAGCCAGCGGCACCATCAGAAGGCCAAGCAATGACAGCGTGGGGATCGTTTGTCCCATATTGACCAGGAAAAACACCGCGCGCTTCAGTCGTTTTCGTTCAAAGAGCAGAAATGCCATCGGTACGCCAAACGCAGCCGCTGCGCCAACCGATGTTGACGCCAGCATCAGGTGCCGGCTTATCTGTCCAAGAAATGTTTCGCGGCGGTTGGAATATTCCCGCATGACCGACAGCTCGCTAAAAGCGCCAAGAAACAGCATGACAAGAATAATGGAAAACGCCGCCAGGCTGATCAGGCCATTGGCGCCCAGCCACTTGCGCGTCAATGCCCGCTGCGCGCTGAGCATCAGGGAAATTCCCGCGGCGCTCAGCCAAAATCCGGAGCCGATGGAAACCCGCGCTATCTCGTTGTCACGTGTCAGGATGTGAGCGGTCAGGCTGAGCGCGACAAGTGAAAACAGAAGCGAAGCCAGCACGCAAAGTACGCGAAGCAGGCGCTGTTTGCGGGGCAGCACAAGCAGCAGGATCGGGGGCAGCAATATCATCAAAAGCAGCACAGTGCCCAGCGTACCGCTGTGCTGCCAAAGATAATACGGCTCGCCTGTGAGAACGCGGTTTGGACGGAATTGAATCAATGGGAAAAAGAGGGCTGACACTGCATACAGCGCAGCCCCCAGTGCGCCGACTTTTCCGCGGCCGGAGTTTTCTTTCACGCCCGGCACGCTTACTTTACTTTCAGGAATCCATTTTCAATGAGGTAGTCACGCGCCACATCCCGTGCGCTGAGGCCGTCATAGGTGACCTTGGCATTGAGCGCCTGCAGGGTCTCCAATGTAAATGTATCAAACAATGGTTTGAGCATCCCTTCGATCTGGGGATAGGCGCGGTGCACTTCGCCCCTCACAACAGGCGCCGGCTGATAGACAGGCGGAATGCTCTTGGGATCCTCAAGCACCACAAGTCCCATATCCATAAGCGCTCCATCTGTTCCATAGACGAGGGATACATTGACGCCGTCGCGCCCTTCAACAAGTGCTTTCAGCATTTCCGCAGTATTGCCGCTGGCAAGCACGATCATCTGATCAGCGTTCAGACGAAAGCCATAAGCCTCCTCGAAACCGACCAGACCCTTGATGTTTTCGGCAAAGGAGGAAGAGGTAATGAGTTTAATGTCCCCGCCGGCGTTGATGTAGTCTGCCAGATCCTGAATTGTTTTTAAACTCTTCTCTTCAGCAAGCGCCCTGGTCACAGCCAGGCCTTCCGTGTTATTGGCGGAAGCGGGCGTGAGCCAATAGATATCATTGGCTTCAATGTCCAGCCTGCGCGTTTCCTGGTAGCCCGCTGCGGCGTCTGACCACACGTCCTGGGAGGCGGTGTCGTGATAGTATTGGCCGGAGCCGGTATAATCCAGCACCAGGTCGACTTCGCCTGACACCAGCGCCTGGCGCAGGATGTCGGGCGTGCCAAATTCAGTCATGTCAACAACCTCAATACCTGCGTCCCTCAGCATGAGAACCATCATGCCGCCGATGATCGCGCCTTCGGAATCAATCATGCTGGCAATAACGACCGGTTCCATGGCAGCTGTTTCGGCCTGAGCTGCGTGTCCGGGAACGATCAGCGCGATCAGCAGGGCCACGGCCAGTACAGTTGCAAAAAAGGAGCGGGACTTCCGGCTGCGCGGGTTTTGTACGGAATAGAAATTCAACTTATTCATCGAGATGTCACCTCTTTCATGTAATATCAGTTTGATAGCGGAAGATCAGCCGGTCAGGCTGCGCTTGCGCTTTGTCAAACATCTGTCAAATGAATTATACCCAGCATTGCGTGCATCGTCAATGAAACAGTTCATTATGACGATGTTGAAGGGATTTACTTTCCGGGTGAATTGTGCTAAACTTCCTTCCGTGGCTTATGAACCGTTTGCCCGGGTTAGCGACACCCAACGCCAACCTGAGTTTACGGCAATTGATGCGGGGACGACCACACCCCAAGAGGAGGATACCATGGATAAGACAATGAAGGCCCAGATCATCCAAACCTATGCCCGCCACGAAGGCGACACCGGGTCGCCCGAAGTGCAGATTGCCGTTTTGACCGAACGCATCAACCATCTGAACGAGCACCTGAAGCTCAACAAAAAGGATCACCACAGCCGCCGCGGGCTGCTGCTGATGGTCGGCCAGCGCCGCGGGCTGCTGGATTACCTCAAGAGAACAAATATTGAGCGCTATCGTTCCCTCATCACTGAGCTGAACCTGCGCAAGTAAGGCGTTCAGGGGCCGGGACTCATCGGATGCCCGGCCCTTTTATTTCATAGTGCCCGCGCAGTGGCGCGATGCCTTGAGTGTGGAGAAGGAGATAAGAATGGAACCCAGGAAGTATACCTTGAATTTTGCGGGGCGTCCGCTGAGCATCGAATTTGGCCGTTACGCGCAGCAGGCAGCCGGATCAGCCTTGGTTCGCTACGGTGACACGGCAGTATTGGTCAACGTGACCTATTCGGAGACAGTCCGCGAGGGGACTGATTTCTTCCCCCTGAGCGTTGATTTTGAGGAGAAACTTTACTCGGTAGGCAGGATCCCCGGCGGTTTCATCAAGCGTGAGACGCGTCCGACCGAGAAGGCGACCCTGACCTGCCGCCTGATTGACAGACCTATCCGCCCCCTATTCAACAAAGGCATGCGCAATGACGTGCAGGTCGTGGCGACAGTGCTGTCCGTAGACCTGGATAATCCGCCCGATGTGCAGGCAATGATCGGTTCATCCATCGCGCTTGCCATCAGCGAGATCCCGTGGGCCGGCCCGACTGGTTCTGTCACCGTTGGCCGCGTGAATGGCAGGCTGGTTTTAAATCCCAACGAACAGGAACGCGGCGTCAGCCAGCTTCACCTGACTGTTTCCGGCACCAAGGACGCCATCATGATGGTGGAAGCGGGCGCAAATGAAGTCTCTGAAGAAGTGATGCTGGAAGCAATCCTCTACGCGCATGAAGCGATCAAGGAATTGGTCGCATTCCAGGAGAAGATCATCGCCGAAATTGGCAAGCCCAAGCGTGAATTCACCCTGTTTACGACAGGTGACGATATCAAGGCCGCCGTTCGCGAGTACGCGTTTGATAAGGTCAAGTGGAGCTTCGATACCGATGTGCGCGAAGTGCGCCAGCAGCGCGAGGATGAGGTGAAGGCTGATGTGCTGGCTTATTTCGCCCAGCGCTTTGAAGGCCGTGCAGTCGAAGTGGGGGACGCCGTCTATTCCCTGAACAAAGAGGTCATGCGGCGCAAGATACTCGATCAGGGCATCCGCCCGGATGGCCGCGGCACCACAGAAGTGCGTCCTATCTGGTGTGAGGTGGGCATCCTGCCGCGCACGCATGGCAGCGCCGTCTTTACCCGCGGCCAGACTCAGGCCCTGACGGTGACTACCCTTGGCTCGCTCAGGGAAGTGCAGATGCTTGACGGGATTTCACCTGAAGACACCAAGCGCTATATCCACCACTACAACATGCCCCCCTATGCTACCGGAGAAGCAGGCCGCATGCGCGCCCCGGGCCGCCGCGAGATCGGCCACGGCGCCCTTGCGGAGCGTGCCCTTGAGCCTGTCGTGCCAAGCGAGGCGGAATTTCCCTATGCCCTTCGCCTGGTCAGCGAGGTACTCGGTTCCAACGGTTCCTCCTCCATGGCCTCTGTATGCGGCAGCACGCTGAGCCTGATGGATGCCGGCGTCCCCATCAAGGCGCCGGTCGCGGGCGTGGCAATGGGCCTTATCAAGGATGACAAATCTGATAAAGTGGCAGTGCTTACCGATATCCAGGGCCTGGAAGACTTTCTTGGCGATATGGATTTCAAGGTAGCCGGCACCATGAACGGTATTACCGCCATCCAGATGGACATCAAGATCAAGGGCATCAATGAAGCTATCCTGCACCAGGCGCTGACCCAGGCGCTGGAAGGCAGGCTGCATATACTCAAGATCATGCTGGAAACGCTGGACAGGCCGCGCGTCAGCCTCAGCAAATACGCGCCCAAGATCATCACTTTCATGATCAACCCCGATAAGATCCGCGAAGTCATCGGACCCGGCGGTAAGATGATCAACAAGATCATCGCCGATACCGGCGTCAAGATCGACATCGAAGACGATGGCCGCGTGGCGATCGCCACCCCTGATGAAGCTGCCGCAGCCAAAGCGCGCAAGATCATCGAAGGCATTGCCAAGGACGTGGAAGCCGGCGAGGTCTACCAGGGCAAGGTGGTCCGCATCATGAGCAACATGGGCGCGTTCATCGAGCTGCTGCCGGGCAAGGACGGCCTTCTGCACATATCAAAACTGTCCAACGAGCGTGTGGAAAAGGTTGAGGATGTGCTCAGCATCGGTGATGAGATCGAAGTCAAGGTGCAGGAGATCGATTCACAGGGCCGCGTCAACCTCGTCCGCAACGATATCGTTTATGAACGGAAAGCCTTCGTCCCGCGTCCCGCTTCCCCGGCTCCCGGTGACGGCAACCGCGGAGGCTATGGCAGGCCCGCGCGCCGTGACGGCGGATCAGGCGACAAACGATAATTATCCCTGCATGGGCATGATCTTGGGGAACCTGTAAGCGTTTTGCAGGTTCCCCTTGTGCAATATTATGTCAACATTTCAAGGAGGAAACATGGTAGAGACCTTCAGCCTTTCCAATGGTTTACGTGTCATCATGGAGCGTTTGCCCCATCTGCGCTCCGTGTCAATCGGCGTCTGGGTCAAGGCGGGATCAATGCTTGAGCTGCCTGAGGAAAACGGTCTGTCCCATCTGATGGAGCATATGGCATTTAAAAAGACCAGGAATCGCAGCGCCAGGGAACTGGCGGAGGAAATTGACGCCATCGGCGGCCATGTGAATGCGGCGACAAGCAAGCTGGCCACAACCTACTATGCAAAGGTAACCGACCAGGATCTCGGGCGGGCCGTAGAACTGCTGGCTGATCTTAGCCTGCATCCCCTCATAGAAGAGGAAGAGCTTGAGCGGGAAAAGAATGTCGTTATGGAGGAGATCGCCATGGTGGAGGATTCTCCCGAAGAACTTTCCTATGACCTGATCTATGAGGCAATGTTCAAAGATCAATCGCTTGCCATGACGATAACAGGTTCCAAAGAGCGTATCGGGAGCTATACAAGGCAGGATCTGATCAACTTTCGCGGGAAGTACTACAACCCGCAAAACACAGTGATCTCAGCGGCGGGTCAAGTGCGCAAAGAGACTTTGGCAGCGCTGCTTGAACAGCATTTTGGCGCGTGGCAGGGCGGAGAGGAAGCCAGTTTTTCCCTTAATAAGCCCAATGTACCGCCCCTTCGGCTGGCAAAGGAAAAGAAATCGGAGCAAACGCATATCTGCCTTGGCTACAGCGGCAACCCTATTGGTGACAGCAGGCGATATACCATGATGGTCATGAGCAGCATTCTGGGCGGCAGCGTTTCATCCCGATTGTTTCAAAAGATTCGAGAGGAACAGGGGTTGGTTTACAGCATTTATGCCTCCCATACAGCATATCCGGGCTGCGGGGAGTTTATGATATATGCCGCTACTTCACCCAAGAACGCACATAAAGTGCTTAAGCAGATCGATCTGGAGCGCGAACGCCTCTTGCGGGAGGGCGTCAGTTCCAAGGAGCTTTTGCAGGCTCAGGCACAGCTGCGCACCCAGATGGTGCTGTCACAGGAGAGCGCTTACGCGCGTATGGCGGTCATGGCGACGCAGATCCTGCTGCGCGACAGGATAGAGCCGCTTTCGGCAACGCTCAGGGGCATCCAGTCTGTCACTGAAGAGAAAGTCATGCGTTTGGCCAAACAGACACTTCAGGGCCCGATGAGCTTGGCCATTGTAGGTCCGCGCGCTGCCCAGCAGCTTTAAAGGCCTGTGTTTACGCGGTAGCTGAGCCAAACTTGCGCGCCTTGCGGCGATAAGGTACAATACGCTAAGGAAAGGAGATAGTCCGATGAAAAACAAGAAGCTGTTTGCGGCGCTCTGTGCGCTGTGCATCACGCTTTCCCTCTCCGCCTTCGCCTTGGCCCAGGCCCAGCTTGACATCAAGCGGGAGGATAAGTTTTCTTCCTTTGTTGAAGTACCTTCCCTGTCAGGTTTGTCCGACCTCTCCATTCAGGACAGCATCAATGGCGCGATCCTGCGCCTGGGTGGATTTGAGGGCTATACCGCCATCCTGCGAAACTTAAGCGACGAGAGCGCCACCGGTATCAGGGTCATATCTCATCATGACATATTGATGAATGGCAATCAGAATCTTATCCTGTCACTTGCTGTCGAAGCCTCCGGCCGTATAGGCCCCGGCCGTCCCGGACATCAGGTGACGCCCATGGTATTCAACCTGCTAAGCGGCCGGCAGGTGACTGCGCAGGATATCTTCATTGATACTGCAGAAGCGGCGCAAGTAATCGACAGTATCATTGAGGAAAGCCTGGCGCCTGACTTGAGCAGCTATTTGGATGCAGGCGCATTGCTTCCCGTGCCGCTGGACGATTTCACGCTCGACGCTTCAGGCCTTACATTTTATTACCCGTCCGGGCAGCTGATGCTGCTTTCCGGGAAGAGCGGCGCAGTCAACTTCCACTATAATGAGATAGCGCCCCTGCTCAATGTACAGGAAGGCTCGCTGCTCTCGTTCCTTGGGATCAAGGGGCGGATGGGTATTCATCCCGGTACCAAAGATGAATTGGCCCAGTATGCGGGATCCGGTCTCTTACCGGGTTTGCCGCTGCGCATTGGAGACAGCATGAATGATGTATTATCGGCATATCCGCTGCTGATGGACAGCGAAGCTTTTCCCGATGGTGAGAAATACTACTTGGAAGACGCGCGGTTTAGGAACACTGCTATTATCGCGGGGGAGGGACAAGGGGCGCATGTCAAAGGCATCCTGAGCCATCGCATGAACATTGCGGGTATTATCACTGGGCAAACAAACCGTGACCAGGCCCTGCAAACACTGGGGGAGCCGGCTGCTTCCCTGCAGCTGGACGCACAAGCCGCTGAAAGTTATGGATTGACCGCAGGTGATCTGGATACCTATCACTTTGGGGATCATGATCTGGCGCTGTCCTATGACGGTGAGCAGGTGCTGCAGGCGGTTTGGCTGACAGGCAAAGTTCAGTGAGCAGCCCAATGAGCGGAGCATAGATGGCAACAAGCAACAGGGATAACACAAAACAATCCATTCGATCGACCGACCGCGGCGGTGTGGTCTCGCTTGCGGCAGGCATCCTATGCCTTGCTTTGGGCTTTGGCATGCTGATCGGCCTAACGCTTCAGGCCAACAGCAAGACGATCATCGCACTCAAAGACCTTGCCCTTGGCCTGGGCGGCGTGCTTTATTTTTTCGTTCCCATAGCCGCATTATGGCTGGGGTGGCTGTTGTGCGTGTCGGCGCGCCACTACATATCTTTTCGCGTTTTCGGGCTGTGCTTCCTGCTGCTGGCATGCCTCGCGGCTTTCTTGACGCTGGTAACATCTGTTGCCGGTTTTGGAAGCCTGATGGATTACACCCGCAACCTTAACGCAAATTACGCAAAAGTTGCCCAGCCTGACAGCTTTGGGGAGTATATCAGGCAAACGTTCAATAAATACGATAACAAACTCAATCCCCTGCCCGGCGGCGGCGTCATAGGCCTTCTGTTTGCTTTTCCGGTTTGGATGCTGCTTGGCCAGGTTGGCGGCCTCATCTTCCTTGGCTTTATGCTGGCAGCGCTTGTTTTATTATTGCTTCGCGTCAATCCGGTTGTGTGGATCGCCAATATTGACAATAAAATTCGGCAGCCCGCAGGTGAACCTGATACGCAAAGCGCGGCTCAAGCGCAGCCTGCCGCTGCGCCATATGAGCAACCTGCGGAGTCTCTCCGCGATGCCATCGTTCAGGAGGCAGGCTATCAGCCCTCCACTGAACCCTATTTTGTTGAACCATATCAGCCTGTTGTATATCCCGTTCATGAGACTTATCCCATCCTTGAGCAGACTCCCGAGCGGGATGGATTCACGACTGCCAACAAGGATTATTATGAACCATACGAGCCAAGCCCTGTTGTCCAGATGAAGCCTCGGAACGAATGGCGCACGCAGACACAGGCCAAAGCCCTTGATGTGCAGGCCCAGCCTGATTACCGGGAAGCGGCTGCGACAGTAAAATCTACCCCTGAGGTGAAACCCGCCGCTTCTGTTGATCGTCAGCCCCGGAAGAATCCGTCGGAGAAAGTGGCACAGCCGGCGGCGCAGCAGGAGCTAAAAACCTCAGCTATAACCGCCGAAACACCGGCAGTTGAAAAATCAGCGCAGCCTGCGCCCGTCGCACCGCTGCCTGTTCCGGTCAGGCAAACAGCTTCAGCGCTTCATCAGCCAATCAAGGACGTTGGGGTTGATCCCGTGCTTCCCCTGACAGGGGAAAAGATAAGCATCGCCGGCAGGACCAGCCTGGCGCCCGAACTCAGTAAACCAGACGGCACCGCTATGTCAAAGCCGGCAGGCAAACAGCTGAAAATCCCGCTGGACGACTATGAGCGGCCTCCTGTACGGCTGCTGTCGCCTCCTCCGCCAAATACCCAGGTGGATACATCAGAGGAAGATATGGCGCGCGCGGACAAGCTGATTGCCACGCTGAACAGTTTCAACATCACTGCCCAGATGCAGCAGATCGTTCATGGCCCTGCCATCACACGCTTTGCCATCCGCTTGGCAGAGGGGGTCAATGTCAACCGCCTGCGCAATGTCATGGACAATATTGCTGTGGAACTGCTGGCAAAGAGCGCCATTCGCGCGGAGATCCCCATTCCCGGCACGCCCCTGATCGGCATTGAGGTATCCAATGATCAGGCGACGACCGTCTACCTCAGTGAAGTCCTGCATTCGCCAAAAATGCAGGAAAACAGATCGCCCACTGCTGTTGCGCTGGGCAAGGACATCACCGGCGCGCCTGTAATCTGCGAGTTGATGGACATGCCCCACCTGTTGATCGCCGGCGCTACGGGCAGCGGCAAATCCGTATGCATCAACAGCATCATCACCAGCCTCTTGTACCGCGCGAGTCCCCAAGAGGTCAGGCTGATCCTGGTGGATCCAAAGTTTGTTGAACTGCAGCCCTATAATGACATCCCGCATCTGCTCCTGCCGGTTGTGGTTGACCCGAAAAAGGCAGTCGCCGCGCTTGAGTGGGTTTGCCAGGTGATGGATGAGCGCTATCAGATGCTGCAAAAGAACGGCGTGCGCAACATTGACGCGTACAACAAAAAGCTGCCGCCCGATGAAGAGAGCCTGCCCAAGATCATCGTCATCATTGATGAGATGTCTGACCTTATGGCCAGCGCCGGGAAAATCATTGATGAGCATGTCAAGCGCATCACCGCCAAGGCACGCGCGGCCGGCATCTGCCTGATACTGGCCACGCAGCGCCCCTCTGTCGATGTGATCACGGGCATTATCAAGGCCAATATACCCAGCCGCATCGCTTTCCAGGTTGCTTCACAAGTTGACAGCCGCACCATACTGGATTCACAGGGGGCGGAGAAACTTCTGGGTTATGGCGACATGCTGTACCTGCCGCGCAACCTATCCGCGCCAAAGCGCGTACAAGGCTGCTTTATCAGCGACAAGGACGTTGGACAGGTGACGGAGTACGTCAAATCCCGCAATCAGGCGGATTATAACGTTGATATCATTGAGCATATCGAAAAGGGCGACAGGCGTGATGAGCCGTCAAATAGTTCTGACAATGGAGATGAAGGAACAGATTCATTTGACGACCTGCTCCCAAAGGCCATCGAGATGGCTGTGGAAGCAGGACAGATGTCAATCTCAATGCTGCAGCGTGTTTTGCGCGTGGGCTATGGACGCGCCGGACGCCTGATTGATGAAATGGCCAGGCGCGGCATCATCAGCGGCAACGAGGGCACAAAAGCCCGCAAAACCTTGATCACGCGCGAGGACTATCAAAAACTTTATGACGACGGGCAATATTTGGTTTAGTCATCGGGGCAGTACAATAACAAGGCTGCCCCAGATTGCCAAGACAAGCCCAAGAGTCATGATGAAGATAAAACCTTTGGTGAATCCGACTTCCCGGTCGCTTTGGACCATGTAAATGGCCGCATAAGGGATAATGTCAACCGCATACCGCGCGCCATACTGAAAACCGCCAAATGTGCGATGGCTGAGCAGAAGCAGAAGATGCAGCAGACACAGGCATAAAGTGAGTGCCATCAAGGCGTTCATTTTTTTCTGCACGATGTCCCGCAGCCCCCAAATCAACAAGAGCAAGAGGATGGGATTGGCAATGAAGAGGGAGAACCCGCTGTAAGTCATCGTCAGGGATCCCGGCAATTCCTTAAAAGGCAAACCGAAGATAAAGACGGGCACATTGCGCGAAATATGCCACAGCGCAAACTGCCGGCCGCCCTGGGATGAGAATTCAGGCAGAAAGCTGTGTCCGAACTCAAAAGGATCATCAAAGCGGATGACGTTGTACCAGCCATATAACGCTGCCACGCAAACCCCAATCAGGATGCCTGGAACAAGCCGCTTCATCTTCTGTTTCAAAACTATAGTATTGTGCATAGGTAATTGGAAGTAAATAACGATCAGCAGCAGTCCGTACAGCGCGTTGAACGGGCGGCATCCTACGCTTAAAGCATAGAAAAACAGCGCCCGCGTCGGCTGTCCGGCATGGACGCTGTTCAATGCAAGGCAAGAGAACATGAATGCCATCACCTGCGCTTGATACCATACAGCGCCTGTAAGCATCAGGGGCAGCATGGAGGAGGCTGTACACAGTAAAAACGCGGTGACCGCGGCAGGCCATGGCTGCAAGGACCTGCGTCTCAGCAGCCGGTAAAGGGCAAAGAAGGCGATTAACCCATAGAGCTTGACCAGCAGGCCGTCCGGCACGCCGGCGCTATACAGGATGGTAAGCAGATAGACGGGAACACCGGGTACTGGCGGAAAACTGACAAAGTACTTGCCCTGGTATATTGCCAGTTCCAAATGGGGGACGTTTTGCGCAAGCGCGGCTTCTCCCCGGCGCCAGGCAAGCGCCTGCAAGGTATAGCTGTTGAACGGGGAGGGCAGGAAGGGATTGAGGCCCAATGCTGCCGTGAGCAGGAAAAGCATGATCAGCAGCAAGGCAGCCATGATCAACGCCTCTTTGCCAATGCGTACCTTTCCTTGTCCGTTCATGTTGATTTCCTCTCATCTTACTGTCCAAAGTATATCATCCCTTGTCTATCTGAACAAGAAAATGCCGCCCATCGCTGAGCGGCATTTGAGTAAGCGGAGGTTGTTACTTGGCGTTTGCGGACGCCTTGGCCAATGCGGCAAGGTAATCGCCGATATTGATGGAAACCGAGGTCTTCAGGTCCTCAACATCCGGAACGGCCGGGTGACTGTCATCGCGCTTCATGGTCTTGGTAGCGAGCACTTCCTCAACCGTCTTGCCAATGCAGTATTCGCCAAAGGCGCCGATCTGCTCAAACCATTCCTTGCCGATTGCGCTGGCTTTCTTCATGCCGTAGGCATCACCCTTTTCAAGCTTGGTAAGCAGCTTTTCGGGCGCGGGCAGCTCGAAGGGCTTGCCATCCAGGCTGAACTGGATCTTGGTCTGCTGCACATCCCAGGTGACACTCAGGATCTTGCCGTCCGCACCGAGGACCAGGCTGCATACGGTGGTGTTGACCTGGGCGGCGCCGGGCTTCTCGGCGGTGGCATCGGCGACGGAGCCGATGGAGGTCACCATGCCAAGACCATAGGTGTCGGCGGCGGCAAAGGAAACCAGACCGAGGACCAGAAGCGCAGAGAGAACCAGAGCTACGAGTTTCTTCATAACAGATACATCCTCCTTTTGTGATGAGAATAATCTACCATACTTATTCCGGCTTGTCAACACCTCCACGAAGTATGTTAGAAAAAAGTTTAACAAGAAAAGAGCGGCAACTTCATCCTACATTTTTTCCCGACGCAGCGGTAACGCTTGACGAAAGCCGTCCCGGGTGATAACATTTACAAGGATTACTCCAGCTGCCTGGCAAAAAGAACGGATGGTAAGGGCTTGATCACACGTTTAGGCGCAACACAGTGGGCGCTGGGTAAATCGGTGGTATGCCTGGGTTACTTTGATGGAGTGCATCTTGGCCATCAGGCGCTCCTCAAGCAAGGCAAATCAATCGCAAAGCAGAAGGGACTTCTGTTGTGCGTGCACACATATGATATACCCCCCATCAAGCTGCTGAAACCGGATACTGCTTATCAGGAGTTGTGCTCTTTTGAAGAAAAATGCGCATTGCTGGAAGCCGCAGGGGCGGATGTTGTTGCGGTGAGCCGTTTTGACCGGGCGCTCATGCACATGAGCGGGGCGGATTTTTTTGCCGGCGTTGTGACGGCGGGGATGCAGGCACAGCATATCGTTGTCGGCTACGATCATCGCTTTGGTTTCAAGGGTGACACCGGCGTGGGTGAATTAAGGGAACTTTGCAGCGCAGCCGGTATTGGCTTAAGCGTGGTTGAGGCGGTGCGGACGCCTGATGGCAAGCTGATATCCAGTACCGCTGTGCGCGCAGCCATCAAGGCAGAAGACTGGGCACAGGCTGAAGCAATGCTGGGGAGGCCTTATCCTTAGGGCGGATTTCGTAAAACACAATGGTCAGGTCATTATGGGTTTTCAGCATAACATGGAGGACAGAGCATGAAGAAGCAGCTGCGGGCATGGATAGCTTTAGGCATTATCACAATAATTGCCGGACTGAGTTTGTCTATGACCAACGAAGTCACCAAGGATGTCATTAAAAAGCAGACTGAAGAAGCGATCGTTCAGGCGCGCCTTGAAGTGCTGCCTTCAGCTGATCGCTTCGAACCCGTAGAAATGAAGCCTGAACAGATGGCGCCGCTGGCGGACCTTTACGTTGGGCTTAAAGGGGAAGAACCGCAGGGTTATGTCGGCACAGTCCTGGTGAAGGGCTATGGCGGGCCTGTTCAAGTCATCGCGGGCATCGATCTTGAGGGAGTTGTGACGGGGATCACCGTAGGCGGCCCTGATTTTAAGGAGACGGCAGGCCTGGGCGCCAGATCAAAGGACGCCGCTTTTACCGACCAGTTCGCCAATAAACCCGCACCCATCAAAGTCGTCAAAGCAGTCGCCGACAGGGGAACCAATACAATCGACGCTATCACTGCCGCTACAATCACCACAAACGCCGTAACCGGCGGTGTCAATGCCATTGCCGGCAAGGTCGACGGAATCCTCAATCCTGTCAGTGACATTGCTGCCGAAGGGACGACATTCACCGCTTCCCAGCAGGGTTTTGCCGGCCCTGTTGCCGTTTTTGTGACTGTCAAGGATGACGGCACCATCACCGCGCTGACGGTGGGCGATGATCAGTTCGCTGAAACCGAAGGCTTTGGCATGGGTGCAAAAGAACCCGGCTTCACCAAGCAGTTCATTGGCAAGACATTGCCCATTGCATTGGAAGATATTGACGCGGTTTCGGGCGCGACATACACCACCAAAGCTGTTGTCGGCGCTATCAACCAGGCGTATGAAGAGAAGAATATTGCCGCGCCCGCAGCGCCAGAAGGGACGCGCTACACTGCCAGCAGGAAGGGCTTTGCAGGCCCCGTGGCTGTCTTTGTCACCGTCAAGGATGACGGCACGATCACGGCGCTGGAAATTGGCGATGATCAGTTCGCTGAAACCGAAGGCTTCGGCATGGGCGCCAAGGAGCCGGCATTCATCAAACAGTTTATTGGGAAAATCCTGCCGCTGAAGGTTGAGGACATCGACGCCGTCTCAGGGGCGACGTATACCACAAACGCGGTGGTCGACGCGATCAACGCGGCTTTTGAGGAAAAGACAATTGACGACGTTGCACCGGCAGAAGCAACGCAGGCACCCGCGGAGGCAACACAGATCCCGGCGGAAGCAACACCGGCACCCACTGAGGAAACCCAGGCTCCGGCGACAGTGCCCGAGGGGACGCGTTACACTGCCAGCAAACAGGGTTTTGCAGGTCCCGTTGCTGTCTTTGTCACCGTCAAGGATGACGGCACGATCACGGCGCTGGAAATCGGCGATGAGCAGTTCGCTGAAACCGAAGGTTTCGGCATGGGGGCCAAGGAGCCTGTCTTCATCAAGCAGTTTATCGGGAAGACCTTGCCGCTGAAGGTTGAGGACATCGACGCCGTCTCCGGGGCGACCTATACCACCAATGCGGTGGTCGACGCAATCAACGCGGCTTTTGAGGAAAAGACAATTGACGACGTTGCACCGGCAGAAGCAACGCAGGCACCCGCGGAGGCAACACAGATCCCGGCGGAAGCAACACCGGCACCCACTGAGGAAACCCAGGCTCCGGCGACAGTGCCCGAGGGGACGCGTTACACTGCCAGCAAACAGGGTTTTGCAGGTCCCGTTGCTGTCTTTGTCACCGTCAAGGATGACGGCACGATCACGGCGCTGGAAATCGGCGATGAGCAGTTCGCTGAAACCGAAGGTTTCGGCATGGGGGCCAAGGAGCCTGTCTTCATCAAGCAGTTTATCGGGAAGACCTTGCCGCTGAAGGCTGAGGAAATCGACGCCATTTCCGGGGCAACGTATACTACCAATGCGGTGGTCGACGCAATCAACGCGGCCTTTGAAGAGAAGGTGATTGACGGCGCAGCACCGGCGGAAGCAACGCAGGCCCCCGCTGAGGAAGTTCAGGCTCCGGCGGCAGCGCCCGAAGGGACACACTACACTGCCAGCAAACAGGGTTTTGCCGGTCCCGTGGCGGTCTTTGTCACTGTCAAGGATGACGGCACGATCACGGCGCTGGAAATAGGCGATGAGCAGTTCGCTGAAACCGAAGGCTTTGGCATGCGCGCCAAGGAACCGGCATTCATCAATCAGTTTATTGGGAAAACGCTGCCGCTGAAGGCTGAGGACATCGACGCCGTCTCTGGGGCGACGTATACCACCAACGCAGTGGTCGAAGCAATAAACGCGGCTTTTGAAGAGAAGGCGATCGATACTTCTGATTCAGCAGCGCCTCAAACTGAGGAGCAGCTAACTTCGGCAGTACCTGAGGCAGTACAAACCATTGCCGGGGAGAGCCGCAAAGCGACCGCCTCTTCGATGGGCTATGCCGATTTCATCACGGTGACGCTAACCCTCAATGCTGACAACACAATTGCCGCATTGGAAGTGGGGGAATGAGAACTTCTCGGAGACCCAGGGCCTTGGCTCCCGGGTGAGGGAAGACGCATTCATCAGGCAATTTATCGGGAAAGCAGTTCCATTGCAGGAAAGCGACGCGGATCTGATCGCCGGCGCCACCTTTTCAAGTCAGGCCCTTATCAAAGCCATCAACAAGGCAGCAGACATACTGCAGAAATAAGCATCGGCAAGCACATCAGAAAGGCGGGATATTTTTTTGAAGAAGTTCACTTTCCACGGCGGGATCCATCCGCTGCACGATTCACACGAAGGCAAAGGCGCTACTCGTTTGCAGCCAATCAAGCCTTATGTGCCCCAGAGCGTCTGCATCCCTGTGAACATGCATATCGGCGCACCAAGTAAACCCATTGTCGCCAAAGGCGAGCACGTCCTTATGGGCCAGGTCATCGCCGAAGCGGTGGGTCCCATGGGGATACCGGTTCATGCCAGCGTTTCTGGCGAAGTGAAAGACGTCTCGATTAAGCAGATGCTGGGACCAAAACCCGGCGCCTGCATCACCATCGGCAGCGACGGCCTTGACACATGGACAAGCCTTGCACCGCTTGGGGAAGTGGAGAAAGCGGATAAGGACAGGATCATTCCCGCCATAAAAGCGGCAGGCATCTGCGGCATGGGCGGCGCTTGTTTTCCAACGCATATCAAAATGACGCCGCCTGCTGATAAGAAGATCGACATCATTATTCTCAATGGCGCCGAATGTGAGACATACCTGACGGCTGACTTTCGCCTGATGGTGGAGGAGCCTGGCCGTATTGTGGATGGCCTGCGCGCTGCCATGCGCGCCATGGATGTTTCCCGCGGCTTGATAGGCATTGAAGACAACAAACCCGAGGCCATCAAGGCCATGCAGGAGGCCGCGCAGGGGCGACAGGGCGTTGAGGTCAATGTGCTCAGGACCAAGTACCCACAGGGCGGTGAAAAACAATTGATCACCGCGCTGACCAAGCGTCAGGTGCCTTCCGGCGGCCTGCCCTGCGATGTGGGCGTCCTTGTGCTTAACGTGGCCACCGCTGCCGCGATCGCTGATGCCGTGACACTGGGTAAACCGCTTATCAATCGCGTTACAACGGTAACGGGCGCAGTCAAGGAACCGGGCAATCTGCTGCTGCGCATCGGCACATCCTTTCATGATGCCATTGAAGCATGCGGCGGTTATGCTGAAACCCCGGGCAAGATCTTTGCCGGCGGCAGCATGACTGGCAGCTGCGCGCCCGATGATACTGTGAGCATGACCAAAGCAAATAACGGCATTGTCGTACTCAATGAGAAGGACGCTGTGTTGACTGCGGAGTCCCAGTGCATTCGCTGCGGCAGATGTATCCAATCCTGCCCGGTTTACCTGAATCCCTATCAGATGCACGTTACCTATGCCCTGGGCAAAGTGGACGAGATGGAGAAGCAGCATGTCATGGATTGCATCGTTTGCGGCGCCTGCTCCTATGTGTGCCCTGCCCATCGATATCTGACGCCCGCATTCAAGGATGCCAAGGACTCGATTACCGCAAGGAGGGCGAGCAAATGACGCTGCGCGTATCCACCGGGCCCCATATCCTGACCAGGGAAAATACGCAGACCCTGATGCTTGATGTCCTCATTGCTTTGGCGCCCGCGACAGCGGCGGGCATCTATCTGTTTGGCCTGCGCGCGGCCTGGGTGCTGTGCGCCGCGGTCATCGCGGCTGTTGCCTGCGAGTATGCCTGGCAAAAGCTTATGAAGAAGGCTGTGACAGTAAACGATCTGTCCGCTGTGGTTACCGGCCTCATCATAGGGCTCAATATGCCCGCAGGCGCTCCGCTATGGATGCCGGCTTTGGGCAGCGTGATCGCCATCATCCTGGTAAAGCAGCTCTTTGGCGGCATGGGACACAACTTTATGAACCCTGCCATGGTGGCGCGCGCCTTCCTGCTTGCTTCGTGGCCGGCCAGAATGACCACATTCCTTCTGCCGCAGCGCCTGCTGGGTAGTTCACAGGCAGGCTTTGGCGCAGATATAGTTTCCGGCGCGACCCCCCTTGTGCCGCTGAAGTTGGGCATCAGTTCCGGCGTCCCCCTTTCAGACCTTCTGCTTGGCAACATCCCCGGCAGTATCGGCGAAGTCTGCAAGATCGCTATCCTGATCGGTTTCCTGTATATGCTGGTGGTCAAAGTCATATCCTGGCATGTGCCGGTCTTTTTCCTTGGCTCGGTTGCGCTGATGACCTGGCTGGTCGGGGGGGATCCTCTGGTTGCGCTGCTGTCGGGCGGCGTACTTTTCGGTGCGGTGTTCATGGCGACAGACTATGTGACAAACCCCATGCTGAAAGTTGGACAAGCGATATTCGGCATCGGATGCGGTTTGATGGTGGTCATTATCCGCACCTGGGGCGCGTATCCTGAAGGGGTCACCTATGCCATCCTCTTCATGAACTGCCTGACTCCCTTGTTGGACCGTTTTACCGGCAGAAAAGTGTATGGGATGGTGAAAAAGAATGCCTAAAAAAATAAGCCTCCGGGGAACCTTCATCAATGGCATACTGGCAGAAAATCCGACATTCCGCCTTGTTCTGGGCACCTGCCCCACCATCGCCGTGACGACCAGCGCCATCAACGGCGTTGGCATGGGGTTGGCAGCGACCTTTGTGCTTATTGGCTCCAACGTCGTTATTTCCATGCTGCGCAACTTCATCCCCAGCAAAGTGCGCATACCGGCCTTTGTCGTTGTTATCTGCACCTTTGTTACGATGATAGAGCTGTTTATGCATGCTTTCCTGCCGTCCCTGTACAGCGCGCTTGGCATATTCCTTCCCCTCATCGTGGTCAACTGCATCATCCTGGCGCGGGCGGAAGCCTATGCCAGCAAGAACCCGGTGCTTGCGTCTGCCGTTGACGGCCTTGGCATGGGGATAGGCTTCACCCTGGCCATGCTGCTGATGGGTTCTGTACGAGAACTGCTTGGCAACGGCAGCATCTTTGGTTTCAACCTTCTGGGCACAAGCTTTGAACCGGCACTGCTTTTCATCCTGGCGCCCGGCGGCTTTCTGATCTATGGTCTGCTGCTTGGCATCATCAACGGGCTTGGCAACAGGCGCAAACATAAGCGGGAAATCAAGGAGGTCAAGGCAGCATGAGACTGAACGATATCGGCATCTTTCTCTTCTTTGTCAACTGCGTCTTCACCAACAATTTCATTTTCTCCCGTTTCCTTGGCAACTGTCCTTACCTGGGCGTATCCAACAAGCTGGAAACAGCGACCGGCATGGGTGTCGCGGTCACCTTCGTCATGGGCCTTGCGTCCCTGTTCACTTACCTGTCATATGCGTATGTCCTGGTACCCCTTGGGCTGCAGTATCTCAATACCATCGCTTTCATCCTGATCATTGCGGCGCTCGTGCAGTTCGTGGAGATGTTCATGAGAAAGTCGCTTCCTGCGCTGTACAGCGCGCTGGGCATCTATCTGCCGCTGATCACCACCAACTGCGCAGTGCTGGGCGTGGCCCTGCTCAACATGAACAGCGGATACAACCTGCTCGAGTCAGTTCTCAGCGGCGTGTTTGGCGCGCTTGGCTTCCTGCTGGCGATCGTGTTGATGGCCGGTGTGCGCGAGCGGCTGGAAAGTTCCGACATTCCAAAGGCATTCAAGGGCTTTCCAATCAGCCTGATCATCGCGGGCTTGATGTCCGTGGCATTCCTGGGCTTCTCGGGCCTGGTCAAGTAAGGAGGCATGCATGAACACTAATGCGATCTTGTACGCCGTTGCGGTTCTGGGTGGATTGGGTATTGTATTTGGCGCTCTTCTCAGCCTTGCGGACAAGTTGTTTGCCTTAACGGTAGACCCACGTATTTCACAGGTGCGCGAAGCTGTAGCCGGCGCCAACTGCGGAGCCTGCGGTTATCCCGGCTGCGATGCCTACTCTGCGGCGGTTGTGAAGGGGGAGGCGGCGACTACGCTCTGCACTCCCGGCGGTGTGACCACCGCCAAGGCACTGGCCGAGATCATGGGCGCCGGTGACGCGAACCTGGAACCCATGGTAGCACGTATCCGCTGCCAGGGCGGGGATGGCATCTCCAAAGACCGTGCCACATATCAGGGTTACCAAAGCTGCCGCCACGCGATGTCATTGGCCGGCGGCCCAAAGATGTGCCCCTCTGCCTGCGTTGGGCTGGGCGACTGCTTCAAAGCATGCCAGTTTGGCGCGATCAGTTTTGTCAACAACCTGTGCGTGATTGATCCGGTCAAATGTACAGCTTGCGGTATGTGCGTGCCCGCTTGCCCCAATAACCTGATCAAGCTGCTGCCCAAGGCTGCCACAGTCACAGTGCGCTGCATGAACACGCAGGCGCCAAAGCCTGCAAACGACAGTTGCCTGCATGCCTGCATCGCATGCAAACGCTGCGAAAAGGCCTGTGAGTATGATGCCATCCATGTCAACAACAATCTGGCGACGATTGATACAGACAAATGCACAAAGTGCGAAGCCTGCATCGCCGTGTGTCCCAAGAAGTGTATCACGCTCAGCGCGTGAGTGGCTGTTGAAACGGTGCTGCGTGTTGTTCGGATTGCCAAGCGGGAGACTGGCAGCGGTGCTTAATAGAATGATATGCTTTTGCCTGGGCCTGATCATTGGCCTGGGCTCTTTTATCTCATCGGCGGAACCAACCCTGAGCGATCAGGAGATGACGGACCTTTTATGGATCATGTCACTTCAGGAAGAAGGGGGCGGGGAGTTCGTTGTCCTGCCCGAGGACTATCAGCTTCCGGCATCCGGACTCGACGGGGTGTATCGCCTATTGATCCTGGGGATAGATACGGATGACCAAGGCATGCGCGGGCGCAGCGACACCATGATACTGGCTGAACTCAATGTAAGGCAGGGAACTGTGAAACTCATTTCCCTCATGCGTGATCTGTATGTCACAATACCCGGCCGGGGCCACAATAAGCTCAATGCAGCCTACGCCTTTGGCGGGGAGAAGCTTCTGCGCCGGACCATCCAGGACAGTTTCGGCTTGACGGCCGATGGGTTTATAGCGGTCAATTTCTCCGTCATGGCTGCCATGATCGACGCCATCGGCGGGGTAGAACTGCAGGTGGAGGCATTTGAACTTGGCCCGCTCAACGGCATACTGTCCTATTATAATTATCAGCACGGAACACCCGAAGAACAGGGCAGGCTCGGCCGGGCAGGCAGGCAGACGCTCACGGGGCTTCAGGCGATGAGCTACGCCAGGATTCGCAAACCCGACAGCGATTTTGAGCGCGTTGAACGTCAGCAGCGCGTGATGGAAGCCATCTATCACAGGATGATGGAACTGGATGCCGGCCGATTGACGGATATCATCCTGCGTTTTTCCCAGCAAGTGGCGACAGACATCAGCCTGGCTGAGGCTTTGGGGATCATCAGCGACCTGCTCAAGGCGCGGGACCTTTCCCTGAGCGCTTTGCGTGTTCCCGTTCAGGGGGCGTTTGCCTCCAAAATGCTGCATGGTGCATACTATCTGGTACCAAACCTCAAGCGCAACAAGAGCGCCATCGCTGATTTCCTGGCAGCCGGAAAGTGATCTTCCGGTTGATAAATCTGTCTGAACAGGGTACAATAAAGCAAAGACAAAGGAGGACGCAACAATGTACAAAGCTGTGATAGCCCATGCAAAAGAACGTATGGAGAAGACCAAGGATGTATTCAAGCGTGACATGCAGTCCTTGCGCGCAGGCAGAGCCAATCCGCAGCTGCTGGACCGCATCATGGTGGATTATTACGGCACCCAGACGCCGCTCCCCCAAATGGCCAACATCATGTCACCAGAGCCGCGGATGCTGACGATCTCCCTGTGGGATGTCAAGGCCATTCCGCTGGTGGAAAAGGCTATCCAAAAAAGTGACCTTGGGATGAATCCCTCCAATGACGGCAAGATCATCCGCCTTATCGTTCCGGAGCTCAATGAGGAGCGCCGCAAGGAACTCTCCAAAAAGGTCGCTCAGGCAGCCGAAGAATCCAAAGTGGCCCTGCGCGCCATTCGCCGCGATGCGATGGAGCATATCAAAAAGCTGAAAAAGGACAGCGACATCACAGAGGACGAGCAGAAGCGTGCGGAAGAAGAGCTGCAAAAAGTGACAGACGCCGCTTCCAAAGATGTGGACAAGATGGCGGCTGATAAAGAGAAAGAGATACTTGAGATTTGATTCCTTATGATCCCATCGGTCGTCCATTGGACGAGGTGATGATCCAGATGGCGCGTCAGGGCAGAATTCCGGCGATCGTGGAGACACGTTCCCCGATCGTTTCGCCGGCGCAGGATACAAACAGAAGCGCGCGCGTCATTGCCTTGCGCAAGGACGCGCTGGTGGTTGCTTTCTTTGATATGCGCGCGCCGGAGGAGGGCCATGCCTGAGGCAAAGAGAACCGTGCCCGGGCATGTTGCCATCATCATGGACGGCAACGGGCGGTGGGCCAGGCAGCACAGTCTGGCCATTGCGCTTGGCCATCGCCAGGGCGTAGAGGCTTTGCGTGACATTATTCGTTACTCTTCCGATATTGGTATCTCTGTCCTTTCGATTTATGCTTTTTCCACCGAAAACTGGAAGCGTTCGGACGCAGAGGTTGGCGCGCTGATGGGCTTGATCCTCACCTTTTTTAAGTCTGAGATTGACGAGCTCAACGCCAAGAGGGTCCGGATCCGCATCCTGGGTGACAAGGAAGCCCTGCCCGAAGCTCAGTGCCTTGCCGTCACGCAAGCCGAACAGACAACGCAAAGCAATGACGGGCTGCAGCTCAACATCGCGCTCAACTACGGTGGTCAGGCGGAGCTTGTGCGCGCGGCGCGCCTTCTTGCCGGACAAGCGCAGGACGGCCTTGTGCGGGCTGAAGATATCGGGGAGGATATGCTGAGGGCGCAGCTGTACACGCATGATCAGCCGGATGTGGATCTGCTTATCCGCACCGGCGGTGAAATGCGAATCAGCAATTTTCTGCTTTTTCAGAACGCTTATGCCGAGATGGCCTTTCCACAGGTACTGTGGCCGGATTTTACCGTGCAGCATTACCGGGATATTCTGGCAGCCTTTACCCGCCGCGACAGGAGATTTGGAGGCAGATCAACATGATGACAAGGACTCTGACCGGCGCGGGCTTATTCTTGCTGCTGCTGTTCGCACTGTGGATGGGCGGCTGGGTATTTGCCGTCCTATGGGCCGCCTGTGTGCTGATCGCAGTGGGGGAAGAGTTCAAGGTGCTTTCCATGGCAGGCCATCGTCCGGTCACATGGCCAACCTGGGCGGCCCTGCTGGTGAGCATCCCCGGTTTCCTCCTGCGGGATCCTGCCAGCGCAACGGGTATTCTCCTGATCATGATATTCTTCACTTTTTTGATCGTCTGCGTCAATGTACTGTTTCGCAGCAATCCTCTGTTGGAAGATATGCTGTTTTCCTTGCTCCCGCTGCTTTCGATCGCCCTGCCGGGTATGGCGCTGCTGGCCATGAACGGTATGGAAGCCGGCTCTCAACGGGTATTGATGGCTTTGACTTTCTTTGTGCCTGTTATGGGTGACATGGCAGCCTACTTTGTCGGCGTACGCTACGGCAGGGTCAAGCTCAATCCCATTGTCAGCCCCAAGAAGACTGTGGAAGGCGCCATTGGCGGACTCCTGGGCAGCCTGCTCACAGCGCTTGCCATCTACCTGATCGCGCTTACCTTCACCTCTTCCCTGCCGGGCATATGGCACTTTGTCCTGATTGGTTTGATTGGCGGCTTTGTGGGCCAGGTGGGGGACCTGTTTGCCTCCATCATCAAGCGGCACAGCCAGGTGAAGGAC
Source organism: uncultured Christensenella sp. (assembly GCA_964584685.1). Taxonomy (GTDB): domain Bacteria; phylum Bacillota; class Clostridia; order Christensenellales; family Aristaeellaceae; genus UBA1038. The sequence continues at coordinate 36,546 of CAZPBJ010000006.1, read as the reverse complement.
TTTGGCAGCATTTTCCCCGGACACGGCGGCATGCTTGACAGGCTGGACAGCATACTATTCGTGGCCGTCTTTGTATACAGCTATCAGATGCTCTTCATTTGACGAAAGGGATCCATGCGCTCCTTAACTATATTAGGCTCTACCGGGTCCATAGGCACACAGGCTTTACAGATCGTATCCCTCTATCCGGAACGCTTTCAGGTAGCGGCGCTCAGCGCGCATCACAATACGGCGCTTCTTTTTGAGCAGGTGCGGCTTTACCGGCCGCAAATGGCCGCGCTCACGGGCGAGAGGGCGGATATACCGCAGGATCTGCGTTTTTGCGACTGGCACTTTGGTTATGGCGCCTTGGAACAACTGGCGGCGCATGCTCCGGCAGATGATGTGCTTGTGTCCCTCAGCGGTATGGTGGGGCTGCGCAGCGTGCTTGCAGCCCGCAGCGCCGGCAAGAGAGTCCTGCTTGCCAACAAGGAAGCCCTTGTAGCCGGAGGCGAACTGGTGATGGCTGCTTGCCCCCAGGTTGACGGGCAGCCCACACTCATCCCGGTGGACAGCGAGCACAGCGCCATTTTCCAGTGCCTGAGGGCAGCGGATGGAAATCCTTTCAGCAAGATCATCCTGACTGCGTCGGGCGGGCCGTTCAGGTCTTTCAGCAAAGAGCAGATTAGAAACGCGCTGCCCAAGCAAGCGCTCAAGCATCCCAACTGGGCCATGGGCAGCAAAATCACCATTGATTCGGCCAGCATGTTCAATAAGGCCCTTGAGGTCATTGAAGCCAGGTGGCTGTTTGACGCTTCTCCTGAGCGCCTTGAGGTGCTCATCCATCCGCAGAGCATTGTGCATTCCATGGTATGCTTTGAAGATGGCGCGGTTCTGGCGCAAATGGGTATCCCAAATATGCGCATTCCCATTTTGTATGCGATGTGCTATCCCCGCAGGCTGGACAGCAAGCTGCCTTCCCTTGACCTGGCAGCTGCGGCTCAGCTCAGCTTCGAAAAACCCGACAACGACCGGTTCCCGGCGATCGGTCTTGCCTATCAGGCTTTGCACTCAGGCGGTGCCGCAGCCTGCATACTCAACGCGGCAAATGAAACGGCGGTCGCTTCCTTCCTGCGTGGGGAAATCCGCTTTGGCGCGATCACCGACATCGTCATTCAAACCATGGAAGCGCTTGGCGCCATGAAAACTGACAGCCTGGAGGCTGTGGAGGAGGCGGACCGGGCCGCGCGCGTAGAGGCGCAGGAACTGATTGTCTCCATGAGAGGAATATAGGAGGAACAATGTCCGTTATTTATGTATTGGCCGCCGTTTTAATGTTTGGCGTCATGATTACCGTGCACGAAGCCGGCCATTTTTTCGCGGCAAGGCTGAGCCGCATTCCGGTACGTGAGTTTGCCATTGGCTTTGGACCAAAGATCCTGAGCTGGAAGAGCAAGAAATATGAAACGACTTTCGCCCTGCGCGTCATTCCCATGGGTGGTTACTGTGCCTTTTATGGTGAGGACGACGGTGGTGAAGAGGCAAAAAAAGATCCTCGCACCTTTGGCAATTTCAGTGTATGGAAACGCATGGCGACAATATTGGCCGGCCCGGTCATGAACCTCGTCCTGGCATTCGTGGTTGCGCTGGCCTTCTATGCGATCAGCGGCGTTCCGCGTATTACCGGCCCTTCCACTACCTCGGTGCAAAGTGTTAATGCCGACAGTCCGGCAGCCCAGGCAGGGCTGATGGCGCTTGATGAGATCAGGTCAATTGATGGGATCGCTGTCAGCGACAATGTGACGGAAGCTATTGATCTGGCTACCAAAGACGGCACACCTGCCTTTGAAATGCTTGTTGAAAGGCCCGGCACGGGATCCCTGACGCTTAACGTCACACCGATCTACTCACAGGAAGCGGGCCGATATATGATCGGCGTGAACTTGCTGACCAATACGCCTCAGGAATGGATCCGGACCGGCCTCCCGGAAACAGTGGAAGCAGCATTCCGCATGACGGTCAGCGCCGGCAGTTCAATTATCACAGCGCTCAGGAATTTGGTGTTCCGAGGCCAGGGCATCAATGAAATGACAGGCTTTGTCGGCATCACGCAAGCCATCGTGCAAACTACGCAGGAGACACAGGTACAGGGGTTTCTTTTCCTGATGTGCCTGATTTCCGTCAACCTGGGGTTGTTCAACCTGGTTCCCGTGCCGGGGCTTGACGGCAGCCGGCTTCTTTTCCTGATCCTGGAAGCGGTCCGCGGCAAACCCTTCAAAAAGGAAGGCTACGTCCATGCCATCGGGATGCTGCTGCTATTCGCTTTCATGATCTGGATCAATCTGCGCGACATCCTGCGGCTGTTCTGACACATATGAAAAAGACTGTTTACGCAGGCAATATGCCAATTGGGGGTCTGCACCCCGTCAGCGTCCAATCCATGACCAACACGCCCACTGAGGACGTTGAGGCAACCGGCGCGCAGATACGCAGCCTGGTTCAGGCTGGCGCTGATATGGTGCGGATATCCGTCTATGATCAGGACTGCGCCGGTGCGGTCCGGGCCCTCGTTGATATGAGCCCGGTCCCCTTGGTGGCGGACATACACTTTGACCATACGCTGGCCATCGCCTCCATTGAACAAGGCATTGCCAAGCTGCGCCTAAATCCTGGCAATATCGGAGATGCCGCCAAGGTCCGCCGGGTAGCTGATTGCGCCAAGGCGCATCATGTTCCCATCCGTATCGGCGTAAATACCGGCTCATTGCCACGGGATATCATCGCGCGCTTTGGCGGCGTAACGGCTGAAGGCATGGTGCTGGCCGCAGAGCAGCATATACGCTTGCTGGAACAGGCTGGTTTTGATGATATTGTGATATCGCTCAAGGCAAGCGACGTGCGTCAGAATGTGGAAGCCTATCGCTTGGCGGACAAACGCTTTGATTACCCTTTGCATCTTGGGGTCACGGAGGCCGGGCTGCCGGGACAGGGAACCATCAAATCCGCCATAGGCATCGGAGCGCTTCTCTTGGACGGCATAGGCCATACGATCAGGGTTTCTTTGACGGGCTCGCCTTTGCCTGAACCCAAGGCAGCCATCGACATCCTGCGCGCGCTGGGTATGCGCGCCGGTGTTCAGCTGATCTCCTGCCCAACCTGCGGCAGGACGCAAGTGGATGTCGAAAGTATCGCCCGTGAGGTGGAGCAGCGCACGCTTGGCATTAAGAGCCATGTCAAAGTGGCTGTCATGGGCTGCATTGTCAACGGTCCGGGTGAGGCTAAGGAAGCGAATATCGCTTACTGCGGCGGCAAGGACGCCGGCGCTTTATACATCGACGGACAGTTCGTCCGCAAGGTTGGGGATAACGCTGCCGATGAGATCGTTGCAGCCATCAACGCTTATCCGGATAAACGCAAACCAGGCATGGGGAAATGGACGGGAGGGGCAATTGACCTTTGATGAGCTGATAAATTCAATTGAGTCCCAGCTGCCTCATTTGCGCGGTATGCTCCATTTGGAGAGGGTCTCCTATGATGCCAAGGCACGCAGCGCGATGGTTTCCTTCTTAAGCGACAGCGTGGTAGGGGAAGAGGATTTTATCGCTGTCAAAAAAATACTGCAAGGCACTTTTCCCGCTATCCGAATATCACTGCGCGTTGCTTCGCCTGCATTGGCGCAGCAGTTTCTCTCCAATCCCGAGGATCACAAGGCCTTGCTGTCGAGCATTTTGGCCCGCGCTCACCCTGCCGCCGTTTCATGGATACCGGAAATCATCTTCAAAGCGGAAAATGACGCGCTGGTGCTGGAGCTGCCCGATACTTTTTCGCTTGACTATTTCCGTCAGCGTGAAGCGGATAAGCTGCTGGCCATCGCCATTTTCGATGTGTTCCGCCTGGAAGTGCCTTTGGTGATGAGGCTGCGTGACGATGTTGAAAACAGGCTCAAACGTATCGCGGCGGACAGACAGGCAGAGCAGGCCCATCGCTCACTTGGTTCGCATAATGAACACAACAGGGACTCATCGGACAAAGCGAAGGAAAAGAGGCCGAAGTCTCTTCGCTTGAAAGGCAGCGCGATCGCTGAGGATGCCATGCCCATGCAGGGCCTGACTGAACTGTCAGGCCGTGTGACCGTCGCGGGCGAAGTGATCAGCCTTGAGCGGCGCGACATACCGGGCAAAGAGATGGTGCTGCTGTCATTTGTGCTGAGCGACTACACTGACTCCATCCACTGCAAAATATTCCTGCGATATCGAAACAATCGTTTCAAGCAGGAGGGCGAGCCCGCGCAGCTGACACAGGAGGAAATCCAAAGCGTTGAGACGGTAATCAAGCAGATCAAAGTGGGTAAGGGGCTGAAGGTGCGCGGTACCTGCCAGAATGACAGCTTTGACAAGACGCTGGTGCTGATGGCGCAGGATATTGCCATGCATCATTTGCAAAAGCGCGATGACCAGGCAGACGAGAAGCGCATTGAGCTTCATGCGCACACCCACATGAGCGTGATGGATGGCATTGCCTCAGCCGCGGCCTTGATTTCCCGCGCGGCCGCTTGGGGGCACGAGGCCATCGCCATCACGGATCATGGCGTAGTGCAGGCCTATCCAGAGGCATTCGCGGCGGCCAAAGCAAACAAGATCCGCCTGATACCCGGCCTTGAAGCCTACATGATCGACCGCACGCCCATTGTGAAGGACGCGCCTGACCGCTTGATCGACGATACGGTGGTGGTGCTTGACTTTGAGACAACCGGGCTCAATCCGCAGCAAGACCGTGTAATTGAAATCGGAGCGGTAAAGCTGCAAGCGGGGCGTATCATCGACAGTTTATCCATGATGGTCGATCCCGGCGTCCCTCTTCCTCCCGTCATCACGCAGATCACGGGCATCAGCGACGCTATGCTGATTGGACAGGAGAAGGCGGCAACGGCGCTGCCAAAGCTGATGGCCTTCATTGGGGATTGTCCCCTGGCCGCGCATAACGCGGCTTTTGACTGCGCGTTCCTTGAAAGCGAACTTGCCAGATTAGGGCTGAGTTACAGTACTGCGCAGATAGATACGCTTTTTTTCGCGCAAAAGCTCTATCCTGAGCTGAGGCGCTATCGCCTCGCCTCTGTCTGCAAGCATTTGGGCATATCGCTGAAAAATGCGCACCGCGCTGTCAATGACGCGACTGCAACTGCCCAGATCCTGGCCAGGATGTTTGACGCGGCGAAAGCTAAAGGCGCCGCAAAACTGTCAGACATTGATGAGCGGATCGACGGCTATACCAAGAGCATCGACAGGCATATCATCCTGTTGGCCACTACGCAGATCGGTCTTCAGAATATCAACAAGCTGGTAACCCTCTCGCACCTTCACTATTTTCATCACGTTCCAAAGATCCCCAGGGACAGGATCCAGGCACTTCGGGAGGGTATCCTGATAGGGTCCGCCTGCAAGGAGGGCGAGATCTACCAAGCCATAATTGCCGGTGAAGCTGATGATCAGCTGGAAGCCCGCGCGGCTTTCTATGATTACCTTGAAGTCCAGCCTCATGAAAACAGTGCCTTGCTTATCGGGAGGGGCATTGTGAAAGATGAGGCACAGCTTATAGCCATCAATCAGAAAATCATCGCCCTGGGAGAAAAGCTGGGCAAACCTGTTGTCGCTACGGGCGACGCGCACTACCTGGATCCTAAGGACAAGCGCTTGCGCAGCATTCTGCACCACAGCCAGCATCGTGAAGACGCCGATGAACTGCCAAGCATGCATTTGCGTACAACACAGGAAATGCTGGACTGCTTTGCCTATCTGGACGCCGGCAAGGCAAAAGAAATCGTCATCGACAATCCAAAAAAACTGCTTCAGCGGATGCAGGACATTACCCTTTATCCCAGGCATCCGCACAACCTGACCACCTTCTCTCCTGTCTGGGAAGGCGCAGAAGATGATATACGCGCAATGGCGCTCCTGAAGGCGCGGCAGCTGTACGGCGATCCCTTGCCGCCTATAGTGGAAAAGCGGCTTGACAAGGAATTGAAAGCCATCATCGGTTATGGGTACGCAACGCTATACAGCATCGCCAATAAACTGGTCAGCAAGTCCCTTGAAGATGGTTATTTGGTGGGCAGCAGGGGATCTGTCGGTTCAAGCCTGGTCGCTACGCTGTGCAGTATCACGGAGGTCAATCCGTTACCGCCCCATTACCGGTGTGAACATTGCAGGTCGGCTGATTTCGATGTCCCGAAGCAATTCACTGTCGGCGTTGATTTGCCTGACAAGACATGCCCGGCATGCGGCAACAAAATGGCAAAGGACGGCTTTGGCATTCCCTTTGAAGTATTCCTTGGCTTTGAAGGTGACAAAGTGCCTGATATTGACTTGAATTTTTCGGGTGAGTATCAGTCAAAGGCACATCAGTATGTTGAGGAGCTCTTTGGCAAGGGCTATGTTTTTCGTGCCGGCACTATCGGCACGCTGCAGGAAAAGACGGCCTACGGCCTTGTGCTCAAATACATGGAAGACAAAAACCTTGTCTTGTCGGATGCTGAAAAGACCCGCTTGGCTTTGGGCTGCGTAGGTGTCAAACGTACGACCGGCCAGCACCCGGGCGGTATCGTTGTGCTGCCCAAGGCCTATGAGATAACACAGTTCACGGCTGTCCAGCATCCCGCCGACGACCAGGAAAGCGGCGTTATCACCACCCACTACGACTTTCGCTCCATGCACGACATATTGGTGAAGCTTGATATATTGGGCCATGACGACCCTACGATGATCCATATGATGGAAAAGCTGACCGGCATTCCTTACTTTCAGGTTCCCCTTGATGACAAGAAGGCGATGTCACTTTTCCTTTCACCGGAGGCACTTGGCGTCAGCGAGGCTGATATTGATTGCCCTACGGGAACATTGGGCGTTCCGGAGTTTGGCACGCCCTTTGTGCGCCAGATGCTGATGGATACCAGGCCGACCACGATGGAGGAACTGATCCGCCTGTCCGGGCTCTCCCACGGCACCAATGTATGGCTTGGCAACGCAAAGGAACTGATCGCAGCCAACACCGCCACACTGCGCGACTGCATCTGTACAAGAGATGATATCATGAACGCGCTCATCCAGCGTGGCGTATCAGACAAAATGGCATTCGATATCATGGAAGACGTCCGAAAAGGCAAGGGCTTGAAGCCTGTCATGGTAGAGGCTATGCGTGAGCGCGGCGTGGAAGAGTGGTTCATTGACAGCTGCAACAAAATCGAGTATATGTTTCCAAAAGGGCATGCTGTGGCGTATGTGACGATGGCGCTGCGCGTTGCCTGGTACAAGGTCAATTATCCCCTGGCATATTACGCGGCATACTTTACCATCCGTTCCTCCGGGTTCAATGCCGGCAGCATGCTGAAGCCCAAGTCATACATCAAAGCCATGCTGCAGGATCTGAGGGCTATCGACAGCAAGGATCTGACCGGCGTGAAAAAGGATGAGATCGTAGCGCTTGAAGTGGTGCTTGAGTTCCTGGCCAGGGGATTCAGCTTCCTGCCGCCCGATCTGTATAAAAGCGACGTCAAGGTTTTCACAGTCGAAGACGGAGCGCTGCGCGTTCCCTTCATCGCGCTGGGCGGCCTTGGGGAAGCAGCCGCGCAAAGCATCGCGGACGCGCGCGCGGAGGTATTTGCCTCCATTGAAGACTTGAAGAACCGTACGCGCATCAATGCAAACGGCATTGACATGCTGAGTGAGGCGGGCGCGCTCAAGGGCCTGTCTGACAGCAGCCAGGTGGACTTTTTCAGCCTCATCTGAGGATAATCGCTTGTAATGCTTGATATTGTATGCTATACTCACACGGTATCAGATTTTTTTAGTGAGAGAAGGGTTTGACGAAGAGTGGGAGTTGCAGGGAGAAGAGATCAGTGCTTTGTCACGGAGCTTTTCTTCAGGCAACGGATGCCCGCTTTTTGTATTGTTGAAAGATGGCAAAGAAGAGTGTGAGAATTGATCTTCCGGCACTTTGCGGGGAACTGGCCCTCGGCCAAGGCTTGGAACTTGTGGATGTTGCCTTTGAGAAGGAGCCGGCCGGACTGTATCTCAGGGTTTATCTGGACAGCCCCAAAGGTATCAGCCTGAATGATTGCGAAGCCTATCACCGCAAGCTTCTGCCTTTGGTGGAAGAGCTTGAATATGATTTCCTCGAAGTTTCCTCGCCCGGCGTCGACCGGCCCATCAAAAGGGAGAGCGATGCACGCAAGGCGATGGGCAGCAAGGTCGAAATCAAGCTGTTCAAACCTCTGGATGGACAAAAGGTATACACAGGTATTTTTCAGGGATTGGACAGCCAGGGGTATCACCTGGCCATTCAAGGGCAGGATATGATATTTCCCGCGTCCCTTGTCGCGGTAGCCAGGCGGACGCTGGATGTGGATGAAGTACTGGAAGACTATGCTGAGCAAGCGCAGGAGGATCAGGCATGAACAACCAGAAAGTTGATTTGATGGACGCCATCGCCACTTTGGCACATGAGAAGGATATCAATGAAGGTATCCTGATAGACACCATCGAAGAGGCGCTCAAGGTTGCCTACCGCCGCAGCAACAAGCACAGCGGCGCGGCGCAAAACCTGAATGTGCATCTGAGCCGCAAGGAAGGCGCAAAGGTATACGCGCGCAAAGTGGTCAGCGAAGAGGTGACGGATCCCCAGCTCCAGATCTCACTGCCCGATGCGCAGGTTATCCGCGCCAACTACCAGCTTGGCGATATTGTGGAAATCGATGTCACCCCGTCGGACTTTGGCCGCGTGGCTGCGCAGACCGCCAAACAGATGCTTGTGCAGCGCATCCGTGAGGCAGAACGCGGCAAGATTTATGATGAATACATCGAAAAAGAAAATGAGATACTGACCGCTATCGTGCAGCGCGTAGAGCCAAAGGCAGTATATGTCGAGCTGGGCCGCACCGAAGGGATCATGGAATCAAATGAGTTCATGCCCAATGAGGAGTATCGGGAGGAAGACCACATCAAGGTCTATGTCCTGAAGGTTCATCGTTCGGGCCCAGAATCCAGCCGCAATCCCCAGGTTTATGTCAGCCGTATCCATCCCGGCCTGGTAAAGAGGCTGTTTGAGATGGAGGTTCCGGAAATCGCCACGGGACTGGTGCAGATCAAATCCATCGCGCGCGAAGCCGGCAGCCGCACCAAAATGGCCGTTCACTCCGTTGAACCCATGATAGACCCTGTAGGCGCATGCGTCGGCCCTCGCGGGTCCCGCGTTGAAAACGTCGTCAGGGAATTGAAAAATGAGAAGATCGACATTATCAAGTGGTCAGCCGACCCGGCGGAGTTTGTCGCCAACGCACTGAACCCCGCGCATGTCGTCAGCGTCTTCATCTCAGCCAATGAGAAGATCTGCCGCGTTGTGGTGCCTGATACCCAGCTGTCGCTGGCCATCGGCAAAGAAGGCCAGAATGCCCGCCTGGCGGCTAAACTGACCGGCTGGAAGATCGATATCAAGTCAGAGACACAGGTGGCCGAGCTGCTGCGTGAGCAAGGCATTGACGCCGAGGACATTCCCCTCGAGAACGCTATTGAGCTTGAGGCGGACGAAGGCATTGACAATCCCTACGTCATTCCCAACGACATGGAACCCTAAGGGCAGAAGGACAGCATGCCAAAGAAGATCCCCCTGCGGATGTGTGTCGGTTGCCGCGAGATGAAACCCAAAAAGGAGCTTCTGCGCATCGTGCGTACGCCTGAAGGAGAAATCGCGCTGGACCCCGGCGGCAAGAAACCAGGAAGAGGCGCCTATGTTTGCCGGCAGGAAAGCTGCCTGATGCGCGCCATCAAGCAAAAACAACTCGATCGCGCGCTGGAAAGCCCTATCGGCCCGGAAGTGACCGAGCAGTTGAGGCAGAAGATCCTGGTGCTCCCAAAGGTACCCTCTGATGGATGAGAGAGCTTTGGCAGGCTTGCTGGGGTTGGCGATGCGTTCAGGCCAGCTCAAGGCAGGGGCACAGCCGGCCCTGGAAGATATCAGGCAGGGGAGGGCAGGACTGCTGCTGCTGGATCAGGCGGCATCCCCCAACACTACAAAACGCATGACGGATGCCTGCCGGACACACCAGGTTCGCTGTCTCAGGCTGCCCGAAGACCTGCTGGGCAAGGCAATTGGCAAACAGGGCACCATGGCCGCCTCGCTGCCCCCGGGCGGGATATGTGAAAAGGTCAGCGGCACCTGGCATGATCAGGATGGGGACCAATGAGTACTAAACGCAATTGGCGGAGGACGAGGGTCGAATGACAAAGGTTAGCCTAAAAGAAGTCTCCAAGGAACTCAATCAAAAAGCGGGTGTGATACTTGCTGAAACGGAGCGCCTCAAGCGCAACACGGATATTCTGCTGCAGATGCTCAAGCAGCAGGAAAGTCAATTCTTGCGCCAGGAAGACGAGGAACGCCAGCGTCAGCGTCAAGAGCAGCACCAGCAGATGATGCAGCAGCAGACCAAGGCATGGACCATGCCCGATGAGGAGCCTGTGGTCCAAAGCGAGGTTGTGGAGACCCCGTCCATCAAAGCGCCGGCAGCGGCGGCGGAGAGCCCTGCCAGCCAGGCACCGGTCGCGGCTGCGGCTGCGCAAGCCACGCCTGCTGCGGAAACCGAGCCTGTTGTGCAAAGCAAAGCGGTCAAGGCTTCCGAAGCGGTTGCAGAGGCTGTGCCGGCACCAGTGGTGCAGGAGGCTCAGCCATTGCCTACAGCCAAGCCTGAGCCTGCTGTAAAGCCCCATATGACGCAGCCGGCTGTGAGCAGTGCGCCGGTTGCCGTGCCCTCTGCACCGGCAGCCGCTCAGCCTGCCGCTGCCGCGGCGGCATGGCGTCCCGCGGCGCCTGTCGGCGGCACCCAGCAATACGGACGTCCGGCGCCGGGCGCGCAGCCCTATGGCCGTCCGGCTCCCGGTGCGCAGCCATTCAATCGCCCGACCGCGCCGTCGGGTACCGCTCAGTCATATAACCGCCCCGTACCCGGAACGCAGCCCTTTGGCAATTCAGCAGGCGGCGCGCAGCAATACCCGCGTCCAATCCAGGGCGGACAGCCATTCAACAGCCCGGCACCCGGAACACAGCAATACGGCCGTCCAGCCCCAGGCGCACAGCAATACGGCCGTCCGGCCCCCGGAGCACAGCCCTACGGACGCCCTGCCACACCAGCGGGCGGAGCACAGCCCTATGGCCGTCCGGCCCCCGGAGCGCAGCCCTTTGGCCGTCCGCCGATAGGCGGCCGTCCCGCTCCGGCATTCAACCGCCCCGGCCAGCCGGGCATGCGTCCCGGAATGGGCCGTCCGCGGCCTGCCGATGATGTCGCCCCGCCCATGGAAAAGGAGCGCGTCAGCAATTACGACCCAAACAAGAAGAACTATGTCCGTCAGCATGATCCCGAGCATGTCACGCGCAACCGCAAGCAGATGGCGCGCAATACTTTTGCCAACCCTGACGAAGATGTGGTGCGCGGCGGCAAACGCGCGCGCTCCAAGAAACTCTCCGCCCAACAGCTGATGGCTCCCATCAGGATCGAAAAAGCCTACATGACAGCGGAAACCATCACCGTGAAAGATTTGACTGAGCGCGTTGGCCGGCCTGCGGGAGACATCCTCAAGAAATTACTTTTGCTTGGCAACCTGGCCAACATCAACAGCGAACTTGACTTTGACACCGCCTCCCTTGTTTGCGGTGAGTTTGGCGTTGAGCTTGAGATGAAGCTGGACAAAACCGCTGAAGACGTGCTGTCCGAGTCTGTCTTTGAAGACGAAGAGGGGGACCTTGTGCCCCGTCCGCCTGTCATCACGATCATGGGTCACGTCGACCACGGCAAAACCTCACTGCTTGACTATATCCGCAAGGCGCATGTCACGCAGACAGAGGCAGGCGGCATTACCCAGCATATCGGCGCCTATTCCGTCAAACTCAAGGGTCAGCAGATCACTTTCCTGGATACGCCCGGCCATGAAGCTTTCACCGCCATGCGCGCGCGCGGCGCGCAGGCAACGGATATCGCTGTCCTGGTGGTAGCTGCCGATGACGGCGTAATGCCCCAGACCGTGGAAGCAATCAATCATGCCAAGGCGGCAGGCGTCCCCATCATTGTCGCGATCAACAAAATGGACAAGCCCTCAGCCAATCCCGAGCGCATCAAGCAAGACTTGACCAATTATAACCTGGTGGCTGAGGAGTGGGGCGGCGATACCATCATGGCACCTGTCAGTGCCTTGACCGGTGAGGGCGTTGACCAGCTGCTTGAGATGATCCTTCTTCAGGCTGAAGTCCTGCAGCTTCGCGCGAACCCTGACCGCAAGGCGCGCGGCGTGATCATTGAAGCCAAGCTGGACAAGAGCCGCGGACCGCTGGCAACAGTGCTGCTGCAAAACGGAACCCTGCATGTGGGTGACTATGTTGTGGTTGGCATGGTTTCAGGACGCGTCCGCGCCCTGCAGAACGACCGCGGCGAACGCGTTCAGTCAGCCGGTCCTTCATCACCTGTTGAAATCTCCGGTTTTGATGAAGTACCGTCTGCCGGCGACGAGATGATAGCGGTGGACGATGATAAACTGACCCGCCAGGTCGCTGAAGAGCGCAAGGACAGGGAGCGCGAGCAGCGCGTCAATGCCGGCGCAAAGGTTACGCTTGATAATCTATATGAGAACATTTCCGAGGGCAAGGTGGAAACGCTGCCCATCATCATCAAGGCGGACGTTCAGGGCTCGGTGGAGGCAGTGCGCCAGGCGCTTGAGAAGCTGTCCACAGGCCAGATCAAGATCCGCATACTGCACGCCGCTGTTGGCGCCATCAACAAGGATGATGTCAACCTGGCATCCGCCTTTGGCGCGATCATTATCGGCTTCAATATCCGTCCCGATACCAACGCGCGCGATTTGGCCGAAAAGGAAGGCATCGATGTACGCCTGTACCGTATCATCTATCAGGCTATCGAGGACATTGAAAAGGCCATGAAGGGCATGCTGGAGCCGGTCTTCAAGGAAAACCTGCTTGGTCATGCCGAAGTGCGCAACGTCTTCAAGATCACCGGATCGGGTACCATTGCGGGCAGCTATGTCGTTGACGGCAAGGTACAGCGCAATGCTTCCGTACGGCTGCTGCGTGACAACGTGGTCATCTTTGAAGGCAAGCTGAGTTCGCTCAAGCGCTTCAAGGATGACGTGAAGGAAGTGGCTGCCGGATTTGAGTGCGGCATTGGCCTTGAAAACTACAATGATATCAAGGAAAAAGACGTCATCGAGTGTTTCGTGATGGAAGAAGTCAAACCAAAGGAGGATGTCCGTGCCTAATTTCCGCCTGGACAGGATATCCGAGGAGATGAGGAAGGGGATCGACCGCATCATCAGGGAAGATGTCGACGATCCGCGCCTGCATGGAACTTTTTCCATCACCCGTGTGGATGTCGCGCGCGACCTGCGCTACGCAAAGGTTTATGTGAGTGTACTTGAGGATAATCTCAAGGAGGATCTGCTGAAGGCGCTCAAAAGCGCTGCCGGCTTTATCCGTCACGCGTTGAGCGGCCGCATCACTATCCGCTATACGCCTGAGCTTCTTTTCACCGCTGATGACAACATAGCCTACGGCGTCCATATTGCGCAGGTACTCAAGGATGTGCAGGCTCATGATCAGCACAGGAACGGTGAGGGGAATGAGGGCTGACTGCAGTTTTGGAGACGTCCTGACCATGATGCGCGAGGCAAATGACATTTTGCTTTGCACTCACCTCATGCCAGACGGTGACGCGCTGGGCTCCATGCTGGCCCTAAATGATTTGTGCCGGCAGCTTGGTAAAAACGCTGTGATGGCATGCCATCACCTTGTTCCCGCGTATCTTCGTTTTCTCCCCGGCTCCTCAGATATCAGGCTGCCCGGTGATATGCCGCAAACGGTATTTGACCTGGCGGTCTCTATCGACGCGTCCGACATAGAACGGCTTGGCGACAGTGCTGCGCTGTTTTTGAAGGCAGGCCGTACCCTGCAGATGGATCATCATCAGACAAACACCATGTTCGCGCAGCATAACATGGTGTTGGATGAGCTGCCCGCGTCAGGCAGCCTGGTATTTCGCTTTTTTACTGAGGCAAGGCTTGCCATTTCGCGTGAAGTCGCCGTGTATCTCTATACGGCAATCGGCACAGACACAGGCAATTTCTGCTTCAGCAGCATAACTGACGAGACTTTTGAGCAAATAGCCCAGCTCATGCGCTCAGGCTTGCCCCTGCAGGAGACAGCGCGTGCGCTGCACCTCATGCAGGAAAAAGAGCAGGTGCTATTGCTGGGGAGAGCGCTGTATTCCCTGCGGTTCTTTGAGGCAGGGCGGCTGAGCGGCATGCAGCTGAGCAAACAGGACTTTCTTGACTGCCGGGCAGGTGGTGAGCATTCCGACAGGATCGTCAACCATGGCCTCTATATTCCGGGCGTACAGATGTGTTACCTGGCAAGTGAGCAGGACGACGGCATCAAGTTCAGTTTTCGATCGATCGCGCCTTACGAGGTTTCGGGCATTGCTTTCGCCTTTGGCGGAGGCGGCCATGCGCAGGCGGCAGGCTGTACGATCCCTGGGCCGATGGAAGACGCCGTATCCCGCGTGAGAAATGCGCTTTTGGAATCTTTGCGCCAATGAACGGAATCATCAACCTCCTGAAACCTCCCGGCCTGTCATCTGCACGGGCCGTTTCTTCATTGAAGAGGATGACAGGGGCGAAGCTTGGCCATGCCGGAACGCTCGATCCTGAGGCTTGCGGCGTGCTGCCCGTCATGGTAGGCAAAGCGACAAAGCTGTTTGATTACCTGGCGTTGGGTGAGAAGGTCTATGTGGTGGAAATCGCATTTGGAAGCGCCACCGATACCCAGGATGCGACAGGCCTGGTCATCCGGTCAGGGGATCGCTATCCCGCCAAAGATGCGCTGCTTACCGCACTTGCGGCCTTTGAAGGGCAAATCATGCAGCGGCCGCCTTCCTATTCAGCGATCAAAAAGGGCGGCGTTCCATTGTACGCGCTTGCACGTAAAGGCGAAGCCGTGATCGCGCAGGAACGTCCGGTCATAATCCATGGGATAACAGCTATGGGTGAAACAGCGCATCACGGTTACCTGCTGCGCATCCGCTGCGGGAAAGGCACCTATATCCGTACGCTGTGCCATGATCTTGGCCGGGCACTTGAATGTCCCGCCCATATGCGATTGTTGATCCGGGAGCAAACAGGTATTTTCCGCATTGAGGATGCCATCACCCTTGAAGAGCTGGAAGCTGCGCTCAAATCCGGCCACGCGTGTGGTCCATGGCTTAAAAGCGCAGGGGAGTGCCTGGGTCACCTGCGGCAGGTTTGTGCCCCGGATGGATCGGAGAAAGCGTGTATCAACGGCCTTGCGCTGGACGCGCGGGATCTTTCAGGCGCTCAGGGCATGCAGGAGGATGAACTTGCGGTGTTGACGTGCCGGGCAAAATTGATCGGCGTGTATCAGTTCAACGCGGGGAGCCTGTGTGTTAAAACCATGCTTCATGAGGCGGGCGGGGATGTGCCTGACGACATGAGGATTCCTTGACAGCATAAGCAATTCACGATAGTATGAGATAACAGCGGAAGGAGTGAAGACGGGATGCAAACACGTGAAGCCGATGAGAGCATGCTCAACAAACCCATAAGAGACATCGCTTATGAAACGCTGAAGCACGCCATCATCACCGGTGAAATTCCGGCAGGTTCACGGATCGTCGAGACTGTCTATGCGCAAAAACTGCATATCAGCCGTACGCCACTGCGTGAGGCTTTCCGAAAGCTGGAGCTCGATGGTTTGGTCAGCTGTGAGATCAGGCGCGGCGTCGTGGTGCGTGCCTTCACCATTGAGGATATCGAAGAGATCTTTACCATCCGCAATGCTTTGATGATGCTTATCACGCCGTCCATCATGGCCAACATCAAACAGGATATCATCACCAGCCTGCAGGATTTGCTTGCGCGCATGGATATAAGCCAAAGGGAAGAGGATGCAGCGGCACTGGCTGTACTGAACCGCCAGTTTCATAAAACAATCGAACACGTGTCCGACAAGAAACGGATTTTGCGCGTCATCGACAGCCAGGAGGAATATATCATGCGTTTCTCCACCGTCGCCATTGCCAGCATCGTCCGGCGTTCAAGCGCGCATCAGGAGCATTATCAGATGCTCAGCCACCTCATGGCGCGTGATCAGGCTCAGTTTGACCGCCTGATGCAGCACCATTTTGAAGAGAGCAAAGAAGTCTGCCTGAAAGCTGTTTCGCAGACCTTCAAAAGATAATCAGTACGAGGAGGATTCCGTGAACGACATCGAGATTGCCCAAGCCGCGACCATGCTTCCCATTGCGCAAATAGCGCAGGTACTTGGTTTGAAGGAAGAATCGCTTTCTCCCTACGGGCGCTACATCGCCAAAGTGGATCCCCTGGCATATCAGGACCTGCCGGAAAAGGCCAAGCTGATTCTGGTCACAGCCATCACGCCAACACCCGCGGGGGAAGGCAAGACCACCATCAGTATCAGCCTTGCCGATGGGCTGACATACAATGGCAGGAAAGCAATGCTGGCGCTGCGCGAACCATCCCTGGGACCGGTATTTGGCATGAAGGGCGGCGCGACCGGCGGCGGTTATGTGCAGGTGCTTCCCATGGAAAATATCAACCTGCATTTTACGGGGGATTTGCACGCGGTCACCGCTGCCAACAACCTTTTGGCGGCTATGGTGGACAATCACATCCAACAAGGGAATCAGCTTAACATCGACGCGCGAAGGATCACTTTCCGCCGCTGCATGGATTTGAATGACAGGCAGATGCGCAGGATCGTCAGCGGCTTGGGCGGTGACAAGAATGGCGTGCCGCGTGAAGATGGATTTGACATTACCGCAGCAAGCGAGGTCATGGCCACTTTCTGTATGGCAAGCGATCTGCGGGACCTCAAAGCTCGCCTGGCCAGGATCGTCGTCGCCAGGGATTTTGACGATAAACCTGTCACCTGCGGCCAGATTGGCGCGCAGGGAGCCATGACGGCTTTGCTGCGCGACGCGGCGATGCCCAACCTGGTACAGACAATTGACCACACGCCCTGCCTGATACACGGTGGGCCGTTTGCCAATATTGCCCACGGCTGCAACAGCGTCATCGCTACGAAACTGGCCATGAAGCTGGCTGATTATGTGATTACTGAGGCCGGCTTTGGCGCGGACCTGGGTACGGAGAAATTTCTGGATATCAAATGCCGCCAGAACGGGTTATGGCCTGACTGTGTGGTGCTGGTGGCAACTACCCGCGCACTCAAGCATCACGGCGGAGTACCCAAGGCCGACCTCGCCGTTGAAAATCTTGACGCGCTTGAGAAGGGTATGGACAACCTGCGCCGTCATGTCAGCAATATTAAAGATGTCTGGCAGCTTCCCGTTGTGGTTGCGCTCAACCATTTTGCCAGTGACTCCCAAGCGGAGATTGACGCCATTATCAGCGCGATGGCGGCTCAGGGCGTACCATGCCGCTTGAGCGACGGCTGGTCCAAAGGCGGAGAAGGCGCGAAGGATCTTGCCGACTGCGTGGCTGACCTGCTGGACAAGCAGGGAAACAAGGCACCAAGCTATACCTATGACCTGGGCGCGGGGCTGCAGGAGAAGATTGAGATTATTGCCAGGCGTGTCTACCGTGCGGGCAGTGTGAACTTCGCGGGCAGGACAAAGGAATTGCTGAGGCAGCTGACAAACGACGGATATGGTCAAAGCCCGATCTGCATTGCCAAGACACAGTATTCTTTCAGTGACAACGCGAAGGTGCTCAACGCGCCTGAAGGCTATGAACTGACGATACGCGATATCCGCCTGTCTGCCGGAGCGGGCTTTGTGGTGGCGTTCGCAGGCGATATCATCGCCATGCCGGGTTTGCCCAAAGCGCCTGCGGCACTTAGCATTGACGTGGACGATCAGGGTAAAATCAGCGGAATTTTTTGAGGTGATACCAATGGACGCAATGAAAACACAGATACTGGACCTATTGGGCGAAGACTGCAGGCTGTCCCTGGAACGGATGGCGGTCATGCTTGGCACCACGCTTCCCCGCGTCGCCGAAGCGATCGAGGAGATGGAGAAGGAGCGGGTCATCCTGGGCTACCATCCTGTAGTTGACTGGGACAAGACCAACCGGCAGCGCGTGGAGGCCATGATCGAAGTAAAAGTAACGCCGCAGCGTGACTACGGCTTTGATGACACGGCAAAACGCATTTACGGCTTTGAGGAAGTGCAGAGTGTTTTTCTGATGAGCGGTACGTATGATCTGCTGGTGCAGGTTGAGGCGCCTACGCTCAAGGAGCTTGCCCTGTTTGTCAGTTCAAAACTGAGCATTTTGGAAACTGTCAACGCGACCTCCACCAGTTTTGTGCTGAAGCGCTACAAGCAGGACGGGGTCATTTTTGAAAGCGACTCCCGCGACAAGAGACTGGTGGTATCCCCATGAGCCGCAATTTCGTCAGCGCACGCATCGCTTCTGTACCGCCCAGCGCCATCAGGCGTTTCTTTGATATCGCCGAGACCATGGATAATGTCATTTCCCTGGGCATAGGCGAGCCGGACTTTGTCACGCCCTACCACGCGCGCAACGCCATGATCAACAGCTTGCTGGATGGCGAGACGCAGTATACCGCCAACCCCGGCATCCTGGAGCTGCGCAGGGAGATCGCAGCCTACCTGGCGCTGCGTTTCTCACTGCATTATCAGGCGGAGAACGAAATACTGGTTACCGTTGGCGCCAGCGAAGCCATCGATATCAGCTTTCGCGCCATACTTGAGCCAGGGGACGAGGTCATCATTCCCGATCCGGGGTATGTCAGCTACAGCCCATCTGTGATATTCAGCCATGGAACGCCTGTCATGGTGCCAACCTACGCTGAAAACGGTTTTGAACCACTGGCCGGGGATATTGCACGGCTCATCACGCCGCGCACAAAGGCTATCCTGCTTTGCTTTCCCAACAATCCAACCGGCGCCGTACTGACATCCGCAAATCTTAAGGCCATTGCCGCCTTGGCTGTCCGCCATGATTTGCTTGTCGTCTGCGACGAGATTTACAACGAACTGACATATGACGGATTTATTCAGGGCTCCATGGCAGCACTTCCCGGCATGTGGGAGCGCACTGTCACCATCAATGGCTTCAGCAAAGCTTTTGCCATGACCGGTCTTCGCATCGGCTATGTAGCAGCTCCGGCTAGTCTGCTGCAGGCCATCTCAAAGATTCATCAATACACCATCATGTGCGCGCCCAGGCAAAGCCAGGTTGCGGCGATCAGCGCTCTGCAAAAAGGGCGTGAAGACGGATACCAGGACATCCTGATGATGCGGGAAAGTTACGACAGGCGCAGGCGCCTGATGTATGACGCTTTTATCAGCATGGGCCTTGATTGCGCTGAACCAAAGGGCGCGTTTTATATGTTCCCCTCCATCCGAAGCACCGGCTTAAGCAGCGAAGCTTTCTGCGAGCAGCTGCTGGTTGACAAGGCGCTGGTATGCATCCCAGGCACGGCCTTTGGAAAAATGGGGGAAGGCCATATCCGCTGCTGCTACGCGACGGGTACTGACAAGCTGCTGCAAGCCTTTGAGAGGATGCAGGGCTTTCTGGACAAAATAAGGAGCTGAGCATGAAGAAGCTCCTGTTCACGATGCTTTTTCTGATGATGCTGCTGGGCGCTTTTGGCGGCCTGGCCGCACAAGAAGAAGAAGTATCTCTTTTTGCCCAGCCAAGCCCAACGCCGCAGGCATCATTTTCGCCAACTACGGACCTCCCCGGAGTGACACCGCTGCCTGCGCAGCAGACGATTCAGCAGCAGGCTGACGGCTCTGTCATCATCACCGTCAGTGCCTTGGGTGATCTTACCTTTGGCGGCGATGTTCGCAAGGGGGGGATGAGCCTTTTTGACAAGGAACTTAAAAAGCAGGGCGGCGACCTTGGTTTTGTGACCCGCAACATTCGTGAATTGCTGGCTGAAGATGACATGACATTCGCCAACTTTGAAACCACGCTCACTTCAGCCCCTGTATTTAAGAAGGGCAATGAGTTTGTTTTTTCCGCGCCGCCTGAATATCTTGAAATATTGACCCGTGGCAGCATTGAAGCGGTTTCATTTGAAAACAATCATGCCCTTGATCATGGTCAGGCCGGCATCGATGAGACCAAGTCCAATTTTGATAAGCAGGGCATCATTTGGAGCGCTGAGGGCAGCCTTGGCATTTTTGAGGCAAAGGGCGTCAGGATTGGCTTGTTGGCCTACCAGACTTTCAATAACCAGTATCCAAGGCTCTATGACCTGGTGCCGCTTGATATCGCACGCGCAAAGACACAATGCGATATCGTTATTGTCAGTTATCATTGGGGTGATGAGCTGGATTACGCGCCAAATGCCAACCAGCAGAAGCTTGGCCGATTGACAGTTGATGCCGGCGCCGATCTGGTGGTTGGCCATCACAGCCATCGCATCAATCCCATTGAAGCGTACAAAGGCAAATACATCGTATACTCCCTTGCTAATTTCAGCTTTGCCGGCAACAATAAACCCGATGACATGTCATCCTTTGTCTTTCAGGCGCGTTTTATGGTAAAAGACGGCATGACAACGGGTCAGGGCTTTCGCATTATCCCAATGCGGATTTCCTCAAAGTCTGACTACAATGATTTCACGCCTACGCCTTTTACCGATCAACGCCTGATAGATAACGTCATTAATACGATGCTGAGCAATGGCAAGAAGCTTGAATACGCGGTTACCTCTTACCCGGTGGATTGGGAATAGGACAGGGGGACAGCAATGCGTGCGAAAATCATGTTCTTGTCCGGCGATACTCCTTCCAAGTCGCTGGTTCTGGCAGTCCAGGGTGTTCTGAGTGATCTGGCTGTAGCGTTCGGGCACTCCTTTGTGATGAAAGAAGATAAAATCGCCGACGCCTCCACTCAGTCATACGGCAGTCCAATGACTCAGGAAACCATTGATGCGTGTCAGGATGTCAACTGCGTGCTGGCAATTTCCCGGACGGGCACGGGCATAGAGGCGTTGGCGCAAGGCTTGAATGCCTGTTTAGGCGGTCATTTTATTCGTATACCCAAGTGCATGGGAGCGCACTCCCTGCTTAAGTCCGGTGCGCTGCCTGACGGTGTGCTGATGTATCCGCTAAGCATGGCACAAGGGCCGTTCAGCCAGGCGGTAAAGCTTGTCTACCGGGAGGCAGGACAGGCCGGCCTTGGAGTGCGTGAGATTCCATTCACCGGCAGATTGAACGATGTCTGGGCTCATACCACCGCGGCGGAAGCTGTCAGGAACCCGAAGACCAAACAGCTGGTAAGCACCCTGGAACAGACCCTGCCCGAACTGCTCACACAGCCTGAGATGATGGGCGTAATATTTGCCCAGCCTGCGGCCTGCAAAGCCATCAAGGGGCTTGCGGAAGCGATCAGCGGCTTGCCATCCTTTTTGTATGACTGCTATCTCAGCCAGAGGCCAATCGTTTACGCCGCCGCCTTGTCAGGAGAGGTCCCGGATGGGGACAGTCCCTTTGGACTTCTGTACGCGGCTGTTGATATGCTCAGGCATTCCTTCATGCTCGAAAAGGAAGCGGACTGCCTGTACGCCGGTATCACCAATGTTCTGGAAGCAGGGTGGCGCACACAGGACATTGCTTTGCCCGGTGATGCCCGCATAGGCACCGGCGCCATCTGCAGTTTGATCAGTGAACAGATAGCCCTGGTTGGTCATTTGATTATGGCTGTGCCGCGTTTGTAGCGCCTTGTGACTTGGCTGATACTTTTATGCCCTCGGTCATCCGAATGGAGCGATCGTTAAGGATCCATATGGCTTCAACGCCCGAAAGGCTTTTTACGAATTCGATACCTTCTTCATAGGGCATCAGGAATAACGTTGTACTGAGCAGGTCCGCGTAACCCGAATCCTCGGTGATGATGGTAACCGAGCGGAAATGCTGAGGCGGCATCAGCGTTTCAGGCGAGATAATATGGTGGTAGCGTTTTCCCTGATATACATAGTAACGCTGGTAATCACCGCTTGTGACCACGGACATATTATGCAGGAAAAGAGTATCCATGACATCACTGTTTGGATCCGCCAAGGCAAAGCCATCCGGATCCTGGACGGCAACCCCCCAGTTTGCCCGTCCGTCAAGGGGGGGGCTGCCCAGGCGGATGTTGCCGCCCGCGTTGATCGCGAAGGACGGCATCGGTCCCTGCAGCAGCTGGCGCGCAACAAGCTCGGCCGCATAGCCCTTGGCCACCGCGCCAACATCCAGCTTCATCAGTGGATCCATGAAATACACCGTACCTGCACCCGCGTCCAGGATGAGGTCGTCAAGATTGGTATGTAAATTCGCTTCTTCCAAGGCAGAAAGTTCAGGCAGATAAGCTTTTTCTGGGTCAAGCTCGGAATCTTCCCGCGCTTGATGCCATAAGGCAAGTACGGGACCCAGGGCGATGTTGACGGTCTTTTGCGAAGGCTTGTACATCTCCTTGGCATATTGCAGCAAACTGAACAGCTCAGATGGTACCTGAACAGGCGCCTTGGCTGCCTGAAGATTGACATAGCAGAGGTTGTGCAGATCACCGTACTGATTGTAAATATCGAAAAGCTGATGGTAATACCGGAAGCTCTCCTGAGCTTTTGCGGTCTCTTCATCAAACACTGCCTTGCTTTGAGCATAGCCGATGATGCTGATGACCGTATCAAATGAACCAAAGAAAGATACAGTGAACTTCTCAGGCGTGGTTTCGGCCTGAACCATTACAGGCAGCATCAGGCACACAAATAGAAGGGCACAAACAAGTTTCCTCATGCCTACTCCTTAATTATCCCAATATCCCAGTGTTTTTAGGTCGCTTGCGTTGTCGCGCCAGCCCGGACGCACCTTGACCCAGAGCTGCAGATTGACGTGAGTGTCAAGAAGCGCTTCAATGCCCGCGCGAGCCTGTGTGCCAATCTGCTGCAGCATCATGCCTTTTTTGCCGATGATGATGCCCTTGTGGCTGTCGCGTTCACAATAAATGGTCGCGTGGACTTGGGTAAAACTGTCGCTTTCCTCTTTGAGGGTCAGGATTTCCACGCCGATGCCATGGGGGATCTCTTCCTTCAGGTACATCAGCGCTTTTTCGCGGATGATCTCGGCAACCATCTGGCGCTGTGTCTGATCTGTGAAAATGTCCTCGGGATAGTACCGCGGTCCTGCAGGCAGGGCGGCGCAGATAGCTTCCATCAGTTCATCGGTGCCCTCCCCGGTTTTTGCGCTTAAGGGCAGCAGCATGTCAAAGCCATCGTCCTTAAAGGAATCGATGATAGGCAGAAGCTGCTGCGGATGAACAAGATCCACCTTATTGATCAGCAGGAACTTTGGGATCTTAACATTGCCAAAGCGTTTGACGATACTGTGATCCTGCGCATTGACCTTGAGGGCATCTACCAAAACGCACAGTACATCGATCCCCTGCAGGGCGTCTTCAGCCGCTTTTTCCATATATTCGCCCAACTTGGTGCGCGGACGATGAATGCCCGGCGTATCAACAAAGATGATCTGTGATTGATCTGTGGTCACTATGCCAAGCAGTTTGTTGCGCGTCGTCTGAGGTTTGGGAGAGACGATGGAAACTTTTTCGCCAACCAGTCGGTTGATCAAGGTTGATTTGCCAACGTTGGGACGGCCGATGATGACCGCGAAACCTGAATGAAAGGGGGCTTGTTCAGTCATTTTGTTCCTTTCCAAGGACGTCTTGTACTCCGTTTGCCGGTGAGAAACTATGGGGGAGCAACTCTTTGAGCGTAGTCTCTTCCACTTTGCCATCACCCCAGGTGATCAGGATACGAAGATCCGGGCAAAACTCGCTCAGCACCTGCCTGCATGCTCCGCAGGGCCAGGGGGGATGGTTTTGTGCCGCTATGGCCAGTGTGGTGAATGCGATTGCTCCCTGACTGACAGCCTTGAATACCGCTGTGCGCTCGCCGCAGTTTGTCAGGCCATAGGAAGCATTCTCCACATTGCAGCCGGTGAATGTGCGGCCGTCCTTTGCCAGGAGACAAGCGCCAACACGATAATGCGAATAAGGCGCATAGGCCGCCTGCATGGCCAGGCGCGCCTGCTCAAGCAGGCTTTCATCATCAGCCGGCGGCAGCCCGGTATTTGCCAGGGCGGCTTCCTCTTTGGCTCGCATCACCACTTTGTCCTCCTCCTTGAGATGGTCATATCCAAATAGATGAAACAGGCCATGTATCAGCAAATAGCATATTTCCCTTTCCGGGGAGTGTTCGTACATCAATGCCTGACGTTGTGCCTGAGGCAGTGAAATCACGACGTCGCCCATAAAACACGCGTTTTCCTGAGGGTCCCATTCACGCGCAAGCAGCTCCGGGGCATCCTTTACAGTCTGCCCGGATAAAAAGCTCAGGCTGGGAAAACTCAGCACATCAGTCGGCTGGTCAATGTGACGTGTCCGTGCGTTGATGGCTTGAATGCCTTCGTTATCTGTCATCAGAAGGTTTACGTAGGATGCATGGGTTAATCCCTCTATCTCCTGGGCGGCCCGCGCTGCCTGCCTCAGCAGGGATTCCATTGCGGCGTCAAGGGCAATGCCTTCGAACAGGATCTTCAAGTTTGCTCCTTGGGGCGCACTTCAAAGCCAACACCGGCAGCTTTGCTGCTTGCCCTCAGGTTTGACTTGATGCGCTCAAGGGGGGATTTCCTATCATCTGTCGGATAAGCGACCCGCTCATGGAAAATACCGTGGACAATGGCTGCGCAGGTCTTTTGAACGGCATAAAGGTCAGCCAATGTGAGGGGCGCGTTGAGCAGTTGGCCGTCATCCAGTTTGGCACGTATCAGTTTCCAGATGAAAGCCTCGATTTCCTCAGGGGTGGGATTGGACAAGCTGCGCACAGCGGCTTCAATGGTGTCACACAGCATGACGAGGGCGGCTTCCACGCTCTGCGGGGGTACGCCGTCGTAGCGGAAATTCTCGTCATCCACCTCTTCGCCGGCCTCTTTGACGGCCTTTGAATAAAAATACGCAACGCGTGAATTGCCATGGTGCTGCGAAACGATCTGCTGCACCTCCCTTGGCAATCGGTACTGCTTTGCCAAAGTCAAGCCATCGCGCACATGGGCGGTGATGATTGCGGCGGAGACGGCTGGGTCGGTGCTGTCATGGATATTGCCGCTGCCAATCTGGTTTTCCTTGAAATAAAGCGGACGCTTGAGTTTGCCGATATCATGGTAATAACCGCCCACTCGCGCCAGCAAGGGATTTGCGCCTATTGCCTCAGCCGAAGCCTCTGCCAGGTTGGCAATGATGATGCTGTGGTGGTAGGTTCCGGGCGCTTCCAGCAGCAAGCGGCGCAGCAAGGGCTGGTTGGGATTGCTGAGTTCCATTAATCGGCTGCCGGTGGGCAGGTTGAACACTGACTCTATAAGAGGCTGGAGCGCCAGGCATAGCAGTGTCGCCACTGCGGCGCCGCCTATGGAAAGCAGGGCGCGATCCAGATAATTGCTTGATACATTGCTGATCATCATGCCAAGGGCAAGCACGCTGACGAAGCTGACAGCACCCGCAGCTGATCCGGCAGCCAGAACCAGTGAACGCTGCGCTTGCTTGCTGGCAATAAGCGCAGCAATCGTACCTGCCAGAAGGGAGGATATCAGCAGACTGATCAGGTCAACGTTGCTTGCGCTGATCGCGCCGGCTAATATGAAAGAACCAATCAGCGACGCACTGACATTGACAATGACGGCAGGCAAGGCGCCAAGGGTTATTGAAAGCAGCAGCGCGGCCAGGATGAGGGGTGCCAGATAGATATTCTGGATGCCTTTGGCCAGGAAACACAGCAGTGTGACACCCAGCAGGACGACATAAACAAGGGCGAGGCGGCGCTTGCTGCCCGCCGTATCAGGGCAGGCATATGAAAGTACCAGGGCCATAATGACCAATGTAAACAGGACGATCAGCAGGGCTCCCCAGTACATCCTGTAATCGACCTGATCGTTGTCCAGCAAGCCCAGGCTGTTGAGCATGGCGATTTGGTGCTTCTCAATGCGGCCCTCGCCTCGTACGACGATATTTTGCCCCTGCTTGTATACAACCGGTTCCACTGCCTGTGCGGCAGCTACCCTTGCCTGTTCCGTCTGCTCTTGGTCAATGACCATATTGGCCAGGATAACGGCGTCAATCGTGGGCGCTACAACATTTTGCAGCAGGCTGACACTGGTTTTGAATCCTACGATCTGCATGACGCTGTCTCTGGCAATACGCTCCTGCCCCTGTGTCACATGGCCCTGCATGGTATTGCGCAGCGCAGCCTTCAGGGAGGCGGTCAGCTCATCGTATTGCGCCTGGGAAGCATTCATCAGCGTGACCAGTTGATAGTCGCGCAAATTCACCAGTGTGACCATTTGCGCGGCATATTCAAGCTCCTGGGGACTATAGCGCTTGTTTTGCGAATAATCCGGCAGCGCCTGCGCGTACTGGCGCACAGCGGAAAATTGCATATACACATTATCCAGATTGGTATTGACAATCTCGGTCACGCCCTCGCTGAACTTATAGGTCGGGGTGACGGCATTGGCGGCAAGCAATCGATTTTGCTCGGTGGTCACTTCATCAACGACGTCTTTATTTGCCGATATGGTGATATTTGGTACCATGCCCACATGCAAATTATAGCGCGTGGGTGAGATAGCCAGGATGAAGGCGGCCATGATGGTCAAAGTACCGGCCATGATGATCATCAGGCGATGGAAAGACTGGCTCTTTAAATAGCGGCCCAGTCGCGACCCATTGAGCCTGATCACCTTCATGGCGTGACCTTTTTGGATCATTGGATTTTTCCCTGCAGTTCGTGAAGCTCATAAGCCCGTACAATGCGCTGCACCAGTTCGTTGCGCACAACGTCAACCTGGGTCAGGCTGATGATGCTTACATCTTCAATACCCCTTAAAACTTCCGTCGCGATTTGCAGGCCCGACTTTTTAAGCGGCGGCAAATCGATCTGCGTCAAGTCCCCGGTCACTACGCAGCGGGAGTTTTTGCCCATACGGGTCAGGAACATCTTCATTTGCTCAGCGGTTGTATTTTGCGCTTCATCCAGGATGATAAAGGCATTGTTGAGTGTTCGGCCGCGCATGAAGGCAAGCGGCGCTACCTCGACCGTGCCCTTTTCAAGCAGGCTCAGGTAAGCATCCTGGCCCATCATCTCAAAGAGCGCGTCATACAGCGGCCTGAGATAGGGATCCACCTTTTGTGCCATGTCGCCGGGCAGGAAACCAAGTTTCTCGCCTGCCTCCACTGCGGGGCGCGTGAGGATGATGCGCTCCACTTCCTTGTTGCGAAGCGCCACAACGGCCATTGCCATCGCCAGGTATGTCTTGCCTGTGCCGGCAGGGCCAACCGCCAGCGTTAACTGACTGGCGCGCATGGCGCTGACATAATCACGCTGCCCTGCCGTCTTGCAGCGTATGCGCTGGCCTTTGTATGTGAACGCGACGATATCCTGAAAAATCTCATCTGCCGTGTCTGCAAGCCCTTTGCGGACCAGGGAGCACAGATAGCGGACCAAACCCGCGTCAATAGACTGGCCGTCGTAGAGCATATGGCTCAGCTTTTCAATTACCTGACGGGCCAGCAGGCACTCATCCTGCTCGCCCAGTATAACAAAGGCATTGTCCCGCAGAACAACGCTCACGGAAAACTCCTGTTCAATCAGCTTAATATACTGATCATTCATCCCAAAAACGGATTGGTACAGATCCAGATTCTTCAGCGGTATCGACAATAATTCAAGCATCTCCTCATTGATCGCGGGCGTATGGGCCCGACTTCATTTTACTATACTGCGACCCGATAAGCAATCATTTTGACAAGGGCGGTTCCACTGTGGTACACTGTTGCCACTACAGACTCAAAGGATGTGGTCTTTTGCTTTCAGCGCTTGTCAGTGTGATCATCCCGGTATACAACGCACAAAAGGCTTTGGCGGCTTGTCTGGACAGCGTGCTGGGCCAGAGCTATCATAATTTGCAGATCATCCTTGTCAATGACGGCAGCAAGGATAACAGTCTCGCCATTTGCAGGCAGTATGCCATGAAGGATGAACGCTTCCAGGTGATTGATCAGGCAAACGCCGGGCCCGGAGCGGCGCGTAACGCGGCCCTTGGTGCAGCCAAAGGCACGTATCTTCAGTTTTTAGACAGTGATGACATCCTGCCGGCGGATGCGACAGCCGCCTTGGTAGAGGCGATGGCAGGGGAAGACCTGGTGATTGGGCATTTCACCATCGGCGCTGAAGGAAAATCCAGCCGGCGCGGTCTGGTCAAGGCTGACTGCAGGCTGGATAAGCAGGGTTTTATGCATGAACTTATCAAATGGCCAGGCAGCTATTATTTCAGCGCGCTGTGGAACAAGCTGTATTTGCGCCGGATAGTGGAAGAGCAGGGCATCCGCTTTAATGAGCGCATGGTTTGGGGCGAGGACAGCCTGTTCAATATGCAGTATTACCTTTATATTAAGCATGTCCACTTCATTCCCATGGTGGTGTATCATTACCACCGTGCGCCCGGCGGCCTGTCATGGCAGTCCGCTTTCAGCCTGAATAAAGGAATCCCCATCAAGCGGAAGATCTTTTTGGCACTGCGCGCGCTCTACAGCCGGGAAGGCTTGCTGAAAATATATGGATTCCGGATCAATTTTTACTTGGTGAGCATCACCCTGAAGGACTAGCGGTCCACCCGATAGATGCCGCACTTCAGGTACTGGGTTTCGATGGAAGCGGGCAGTATGGGATGGTCCCTGCCCTGTGTGCGGAAATCGACCTGCATCAGGTTCACGCGCGCGTCGATCGCCGCCTGCAGCACAATATCCCTGAACATCGCGCCAAGGATGTGCTGCGAACAGGAGCAGGTGACCAGGTAGCCCCCGTCGTTGAGCATCTTCATGGCACGCAGGTTGATTTCCTTATAACCTTTTGTAGCGGCGGCAATGTTGTCCCTGGTCTTGGCAAAAGCCGGCGGATCCAGGATGATCAGGTCAAAGCGTTCCCCTGCCTGTGCCTGGGCGCTGAGAAGGTCAAAAACGTTCGCAGCCTGGACCTGCACGTTTGTCATAGCGTTGAGGGTGGCGTTCTCCCGCGCGTTGGCGCAGGCGCTATCGGATATATCGACTGCCAGGACAGAGCCTGCGCCATAATGCGCGGCGTGCAGGGCGAAGCTGCCGGTGTGGCTGAAACAATCCAGCACCTTGGCTTCAGGACAGAAGGGCGCCATCGCGGCCCTGTTTTCTTTTTGATCGAGGAAATAGCCTGTCTTTTGCCCGTGTTTAACATCAACAAGGAAACGGATGCCATTCTCGCTCATTTCAACGCGATCGGGTACCGTTCCATAGAGAAGGCTTGTCCGTTGTTCCAGTCCCTCCAGCCTGCGCACCGGGATATCATTGCGCTCATATATTCCCTGCGGCGCAATTTCCTCTGTCAGGGCATCCACGATGTCCTGCGCAAATCGTTCCATGCCAAGCGAAACGCACTGGAGTGCCGCAACCGGGCCAAAGCTGTCAGCAACAATGCCCGGCAATCCATCCGCCTCCGCATGGATGAGCCGGCAGGAGTGAAGGTCAGCAAACCTGCGCCTATAATCAACTGCGCGTTTGACGCGCTTCTTGATGAAGGCGCGGTCGACCGGTTCATCCTGCGTAGTCAGGATTCGCAGGGCGATTTGTGAATTTGGGTTATATACACCGCGTGCGAGGAATCGGCCCTGACGCGTGTGAATGCTCACTACATCCCCTGCCCGGCAGTCCCTGTCACTTTGGGCGATGTCACTTAAAAATACCCATGGATGACCGGAATATACGCGCTTTTCCTTTTCAGGCTTCAATAATACCTTTGCCATGACGCTTCCTTTCCTGCACGTTTGCAGATTCTTGCATGATAGCATAAAAGCCAGTATAATGCACGGCATTGGACATTGGAGTAGGGGAAAGGACGACAGCCTGTGATCTTTGCGGAACTGATGATACTGGCTGTGGGCCTGTCAATGGATGCCTGCGCGGTGGCAATATGCAAAGGCGCGTGCATGCGCAGGCTTGAAGTTGGCCAGGGATTGATGATCGGCCTTTCATTTGGTCTTTTTCAGGCATTGATGCCATTGATCGGATGGTTTTTAGGCACACAGTTCAGGCATGCCATCCAGGGCGCGGACCACTGGATAGCTTTTGCGCTGCTGGGCTTCCTGGGTTTCAAGATGATATGGGATGCCTTGCATGAAGAGGAGGAAACAGTCTGCGCGCCGATTCGGTTGCGGGAGCTCCTGCTGCTTTCCATCGCGACCAGCATTGACGCCCTGGCCGCGGGGATCGCTTTGGCGGTACTTCAGGTGAATATCGTTTACTCCGTGATTGTCATTGGCCTGACAACTTTTGCGCTCTCCCTGCTGGGCACTGTCATCGGCAATAAGTTTGGACAGACATATCAAGCAAAAGCGCAATTTGCCGGCGGCGCGGTCCTGTGTCTGATAGGTATAAAAGTCCTGATTGAACACCTGAACGCGGTGTGAGTCAAGAGAAATAGGCGACAGCGTTATGAAACGAAATGTCGCGGACGATATCTTTAAGAAGCGGCAAGTCGTTTGGGTATTCGCCCTGCTCTGCCCAGCCGGCAATGGTATCACAAAGGATGCGCCTAAAATACTCATGCCTTGAGAAACCGGCAAATGAACTGCCTTCAGAAGAAAAGCCAAAACTGTGCCTGAGCAGGCTTGCCCCGGCGAGTCCCTGCAGGCAGACGCGCACGTTATCGCGTTGATTATGAATGTCACCCGGCAGCCCTATCTGCATTTTACAGGGAAGGCCGGGCTGCCTGTAATTGCCGGCAATGGAACCGATGAGCGAAATATCCGCTGGTTTTGTACAGTATATCACTGTCTTTGGCAGGGACATTGTCATATCCTGCGCATCAAGCAAATCAGATAGGTTCCGGGTGAAAGGCTCATCGGAGGCATACCGGATTCCGGTGTCCTCTCCAAGACGCACGGACATGCCTCCATCAGTGTCGGTAACAGCGTTGAATTGGTATTGCTGCACCCAGTTGCGTTTGGCGTAAAGCTGGCCCAGCTTGACATAAAGCAGGGATTGGAAGCCGACAATCTGCTTGCCTTTGAGCGGCTGACCCGCCAGAGCGCTGCGCAGCGTCTTATCCGCCTTTTCTTCGTCAAGGTCAACACGAGGCACTGACGCCATGTGATGAACCGCGCTGCGGCATCCCTGAGCGTGGAAGAAATCCACGCGCTTTTCCAATGCGCTCAGCAAGTCCGGCAGGCTGCCGATACCCTGACCGCTGATTTCACCCAGTTTTGATATGTACTGGCCAAAGCCTGCACGGCTGAGCTGCAGGGCCTTGTCCGGGCAAAATATGGGGCGAACTTTTACTTGAAGCGCAGCATTGCTGCACAGGCGTTGGTGGGCTTTGAGTTCACTGAGCAAATCGTCCGCCGTGTATACGGTATGAACCTGAAAACGACGCAGAAGGTCTTGTGTGCTGAACTCAGGGCTTTTAAGTTTCTCGCTGGCTTCATCCCAAATACGGCGCGCCGTGTTCTCGCTGAGCGGCTCAGTGATATCAAAAATACGCCGCAGCTCCAAATGCGTCAGGTGATACTGAGGGTGGCCAATGGCGCCTTGCAGCGCTATGGCGTAGGCAAGGAACTTCTCCCAATCAGTGGCATTGCCGGTGATTTTTTCTTCATCTGCGCCGTCTGTCCGCAGCAGGCGCCGCTTGGCAGGATCCTGCGCCAGCATCATCTGCGTCAGATTCTCATATCGGCTGTTAAGAGCGATCTCTTCTGCGCTTAAATTGCTGCGGCAGTCGAACAGGGGCAGTTCTTCAGAGGCTTCATGGTATAGCAGACGGGCGATGCTGCCGGTGAGCAGGAAGTCCGCGTCCATGAAGCTCTTCATCAAAGCGCTCCCTGTTCCACGCGGCTGTCCAGGGCATCGCGCAGATAACCGGCCAATATATCCACGATCCGCGTGTTTTTGCCGCCCCTTGTGACAATCACGTCAGCATGGTTGATGTAGTTTCGGATATATTTGTCATACATAGGCTTGACGGTGGTCAGATACTGGGTGGTAATGCTGTCTATGGAGCGGTTGCGCTCCTTGATATCACGGTTGATGCGGCGCAGGAGGCAGATGTCCGCCTCAACATTGATATATAGCTTGAGGTACATACGGTCATACAGGCGCTTGTCATAGAAGGCGTGGATGCCTTCCAGCAGCAATACGTCCGCCGGGTATACAATATCATCGGTGTCACAGCGCCTGTGCAGAGAAAAATCATAAGCCTTCCTGTTGATGGGAAGACCCGAGAGCAGGGTTGTGATATCGCTCAGCAGCGCGTCATGATCGAATATCGCGGGCTCATCGTAGTTCAGCTTGGATCTTTCTTCAAGCGTAAGCTCAGGATGATCGTAGTAATAGGCATCCTGGTTGATGACAACGCAGCTGGCGTGGATAGAACGTACAAGCTCATGTGACAGCGTGGTTTTACCCGAGCCGCTGGCGCCGCATACACCGATAAAAAGCATCGCAATCCCTCCTTGGCCACGCAAGACGATACTGGAAAGCGCCCCGCTTGTCAAGAAGCGGACTGCCAAAGCAAAATCCTCCATTAGGCAAATCAGGATGTCTTGACAGCGCGCTTCCTGACTGCTATCATGCAAACGAACTGAATATCCTTATCAAGAGCGGTGGAGGGACTGGCCCGATGAAACCCGGCAACCGGCGCAAGCTTGGTGCCAAATCCAGCGGCAGAAGTGCCGGCAGATAAGGCTACGATAACGCTTATCTGAAAGGTAGGCGCATTTTTTTGGAGGAAAGCAAGATGAAGAAACTATTCACTTCGGAATCAGTCACGGAGGGGCATCCTGACAAGCTGTGTGATCAAATATCTGACGCGATACTGGATGCCATCCTTCGCGATGACCCTTACGCCCGTGTGGCCTGTGAGACAACAGCCACTACGGGACAGGTCTTTGTCATGGGGGAGATCACAACCAATACCTACGTTTCCATCCCGGACATCGCTCGCTCCGTGGTGCTTGATATCGGTTACAACAGTTCAAAGCTGGGCTTTGACGGAAACACCTGCGCCGTGCTCACCGCGGTGCACGAACAATCGCTTGATATCTCGGGAGGCGTCAGCCACGCACAGGAAACGCGTGATTTGGCGCAGGATGCCCAGCAGACAGGCGCCGGTGACCAGGGCATGATGTTTGGCTTTGCCTGTGACGAGACGCCGGAACTGATGCCCATGCCCATTGCCCTGGCACATCGCTTGACCAGAAGGATGAGCGAAGTCAGAAAGTCAGGCCTGTGTCCATGGATGCGTCCGGATGGGAAGAGCCAGGTAACCGTTGCCTATGTAGACGGCAAGCCAACTGCTGTCGAGACGGTCGTTATCTCAACCCAGCATGATGAGAAGGTCACCCAGGATACTATACGCGACGCGATGATCGAGCATGTTATCAAGGCAGTGGTCCCAGCCCATCTGCTGACCAATCAGACGCGTTACCTGATCAATCCCAGCGGCCGGTTCGTGATAGGCGGCCCTGCCGGGGACAGCGGCCTGACAGGCAGGAAAATCATTGTGGATACCTATGGCGGTTACGCGCCGCACGGAGGCGGCTGTTTCAGCGGCAAAGACCCCACCAAGGTGGACCGTTCAGCGTCCTACATGGCCCGTTATGTCGCCAAGAACGTGGTTGCCGCCGGTCTTGCCGGCAAATGCCAGGTTGCTTTCGCGTATGCCATTGGCGTCGCGCATCCGGTGAGTTTCAGCGTGGACACCTTTGGCACAGGCAGTTTGTCTGACGAAGCGCTCGAAGAGCTGTTATTGAGCCTGGT
The DNA here is from genome assembly GCA_964584685.1 of uncultured Christensenella sp. Taxonomy (GTDB): domain Bacteria; phylum Bacillota; class Clostridia; order Christensenellales; family Aristaeellaceae; genus UBA1038. The sequence continues at coordinate 2,611 of CAZPBJ010000006.1, read as the reverse complement.
CAATCTGACTCCCGACGGCATCATCAGCAAGCTGGACCTGCGCAGGCCCATTTATCGGCAGACGGCAAACTATGGTCACTTTGGCAGGACTGACATACACCTGCCCTGGGAGCAGACAGACCTGGTGCCTGCGCTGAAGAAGGCGGCAAGCCTGGCATGAAAATAAAAACCGGAGGTTAATCCTCCGGTTTTTGCTGATAGCGGCGCAATCAGTTGCCCAAGTAGGCTTTTCTAACATCATCATCGGCCAAGAGGGCTTTTGCCGAGCCCTCCTTGACAATGTTCCCCGTTTCCAGCACATAGGCACGGTGCGCGGTGGACAGTGCCATATGGGCATTTTGCTCAACCAGCAAGACAGTTGTGCCGCTTGCGTTGATTTCACGGATGATGGAGAATATCTCCTGGACAAGGATGGGGGAAAGGCCCATGGAGGGCTCATCCATCATCATCAGTTTAGGACGGCCCATCAGCGCGCGGCCGATGGCAAGCATCTGCTGTTCCCCACCGGACAAGGTGCCCGCGTGCTGCTTGCGGCGCTCCTTGAGCCGGGGAAAGTGTTCAAAAACCCTCTCCAGGTCTTCGTCAAGCTTTTCTGAAGCCGGACGCGCGTACGCACCCATTTCCAGGTTTTCAAGCACAGTCATCCTGGAGAAAACACGTCTGCCCTCCGGCACCTGCACCAAGCCCATGCTCACGCGCTCGTGTGCCGGGGTTTTGTTGATGCTATGGTCCAAAAATCCGATGTCGCCGGATTTGCTGGGGATAATTCCCGATATTGCCTGCAGGATAGAGGTTTTGCCTGCGCCGTTAGCGCCGATCAAGGTCACTATTTCGCCTTGATCCACATGGAATGAGATGCCCTTCAGGGCTTGTATGGCACCGTAGAATACCGTTATGTTTTCAACCTTCAGCATGATCTTCCCCTCCCGGCGCCGGCGCGGCCTTGTCCGGGGTACCCAAGTAGGCCGCTACCACTTCCGGATTATTGCGGATGGATTCCGGGCTGCCCTGCGCGATCACGCGCCCGTAGTTGAGCACGTAAATTCGCTCACAGATGCCCATCACCAGGCGCATGTCATGCTCAATGAGCAGTATAGCCACGGAAAAACTCGTCCTGATGGTCTTGATGGTCTGCATCAGTTCCTGTGTTTCAATGGGGTTCATGCCGGCGGCAGGCTCATCAAGCAATAGCACCTTGGGATTGCAGGCCAGCGCCCGGCAGATCTCCAGCTTGCGCTGCTGACCATAGGGCAGGCCGTCCGCTTTCACGTCGGCAACGCTTTCCATATTGAATACCCTGAGCAGTTCGCGCGCGCGGATATCAATGCCGCGCTCTTCACTGGCGTAACGCGAGTTGCGCACAATACCCGACAGCGGCGAATACTGCATGCGCGTATGGAAGGCAACCTTGATGTTCTCAAGCACTGTCATTGATTTGAACAGGCGGATGTTTTGAAAAGTGCGTGCGATCCCGTCTTCTGTGATCTTATGCGTTTGTTTGCCAAGGATGGACTTGCCAAGCAGGATGATGTCTCCCTGAGTGGGCAGATAGACACCCGTCAGCAGGTTGAACACAGTGGTCTTGCCTGCGCCGTTTGGACCGATAAGGCCAACGATCTCATTGTTCATCAGGCGGATGTCAACATTCTCGGCTGCCTTGAGCCCGCCGAAATTGATGCCAAGGGTTTTTGTCTCCAGAACAAGGGAGTTTTCCCATACATCATATCGCGGAACGAAGGGCATCTTCGTTGGCCTTTGCTGCAGTTTCAGCACCATCTTGAGGCGGCGGGCGGCGGTTTCCCATGCCGTAAGCAGTGAGAACTCGCGCGTTCCCATCAGGCCTTTAGGCCGGAACAGCATCATGATAATCAGCAGCGTTGAGTAGATGACTAGACGCCACTCTGAGAAACCGCGCAGCACCTCGGGCAGGCTTACCAGCACGACCGATGATATGATGGATCCTGTGATGGACCCCATGCCGCCCAGCACGACCATGACCAAATACTCAATTGACTTGTTGAAGCCAAATGTTTTTGCTGTCAGCAGCCCTGTCTGGTGGGCGTACAGTCCGCCTGCGATACCGGCAAAAAAGGCTGCCAGGGTGAAGGCAAACAGTTTGTAATAAGTAGTCGGGATACCGGTTGCCTCTGCCGCGACCTCATTTTCCCGAATGGAGATAATAGCCCGCCCATGCCTGGAGCGGCCCAGGGTGAAGATGCTGGTAATGATCACCACCATGATCCAAAATACAATGGCGTACTGCACGGCGCTGGATTCCCTGACATCAGGCGAGAAGGCGCGGGACATGCGCGTGATGCGCGACAGCCCGCCGGGACCGCCGGTGATGGACAGATTCTCAATGACCACGCGGATGATCTCGCCAAAGCCAAGTGTGATAATGGCCAGATAGTCGCCCTTCAGCCGCAGTGCCGGCATACCGATCAGCAAGCCGCATAATGCCGCGGCAAGACCGCCTGCCAGCAAGGCGATGGGTAGCGAAATGCTGAAGTCGATGCTCAGGCTCTTTGTGATGATGGCTGCGACATAGGCCCCAACCGACATAAAACCCGCATGGCCCAAAGAAAATTGACCTGTAAAACCGGTAATCAGA